>NZ_JAUFRA010000005.1:0-774738 GCF_030410045.1 Marivivens donghaensis
GTACAAGCTCTCACGCTCTACTGACCAAATTACTGACCATTATGTGCCGTATTGTGATGAACTAAAGGTTAGCCTATGTAATGAATTCAGAGTGTTAGCAGATTTGTTGTGCCTGTAACGGGAATAGCACCAAAAACTCACCGAGTAGCGGCACCACATTAAGGTCAATATTTACAGGAAATGCGGACCTTAACTATCTGTAAATACTTCATGAATTACCTCGGCCCTAGCATTGGGCTTGCCATGAGTGTTGACCAATCGAAAGTCAGGGGCTGTTTAAGATATAACAATAGCGTTCATGTACTGCTGAAGTTGTTCGAGGCCGTACCCACGACCATAACCCTGCCCCACATTATCATGCGACCATCCCCCAAGCTGATCCACCATTTCAGTTGGGCAGTTAACGGCTCTTAGTCTGTCACGCATTGAGTGACGGAAGCTGTGTAGTGAGCACCCTCTCCCTACAAAAGGTTTGAGCCATTTATTCATAGCACTACTTGCTGAGTTCGCATTGGTTTGGCCAGTTTTATTATACCTCAGAAACGCTGGTCCCTTTGGATCGCTACAGGTCTTCACAATGCGCTGGGCAGCCCAGAGAGATGCGCCGACAAGTGGCACAATACGTTTACTGCTAATCGTCTTCAGGCCACGGTAACTATTGGGTTCAATGACGATATGCGGGACAGGATGATCTAGCTTCAGGTCCGACACCATTGCACCTGCTGCTTCAGCCAAGCGAAGTCCAGTGTCGCTCACTAACGCTACCAACCATCGGGCTTCATCATCAAAGTCCTTACATTTGGCTTGAATAACTCGGATGTCTTGAACCGCAATAGGCTGACGTTCTGACACTCCAGCAGACCTGTCATAGTATATACGAGTAAAGGGATTTTTGAGCCCCAATGCATGTTCAGAGTTAGCAAAGTTGAACACAGCAACGACGCTATTAAAGATGCGAGTGATGCTAGTCCCTGCCAAACCACGGGCAATCAGACTGTCACGGAAAGCCAGAGCATCACTTCGAGTGTACTCATGCAATTGCTTCAAGCCACAAGCGTCAACAAGGTAGCCACAGGTGCGATGTGCAGCAGCATGGAAAGTTTTCGGTTTACCTGCGCCCTTCAGAGACAAGTAAATCTCAACAGCTTCAGTTAAGCTCATGCTCTGTACGACTTGAGGTGCAGCACTACTCTGCACAAACGAAACGTTCTTCTGCTTGAGTAAATGCTTTCCTGGTAGCTCAGCATGGGCGAGCCTCATGTGAGACCAATGTTCATCAAGTTTAGCCGCCAGCATCACAGCACGTGTTCGAGCTATTGAGTACTGCTTTGTGTGCAGCGACTGAACGACTCGTGGATAGCTGTAATGTTCAACTAAGTCGTTCGGCACACGTCTAGAGAAGTAATAATAACCTTCACGGTTAAACGTATATGGGACACTTTTGGTCTGCATTTTGGTCAACACTCATGGCAAGCCCAATGCTAGGGCTGAGGTAATTCATGAAGTATTTACAGATAGTTAAGGTCCGCATTTCCTGTAAATATTGACCTTAATGTGGTGCCGCTACTCGGCACCACCGCAGCCTACGCAGGCGGCATGGACCGTTCCGGTCAGAGCATCACCGCTCTGTTCGAAGAAGGCACCTACGCAGAGATTTCGTTCGGATCAGTGAGCCCGGATGTTACTGGTGTTGGGCCGAACGCACTGAACCAGCCTGGAGCATCTTCGGGTAGTGTTGCTCCAGACTACACACAAGTTGGTTTCGCCTTTAAGACTGATCTAAATGATGATTGGTCACTTGCAATCATTATGGATCAACCATTTGGGGCTAATGTCGACTACGCAACTCCAGGCTACATCGTTTATGAGAGTGGTGCTGAAGTGAAATCGACTGGGTTCACCATCCTTGCTCAATATCACGTTGATGATAATGTAAGTGTCTACGGTGGCCCCCGAATGGTACGAGCAAGTGGCTTTTACCAAGCAAACAATCCATTGAATGGGCCAGGTGTAGACTATCGTTCGGATTACTCGTCCGATAGTGACGTAGGGTTTGTACTTGGTGCGGCCTACGAAATCCCAGAAATCGCGCTTCGAGCAGCGGTGACCTATTCGTCGGAAACTTCGTTCGAAATGGATGGTACTGTGGGTGACCTAACAGCCACAATGCCGCAAAGCGTTAATGTCGATTTCCAAACAGGGATCGCAGCAAATACGTTGGCCTTCGCAAATATTCGCTGGGCAGAATGGTCTAAAGCGACAGTAGACGATTTAATTGCAGGAAACCTTGCTGACTTCGGCAACGAGGATGTAACGACCTACACTGTTGGCGTTGGCCGTCGCTTCAGCGATAATTTCGCTGCTCAATTTGCCGTATCGTATGAAAAAGACTTCGGTGCTGCCGTAAGTAATTTGTCCCCGACCGACGGCTACATAAGCTACTCAATTGGTGGTGCTTATACTTTCACCAATGGAATGGAGCTATCTGGCGGTATTCGCTATGTTGATTTGGGTGATGCTACGACCGAAGACATTGGTTCTTCCTTCACCGACAACTCCGCAACAGCCATCGGTCTGAAGCTGGCATACAACTACTAATCCCAGCCGATAAATTCCCAAAGCCCCGCCATTGTGCGGGGCTTTTTTGTGTGGTTTTGTCTTTTTGATCAAATATCGAGGCGCCGATGACTCCGCAGATGCGACTATCACCTAAGGCATGGGGCATGATCCTCATTTTGGCGCTGATTTGGGCGGGATCGTTCCTTGCCAATCGCGCGGCGCTTGAGAGCATCGGCGTTTACACGACGGTTGCGTTTCGGGTCACGGGCGGGGCGATGGTGCTCTGGGTGTGGATTTATCTAGGTGGCGCCAAGGTGCCCAAACAGGCCCGATATATCCCGATATTTCTGATGCATGGGCTCCTGAATAACGCCCTGCCCTTTACCCTCATTGTTTGGGGACAACAGTTTATTGACAGTGGCTTGGCCAGCATTCTTAATGCGACGACAGCGCTCTTTACGGTGCTTTTGGTGCCGATTGCCTTTGCCGATGAACGCCTCACCCTGAACCGTTTGGTCGGTGTGCTCATCGGCTTTGCCGGAGTTGTCGTGGTGATCGGTTTTGATGCGTTTCGGAACCTGAACCTCAGCGCGTTGGGGCAATGGGCGATCCTTGGTGCGTCACTGTCTTATGCACTGTCGGCTATCATCTCGCGCCGCACATTGCGCGGTCTCCAGCCTGAGGTTGCGAGTGCAGGCATGCTGACGGGTGCTGGCCTCATAATGATCCCCCTCGCCCTTTGGACGGACGGCGTGCCTGACTTTGCCTACAGTGGTCGCAGCATCGCAGCGGTTCTCTATCTCGCGATCATGGCGAGCGCGGTGGCCTATCGGCTTTACTACATCGTCCTAACAACTGCGGGCGCTGGCAACCTGAGCCTCGTGACGCTTCTGATCATCCCCTTTGCGATCTGCCTTGGTGCCATGGTTTACGGAGAAACACTAGACTGGCACGCCTATGTGGGCTTTATGGTGCTGACGCTGGGGTTGGTCGTTCTTGACGGGCGGCTGCCGATCGGCAAAACCCCAAAGCCATAAGCCCGATCAACGAACCGGACACCATGATTTACGAAACCGCAGACGATTGGCGCAACGCGCCCAACAAACACATCCTCCTGTTCGGCATGTCCGGACTGGGAAAGACATATGTGTCTAACCTTCTGCGGGATCAGGGGGATTGGTTCCATTACAGCGTCGATTACCGCATCGGCACGCGTTACATGGGCGAATACATCGCCGACAACGCCAAGGCCGAGGCGATGAAGGTACCGTTCTTACGGGACCTCCTGATGTCGGATTCGATTTACATCGGGTCAAACATCACGTTCGAGAACCTGTCGCCTGTGGCCTCCTACCTCGGCAAACCTGGTGATCCGAACAAAGGTGGCGTTCCGATTGACGAATATCGCCGCCGTCAGGATCAGTTCCGCCGTGCCGAAATCGACGCACTGATGGACACGAGCTATTTCATCCGCCGTGCGCAGTCTCTTTATGGCTATCCGAATTTCATTTGCGATACGGGTGGATCGATCTGCGAATGGGTTGATCCGGATGACGCGAATGATCCAATCATGACCGCGCTGGCCAAAGAATGCCTCTGCGTATGGATTGAGGGCTCTGACGCGCATATCGATGAACTTTGCCGTCGGTTCGGCAAAGCGCCAAAGCCGATGTCTTATCAGCCAGAGTTTCTGACCAAGGCGTGGGCCGACTATCTGGCTGAAAAATCGGTGTCGCCTGACGACGTGAACCCTGATGATTTCATCCGTTGGACCTACCGCAAGGCTCTCGACCATCGTCAGCCGCGTTATCGTGCCATGGCTAATCGCTGGGGCATTACGGTGAAGGCTGAAGATATCTACGCCGTCCGCTCTGCCGAAGATTTCCAAGAGCTGATCGCCCGCACCCTTGAGGCTCGCGCTTAACGGGACTACATAGCGCCTCTCAACTTTATCAGGACCAGACCAATGCCTATTAAACTCCCCGCCAACCTTCCTGCCTTCGACGTTCTGACGAACGAAGGTGTGATGGTCATGTCGGATGAGCGGGCAGCCAAACAGGACATCCGTCCTCTGCGGTTTGGTCTGTTGAACCTGATGCCCAAGAAAATCCAGACAGAGAACCAGTTTGCGCGTCTGTTGGGGGCAACCCCGATTCAGATCGAACTGTCGCTGATCCGGATGTCAGAGCACGAGACGCGTAATACCGCTGCCGAACACATGGCCGAGTTTTACCGCCCCTTCCAAGAGGTGAAGGCCAGCGGCGAGAAATTCGACGGTTTGATCATCACTGGTGCACCCATCGAACACCTCCCGTTCGAAGAGGTGACCTATTGGGACGAGTTGAAAGAGGTCTTTGAATGGACCCAAACCAGCGTCCAATCCACCTTTGGCGTCTGCTGGGGTGGTATGGCGATGATCAACTATTTCCACGGTGTGCAAAAACACATCCTGTCGGATAAGGCTTTCGGCTGCGTGCGTCACACGAATTGTCAGCCCGCATCTCCCTACCTGCGTGGGTTCTCTGACGATCTAGTGATGCCTGTAAGCCGCTGGACCGAAATGCGCCGTGATGAAATTGAACCGATCGATGGGCTCAATATTCTGCTCGATAGCGCAGAAACGGGACCTGCATTGGTCGAAGATCCTGCTCACCGTGCGATCTATATCTTCAACCACTTCGAATACGACAGTGGAACGCTCAAAGAAGAATATGACCGCGATGTTTCAGCTGGTAAGCCGATCAACGTGCCTGCGAACTACTATCCCGACAATGATCCGTCGCGGGCGCCGCAGAACCGTTGGCGGAGCCACGCGCACCTGCTTTATGGCAACTGGATCAACGAGGTCTATCAGTCGACGCCATATGATCTGAACGACATTGGCAAATAATCCAAAGGCGGTCCCTGTGGCCGCCTTTTTTGTGTCGATTGAACTACGTCGCTGTGCCCGCCATAGTGGTTCAAAAGACGGAGCAAGACATGGAACTACCCTTCGACGGAGCCATCAGCGCATTTTTCAAAAACGACGCCCCCAAAGAGGTGCGCAAAGCCATTGAAAGCGCAGAGAAAAACGCAATTCTGGATGCCTCTTTTCCCTACGATGAGGAAATGAAGAAAAAGGACTATGAGGACGAAATGGAAGCCCTCCAGATCGAACTCGTCCGTTTGCAGAACGCGATTAAGGAAAGCGGTGATCGGATCGCCATCGTGTTCGAAGGGCGCGATGCAGCGGGCAAAGGTGGCACCATCAAACGGTTCCGCGAAAATCTGAATCCCCGTGGCGCGCGTGTGGTTGCGCTCTC
The DNA here is from genome assembly GCF_030410045.1 of Marivivens donghaensis. Taxonomy (NCBI): domain Bacteria; kingdom Pseudomonadati; phylum Pseudomonadota; class Alphaproteobacteria; order Rhodobacterales; family Paracoccaceae; genus Marivivens; species Marivivens donghaensis. Next base: position 5,862 of record NZ_JAUFRA010000005.1, read on the forward strand.
TAAACCGACCGAGGTTGAGGCCGGTCAATGGTATTTCCAGCGCTACGTTGAACAACTGCCGACCGCTGGCGAAATCGTGTTCTTTGATCGTAGTTGGTATAATCGTGGCGTCGTCGAAAAGGTCTTTGGTTTCTGCACGGATGAGCAGCGCGACAAATGGTTCGAACAGGTTATTCCGTTTGAACAGATGTTGGTTGATGAAGGGATCAAGCTATTTAAAATCTGGCTCAATGTCGGGCGGGCCGCGCAGCTTCAACGGTTCCTCGAACGTGAGAAAGACCCGCTAAAGCAATGGAAACTCTCATGGATTGACGTTGAGGGTCTAAAGAAATGGGATGAATATTCCGAGGCGATCGGTGAAACCCTGACCCGAACGCACACGGAACAGACGCCGTGGACTGTTGTTCGCTCTGACGACAAAAAACGCGCCCGATTGAATGCGATCCGTGCAGTCTTGACCCAGATCGACTATCACCGCAAAGACACGAACAACATCGGGCAGATTGACCCGAAAATCGCAGGCGGTCCTGACATCTGGAATGGTTAAACGCGGCTATCATCACGGAAACCTGCGCAGTGCGTTGGTCGACGCCTGTCTCAAGCTGATTGAGGAAAGGGGTCCGACAGGCTTTACCCTGTCCGAGGCCGCCCGTGAGGCAGGTGTGACCCCTGCTGCCGTTTATCGTCACTTTGACGGTCGCGAAGCGCTGATCGCAGAAGCCGCCCGCCAAGGGTATGAGATTTTCGGCGACCTGATGGAGCACGCCTATAACAAAGGTCAGCCTACCGCGCTGGCTGCGTTTGAAACGACGGGTCGTGCCTACCTCGCTTTTGCGCGGAAATTCCCGGGCCACTACATCGCGATGTTCGAAAGCGGCGTATCAATCCAGCGTGATCCCGCACTAGCTGCAGCGTCTAAACGTGCGTTGGGTGTGATGGAGAAAGCTGCCGAGGACCTGAGCCAACACATCCCCGCTGACCGCCGTCCGCCACCTCAGATGTTCAGCGCGCATATCTGGGCCATGAGCCACGGCGTCGTCGAGCTGTTCGCGCGGGGGTCCCCTGGGACTAAATCACCCTTCCCGCCTGAGGACCTGCTCGAAACGGGCATTGGGGTCTATTTGCGCGGTCTGGGACTTCTACCGCCTGACAGCTGACACAAATGAAAAAGGGCACCCGAGGGTGCCCTTTTCCGTAAGTCGCAAGAAACGAATTAACGCTTCGCTATTAGGTATCTTTACAAGTTACTGATTTTGTTGTATTATTTATATTATAATAATTTCTGCTAACGTTATGCTAATTCTTAGAATTCACTCAGGTGAGCTTGCGTAGTGCGTTTTGACGTTCTTTTCTGGCCTTTTTTGCCCGCTCCCCGAGGGCGTCTTCTGCCATATCGCGCACAATATCACGGTCCATTCGGGAAGTTGCATCTGCTTCGCGATAAAAGCCATACATAACCTGAAGCTGCTTCAGGCGTTCATCGTCTACAACGCCGCGCATCTGCCGGATACGCCGCAGAAAGCCGAGGTCGGCCAGAGTAAGGCAATACCTACCAAGTATCGCCCTCTCCTGCTCCTTGATCTGCTTTTTGTCCGATATGATCTCATCAATGTTCATACAGTTATTTATGCAGCAGAAAGACGATAGACAGACTGGCGAGATATACCAAGCTGTCGGGCGATCTGCGTCGGTGACAACCCATCAGACATTAGTGCCTTGACCTGACGCGCATCAATCGTCGCCTGACGGCCTTTGTAGGCACCGCGTTCTTTAGCCTTTGCTACGCCCTCTGCCTGACGCTTACGGATGATACGGCGCTCAAACTCAGCGAACGCGCCCATCAGCTGAAGCTGTAACTTCGCAAAGGCGTCGTCTGCGTCTGCACTGAAAGTTAGTCGTTCGGAAAGGAAGGAGATACGAACGCCCTTGTCGTTCAAGGTCTGGATGATGGATTGCAGGTCTCGCAGGTCGCGAGCCAAACGATCAATGCTGAACACCACCACCTCATCGCCATCACGAACAAAGGCGATCATTTCTTGCAAGGCAGCGCGGTCAGAATTCTTCGCGCTCACCTTCTCAGCAAAGATGCGCTCCACATCCGTTCCAAGTTCCTGACGGTCAAGGTTCTGACCTTCGGAACTGACCCGCTGGTAACCAACCTTCATCTTTGCCTCCAAGGTGTAACATTTGATTCTACATATAATGTAACATCTGTAACAAATGATTACAATGGACCCATATGTGACACTTATTATCACCTTTGACCGTGTGCCATATGCCTACACTCAAACGTGACACTTTGAAAAATGAAGAAATTTGGACATTCCGCGACTGATGTAGCGGAGAGAGATAAATAACTTTGAAGGGCAGTAGCCCACACAAATAGGATGAAGGTTGGCGCGCCGATTGTAACCGTGCTGTGGTGGCGTAATTTGAAAACGTCAGCATAAACGAACTGCCTATTGTTCGCTTTGCAGGACTACCCCATTGATGGTGGGATGCCTAAACGACCCCATCGGGTGTAACGTTTCCTGCTTCGGAATGGTTGGTTATTCAGTAATGAAGAAGAAGTGAGTGGGATGTCACGCATCTAACAAATGCACCCCACAAGACACAGGGCGGATTCCGCACACTTACCCCCTGCGATCTGCGTAAGGCGACACATAATCGGAGACAGCAAAACCTGCCGAACCCCTTTCGGGGTCGTGTGTGTGCGGCAAGGAGACCTCAATGAAAGTAGGTCATAGGTCACGCCAGCCAAGGCGTGACCTGTGTTTCCTAATGAAAACAGAAGATAAATATAAAGAAAAAACTCAAGCAAGCATTTGTGATGCATTTGCGCAGCAAATGAAGAACGAATGCGAAGATTGATGTTGGCCGCGTCGCGGCTAACACTGAAAGGAAATAATATGTTCATACAAATGATTTTTGAAGAAATCCAAAAAACAAGACCGATACAGTCGGATGAGTTTTCCACCTTATGGCTTTTGAAGAACCCAAGCTATTATCGCAGCATCAAATCCAGAGGAATGCGCCCCTCAAGCCAAGTGCTGATGAACCTTATGGAGCAACTAAAAAAACAATCAACCCTGATGCGGGATAGACGGCATCAGGTGCTAATGGATGTAGCCGACAAATACGAACACCTTGCCGATCTATGCGCCAGGGAAATTGCATCGCGCTCTCTTGAAATAAAACACAGCAATTGGGTTCGTGACCGCATTATTGCAGCAGTAAAAGAAATAAATATAGAACGCGAAGATAGAAATTTACCGCCAATCATATTCGGATAACTAACGCACTCAGGCCAATCAGAGTGAGTTTTTCTTGGTCCTTCGTTTTGGAAAGGTTCCTTCGTCAGCGGCACAAGCAATATAATCTTCTGCTGCCAAAAAGTAGCGTTTGAACTCCATTCTTGCCCGCTGACGGTCCCCTTCATCATCTAAGTTCCATAAAGAGATTCCCATTAGAGCAGGTTTTTGATGGTTCTTTACCTTTGGTTTCTGGTTCTTGGTTTCCTGCTGAACGTCCCACGCTCTCAACGCCCAATACAAAGCCCGAAGAGGAACCTTCGTTGCAACTGGGTAGAGTGCATTGCTCACACTTCGCGCCGCGTTTCGCTTGTCCGAGTGCTGGTTGAGCACACGACGAAACATTGCCACCAAGTCTCGTGTCCCTACTTCAAGAGGAACGTTGATGGTGATGGAGTATGGATCTTGGTTTGAGTCTACCCAGTTTTCACCTACGACCCTGATTGAACGAAGGGGTTCTGCAAACAGGTATTCACCTCTCATCCAAGTGTCGCCGTGTTCATCAACCACCTTCTTGGACCACCACTCCCAATAAGGCGAGGAGTGGATGTCACCCCAGTCCTTGTAGAGGCTCGCATACCTGCCCTTACCCCCATTCTCGCAGCACTTCTTGTAGCCTTCGTGCCTACGTAGAAACTCCCACCACCAGTAATAGACCGAGTATTCCCAAGGGTGCGGGGCTCGTTTCTCTGGGTGTTCGTCTTTATTGCTCCAAATTGGTGTTGCCGCAGCCTCGCGCAGATCACGGGCAACAAAGTTGCCTGTCGCCCGTAAGCGGTTCCCCTTGAAAGATCGTTTGTAGATGAAGAGTCTGCGTTCGGTCATTGTAACAGCATACCAAAAGTCAAAAAACTAACAAGTCTAGCGGAACCGTTATGAGTGATTTTGACCTATTAGTATTTTTATAATATATTGATCTTGTAGCGGCGAGATGAGTGGGACCCCCACAAACGCCCGCTCCACCAAATCCAAGAAATCAAATCGGTACTATGGGAATGCCCCAAACCGACTGTCAGCGTGGCGGAAATGACGCCTTCCACGGAACAACAGGGCGTTGTCTGCCCCACCAACACAGAGAGGAAAACGAATGATTAGCAGAGAAAATCGCCGCATCGCCTTTAATTGGGCAAAAATGATGACCGCTCCAAACAAGGGTATGGTTATCAGTGACCAGTTCTGGGCACCATTTGAAAATGTGGAACAAAAGCTTCAAGTGTTAAAGAAATTGAAGAGGGCGAACATAGAAGTGTTTCAAGGACCTGGTGAATACGGGGCAATCTTCGTTCATCGTAAAAATAGGCATCTCAAAATGTTAGAAGTGAAAGGTGACCTTGCCCCAGCAGAAGGTAGTGGTGCTATCTACGAGAAAGACGGCAACATCGCACTTTTGATGTCCGCTGAAACTATCTTTCAATCCAAGAACTAACCCGCCAAGCGCGGCGAGAATAATGGGACACCCACGAATTGACCGCTCCACCCAAAAGGGGCATTTCTCGTTTGCGCTGGGCTTGGTGAATTGGATCAAATATCCAACGGGGGCAGTCCATTTACGATCTTCATAGTCTCAACGCTCACCGTAATGACGCGGCAAAGCAGGTCAAAGGGGTAACGGGGATCGCCGATGGTTTCGGTGGCGTAGCGGTTGGCGTCGTTCACGATGCCACTTTTCTTGTCCTCGTTTACGGCTTGACGCTCCATCACCCATTCAATCGCAGGCTTGCCGTTGACCACATAGTCATAGGCTTCTTCGGGAATGTTCGTGATGGTGATGTTGCTGTTGTAGATAATGCTGGTGCGGTCCTTGCTTTTGCCCGAGCCAGCAAAACGCATTTTGGTGACGCGGAAAAACGCTTCGGGGTCGGGAATGGTGGCAAGGCGTAGGTCGCCTTGGGCCACTACAACTGGATAAGGGGCGGCTGTTTCATAGTTGACGTGCAAGTCGCCCAGCTTGCGCCCAGCGCCCACAAATGCCCAGAAATCTTCTACCTTCTTGACTGTCGGAATACGGGGCAGTTCTTTCAACAGGCTGTCGGCAAAGCGGTCGCGGTAGTCATCCGAATGCAGCAAGCCATAGACATAGTAGAACAGGTCTTCTTTAGTGATGGTTTCGGTCGGGTAAGCGGCTTGGAAGTGTTTCAGACCCGCATCGGTTATACCGTCACGAACTGTAAAGCCGCTTGTAGCGTCTTGAACTGCAAACAGATCATCTGGTTCAGATGTATCCGCTCGTTCATAGAGCTTTAGCGGAAAACACTGACTTGCCCTCATAAGCTCTAAATCTGGCAGTGTTCCTGACATCAAGGCCGTGAACTCGCGCCCACCACCTGCACCCACAACAGCAATAACCCTGTTCTCAATCCCAGCCTCAGGAAAAATCCGGGGGATTTGATAGACCATTTCGTTCAAGCGGCGGCCAAAATAGAGCCATTGCTTGAAGAAGGGACGATATAGCGCGGTTACATAAGTGCCATCTTCTACAGCAAGCGGCTTTTGCCTGCCAAAGTCGTTACGCAGGGCGCGAGTCCACGAAATATCGCGCCCTGCATCCTTGGTGAACTCATCCGGTTCTATCGTTGGATTTACGGCCTTGGCATCACGATAGGCATCAAGCTGGTGGTTATAATATTCCACTGTGCGGGCAATGTTGCCTTCCAAAGCATCCCGCGATGAGTTGAAGCACCACGCATCTCTCTGGGTTTTCAGGCCAGCCGAATAGTTCTCAAACAGAACCGGCTGATCGCTCTTTTTGTCACCGATTGCGATGTATTCTGCAAAACTGCCATCGCGCTGCTTCAACCAATCTCCGTATTCATCAGGTTCAATGGTTTGCCAGCCGTTCTTGGCCGTGATGCCTCGGATGCTGCCAAAGCCACGAATGATGTTCAGCTTGTCCTGCTGTGACAGGTAGTCGCCAATGTCGTGGAAAAGGATTTCGCCCCGCTGGGCCGATTCAGGGTTCTTGATGAACAGTGTCACAGCAACAGGCGCTCGGCTTCCCTCCCCGAATACGTTACCACTTTCTTTCCGACGCTGTTCCCCAGACGTGCGGGCATTGCCACGAAGGTGGAACACGTAGATTTTGGTGAATTCGTCCGCAAAGCACTTTCGCAAGCCGTCCGCAGTGTTTGCATCCACCCATCCACCATTGGTGACATAGGCCAGAACACCACTTTCCCCGAGCCGGTCACTACCCCAGCGTATGGCGCGGATGTAACTGTCATAAAGGGCGTTCTTGTTCGTAGCAGACCCGTGCGCGGCATAGGTTGCTGCAATCCTACCATCCAGTTCAGGATAACTGATGTGTTGTGACACTGCATAGGGCGGGTTGCCGATGATGACCTGAATATCCAACTCGCGCTGGCGTTTCCGACGTTCGCTGTTGTCAGGCATAATTTGAGCAATCAAGTCGCCCTTCTCATACATCTGGAAAGTGTCGGTCAGGCAGATGCCTTCAAACGGCACATAGGCATCGCCACCCTGCAAACCGTGAAAGACGGCCTCAATGTTGATGGCCGCGATATAGTAGGCAAGTAGCACGATCTCATTGGCGTGGATTTCGTGTCGGAACTTTTGCTCCATCTCATCAGGCCGGATTAGGCCAGACTGCAAGAGTCGTGTCACGAACGTGCCCGTTCCGGTGAAGGGATCTATGATGTGAACCCCCTTTGACCCGATGGTTTGGTCAAACTCATCTTCCAGCACATCGTTTACCGAATGCAGGATGAAATCCACGATCTCAACAGGGGTATAAACGATGCCCAATTTGGACTGCACGCGCTTGAAGGCGACGGCAAAGAAGCGGTCGTAAAGCTGTCGGATCAGTTCTTGCTTGGCCTTGGGGTCAGTGATGCCTTGGGCACGCGCCTTGACGCTTGCATAGAACTGTTCAAGGTCGCGGTTTTCCTTATCAAGGTTTGCCTCAGCCAATTGTCCCAGAACACCTTGAATGGCCCTTGATACAGGGTTTTCTTGTGTGAACTGATGGCCTTCAAAGAGCACCTCAAACACGGGTCGGGTGATGATGTGCTGTGCAAGCATCTCCACCGCGTCCTCGGGGGTAATGCCGCCGTTCAGATCGTCCCGTAGTTCTTCAAGGAAAGCATCAAAGGCAGCCCGTGCGGGCGTTTCTGGGGCCTCTAACAGGGCATTGATGCGGGTGATGTGCGTTTGGGCAATCTCGGCGATATTCGCGGCCCAGTCTTCCCAATAATCACGGGTGCCACATTTCTTTACGATCTTGGCCTTGATGGCACGGGCGAATTCATCAATGACGAAACCTTCCAGTTCCATTTGGACGGGGCCTTCAATGATGATGTCGTCGTCACCTGCTGCACTCCCGCTGCCGATGCCAGTGCGTTTTGCGGCGGTCTTGGTCGGCAGGTTCTCTACACTAGCCGTAACTGACTTGAGCTCTTCGCTTTGTTCGGGATTGCCGGAAATGCCGATGATCTGGATACGGTCGGACACGTCCTGCCCCAGATCAATCTGGTTGATGGTGCTGTCAAAGCGTTCATCGTGCGCACGAAGCGCGTTCAAAATCTGCCAAACGACTTTGTATTTTTCGTTATCGGCCAAAGCCTGTTCCGGTGGCACACCGGCAGGCACCCCCACGGGAAGGATAACATAGCCCATCCGCTTATTCGGGGCTTTCCGCATCACGCGGCCAACAGACTGCACCACGTCAATCTGCGACTTGCGCGGGTGCAGGAACATAATGGCATCTAGCGCCGGAACGTCCACGCCTTCGCTCAAACAACGGGCATTGGTGAGGATACGGCAGGTCTGTTCTTCTGGTTCAGCTTTGAGCCAATCCAGGAGTTCACCTCGTGTCTTGGCATTGAAGGTTCCATCCACGTGCTGGATTTGGCATTGGAGTTGATCGGCAGGCGCATCGTCGTCAGCTTCAATCAAAGGATCATTGCCAAGGAATTCATCAACAACCGCCGCGAATTCTTTTTGCACCATTTTGGAAGATGCAATGTCACGACAGAAGGCCAATGCGCGTTTCATAGGTTGCGTGTCAGCACCGACATCTACGGCAATGTCGGCCTTCGTCAGAGCTTTGTAGCATCCGATAATCTTGGTAGCATCATCAAGTAGAAGGTCGCTGTCCTGATCGGCCATCCGTTTCTGGACGGATTTGGCAACAAGCCCCTCATCCATCGCCAAAACGATCACCTTATAATCGGTCAGAAGCCCTTCCTGCACTGCCCAGCCAAAGCCGCGATAGAACAGGGTTGGGCCGTAGATGGATTCATCATCCATCGTCGCAAGCGTGACCCCAAGTTCGTCAGCTTTGCTTTTCGCGCCATCCCCGAAAATACGCGGAGTTGCGGTCATATAGAGGCGCTTCTTGCCCGAGATCACATCATCCCGATGAACACGAACAAAGTTACTTTCTTCTTGCCCATCCAGCGTTGCCCCTGTGGTTCGGTGGGCTTCGTCACAGATAATCAGATCAAAAGACGGCATACCGTGCAGGCGCTGGGCATCCGAAACCGCTTGAATAGATTGATATGTTGCAAAGACCACAGTCATCTTGCCGTCAGACGGATCAGCTACCCCGTTCGCAAGTTTTCCCGCGTCGGTCGTAGCGGGAAAGGCCAGATCAAGGCTGGAAATCTCTGCAACGTCTTCCTTGGCCACGCGGCGCTTGCCTACCTGAGTGTCACTGCACACGGCGAAGGAACGCAGAGGGGTTTTTGTATCGGCAGTCCATTCCCGCACTGTCTGGGCCATCAGTGCCAGTGATGGAACCAAGAACAGAACAAGTCCGTCTGCTCCAATCAAGTCTTCGGCGATCTTCAACGAAGTGAACGTTTTGCCCGTTCCACACGCCATAATGACCTTGCCACGATCATTCTCAGCGAGCCCTGCCCTTACTGCCGTCAGTGCATCAAGCTGATGCGGACGCAGTTCCTTTTTTGCTGCAAGGACGATCTCGCCCTTGGCTGCGAAACTTCCCCACTGGATCGGAGAAGCCCGAAGTTCACCCAACCCAATGCGAATGATGTGCCGTTCGTGGCCCAACAACATAGCTTCGGCATTGCTTGACCATTCCACCACAGTAGAATCCATAACAACGCGATGATGAAAAGGCGCTTTGTCACTGACTGCGATAAAGCCAGCTAAGTCGGCTTGCGCTATCCGATGTTGAGGATTGTAGAACTTGCATTGAATGGCTGCATAGCCATCGTGGCCCCGCAGTTTCGCAACAAGGTCAATCCCAACGTCCTTGCCAGTCCATCCATTCTGCGCAGCCCAAGCAGCCCCAGCTTGCGCGATCCATTCAGCCCACGGCCAGACGGCCTCATACTGTTCGGCTTGCACAGGGTCGGAAGTCAGGAAAGCGGCGCACAGACGCTCAAAATACGTGCCTTTGTCGCGTTCGGTTAGTGCTGCATCACGGTAAGACGCAAGCAATTCATCTACAGAGTTTACCAATATCCGTTCTCCCAACGCATTTTTTTGCCCAGCGCGCGATGTCTATCAGGCACCGTTTTCATCAAATCTTTCAAGTAACTTCAGCAAACCGTCTTCGGAAATTTTCCCGCTCTCAAAGAGACTTAGAAGGCGCTCCGAGCTTGTCATTGGCTTGCTTTCAGTTTTAGCCTTGGGGTTCACACCCTTGACTTTCGTAATTTCGTGACGCCGTTGTCTTGATGCGACGTGGCTGTAGTGGCTTTCAATCTGCTGAACCTTGCAGCCCATATTGAGGCTCAAATCATAAACACTGACATCGCCTTTTTCTAAGCGAAGGGTAGCATAGGTGTGACGTAAGCTATACAGGCTTCGCTTACCACCATCTGCATCGCGCAGCAGCCCCTCGGCTCTTTCTTGGTAAGGAATGCGCCGCAGTATTGCCTGAAAACTCTTATTCAAATCTTGGAATGGTTTCGGTTTCGTCGCATTCTTTTGAATCTGACCAAACCAAACTAAATCTGATTTTTTCTTGAAGGGGGTTATTTCAAGCCATTTCTTCAGGTGTTGATTGGCACTTGGTTGAGATTGAACGTATCTTTGTTGGCCTTTTTTCGTAGCGGAACTGACGCGTATTTCTGCAAGCTTTTCATCGCGTCCATCTATATCAACGTCAAATTTGACATCACCCCAACACATAGCCCGCGCTTCTCCTACACGCAGTCCAGTGTTTGCAAGAAATTGGACGAAATAATACATCTGGTGGCGCTGTAACTTGTGCCAAGAATTCACACGTGTATCAGCAAATGGGCCCACACAATCCCTGTAGCTACGAAGGTTTCTGACCAATGTCACATACTCAAGGGCATCAAAGCCCGCGCGTCGGTTTGGTGCCCGCTGCTTTGAAGGGGTCTTCATCTTGAAGGTTTGCTGCATCCGCCCGCGCTCAAAGGCGTCATAAAAAATTTGATTGAGGGCACTTTGCTCCATCAACAAGGTTTTCACTGCTGGTGTGCGGCTCACGTTAGCAGTCTTGCGGGTTTTAGCCCCCCTTCGCTTCGGATTGTATTCTTGAAGACGTTTGCCTTCGTCAGTATCCCAATAGCTAATACGCCAATCCCAATAGCTCATCGCTATCGTCGGCGTGATATCGTTCAAGAGTAGGCTTTTTCCGTCTTTGTCCGAAAAATAGGGCCTAAAATACCGAGCGGCATAATTTTTGTGCCACTTCTGGCGGCTTTCACTCCAAGCTTTGTTTTTGATATTTCGGTCATACCAATCGTTCCAATGTTGTTCAAACGTGAACTCGGTCAGGCTGTGACCTAAACGCGCAGCTTGCTGCAACCGAAACAATTCGCCCTTTGCAAACTCATAGGCATCTTCGTAATTGGTCAGCTTCGTGCTTCTGGTGATGTAACCGGCACGGCCACCGATCTTTAGCCGCATATACCACGCAGGTTTCCGGTGGCTTGCAGCGTTCGGAACCGCCACCGCAAGGTTGCGCTGAAACAGGACAAGCGAACCACCGAAGTGCTCAACCTTGTTCTCGTAGAAAGCCAACAACGCCCCCCTTATCACCTTCAAACGCTACAGATATGCTAAAAACGCGAACTCGGAACGTCAAGGCGGCAAGGCATATGCTATAAAACTGCTACCAACAAAAAAAGCTTGCGATTTCCCGCAAGCCTTTGTTTTTGTGTAATAAAATTGAAGTGCTGACTTAGCGCTTCGAGAACTGGAACGAACGACGAGCTTTACGCTTACCGTATTTCTTACGTTCAACAACGCGGCTGTCGCGGGTCAGGAAGCCAGCAGCTTTCAGAGCACCACGGAGCGACGGATCGTACAGCTGGAGAGCTTTGGAGATACCGTGCTTAACAGCGCCAGCCTGACCCGTCAGGCCGCCACCTTTAACGGTTGCCATTACGTCGAACTGGCCTTCAACGCCAGCGATCTGGAACGGCTGACGCAGGATCAGCTGAAGAACCGGACGAGCGAAGTAAACAGCCATTTCTTTGCCGTTTACGATCACTTTGCCGGAACCCGGCTTAACCCAAACGCGAGCGACAGCGTCTTTACGCTTGCCGGTTGCGTAGGAACGGCCCAGTTCGTCACGAACAGGTTCACGCGGTGCGTCTACTTCTACAGCGGTGCCAGCGGCTGCTGCGAGATCTTCGAGCGAGTTGATTTGATCGGCCATCGATTAGACCCTCGTGTTTTTCTTGTTCATCGACTTAACGTCGAGAACTTCAGGCTTCTGAGCTTCCATGCCGTGTTCGGCACCAGCGAAGACGCGCAGGTGGGTCATTTGCTTGCGCGACAGACGGTTGCCCGGCAGCATGCGCTTAACAGCTTGCATGACGACGCGCTCGGGGTGTGCACCCTCGAGGATCTGACCGGTGGTGCGGGACTTGATGCCGCCCGGGTGGCCAGTGTGCCAGTAGTTCGGCTTTTCGCGCTTGTTACCAGTCAGCTGAACTTTGTCAGCGTTGATAACGATCACGTTGTCACCCATGTCCATGTGGGGGGTGAAGGACGGCTTGTGCTTACCGCGCAAGCGCATGGCGATGATCGAAGCAAGACGGCCCAGAACAACGCCTTCAGCGTCGATCAGGATCCATTTTTTATCGATATCTGCCGGAGTAGCAGAGAAGGTTTTCATATTACACCATTGCTGGTTGGGGGCATTACGGCCCCGTTCATTCGGATGGGCGGGTTATATAGGCCGCGAAAATCCAGTCAACAGCAATTTACACGAAATAAATACGTAAAATCAGTTACTTAAAATTAAGGTATTATTTTACCCCACGATTTAGACCGTAATTCTCTCGGGCGGATGGTCCAAAAGGTCCCTGAGCCCTCTTAGGGCCGTCTCAAACCGTTCGATAGCGATTCCTCCGTTCAGGGCAATCCGCACCGCTTGAACCCGCCGCCCGTCGCGCGGCCCGAATTCTTCGGCGGATTTGAGGAAGATTCCTTGCGCCTCAGAGCTTCGGCAAAATTCACCGCTGCGCCACCCATCAGGGAGCTCGAGCCAGATGAACGGGACGTTCTCTTGCCACCGCACTTTATATCCACCGAGAACGTTCAGCGCCATGCGCATCCGGTCCGCCATGTGTGCGCGTGTCGATTTCAGAATTGCCGGCATTTCGGGGTGGTTCTGGACATAGGCATAAACCGAGGTAATCGCAGTTGGTACGCCGAATGAGTTAAACGTGACCGAGCGGATAAACGCGTTAAGGTGTCCTTCGGGCGGTACGACGAACCCGATCCGAAGGGCTGCAGAGATCGATTTAGACGGAGATGTCGTATACCACGCCAGTTCGGGCACATATTGGCGATAGCTCGGTCCGATGAAGGGACCATTGCGATAGCTGTCGTCGTCAATGATGTGTACACCATAGCGGCGACACATCTCGGCGATCTCTTGGCGCCGTTTGAGCGAGGTCGTCATCGCAGTTGGGTTCATCACATCGGAACAGGTCGCGTAAACCTGAACGCCGTGGTCGATCACCAGCCGTTCAAATTTATCGAGCCGAGGCCCCTCCTCGTCCCATTCGACCGAAACCGTGGGTGCACGGCAGAGCTCCGCCGCACGACGGAAACCTGCGTAGGTGAGCTCATCGACCATCACGACGGGCGAGGATCCTTTGAGAACCGTCTGGAAAATCATCACGATCGAATGCTGACCGCCGTGAGTGATAACCACGTTGTCAGGAGTGAAATTGCCAATCGGAAAATCTTTGCTCGCGTTATAAAAGGCCACATGCGCATCCCGATGGTTCTGACGCACAGGATAGCGAAGCAGTAATTCAGAGGCAGCTGTATCGGCGTATCTGTGAAACCCGTCCCGAATAAGGTCTGTCTGACCAAGGTCAGGAAGTCGCGGACTAAGCAGAGTCGCCCCCATATCGGTGACTTCTTCGAATTGTACCACTTTCTGCTCTGGTACAAATGTCCCACGCCCCACCGCAGCATCAAGGAACCCTGCATCGACAAGGTTCTTGTAAGCCCGCGCGACGGTTCCTGGTGTGACCTTTGCCTGCCACGCTAAGTCACGGACAGGCGGTAATTTATCACCGCATTTTAGTGTGCCACCCCGCACCGCCTGACGAATGGCGACCTCAATCGCGCGATATTTCGGTCCGTCGGCTTGTGTTAAATCGGGTAGCCAAATTGTATCGGTCACAATGTATTCCTCGACACGCATAGCGTGGCTTTGTATCGATTATATACGGCACAATGCCACATTGTATCAATACAAGTAAAGAGAAAGATGATGACACTGGTATCCCACCACCTCCCGCTGAACACGATGATTATTCCTGCGCCCACGACCCTCGCGGCACGTGCGCTGGTGACCATCGCGGTCAAGGTAGAGACGTGGTCGATGCGACGCCAAACCCGTCAACATCTGCGCGACCTGCCTGAACATGTTCTGTTCGATATCGGCCTCACCCGCGAGCAGGCAAAGCTTGAGGCTGCGAAATACTTTTGGAGGGCCTAATCCCCGGCTCTTCCTGTACCTGGGCGGGGACTTCCCCGCCCCTTTTTATTTCGGCGGAATAGAATAGGTCAGCGAGGCACGAGCGACAGCTTGATCGTTGCCTTCCGAGAACAGCAAACAATCACCCACAGCCAAAACACGACCAAGTTTCAAAAGCCGAACATGGCACAGCAAATCACGGCCCGCTTCGGGTTTGCGCATGAAATCGATGCTGCAATTTGTGGTGACGGACAGCGCCTTTGGTCCGATCATAGCGAGGATCGCCAAATAGACCGACACATCGGCCAGTGCGAACATTGACGGACCAGAGACGGTGCCACCGGGGCGCAAATGTTCTTCGCCAACGTTCAGGCGAATGACGGCTTCCATTTCACCAACGGATTCAATGGTAAACATCCCGTCCACTTGGGAAAAATCCGACGCTAAGAACTGCGTCAATGCGTCTTTGTCCATGGCCAACGGCATAGTTTCCTCCCTCGCTCGTCTGCCCTAAGGTGACCGCAGGGAAGAGGAGGAAACAAGATGGCCTTGCTAGAACGTAGCGTCACAGGTGCAGTTCTGCATCTCACGATGAATGCACCAGAAAAGCTCAACGCGCTCTCGGACGAGATGCTGGCGGAACTGCAATCGACGCTGGATGAGGTCGCGATGGACCGTTCCATTCGCGTCATCACACTGGCCGGTGCAGGCAAAGCGTTTTGCGCGGGCCATGATCTGAAACAGATGCAAGCGGGCCGCGCTGCTGCAGACGGTGGTGCCGCCTATTTTAAAGATCTCTTTGACCGCTGCGCGAACCTGATGATGACCATCCAGCAAATTCCACAGCCTGTCATCGCCAAACCGCACGGCATCGCGACCGCTGCGGGCTGTCAATTGGTTGCGACCTGCGACCTCGCCATTGCTGCCGAAGGCACGCGTTTTGGCGTGAATGGCGTGAATATCGGTTTATTCTGTTCGACCCCAATGGTCGCCCTCACCCGCAATGTTCATCGCAAACAAGCGTTCGAGATGCTCACCACCGGTAAGTTCATCAATTGCGATGAAGCCGTAGAATACGGTCTAATCAACCGCGCTGTACCGCATGATGACCTTGATGCCGCAGTTGATGAATTGGCAAACACCATCGCGTCAAAATTGGCGAGCGCGGTTCAGATCGGCAAACGTGCGTTCTATGATCAAGCCCAGATGACGACCCAAGACGCCTATGCCTTTGCGGGCGACGTTATGGTGCGCAATATGCTAGACCGTGACACCAACGAGGGCATCACGGCCTTTATCGAAAAGCGCAAACCAGACTGGGATCAGAGCTGATACAGGTCTGAGAATTTAGCTTCGAGATAATCAAGGAGCGGAGCCTCTGTTGGCTCTGCTCCAATCGCACGACGGATCGTGTCGCGCGGTTCATAAAGGCCACCGTGTTGTTGCAGGGTGTCACGCAACCACCCGGTCGCCGCCGCCAAATCGCCCCGAGACAGATCATCATCGAGGTTCGGAACAGCCTTGCGCAATGCCGCATGTAGGTTGCCCGCATAGACATTGCCCAGTGAATAAGTCGGGAAATATCCGAACAGGCCAACAGGCCAATGCACGTCCTGAAGAACGCCATTCGATGCCTTATCGACCGCGTAGCCAAAGTCCGCCTTGAAACGGTCGTTCCATGCAGCCTCAAGATCGTCAATCTCTAGGTCACCGCTGATCAATGCGCGTTCGAGGTCGAACCGCAGAACAACATGCAGATTATATTGCAATTCGTCGGCTTCAGTGCGGATGTATCCACGGTTCACGCGGTTCACGGCGGCATAAAATGCGCCCTCGTCCGCGATCCCAAAGTCACCGAACGCATCGCGCATTTTACCAAAGAGCCAACCTGTAAAGGCGCGGCTGCGCCCCAATTGGTTCTCATAGATACGGCTCTGGCTTTCGTGTACGCCCATCGACACGCCACCACCTATCGGGGACAGAAGGTAGGCCTGATCAATGTTCTGTTCGTAACAGGCGTGCCCGACTTCGTGGATCGTCGAATAGAAGCAGTTAAACGGATCGTCAGCAGCCGTGCGGGTCGTGATCCGAACGTCATTTCCAGAGCCAGAACTGAACGGGTGCACGGCCTTATCGATACGGCCGCGGGACATGTCGTAGCCAAAGGTTTCCGCGAGAAGCGTCGACAGTTTTAACTGTGCGACCTCATCAAAGTTGCCCGTGACGCTTGCTGGCTGCGGCTGGGCCAGAACGGCCTCGCGCAGCGCGACGAGACGCGGACGCATCGCATCAAACATCGCAACCAGATCAGCAGCTTTCGCACCGGGTTCGTAATCATCGAGCATCGCGTCATAGATGTCGCCACCATTGGCGAGCGCGGCACCTTCTTCGCGTTTCAGGCGCAACACGTCTTTGAAGGTCGGCACGAAGGCGGCGAAGTCATTGTTCGACCGTGCCTCCGCCCAGATGCCTTGGGATTTCGACGTGACCTTTGCAATTTCTGCGGCAAGTTTCGCAGGCACTTTCATTGCGCGGTCATAGCTGCGACGGATGTGGCGCAACATGGCGGTCGCGACCTCGTCCTTTGCCTCTGCCGTTGCCAGCCATTCACCAACCCGAGGGTCCGTGCGGCGCGCGTGCAGGACACCTTCAATCGCTGCGAATTCTTCACCACGTTGATCAGCCGATCCGCGGGGCATCATCGTCTCCTGATCCCAGCCCAGACGTCCCGCGATTTGAGCGAGAGCTTGGGTTTCGCGATCAAAGGCGATCAGGTCATCATAAGCAGTCATGTCACGCCTCACGAATGGATTGGGCCAGCGGGTAACGCGCCAGATAACGGCCACGCAGGATCAAGACCCAAAGGACGATCGCACCAATCTGGTGGGTGATCGCGACGTGGAGTTGGGCTTGATACAGCACGGTCATGATGCCGAGAACCATCTGCACCACCATCATCGCCATCACGGCGTTATAGGCAAAACGGGTCTTACCGTTCGGCGATTTGCGCGCACGAAGCCAAACGACGATGCCATAGATGAACAACAGATAACCCGACATGCGGTGGATGAACTGCACGAGCCCCGCGTCCTCAAAGAAGTTCCGCCACATCGGGGTCAGCTGGAAAGGATCAGGCGGTAGGAACCCATCGCCCATCAGCGGCCATGTTGGGAAGGCGCGACCTGCATCGATACCTGCAACCAACGCACCAAGGATAATTTGCAGAAACGCGAAATGCATCAGCCCTGTGCCCATGCCGAACAGTTTCGCATTTGCGGACCGACGCGCCTGCATCAAATCAGCCTCAGTGCGGCCCATCTGGAACGTAAACCAAGCCGTGAACCCGAGGATCACAAAGGCAAGGCCAAGGTGCGTTGCAAGGCGATAAGACGCAACATCGGTGCGGCCAATTTCTTGGGCTGTTTGGTCAAGGCCTGAATGAACCATCCACCAGCCAATAGCGCCTTGAAGACCGCCAAGCACGCCCAAGAGGAACAGACGCCCTGTCCAACCTGTCGGAATGTTTTTTGTCAGCATGAAGCCAAAGAAGCCGAGCGCCCAAACGAGGCCGATAAAGCGACCCAACTGACGATGGCCCCATTCCCACCAATAGATGAACTGGAACTCGCTTAGGCTCATGCCTTTGTTCTGCAAAAGGTATTCGGGGCTCGTTTGGTATTTTTCAAACTCGACCGCCCAATCGGCTTCGTTCAGCGGCGGGATCGCCCCCATGACAGGGTTCCATTCCGTGATCGACAAACCGCTATCGGTCAATCGTGTGAGGCCACCGACCACGATCATCGACGCGACGAGCGCGAAAATCACCATGAGCCAAACGCGGATAGCACCACGTGCGCCGCGCCGTTTGGCGTCGATCTGTCCCGGTGCTGCGGTTTGTTTCGGGGCTTCGCCCACGTCCTCGAACAATTTGCGCGGTGTTTGCGCCATGCCGGCCTCCTTCGATGTTGCGGGGAACCTAAGTCGCAGGAGGCATCACGGCAAGGGCTAGCCACGGTCCTTCCAGCGGACCATCTGACGCATGATGCCATGTAGGATCTGCACATCAGGACGGGTGAGCGGCATACGGCTCCATAAGTTGCGCAAATTGGTCTTCATATGGGGTGCTTTGTCCTCAGGGAAAAAGAACCCAGCCTGTTCGAGGTGAGTCTCATAATTCTCGGCCAGTTTTTCAACCTCAAGCTGGGTCGCCCATTCGTTCGGGTTATCCAGCCGTTCGTGAACAATTTCAGTCGAGGCGCGACGCCATTCATATCCCACGAGCAGCACACATTGCGCGAGGTTCAGCGACGAAAACTCTGGGTTCACAGGGACGTTGATGATCGCGTTGGCAAGAGCGATATCTTCGTTTTCCATCCCTGCCCGTTCAGGACCAAACATCACAGCGACCTTCTGGCCGTCGTTGATCCGTTTTGCGGCGTCCTGCATTGCAGCCTCTGGCGACATCACGGGTTTCGTCAAACCACGCGGTCGGGCGGTCGTGGCATAAACGTATGTGCAATCCTCAACGGCCTGAGCGGTGGTTTCATAGACCTGCGCTTCGTCCAACAAACGCCCTGCCCCAGATGCCATCGCGACCGCATTCGGGTTCGGCCACCCATCACGCGGTGTCGTCAGGCGCATCAGATCGAGCCCAAAGTTCCACATTCCCCGCGCCGCGGCACCGATATTTTCACCCATCTGCGGGCGGATCAGAACAAAGGCGGGCTGAGGCTGGCCAGTGGGCATCGGGATCATCCTTTCAGGTTTCCTGTGCCTGATACGCAAGGCGGTTCCCCGAGACAAGCCAAAGCACCCTCTTCCTAAGGCGCAAAAGCATCGTTATATGACCTCAAACCGATGTTAACGGGCCAGAATTGGGGACCATGATGACCGACGCAGCCGACCTTCCGCAGCTTTACCTCATCACACCGACCGATTTTGAACTGTCGACTTATCCGGACATCCTTGGTTCTGTCCTCGACGCCCAAGAAATCGCCTGCGTGCGTCTGACCCTCGCGACTCGCGATGAAGATCGCATTGCTCGTGCTGCGGACGCCCTGCGTTCTGTCACGATGGAACGTGACGTCGCACTGGTGATCGACACGCATATGATGCTCGTTGAACGGCTCGGCCTTGATGGTGTGCACCTGACGGATGCCGCACGGTCGGTCAAAAAGATGCGCAAAGAACTGGGCGAAGATGCGATCATCGGCGCGTTCTGCGGCAACAGCAGCCACGATGGTATGACCGCGGGTGAGTTGGGCGCGGATTACGTCAGCTTTGGCCCCGTTGGGAAAAGCCCACTGTTTTCTGGCGAAACAGCCCCGCTCGACCTATTCCAGTGGTGGTCGCAAATGATCGAAGTACCTGTGGTCGCCGAAGGGACGCTCGACGTTGATCTGATCCGTCAGCTGACGCCCTATACCGATTTCTTTGGCATCGGTGATGAGATTTGGACCAGCGACAATCCCGTTGCAGCGCTGCGCACTCTTGTCGCCGCAATGTCCTAACTCAGGCGTCGAGGATCCCTGCTTCGGCCAAAGGTTTACGAACGATAACCTCTAGATCGCGAGCCAGAGCTTTGCGATCAGAGTAATCCGCGACCTTTACAGGATCATGATAAACCACAGTGACCGACCCTTGTTTTGGGGCGGTCAGAACAGCCAAAAAATGCTGGCCGAAATCCATGTTGCCCCACCAGCCGTATTGACGAATGTCAGCCCCTTCGGCGGCACGATAAACCATCGTCACGGGTTGGATGGAGAGCGTCTCTCGCATTTCGTCAGCAAGGAATGCCGCAAACAGTGTCGGCTTGAACGGCAATAGAACGCGCCCATCGGTCGACGTCCCTTCGGGGAAGAACAGCAACTTATGCCCGTGTGATATGCGCTCTTGGAACTGTGTGATCTGCGCTTTGGCATCCTTGCGATCGCGACGGATAAATACCGTGCCCGTTGCCCGTGCCAGCCACCCAATGCCGGGCCAATTCGCGACCTCGGCTTTGGAGACGAAGTAGATGCGCTTGCGGGCATTCAGGATGAAAATATCCATCCAACTCACGTGGTTCGCGACCACAGCGCCCGGCCCTTTCATCGGTTCACCAATAACGCGGTAATCAATACCGATCAGGCGCAGCGTGTTCCGACAAACAAACAGCGTGATAAAGGGCGTGACAGGGCGATCCATTCCACACAGCGGGCGTTCAACCAACCGCACCAGCAAAAGAACAAATAGCCCGCCAAAAACCAATATGCCGATCAAAGGGGCCTTTATGGCAAATCGCAGCCAACCGAGCGGTGTGATTTTGATGTCAGGTGGCGGTAGCTCTGGCGACCAATTGGTGATCATCGGCGCGCACCCCGATCATAGAGCGCTTTTTGCGATGCATTGAGCCGTTCCGTGTCGAGGATCAGGCAAACATCCGTCGTATTAAACGCATGATCGACAAAGGCCCCGTCCCCGACAAAACCGCCGATCTTCAGGTAGGCTTTGATCAGCGGAGGCACGTCACGCATCGCGGCCACGCGGTCAATCTGCGCCGGATCTATAAGGGTCATGGGTTGATAGACTTGCGAACGCACACGTAGACTTTCGGGCGCCATGTGGCGATCGGCAAGCAGCGATAAAGCGGGCGCAAGGCGTTCAATGTCCGTGCCATGGAATGATGCAACGCCAAACAGAACCTCAATCCCATGTTCGACCACGTAGTCGGACAGCGCGTTCCACATCAGCATCATACCCTGTCCACCGCGATAGTCTGCTGCGAGGCATGATCGACCGAGCTCTAGCAGTTTTCGCCCCGAGGCAATCAAGGGCGTAAGGTCATATTCACTCCGCGAATAGAACCCGCCCGCAGCATCTGCCATGTCCGAACGGAGCAACCGATAGACGCCGACAACGCGTTCATGGCCCGTCTTGTTTTCATCAATCAGCAACAGATGATCGACAAATGGATCGTAGTGATCCGCTTCAATCTTTGCCTCATGATCCACCATCGGACCTGTGGCACCGAGCTCTTCAACAAAGACGCGATACCGTAAATGTTGCGCCGCGCGAACGTCGTCTTCGGTCTGGGCCAGCCGAACGGTCAAACAATCAATGGTTGCGGTCATGGCTGCGTTTACGGTTAGGTCAGGGTGCACGACTTTTAGGCGGTTTGTTGCCGCAAAATCAAGGGCGGCGGCATGGTTACCTTCTGTTAACCTTTGCCGCCTATCCCCGAATTAACTTGGATCAACGGAGACCAACATCAACATGACGCGGTTGCCATCGATCACCACTTTGCCTTGGTCAGGGAAATTCACGGTCACACGGCCAGCGATATTGGACTGCACCTGCCCAACGCCCCAATCCGGCTGCCCAGGATGACGCACGAGCATTCCTGGCTCTAATACTGAATTCAAATCCATCTTTTACCTTTCGGACCGATATGACCAACGACACAGACATCGCCGCATTGATCGGATCGCGCATTTGCCATGATCTTGTGAACCCACTTAGCGCAATCAGCAACGGTGTGGAACTCCTCGAACTGTCGGGTGCATCGCAAACGCCCGAAATGGCATTGATCGCGGAAAGCGTCACGGCAGCTATGGCGCGGGTAAAGCTGTTCCGCCTCGCGTTTGGTCCGTCGGATTGCGCCCAAACGATATCACGATCAGAGGTTATCACCCTGCTGAGCGAAGTCTCGAAATCAGGTCGATTGAACTTTGACTGGCAGATTGACCGAGACGTGAACCGTTCTGAGGTGCGTTTGTTGATCCTCGCCGCGCTCTGCATCGAAACTGCGACGCCACTGGGCGCTGAAGTCGAATTCAGGCAAACCTCCTCAGGGTTCGAGATCCAAGGCACAGGGCGGAAAATCGCAATCGACCCTGCGCTTTGGTCGTTTGAAGGCAAAGGCCTTTCAGCGGCTCAGGTGCAGTTCGCGCTCTTGCCTCGTGTCGCGCAGAGTTTGAACCGCACTGTCACCTATACGGCGACAGACACTGAGCTAACGGTCACGGTTTAACCGCGAACCGCGCCATCCGACGTCACAAGGTATTTAAAGCTGGTCAGCTGCTCGGCCCCAACAGGACCACGCGCGTGCATTTTGCCCGTTGCGATACCGATCTCTGCACCCATCCCGAATTCACCGCCGTCGGCAAATTGCGTCGACGAGTTGTGCATCAAGATCGCGCTATCGAGCCGCTCAAAGAACCGCGCCACGGCCGCCGAATCCTCGGTAATGATGCAATCGGTGTGGTTCGACCCGTATTGACGGATATGCGCAATCGCTCCGTCAACGTCATCGACGATCTTAGCCGCGATATCCATGTCGAGGTATTCGCGGCCCCAATCGTCGTCGGTCGCAACGTCAGTACCGTTCAGCCCCTCGCCCGCATGAACGCGAACGCCTTTGTCCATCAACGCTTTGATCAGATCAGCGCCCAGTGATTGCGCGACGTCTTTGTGGATCAGCAGACATTCCGCAGCACCACAAATCCCAGTGCGGCGGGTTTTCGCGTTAAGAACAACGCGAAGCGCCTTTTCGGGATCAGCAGCTTTGTCGATGTAGATGTGAACGATGCCTTCGAGGTGGGCAAAGACAGGCACGCGAGCCTCGCGCTGGACGAGACCGACAAGGCCCTTGCCACCACGCGGGACGATCACGTCGATATAGTCCACCGCACGTAACATCGCGGCCACGGCCTCACGGTCACGGGTCGGGATCAACTGGATCGCATCTTCGGGCAGTTTCGCGGCTTTCAGGCCCGCAACCAAACATTCGTGGATTGCACGCGATGAATGGAAACTCTCGGACCCGCCGCGCAAAATCACCGCATTGCCCGATTTCAGACATAGCGCACCCGCATCAGCAGTCACGTTCGGGCGGCTTTCGTAGATAACGCCAATCACGCCCAACGGGGTACGCACACGTTTGATATGAAGGCCATTGGGCTGGTCCCATTCAGCAAGAACGGCCCCCACGGGATCCGCCTGCTCCGCAACCGACCGAAGCCCGTCAACGATACCGCGAATGCGATCTTCGTTCAGCATAAGGCGGTCCATCATCGCAGGGCTCAGACCCTTTTCGCGACCGTACTCGAGGTCCTTAGCGTTCGCCTCAATGATCTTTGCGCGGTTGTCCCAAACAACATAGGCTGCACCGATTAATGCGGCGTGTTTACGTTCCGCTGACGCGTGACCGAGTTCTGCACTGGCAGCGCGGGCACGCTTACCGATATCGGCCATCATTTCTGCAATGTTTACGATATCTGTCATAGCCTTACGTCCCTTTATTGAACCACCATATCGTCCCGATGAACGAGAGCTGCGCGGCCCTTATATCCTAAAATTTCTTCGATATCGGCGCTACGCCGACCAATGATCTGGAGCGCTTCTGCGCTTGTGTATCGCGTGAGGCCAATGCCGATCGGTTTACCCGCATCCGTCACAATCGCGACCGGTTCACCGCGGCCAAAGGCGCCGCGCACGATCCGAACGCCAGCAGGCAAGAGGCTTTTGCCAGCCGACAACGCCGTCTCTGCCCCCGCATCAACAACGAGTTCGCCTTTGGGCTTCATAGCGGCAATCCAACGTTTGCGGGCCGCCTGCGGGTCGTCATGCGCGGTAAACCATGTCACCGTCGCGCCATCCTCAAGCGCACGCAATGGGTTCATCCGCGACCCCAGCGTAATCGCCATCGCACAGCCCGCTTCGGTCGCCATTCGCGCGGCGAGGAGTTTGGTAATCATGCCGCCTTTGGACAGACCGGACACGCCGTCGCCCGCCATCGCCTCAATCTCGGGCGTGATACGGTCGATGACATCGTAACGCGTGGCCGCTGGATCGAGGTTCGGGTTGCCGTTGTAGAACCCGTCGACATCCGACAGCAGGATGAGCTGATCGGCACCGCAGGTCACGGCAACTTGGGCCGCCAAACGGTCGTTATCGCCATAGCGGATTTCATCGGTCGCAATCGTATCGTTTTCGTTCACGATCGGCGTCACGCCCAATGAAATCAGGGTTTCCATCGTGGCACGCGTGTTCAGATACCGGCGACGATCCGCGCTGTCCTCAAGCGTAACCAGCACCTGCCCCGTGTGAATGCCGTGTGGCGCGAGCACCTCTTCGTAGGCACGGGCAAGTTTAATTTGCCCAACGGCTGCTGCAGCTTGGCTCTGTTCCAATGGAAGCGGTCCACGCGGCAGACCGAGAACCTCGCGGCCAAGCGCGATAGAGCCAGAGGACACTAGCACAACATCAATGCCAGAATGACGGAGCCACGCGACATCAGTTGCCAAGGACCGCAGCCAATCAGATTTCAGCGATCCGCTATCCCGATCAACGAGAAGCGCCGAACCAATTTTGACAACAACGCGTTTTGCGCTGCTTAGGGTCGCCACGGTTCATCCTCCTGACTGGCCTCAAACTCTTCGGCATTGCGGTCATCAATTTCGCGACGCAGGGCACGCAGAACGTCTTGAACGCCTTCGTTCGAGACACCCGACATCAGCATGACAGGTTCGCCCGTCACTTTTTCGAGCTCTTCTTTGATGAACTGGCGTTCTTCTTCGTCGAGCGTATCGATTTTATTCAAAACGGTAACGCGCGGCTTATCGGCGAGATCGCCGCCATATGCTTCGAGTTCTTCAAGAATGATCTCGTAATCTTTGATCGGATCACCTGACGACCCGTCAACAAGGTGCAAAAGCACCGCGCAACGTTCCACGTGACCTAGGAACATATCGCCTAGACCACGGCCCTCGGACGCGCCCTCGATCAGACCCGGAATGTCTGCGACAACGAATTCGCGACCGTCAACGCCAACAACCCCAAGGTTCGGAACCAGCGTGGTGAATGGATAGTCCGCGATTTTTGGACGTGCGTTCGAAGTTGCAGCAAGGAAGGTCGATTTACCTGCGTTCGGCAAGCCAACAAGACCCGCGTCCGCGATGAGCTTCAACCGCAGCCAAATCGTGCGTTCGATGCCAGCAAGACCGGGGTTCGCAGAGCGCGGCGCTTGGTTCGTGGCGGATTTAAAGTGAAGGTTTCCGAAACCGCCATTGCCGCCTTTGGCAAGGATAACACGCTGACCGACCTCGGTCATATCCGCGATCAGGGTTTCTTCGTCTTCGTCAATAATCTCAGTTCCAACAGGAACGCGAAGGATAATATCGTCACCCGACGGCCCCGTGCGTGCACGGCCCATACCGGGCGTTCCGTTTTGCGCAAAGAAGTGCTGCTGATAGCGGAAATCAATCAGGGTGTTCAGACCCTCGACTGCTTCTGCAATCACGTCACCACCGCGACCACCGTCACCACCGTCAGGGCCACCGTATTCGATGAACTTTTCACGGCGGAACGACACGGCGCCATTCCCCCCACTACCGGAGCGAATATAAACTTTGGCAAGGTCGAGGAATTTCATCGGAACGGCTTTCAGGTTTTACAGCGTCTCGCTTATGCGATCACGCCTCATTGCTCAAGAGGGAGCCCGAAAGCCGCCCCCTTTAGCTGTTGATTTTAAGCGTATAGGTCCAAGTGGGCACAGTGGACTTACGAGCGACAGAATAGGCTTCGGCATCACCAAGGTAGGTGAAACCGCAATTCGTCAGAACACGCGCAGAGCCAAGGTTATCTTGGAACACTTCCGCGAAGAGTGTTTTTGCACCATGTGGGTTTGCGTCAATCAGGGCTTTGACAGCGGCAGACGCGATGCCCGTGCCCCAAAACGCAGGCGCGACCCAAAAGAAGATCTCGCTCTGCCCACGGTCCATACGTTCAAGGCTCACAATTCCGAGCATTTCGCCCAGGTCGGTCGCCTTTCCATCAATGACCCACACGTCTTCGGTGCGATCAGCTTTGGTCGAACGGTCAATAAACGCCTCAGTCGTGCCGGGTGGCAGCGGATGTGGGATCGACCGCGTTCCACGCGCGACACGATCATCAGCGGCATACATGCTGATCAAACCAGCATCCGATTTGCGCAGCGGGCGCAAAACGAAACGGTCAGCCTGAATGGTGGGCTGTGGTGTCACTTGATCTAACATCATTGGCTTCCTCCTAGAAACCGAGTCGGGCTTTGGCTCCTCTTCCTCACCCCAACAATGACTTGATAACAATCACCAAATAATAAAGGGGGACCGGAAAACCCGATCCCCCTAAATATCAAACCTTTAAGGTATCGGTTTACTCAGCGGCCTCCGCCACTGGGAGAACCTTTACAAAGGTGCGGCCTTTAAGACCGGTGTAGAACTTCACGTTGCCGTTTGCAGTTGCAAAGAGGGTGTGGTCCTTACCCATACCAACGCCTTCGCCAGCCCACATTTTAGTGCCGCGCTGACGAACGATGATGTTGCCTGCTACGACAACTTCACCACCGAATTTTTTTACACCAAGGCGACGACCCGCGGAGTCGCGACCGTTACGGGAGGAACCGCCTGCTTTTTTGTGTGCCATGTGTCTCTCCTATGCCTAAATTACTTAGCCAGTTGTTTGGCTTGCTCAACCCACTCGGGTTTCACTTTAACAGCCTCGAACGATGCAGCGTCAACAGCAGCCAGCTGAGCGTAGGTGGTGATACCAGCTTCGTTCAGTTTTTTAGCAGCAGCCGGACCAACGCCGGTTATTGCGGTCAGGTCGTCTGCGCCAGCAGCAGCGGCAGCCGGAGCAGCCTTTGCAGCTTTCGGAGCAGCAGCAGGTGCCGCAGCTTTCGGAGCAGAACCAGCACCGATTGCAGCTTTGACGCCCGATTTGTCTGCACCCGACTCAAGGATGTCGGTGATGCGAACGAGGGTCAGTTGCTGACGGTGACCAACGGTACGCTTCGACGAGTGCTTACGACGACGCTTAACAAAGTTGATTACCTTGTCGCCTTTGATCTGGTCGATGACTTCTGCCTGAACAGCAGCGCCTGCCACGAACGGAGCGCCAACAGTCGAACCAACCATCAGAATTTCGTTGAACTGGATTTTTTCGCCTGCATCGGCTGCCAGTTTTTCGACACGCAGAACGTCGCCCGAAGCAACTTTGTACTGCTTGCCGCCGGTTTTGAGAACCGCAAACATAGTATCTTCCTTCATCTACCGCGTCGCTGGGGCCACTTTCGTGTTGCTGGCTATGCCGCCCGTGAACTGCGCGCCCTGTTTTGGGCTGTATTGAATCAAAAACCAGGGCATAATCCGCCCCGGATGCGGGCTTATCGTCAGAACCCTGTGGAAAGTCAAGCTAGAGTTCAGAAACCATCATCATTTGTGCGACCTGCAGGCCGAGGGTTCTGCTAATATCTTCATATAAGGCCGAATAGGCATCGAAAAGGGCTCTATTCACGCCCTGCCCCGCCTCGGTCTGAGAAAACGCGATCAACCTGTCCAAATCCGCATCAGACAGTGGTTGGTAGGCCATGTTCATAAACCCATAGACCCATTCAGAGGTGCTGGACCGCAATTCGGCTTCTTGAGCCCACACGTCCGAAATCAAACTCTCAGGCGAGGTTTGCCCGTCCATTGCACCGCCATCGTATAGCCCTAGCAGGAAAGCGTAGTTGTCGTTCAACGCGGCGCTGATGTTTTTCTCAATAAGGTCATTGGCTTCGATATATGCCGTGATTTGGTCGAAACGTGGGGTGCCATGGGCATCAATCGCTGCCGCCGTCGCTGCGTCCAAAATATCGGGATCAGACACCGCTCGGCGTGCGTCGACCTCTAGAAGCACCGATTGGCGACCTGGATCAGTTGAATAAAACGCCAACATCGCATCCACGTCTTGCCCTGCAAGCGACCGTTCAAAGGCTGCAAACGCGGCTTCTTCCATCTGTTGCGGATCATAGAGTTGTGAAATCACGGTCGACCAATGATCACTCACATGCCCCATCAGCATTTCGTCCGCGATTTGACCTGCGTAATCGATACCTTCTTCAGACATGATCGCAATCACGTCAGGCTGCATCAAAGCCTCAAACAAGGCGCGCTCTGCACTTTGTGACTGCTCTGCCATGGCAGGACCAGTGATCGCCGTAAGGCAGGACACGAAAACAAACGACTTAGCGCGCATGAGACACCCTTCTGTTGTGCCTTTACATATAGGCCCTCTATGCATGTTCCAATTGCCATCGCAGTCAGTTGATCGATCTTTGCAAAAGATTTTTGTGAAATTGCTATTGCACGCCATTCGAAGTCACATTAAACGCCCCTTCATCGCGGAGAGGTGCCGGAGTGGTCGAACGGGGCGGTCTCGAAAACCGTTGAGCCTTCACGGGTTCCCAGGGTTCGAATCCCTGTCTCTCCGCCATAAAAATCCAAACACGACCACTTACGAAAACGCGCCCCACTCGGGCGCGTTTCGCGTTTCATTGGTGCTTTAACGTGCGGGTTCTGCAGCCTCGGCTAGAAAACGTCCTGCAACCCATCCGGTCAATTTAGGCTCCGTGACGGTTTGGACCTGACACCAGCGTTGCGCTTCTGCCATGCGGCACCCCAAGTTTCGAACGACATCGTCGGAGTGCAAGACCGCAACTTTGTTTGCACTTTGGCTAGGCCCCGTGCGCAGGTTCAAACCGCCATTAGCGACAACAGCCCAAAAATCAGGCCCGCCCATCAACCCATCAGCATAGTCATTTTGGACAATACCCTGTGGCTTACCCGTGATCGATATGTCCAAGGTATACTCTGCAACCCCGTCGCGTCGCGCTGCTGCGCGATACAGATAGACCATGACAGTATAGTCACCTGAAACTGGCAAGGTTGCGCTAAACTGGTTGAGGTCTGGCACGCTGTCGCTGGTCAAACTACTGACGGCAAGCGCCGCATCACCTGGACCTGACCCCGGTGCATAAACGTTAAAATAGGTGGCCGCATTCGACGATTGAAGTGAGAGATCCAACACTTGCCCAGCTTCGGCGCCAAGATGGTACAAAACCACTTCCCGCCCAACAAGCCTATCCGAGATTACGGTCCCTGTCGTTCCCGCTGCAAATTCAACGTCAACGGAACGATCACTGCCCTGACCATGACCTGCGGTCGAAAATGCCCCGAACATCATCAAAGATGCCGCTACAACCTTTAGCATAAATCGCCCCTTACTTCTTACCGTTTTAGATTATCACCGATCGGCAGTTACGTCAGCCCACTTCGGGACCGATCACATCATCGACAACCTTCTTTTGATTTCGACACAAGACACACCATATCGTAGCTTCAAGTTAGGAGGTTCCATGACACAGTATGAACGCCGCCCCGAGGTGATCGAAGCGCTCGATCCAGAGCAATATTATGTGACGCAAGAATCCGGCACTGAACGTCCAGGCACGGGCAAGTACCTTAGCAATAAGGAACCAGGTCTGTACGTCGATGTGGTTTCGGGCGAACCTCTCTTTGCCTCATCCGCGAAATATGAATCGGGGTGCGGCTGGCCATCATTTGTGAAACCGATTGTCAGCGACCACGTTGTCGAACTTACGGACGTGTCGCATGGGATGGTCCGCACCGAGGTGCGGTCAAAATATGGTGACAGCCACTTGGGGCACGTATTCCCAGACGGACCGCGTGATCGCGGTGGCCTGCGCTATTGCATTAATTCCGCTGCGTTACGCTTTATCCATCGTGACGATATGGAAGCCGAAGGTTATGGCGCATTCATTGATCAAGTGGAGGAAATCTGATGGCTGAGCAACGTGCGGTACTTGCAGGTGGATGTTTCTGGGGAATGCAGGATTTGATCCGCCGACAAACGGGCGTATTGCGGACGCGTGTCGGATATACGGGCGGCGACGTGCCGAACGCGACCTATCGCAATCACGGCACCCATGCCGAGGGGATCGAGATCATCTTTGATGATACCCAGACGAGCTATCGCGCCCTGCTGGAGTTCTTTTTCCAAATTCATGACCCGACGACAAAGAACCGTCAGGGCAATGACATTGGGATGTCGTATCGTTCGGCGATTTACTATGTCGATGAAGATCAGAAGGCCGAAGCACTGCGGACGATTGCAGATGTGGATGCATCAGGCATTTGGCCCGCAAAGGTCGTGACCGAAGTCGAACCTGTTGGCGATTTCTGGGAAGCAGAGCCTGAACATCAGGATTATCTAGAGCGGCACCCGAATGGCTACACCTGCCATTTCCCGCGTCCGAATTGGACCCTACCGCGCACATAAAAAAGGGGCCGTCTGGCCCCTTCTTTTATTCTTCTTCGTCGTTCAGATCGGCGTCGTAGTCGCCATTACGCCCCTTATAGCCGCGAGCCACAACGAATTTTTCAGAACTATCCGCGCGTGACGAAGGCGGTTTGATGTTGGCGACGGACTTAAAATTCTTCTTCAGCGTTTTCATCAATTCGCCTTCCGCCCCACCCGCGAGGACTTTGGCAACAAAAGTGCCGCCGGGTGCGAGAACGTCAAAGGCAAAATAAGCTGCCGCTTCACACAGCGCGATAATCCGAAGGTGGTCGGTTTGTTTGTGACCCGAGGACGCAGCAGCCATGTCGGACATAACAACATCCGCTTCACCGCCCAGCCATTCTTTGACCAAGAGGTCCGCATCGTCGGACAGGAAATCGAGCTGGTGAATTTCAGCACCCGCCAGCGGTTCAACCTCTTGAAGGTCGACGCCCAAAACGGTCCCGATCCGCTTGCCCTGCTTTTCACCCAGCGCATTCACACGTTTCACCGCAACCTGCATCCAGCCACCTGGTGCACAGCCAAGGTCAACGATCCGAGCCCCCGGAACGAGGAACCGATATTTGTCGTCAAGCTCGAGGATTTTGAACGCCGCGCGACCGCGATAGCCTTCGGCCTGCGCACGTTTCACATAAGGATCGTTCAACTGCCGCTGCAACCAACGGGTCGACGAGGTCTTGCGACCACGGGCGGTTTTCACCTTAACGAAAAGGTCACGCTGTCCGCGTCCGCTGGTATTTTTGGTCCCGGGTTTCTTAGCCATTCTTCCAGTCCGATCTTAGCAGAGCGTTCCTCTACCCCTAAAACGGAGTATCCTCAAGCACACCGTCTGCGCTCATTTGTGCATAAAGCAGACCCTCGCGCAGACCACGGTCCGCGACCGACAGACGATCCGTCGGCCAAATCCGCATAAGGGCCTGAAGGATTGCCGACCCCGACATAATCAAGGCCTGACGATCGCGACCGATCCGCGGGTCATTGCGGCGCCCATCAGGGCCAAGCGTAAGGTAATCGCGAATGACAGCATCAATCTGATCGCTGGTCATCCGAAGCCCATCGACCTTGGTCCGATCATAGCGTTTCAGCCCCAAATGGCTGGCTGCCACGGTCGTGACAGTGCCACTGGTGCCAACGATCTGGAACCCTTCGCGGGTTTGTTCGGCAGTATAGGGGCTGAATTTCGACAGTTGTTCCTCAAAGAACCAACTCATCAGCGCAAACCGTGCCGCGTCGTCCTCTACGTCCTCGAACTGATCACGCAGGGTCGCGACGCCCAACGGCACCGAAATCCAATCGACGACTTTCGCCGCCGCAAACGGACCAGGGTCCTGCACAAAGCCACGATGAAGCCGCATGATCGCACCGGGGCGTTCGCGATGCGGCACATTCGTGAGGTCGATCCAAACAAGCTCGGTCGAGCCGCCGCCAATATCCACGACCAGCAACTGTTCTGTTTTGGTGCTGACGAGTGGCGCACAAGAAATAACCGCTAAACGTGCTTCTTCCTCTGGGCTGATGATCTCCAGTCGTAGACCCGTTTCGCGTCTGATCTGATTGATGAACTGCTTGCCGTTTTTCGCGCGCCGACACGCCTCTGTTGCGACCAGACGCATGTGGCCGACCTTATGGCGTTGGAGCTTTTGTTTGCAGATCCGCAATGCCGCAATCGTGCGGTTCATCGACCCACGACCTAGCCGGCCTGAACTTTCAAGCCCGTAGCCCAGCTGGACCGACTTCGAAAAGCTGTCAATCACATGAAACTGGCTGCCCTTTGGTTGGGCAATCAGCATGCGACAGCTATTTGTACCCAAATCCAGCGCAGCATAAAGCGAGGCCGGATCAGGCATTACAGGCGCGGGGGTCTCTACCGCCTTCGGGAACGCGCCCGCACCACGGGGACGCTTGGGCGCCATAGGATACGCCCTCCATTTCAAGTTACCTCCAACCTATGCCCCCGCGCGGCGCCGCGCAAGCCTCTCTGGACGAAACCTAGTCGCAGGAAAGTGGCAGCATGTCGAAAACCGACCTCGTGTCGGAAAATGCCGAGCGTATGAAGGAAGCCAAGAGGAACAGGGAATCACAAATGGCAGATGTCACTATCGTTTACTGGCGGGATATCCCAGCACAGGTCATCGTCGGCAAAGGTCGCCGTGGCCACAAAGTGCAATTGCCCGAACGGTTTGAACAAGCGATCGACCGCGCCGCAATGAAAGCCGATATGGCGGGAACTGATGATTACCTCTCCGAATGGCGCAAGGCAGAGCCCTACTCTGTCGAAGGTGACGATGCAGAGGTCGCAAATGCCGAAGCTGCTCGTCTCGATGCCGAATACACACCAGAGCGTCTAAAGGCGCTGATCGAAAACAAAGGTCACGCGTGACCAACCGCTCTTTTAAGGAGGCCATGATGGCACTGCTTCCGTTTATGCGTAAAAAAGAAAATGTGACCACGGCCAATGCTGATCTGGAAGCATTCCTCCAAGGTTACTCGATCGAAGTGATGCCGCGCACCGCAGAAAAGGTTGAGAACTTCCGCGACCTGCTGCCCGCTGGCACCCGCGTTTACATCGCGCACATCGATGGCACCCCGATCGAAGACATGGTGGCGACCGCTGCCCGCCTGCGCGACGAGGGCTTTGACCCGATGCCACACTTCCCTGCCCGCATCATCAAAGACGCGGCAACGCTCGAAGATTGGGTGAACCGCTATTCCTCTGAAGCTGGAGTGAACCAAGGTCTCATCCTTGCAGGTGGCGTTGATCAGCCTGTTGGCGAATTCCACTCGTCGATGCAGCTTCTTGAGACAGGGATTTTTGACCGCGCTGGGTTCAAACGTCTGCACGTCGCAGGTCACCCCGAAGGCAACCGCGACATCGATCCAGATGGGTCGGACAAAAACGTCATGGACGCGCTGCGCTGGAAACAGAAGTTCTCGGAAACCACCGACGCGAAAATCGCGATGGCGACCCAGTTCTGTTTTGAGGCACAACCCGTTATCGAATGGGCAAACGCGCTTAAGGCGGCTGGCGTTGATATTCCGATCCATATCGGTATCGCAGGTCCGGCAAAACTGCAGACCCTGATCAAATTCGCGATTGCTTGTGGCGTTGGCCCGTCCCTCCGCGTTCTTCAGAAACGCGCGATGGATGTGACTAAACTCGTCCTGCCCTACGAGCCGAATGAAATCCTCGAAGAACTCGCTGCCCACAAAGCTGCGAACCCTGATTTCAACATTGAACAGGTTCACTTCTTCCCTCTCGGTGGCATTAAGACCAACGCCGAATGGGCAATCAAAAATGGTGGCGACGCTGCCACCCCCGTAAATCAAGCCTAAGGACAGTCAGTATGACCCGCACTATCGTCGAATCCGCATCGAAAACCGCCATTATCGGCTTTGACCAGCCGTTCTGTGTGATTGGTGAACGGATCAACCCTACGGGCCGCAAGAAACTGGCTGCTGAACTGGAAGCAGGCGATTTCTCGACCGTTGAGAAGGACGCACTGGCACAGGTTGCTGCTGGTGCGAACATCCTCGATATCAACGCTGGCGTTGTCTACAACTCCAACCCGAACCCGAACGAGACAGAGCCGCCGCTCATGGTCAAAATGATCGAACTGGTTCAGGGCCTGACCGATTGCCCGATCTGCATCGACTCCTCGGTTCCTGCTGCTCTAGAAGCGGGTCTTCAGGCTGCCAAAGGCCGTCCGCTATTGAACTCGGTCACGGGCGAAGAAGAGCGTCTGGAATTCGTTCTGCCGCTGGTTAAGAAATACAACGTTCCTGTTGTTGCGATCTCGAACGACGACACTGGTATCTCCGAAGACCCAGACGTTCGTTTCGAAGTGGCAAAGAAAATCGTTCAGCGCGCTGCTGACTTTGGCATCCCTGCCTACGACATCGTTGTTGACCCGCTCGTTATGCCGATCGGCGCGATGGCGACCGCTGGTAACCAAGTATTCGCCCTCGTCCGTCGTCTGCGCGAAGAGCTGGGCGTGAACACGACTTGCGGCGCATCGAACATTTCGTTCGGTCTGCCGAACCGTCACGGCATCAACAACGCGTTCCTGCCGATGGCTATGGGTGCAGGCATGACCTCTGCGATCATGAACCCATGCGCCCTGCCTGTCGCGGCATCGAAGATCGAAGAAAAGAAACTGGAACTGGCTGCCGCTGGCATCATCGTTCCTGATGACATCGATCTGGAAACCTTCTGCCAGTTGACTGGTTTGGGTTCGACCCAATCCCGTCCCGGTAAAGAGATGGAAGCAATCCGCGCAGCGAACCTGCTGACCAACAACGATCCGCACGGTGGTGACTGGATCCGCTTTAACAAGCCTCCGTCGGCTGCTGGCGCTGAAGGCGACGGTCGTCGTCGCGGTGGTCGCCGTCGCGGCTAACCCTCTGGGAACACACCCAAAAGAAACGGGCCCTCGCGGGCCCGTTTTTCGTTTAGCGGTAGTAGAGCGATTTTCCGTTGTGGAAGATCTGCACCTTTTCAGGCACCGCCCTTAGGCTGACAGTCTGACCACGCATATCGGCGTGAATGCCGGGCAGCTTGCCGATCACAGGATCAGCAGCACCGTTCTTTTCGAAATAGAGCAAGGTGACCTCGCCCAGAGCTTCGAGAATATCGACTTTGCCCGTGTAGATCGCATCGCAGTCCTCGCACGGCACCATGTCCTCTGGACGGACACCGATATTCACCTTGAGCCCCATATCCGCTGTGCTCGTTGGAACCGCCGAGATAGCCGTGCCGCCCGTTGCTAGTTTCACTGTTGTCTGCGCACCCGTTCCAACAATTTCGCCAGCCAACAGGTTCATCGCAGGAGAGCCGATGAATTGCGCCACAAATTCGTTTTCTGGCCGCTCATAGAGCTCCAATGGCGTACCAACCTGCGCGATCCCTTTGTTCGCGAGAACAACGATACGCGACGCAAGAGTCATCGCTTCGACCTGATCGTGGGTCACGTAGATCATGGTCGATTCAGGCATCGCCTCTTTCAACTGAGCGATCTCAATCCGTGTTGCCACGCGCAGCGCCGCATCGAGGTTCGAGAGCGGTTCGTCAAACAGGTACACCTGCGGGTCGCGAACAATCGCGCGACCGATGGCGACACGCTGACGCTGACCGCCCGAGAGCGCCTTGGGCAGGCGATCAAGATACGGCTCCAACTGAAGGATTTTCGCAGCCTTGTTCACAGCCGCATCAATCTCTTCCGCAGATTTCTTTGCGATTTTCAGCGCAAAGGACATGTTATCGCGCACCGTCATATGCGGATAGAGCGCGTAGGATTGGAACACCATGGCGATCCCGCGCTGCGCAGGCGGAATGTCGTTCACGACCTGTCCACCGATTTCCAACGTGCCACCGCTGATATTTTCCAGACCTGCGATCATACGAAGAAGCGTGGATTTCCCGCAGCCTGATGGGCCTACGAAAACGATTAGCTCGCCTTCTTTGATGTCGAGGTTGATGTTCTTTAGAACCTCAACGCCGCCACCATAGACCTTGGCAACATCCGTAAGTTTGAGATCGGCCATGTGTTTCCCCTCCCCTTAGGTCCGCTTGAGCGCGATATAGGGCTGCCAAGGCCCCAAGTGCAGCGCGCCGTCGGGTGCAACATGAGCACCACCCAGTTCGCCACCAATTGGCAACCATTCCCCAGACGGGGCTGCCAAATCAGACGGCGTGTCGCTCATATTGAACGCGCAATAGATCGTCGTGTCACCCGCAGATCGTGCAAAGCTGACGATATCGCCGTTCACTTCGAGTGGTGTCGACGCGCCAGATTTCAGCGCTTCATGAGCGTGACGGAATGCGATCGCTTTGCGGTAGTGATGGATCAAGCCTGCCGGATCTTTTTCCTGCGGCTCGACCGACAGGCCAAGGTGTTCGCTGGACACCGGAAGCCACGGTTTACCATTGGTAAAACCACCGCTTGCATTATCCTGCTCCCAAACCATCGGCGTGCGGCAACCATCGCGGCCTTTGAACTCGGGCCAGAATTCGATGCCGTAAGGGTCTTGCAGGTCCTCAAACGCAACATCAGCCTCTGGAAGACCCAGTTCTTCGCCTTGATAGATACAGACCGATCCGCGCAGACACATCATCATCGTTGTGAAGAGGCGGGATGCAGCAGGGGTCAGGCCCCAACGGGTGACGTGGCGCACAACGTCGTGGTTCGAATAGGCCCAGCAGGCCCAGCCGTCAGCGGCAACTTCGTCGACTTTCGCCATAACGTCAGCCACAGATTGCGCCGTCGGACGTGCGCCAGACAGCAGTTCAAACGCGTAGCACATCTGCATGGCGTCATT
This sequence comes from Marivivens donghaensis, assembly GCF_030410045.1. NCBI lineage: Bacteria > Pseudomonadati > Pseudomonadota > Alphaproteobacteria > Rhodobacterales > Paracoccaceae > Marivivens > Marivivens donghaensis. The sequence goes on from NZ_JAUFRA010000005.1 coordinate 42,555, forward strand.
GCCACGGGTGTATTGCCCCATGATCTCTAGACCACGCTGCGCATCACCAACCTCACCTACCGCAGCGGCGCCAAACGGCTCCATCACGGCGCGAAGTTTACGAAGGAAATCAAGGTTCTTCGGGTGGTTCTTGTCGTAAAGGTGCTCTTGGTGGTTATACGGGTTCACCGACGGCGCGATGGTCGCATTCCGCATCTCTTTGGGCAGTGGCGGGTTATCGCGAAGCTGCTCATCGTGCATGTAGAAGTTAATGGTGTCGAGGCGGAATCCATCAACACCTCGGTTCAGCCAGAACCGACCCACGTCCAAAAGCGCCTCTTGAACCTTTAGATTGTGGAAGTTCAGGTCGGGCTGCGACACAAGGAAGTTGTGCAGATAATATTGCTCGCGACGCGCATCCCACTGCCATGCGGAGCCACCGAAGATCGACAACCAGTTGTTCGGCGCGGTGCCATCTGGTTTCGGGTCAGACCAGACATACCAATCGGCCTTATCATTATCCCGGCTCTGGCGGCTCTCGACGAACCACGGGTGGACATCCGACGTGTGCGACAGAACAAGGTCGATCATCACGCGAATGCCGAGGCTATGCGCAGTCTCAATCACCGCATCAAAATCAGCGAGCGATCCGAACATCGGATCAACGTCACAATAGTCCGAAACGTCGTAGCCGAAATCCTTCATCGGGGAAGTAAAGAACGGCGAAATCCAGATCGCATCAACGCCAAGCGAGGCGATATAGGGCAAACGCTGGACGATGCCCAAGAGATCGCCAATGCCGTCGCCGTTGCTGTCTTGATAGCTGCGGGGATAAATCTGGTAAATAACGGCCCCTCGCCACCAGTCTTTGTCCTGCGTGTTCGACACAATAGGTGCCTTGCTCATTTCAGTAGTCCTTATTTCACGGATCCGGCGAGGAGGCCTCGCACGAGGTATTTTTGCATAGCGAAGAAGACGATCAGCGGCACAGAGATCGACACAAAGGCCGCCGTCGCAAGAATTTCCCAGTTGCCGCCACGTGTGCCCAAGAGCTCTACGATTTGACGGGTCATAACAGTGGTGTTGCCCGAGCTATCGATCAGGAACACGAGAGCCACGAGCAGGTCGTTCCAAGTCCAGAGGAACTGGAAGATCGCGAAAGATGCGAGCGCGGGGAATGACAGTGGCAGAATGATACGGGTAAAGATCTGGAAATCGGTTGCACCGTCTACACGAGCGTTTTCAATGATATCCCGCGGAAGGCCAGCCATATAGTTGCGCAGCAGATAAATCGCGAGAGGCATACCAAAGCCCGTGTGCGCCAACCAAACGCCCAGATACCCTTTGCCGATCCCAATCTCGAGGTGCAGACGCAAGAGCGGGATAAGCGCCAGCTGTAGCGGTACGACCAATAGACCCACAATTGCTGCGATCAAGAGGGCTCGCCCAGGGAAATCCATCCAAGCCAGCGCATAGGCTGCGAAAGCCGCGATGGTAATCGGGATGATCGTTGCGGGAATGGTCACGGTGAGCGTGTTAAAGAACGCCTTTGCCATGTCATCACTGGCTTGTCCGCCACCCTGCCCCGTACCGAGACCAAAAATGACCGACAACAGTATCAGAGAACCAAAACCGAACACGATAACCGCAGACCGCGTATGATCGGGACGTAGCGAACGGGCGGAAAATCCAGCAACTGTCCCCACGATGACTGCAGCCACAATATAGACCAGCAGCGATTGAACTACGCCTTGACCCAGAACGGTGTCATAGTTCTCAAGTGTAAATTCAGGAGGTGTGACAGCCGTCACAAAGACGCGCTGACCACGGCCCGAAGGTTGATCCACAGAGGACCAAACGTAATCGCCATTGGCCTCAACAGCAAAGCTCTCGCCATCACCTAAATCAGCAGCCTCACCCGCTGCATAAGCGGAAATTTCGCGGGACGACGATCCCCAACGGGAAATCTCTGCTTCAGTTCCACCCTCAAAAAGGTTCCCCGATACGACCCAAGTTCCGTCCGCCTGCTGAACGGCGAAATCATCCGGATCTGCCGCACGGAGCGTCAAGCTCTGTTCGCTAGGGAAGAGAGCTTTCCACCAACCAGAGGTCGAAATCTGATCTGCCGTACGGAAGGACGAAACAAACAGACCAACGGTTGGAAAAATCCACAGAACAACCAGCAGAACGACTGAAATATGGACCGCCCAATTGAGCGAGGATTTGGTGCCTGCGATGTTGTCCATCAGCGCATCTCCTTGCGAGCATTATAGACGTTCCAAACGAGGATCGGTGTGACGAGCAGCATAATGATCATCGCAGAGGCCGACCCGACACCCCAGTCATTCGAGCGGAAGAGTTTGTCATACATGTAATTGGCGAGGACCTGCGTCTCCCACTGACCGTTGGTCATGGCGAAGACGATATCGAACACCTTCAGCACAACGATGGTGATAGTCGTCCAAACCACGACAATCGTGTTCATGATTTGTGGAACTTTGATCTTAAAGAAGATCTGGAACGGGTTCGCGCCGTCAATGATTGCGGCCTCAATCGTATCTTCGGGAATACCGCGAAGGGCCGCCGAGAGGATCACCATGGCAAAGCCCGTCTGGATCCAGATCAGCACAACCATCAGGAAGAAGTTGTTCCAGAACGGAATGGTCAGCCACGTTTGCTGTTCACCATAAGGCATCGCGAGGGTCGCACTATCAATCACGTTGAGCGCCGATAGAACAGCAACCCAAGACAGCAGAACGGCACCGACGACACGCAGGAGTTTGAGGGCAATCCCTTCCACAACATGCGCAGCAGGTTTCACAATCGGACGACCAACAAGGTAGGCGGCATAGCCAACAACAGCGGCGAAACCAGCGAACATCAGGGCCGGAAGAACTCGAAGGATGAGCACAGACCCGAAGCCGCCATCGAACTGCAGCCAAAGCGCGTTCAAGATACCGATTTGGTTCTGATCCGCAGGACGTGCGTCATAGATCAATTTAAAGATCACAGCCGCACCAACGAAGGAAATCGCCATCGGCATAAAGATCAGGGATTTTGCAAAGCTGCCCCATTTGATGCGGTCGGTCAGCTGCGCAACCAACAGCCCCAGCGCGGTCGCCGCGGCAGGCACAATGAGGAGCCAAAGAAGGTTGTTCCGCATCGCTTCCCAGAATTTATCTTCAGCGAACATGCGGCGATAGTTGTCAAAACCAACGTATTGGGAGGCCCCGCCCGGTAGGCGTTCGCTCAGCGACAAACGGAAGGTTTCGACCACGGGATAAGCAAGGTAGAGCCCCAGCGCCAAGAGCGCGGGCATCAGAAACAGCCATGGACGCACCATATTCGCGCGGTTGATATTACGCCCTGCGTGAATGCCTTTGGCTGGAAAAAGGACCTTATCGAGAAAGATGTTCGAGCCGTAGAAATAGGCCAAACAGCCGCCAACGCCGATAAAAATGGTGATTAAACCCTGTAACGCCGGACTCATGGCAGCCCCTCCCCTGAGCGGTAGAAAATAGGGGCAACCTTACGCAAAGGTTGCCCCATAGATCATCTAGCGATGATTACTTAATTGCGTCCCAAGACGTCTGGATCGCGTTCGCTACGTCTTCTGCGGAAGCGCCGCCAACGTAGTCAACCATGCCAGTCCAGAACGAACCTGCGCCAACAGCGCCCGGCATCAGGTCGGAACCGTCAAAGCGGAAGGTGGTTGCGCCCTGAAGGATCTCACCCTGCGATTTCAGCGCTGCCGATGCATATGCATCGTTGTTCACGCCGAGGTGCGGTGTGAGGAAGCCACCCTGAGCCATCATGACTTCTTGTGCAAACGGGGTCTGCAGGAATTCCATGAAGCCAGTGGTCGCATCGGATGCGTTGGTTACAGCCATCAGAGTACCGCCGCCCAGAACTGGGTTGCCGAGGTCTTTGTCTGCGTAGGACGGGAAGTAGAAGAAGTCAGCATCGGTGCCCACTTCGGTGCCTTCTGGGAAGAACGCCGGAATGAACGAAGCCTGACGGTGCATGTAGCAAGCCGGCGGAGCGTCGAACAGGCCTTTCGGGCTGTCACGGAAGTCGGTGGTTGCTACAGCGCCAGCGCCACCAGCAACGTATGCGTCGTTCTTCGCGAATGCGCCGAACTCTTCGATCGCACCGATAACTTCAGGCGAGTTGAACGGCAGTTCGTTTGTGGTCCATGCGTCATAAACAGATGCAGGCTGCGTGCGGAGCATCAGGTCTTCGACCCAGTCAGTTGCCGGCCAGCCAGTCGCTGCGCCCGAACCCAGACCGATACACCACGGGGTGCCACCGTCAGCAACGATCTGATCGGTCAGTGCTTTGAGTTCTTCCATCGAGGTTGGCACTTCGTAGCCAGCATCTTCGAAGTTCTCAGGGACGTACCAAACGAGCGACTTCAGGTTCACGTTGAAGAAGAAGCCAAAGAAGTCATCGCCAGCACCAGCATTGTCATAGGTGCCGAGGTCAACCCACGACTGACCAGCAGCGTAGTTGTCCAGAACCCACTGACGTGCATCAGCACCGAGCGGGGACAGTTTGCCTTGGCTTGCGAGCGAAGCGGCAAGACCCGGCTGCGGGAATACTGCGAGGTTCGGTGCAGCGCCTGCTTCAACGTCGATTACGATCTGCTGTTCAAAGCTGTCAGAGCCAACGTAGGAAACGTCTGCGCCGGTCGCTGCTTCAAAGTATGCAACCATGTTGTTGAAGTAGTCAGCTTCTGGCGACATCCACGGACCAGAGATGGTCACGGTCTTACCTGCGTAGTCGTGGCCAGCAGCGAAGTCTGCGTAGCTATCCCAGCTGAATGCACCCTCGCCCTCAGCGAAAATCAGGTGTGCGTCAGCGTGAGCCATCGTGGCAGTCAGCGCGATAACTGCAGCACCGGTGTAAAATTTCTTCATGGTTTCTCCTCCCAAGTCCGCCTCTCGACGATTTGAATGTGATCAAGTCCGCCTATCAAATTTATCCAAAGCGGTTTGATTGGTGTAACGATTGCCTCATTCAAAAGGCACTGTCAATGATTCACCGATATAGCGCTAACATACCGAAAAACACCTTCGCACCTGCAGAAAATTAATAAATACACATTAAATTGACGTTAATAAGCGGCGCAGATAGTCTGAGCTTTGAAATTTAAAACCGCTTTGGAAACCGAATGAACCTCAAAGAGCTGTCCACAAAACTCGGATTGAGCCAAACCACGGTGAGTCGCGCATTGAACGGCTACCCCGAGGTTTCCGAAGAAACGCGCGAAAAGGTTCGCCGCGCTGCAGAAGAACATAACTACCGCCCCAACACACGTGCCCGCAGCCTCGCCACGGGTCGCACAATGGCGATTGGTCACGTGATCCCTGTGTCGACAAAGCATGAGATGGTGAACCCGGTCTTCGGCGATTTTATCGCGGGCGCAGGTGAGGTTTATTCCCGTGAAGGCTACGACATGGTTCTGACCCTCGTTGAGGATAACAATGAGGAAGCGGCCTACCGTCAGATCAAATCTCGCGGCTCCGTCGATGGCGTTGTGGTCCACGGCCCCCTGATGGATGAACCCCGTATTCCTCTGCTGAAAAAGATCGGTCTCCCATTCGTCGTGCACGGTCGCGCCACCAATGCGGTTGATCCCTATTCTTGGGTCGACATGAATAACCGCCGTGCGTTTGAGCGTGCCACCGAACTTTTGCTAGATCTCGGTCACCGTCGAATTGCTTTGATAAATGGCCTCGAGAGGATGGATTTCGCCTTCCGTCGTCGCGAGGGGTATGAGGCCGCGCACTACAATCGCGGACTGACCCCCGACCCGATTTTGATGTGTAGCCACGAAATGACCGAACTTTTCGCGCATGACACGACGGCGACCCTGCTCAGCCAGCCCAACCCACCGACGGCTTTCCTCGTGTCCTCAATGATCTGCGCCTTGGGTGTCCGTCGCGCAATTGAAGAACGCGGATTGATCATGGGCAAGGACGTGTCAGTCGTCACACACGACGACGTGTTGTCCTACCTACGGAACGGCGGTGATGTGCCGATCTTTACAGCCACACGATCCTCTGTTCGTGAGGCTGGCCGAAAGTCTGCCGAAATCCTGCTGCAAATGATCAATGATCCGACCCGCGATCCTGAAACTGTCCTTTTTGAAGCCGAATTGGTTTTGGGTCAGTCCACAGGTCCCGCACTGGTTCGGGCTTAATTCAAACTTGCAGCCTAATCGCTTTGAACACTAAAAGCAGCGCACGCGGGAACGCAGTCGCTCATATCTCGTCTTAGAAAAGGTGCCCTATGGCTCATCCGGTTGATACGCTTTCACTCGTCGCTGACATTGGCGGCACCAATACCCGCGTGGCATTGGCTGATGGTCGAACAATCCTGCCCGAAACGATCCGCCGTTATTCGAATGCCGAATTTCCAGGACTAGAAACGGTGATCCGCCAATACGTCAAAGACGAAAAAGGCGTCGATCCCAAGGCCGCTTGTGTCGCTGTCGCTGGCCCCGTTCGCGATGGAAAAGCGACGATGACCAACCTCGATTGGACGATCGACAAGCCGACACTTGCGCGCGCCACTCAGGCCGAAAATGTAGCCATTCTGAATGACTTGCAGGCCCAAGGTCATGCAATTGGATATATCGACGACGCCAATGTTCCAATTGTTTTGGATGGTGCCAAAGGCAATGAACACGCTGCAAAACTCGTGATCGGCGTAGGCACTGGGTTTAACTGTGCGCCAGTATTTGAAACCGAGGCAGGTCGACTAGTCACCCCGTCAGAGGCTGGTCACGCGAACCTACCCATTCGCACCGACGCCGAATTGCGGCTTTGCAACTTCGTCTCCAACGCACACGGCTTCCCCGCGGTCGAGGACGTGCTCTCTGGTCGTGGTTTAGAGCGCGTTTACATGTGGCTGGGTCAAGAAGACGGCACCCCTGTTGAAAAGAGCGCCGCTGAAATCATGACCGCCTGTGCCGATGGCAGTGATCCTCGCGCGATTGCTGCAGCCCAGCAGTTTACCCGCATTCTGGGCACCGTGGCTGGTAACTTGTCGCTGATCCACCTTCCCTTTGGCGGTGTTTATCTGTCCGGTGGTGTGGCGCGGGCGTTCAAACCCTACCTTGATCAGTTCGGGTTCGACACGGCGTTCCGCGACAAAGGTCGCTTTGCGGGCTTTATGAGCAACTTCACTGTCCACGTGATCGAAGACGACTATGCCGCGCTCACAGGCTGCGCCGCACACCTCGTTTCGCACTTCGGTTAACGGGCGGCGAGCTCTGCCTCGACGGTGCGTGTAAGATCAGCCAGAGAAAACGGTTTCGTCAGAAATACCGATGGCCCAACGTCAGCAAGATGGTCGGTAAAGGCATCTTCGGCGTAGCCAGAGACGAACACAACGCGGGTCTTAGGGCGCATTTTACGCGCCTCTTTGACCCACGTTGGTCCATCTTTTCCGGGCATCACAACGTCTGAGACAAAGATATCAACGACCAATTCTGGGTCTTCGAGAAGTGTCAGAGCCTGCTCACCACTTTCGGCCTCCAACACGGTCAGCCCTTTCATCTGCAAGGCACGCGTCGCAAAGGCGCGCACCGGTGCTTCGTCTTCGACCAACAAAACGACGCCCTTTCGAGGGGTAATCGTTGGCTTTTCAGTGACTTGGGGGTTAAGCGTGTCGGTCACCGCCCCATCGAAATGGGGAAAATAGAGCGAGAAAATAGATCCTACGTCAGGTTCGCTTTCGACGAAAATGAAGCCACCAGATTGCTTCACAATCCCATATGCCGTCGAAAGCCCTAGCCCCGTGCCTTCGCCAGGTTTCTTGGTCGAATAGAACGGCTCAAATATCTTTCCGATCTTTTCCGACGGAATACCGTGACCTTCATCGATCACCTTGATCAGCACGTAGTTACCAGCCGGCAGACGCGCGTGATCTCGCTCAAGGCGCTCTGCCAGCGTCACGTTCTGGCTTTCAACCCGAATATCCCCGCCACCCGGCATCGCATCCCGAGCGTTCACAACAAGGTTCATGATAACCTGTTCAAGCTGACGTTTATCGGCTCGAATGGGGTAGAGATTGTCCTCTTGGGACAAGACCAACCTGATCCGTTCACCGACCAGACGATCCAGCAATTGCGTCATATTCGCAAGGACACCTGACAGATCAAAGACCTCGGGGAGCAGCGTCTGTTTACGCGAGAACGCGAGGAGTTGCGACACCAGCCGCGCCGCGCGGGTGGTGTTTTCTTTGATCTGATTTAGATCGCAGAAATCCGTATCGCCCTCACGGTGCCGCATGAGGAGTAACTCGCAATGCCCTGAAATTGCGGTTAATAAATTATTAAAATCATGCGCCACGCCGCCTGCCAGCTGACCGATGGCTTGCATCTTTTGGCTCTGAACGAACTGCGCTTCGAGCGATTTGAATTCTGTCATGTCGTTCAGAACCGCAATCAACGGACTATCAGGCTCGCGCCCCGTTGGATGCAACGCAACTTGCACAAAGAAGTCCTGCCGATCGCCTTTGCCACGTAAAAATTCACGGGTGTTAAGGCTTCGCGATGCCGCGACATCAGCCAGCCAATCTGTGATTGGGCGCCCTAACCCCTCGAGCCGATCAGACAGCCGCGTACCATTGGTGATCTGCCCACCTAGCAACGTGCGGGCTTCTTGGTTGGCGAACAGGATTTCTCCGGTTTGAGCGACCTTGAGGATCGGTACAGGCAGCGCGTCGATTTCACCAATATCGGCTAGACTGTCGTGGTCATCTTCGGTCAGATATGGTTGATCAGGCTTTTGAACTCCGCTTTTGGTCGAAAGGGCCCAAAGGAAAACGTTCTCGGGCAGCGACGTCACTGAAAGCTGCGAACCCTCGCCTTTGAGTTGAAAGTTGTGGTGAGCGCGCCCAAACTGCCGAGCCTCAGCATTGAAACGCAAAATCGTCGCTCTAGGGCTCGCAAATAGCTGAGATAAGTCGATTGATCGCGCGGCGCCGTTCGACAACGATATCGAACCGTCCATCCCAATCACCCACGTTGGTTCGGTGTTTGACGATACAATTGGCTCTATTGCCGCCAAAGTCCGACGTTGCGCATACTGCCTCATAGCGCTCCGAATAAACATAAAAATGGCGGTTAGACCCATCGCGCCACCGCATAAATACCCAAATAAGGTTACCTTCGGCTCAGTAACCCAGCCCGCCAAAGAGACTGAGATAATTGCAGTAAACGCCAAAACGGATAGCCCAATGGGACCATCAATGCGTGCGGAACCTGTGTGCACACCGAATTCTCCTAATAATCGGGTGCACCATGTCGAAACTTGGTTAACGCACCCTTAATACGAGAAAGACTGTGCAGCGAGGTTGCATTTAATACAACCTTTAGTGGTTATCTTGACAGTGTAGCGAGATAAAAACCATCGTGCAGTTCGGTCGGACGCAATTGCATTTCGTCAACAACGGACCACTCTGGATGGTCGGCGAGGAACCCGTCAACCACCCTGCGATTTTCAACGTTGAGAACCGAACATGTCGCATAAGCCAATCGACCACCCTGCCCGACATGTGTCATCGCAGTTTCCAAAATCGACCGTTGAATCGTTGTTAACTCTGCCAAACGACTCTCAGTCAGACGCCACTTCGCGTCGGGGGTCCGACGCCAGGTCCCGCTCCCGCTACAGGGTGCATCGCAGAGAACCAGATCAAAGGTCCCGATCGGGCGATTTGTCGCCTTAATGCGAGTTCCAGCGCGTGCAGCACGGGCAGGAATATCCTTCATCCGACCAACGTCGGCATCATGGGCTGTCACTTGCGCACCAAGCGCTGCGAGCGCGAGCGATTTACCGCCACCGCCAGCGCAATAGTCCAGAACGGTTTGGTCAGCAGTTACGCCTAAACGCGCCATAGCCATTTGCGATGCTGCGTCTTGAAGCTCGATATGCCCGTCATCCCACAGCCGCGTTTGTTGAATACGGCGCGCATTGCCGGTGACGATGATCGCGCCCTCGACATCTGGATGCGCATGAGCGTCGATGTCGTCGGTTTTCAGAGCGCTAAGAACCTTTTCAACGGTGCTCCGCTTACGGTTCACGCGCAGGAAAACCTGTGCTCGGTCTTGTTGCGCGGTCGCAATGCCCTTCGCATTGGCACCAAAATCGGCCACTAACTGCGGCCAAAGCCATTCTGGCCAGTCCGCTTCAGCGTCTGGTGACATTTCCGTCGGCGTGTAGGCCAGTTCATCGTCGGACAAGCTCTGTGGCGCATGTCCTTCACCCGAAAACACATCGGCTAGATCAGCGCCCTGTTGGCGCAAAAGACCGATCATCCGACCACGCCCCGTTTCCGCGCCACCCAGCGCAGCCGTACTCCGCCAACGACGGAGAACATCGAACACGTGGTCGCGAATGGCTGCGCGGTCTTTGGATCCCGCAAATCGCGACCCACGCGCCCAAGCGATCAGGGCAGCCTCAGCAGGCTGCCCCTCTTGGATTTTATCCAGAACTTCAATCGCCGCAGCAACGCGGGCTGCCGGTGTCATCAGCCGATCCGGTAGTTCGGGCTTTCACGGGTGATCTGAACGTCGTGAACATGCGACTCTTTCAGACCAGCGCCCGTGATTTTGACAAAGGAACAGTTCTTGTTCATCTCAGCGACGGTCGCGTTACCAGTGTAACCCATTGCAGCGCGAAGACCGCCGACCATCTGGTGAAGAACCGTTGCAACAGATCCTTTGTATGGGACCTGACCCTCGATACCTTCGGGGACGAGCTTGTCGTTTGCGGCGTCCTTTTGGAAATAACGGTCCGCCGAACCACGCGCCATCGCGCCGAGCGAGCCCATGCCGCGGTAGGATTTGAACGAACGGCCCTGATACAGGATCACCTCGCCTGGGGATTCGTCAGTGCCCGCGATCATCGAGCCAACCATAGCGCAAGATGCACCTGCTGCGATCGCTTTGGCAAAGTCGCCAGAGAATTTGATACCACCGTCAGCGATGACAGGCACATCGCCTGCCGCTTTGGCGCAATCATTGATCGCGGTCAGCTGCGGCACGCCAACACCTGCAACCATGCGCGTAGTGCAGATCGAACCCGGTCCAATGCCTACTTTGACAGCGTCAGCACCTGCGTCGATCAACGCCTTTGTCGCGTCGGCAGTCGCAACGTTGCCCGCGATGATCTGAACGTTGCTTTCCGCTTTGATGCGGCGCACGGCATCGAGAACACCAGCAGAGTGACCGTGTGCGGTATCGACAACAACGATATCCACGCCAGCATCAATCAACATCATCGACCGTTCAAAACCAGCATCACCAACAGAGGTCGCCGCAGCGACGCGCAGGCGGCCCAGCTCATCTTTACATGCTGTTGGGTTCAGAACCGATTTCTCTGTGTCTTTGAGCGTCAAGAGACCTGTCAGCTTGCCATTTCCATCGGTAACCAACAGTTTTTCGATACGGCGCTGCTTCATCATGTCGATGGCGGCGTCACGATCAACGGGTTCACGCAGAACAGCGAGGTTGTCGAAGGTCATCATTTCAGAGACCAGCGTTGTCTCTTCAGAGGCAAAGCGCATGTCACGGTTGGTCACAATACCGACCACGTGGCCTTTGTCGTCAACAACGGGGAAACCAGTGAAATTATACCGCTCCACCAGTGCCTTTGCATCGGCGAGCGACTGGTCGGGGCGTAGCGTGACGGGGTTGTAGACAACGCCAGATTCAAAACGCTTCACACGGCGGACTTCGCGGGCTTGTTCTTCGGACGACAGGTTCTTGTGGATCACGCCGATACCGCCCGCTTGCGCCATCGCAATCGCCATGCGTGCTTCGGTAACGGTGTCCATTGCCGAGGACAAAAGCGGGATGTTCATTTTGATCCCACGTGTCACGAAAGTGCGCGTATCAGCGGTCGCCGGCAGCACCGATGAGGCCGCTGGAACCAATAGTACGTCGTCGAAAGTGAGGGCCTCGCGAATCTCCATCAGGGTGCTCCATGGAATAGCTTCGTTTGGCGCTTCCCTATTACATGGATGCGCCACGGGGAAAAGGGCAAAGGCCCGAGAGTGACCGCAAAAATGCGTGTCAGGCCATCGGGGTCATCAGTTCGACCGTCTCTCCGTCGCGGACGGCGGTGTAGAAACACGACCGACGGTTTGTGTGACAGGCAGGACCCGTCTGGCGGACTTTGACCAAAATGCAGTCTTTGTCGCAGTCAAAGGTGAACTCTACCAACACTTGATGGTGGCCAGAAGTTTCACCCTTGATCCAGAACGACTGGCGCGACCGCGACCAATAGGTGACCTTGCCCGTCTCAAGCGTTTTTGCGACTGCCTCAGCGTTCATCCACGCCATCATCAGCACGTCGCCAGTATCCACGTCTTGCGCAATCGCAGGAATAAGCCCGCGATCATCATACTTTAGAAGGGATGGATCGAATTTCATCGCAGGTATCCTATTGCTGTCGCGGTTCGCGCCCTATTTACTGCACAGACGTTGAAAAGGAAAACCCGCCCGTGTCCGATAATGCAGAATTGGTGAAACTCTATTCCTCGCGCATTTTGGCGCTCACGGCAGACATGCCGTTCACGGACCGCCTGCCCGATGCAGATGCCACGGTGAAAAAACGTTCGCCTTTATGCGGGTCGACGGTCACTGTGGACATAAAAATGCAGGACGGCGTTATAAGTTCCTACGGTCAGGACGTTAAAGCATGTGCATTGGGTCAAGCCTCTGCCGCGATCCTTGGGGGTGCGGTCATAGGGCGGACCGTCGCGGAGCTAGAGGCCGCACGGGACGAATTGCGCGCAATGCTGAAAAATGATGGTCCCGTTCCGCAAGCGCCTTTTGATGGGTTGGAGGCGCTGCTGCCAGCACGGGATTACAAGAACAGGCACGCGTCGATCCTTCTGGCCTTCGACGCGGTCGTCGAGGCGGCGCATTTGGCGCAGGCACAAAAAGAGTAATTCGCCGACTCCCTTGGGTGTCGGTTCGGGCACCGGGAGGACGCATGTTGCACCGAAAGAGTTCAGCGCAGTTCGCTGACGTACCATCGACGGGGTTTGATGAAATCACCCGCGTCGGCACCAAAATGGCGTCTGACGTCGTAGATATCGCTGGCTTCCTTGACAGCGTTGGCGAATTGTCCAGCCAACAGCTAGGTGAAATGGAAGGCCTGCAATCGCGGGTCAATCACATCATGCATGCCAACACCGCTATGCAAGAAGCAATCAGGCATGTCGCGACAATGGCCGAGGCCAATTCTGAAGCGCTTCAGCTTGGCATCGCGAGTTTCCTCACCAGCCGCGAAAGCAGTGAACAGGTCGCAAACTGGGTGCGGTCCGTTGAAACCCGCATTACGGCAGTGGTTCAAACGCTGAAATCGGTGGAAAGCCTGAACCGCGAGATCACGTCGATTGCCCGTCAGGTGAATATCCTCGCCATCAATGCCAAGATCGAGGCCGTCCGTGCGGGCACGCATGGCCGTGGCTTTGCTGTCGTAGCAGAGGCCATCAACGAGCTGTCTCGTAACACTGGGATGGCCGCAGAGTCGGTCAGCGAAGGTGTCACAGTCCTCGCTAAGAACTTTGACGAACTCAGCAAAGAAACCACCGCCATGCAGACCACCGCGGCAAAGGTGATTGCGGACACCGAAGACACGAACCAAAAGATCACGACCGTTGCGGAACAAATGCAGGAAACCGTTCGCACGGCAGGGACCATGCAAGCCGATGCCGAAGTTATCGCGGATGCGATTGACACTTTCGGTCCCGCATTTGAAAAAATCGCGGGATCGGCCCAAACGACGACGGATGGTGTGCAGGAAACACGCAGTCGACTACATGCCTTGGTGGATGATAGCGAAACCGTTGTGCGCCTGAGCGTTCTCGCAGGGGGCGCCTCTGAGGATCAGAAGTTCATTGATCACGTGATTCAAACCGCGAAAGAGATCAGTGCGGCCTTTGAAGACGCGATCAAGAAGCGAGTCATTTCCGAAGCAGAACTCTTTGATCGAACATACCTTCCGATCCCTGCAACCAATCCACAGCAGGTCATGTCGCGCTTTACGCGGTTCACGGATGCCGTTCTTCCGAAATTCCAAGAACCTGCGCTGAAACTCGATCCAAGAGTGGTGTTCAGCGCCGCCGTGGACGATCGTGGCTACTTGCCAACGCACAACCTCAAATTCTCGTTCCCGCAAGGACCTGACGTTGTTTGGAACACTGCGAACAGCCGAAACCGCAGGATTTTCGACGACCGTGTCGGCCTAAAGGCTGGTCAAAGCCGCGAACCTTTCCTTATGCAGGTCTATCGCCGTGATATGGGCGGTGGCGAATTTGCGATGATGAAAGACCTCTCTGCCCCGATCACCGTGAACGGTCGTCATTGGGGTGGCCTCCGCCTCGCCTATAAAATCTGACCGCAAAAAGAAAACCGCCGCACGTCACAATGGACGGCGGCGGAGAGCGGTGTTTCGCGTGGGACCCGTATCCGGTGAAAACGGAAAAGAGGCAGGACTCCGTTTGACCAATTTGGACAGGCAGTGGTCGACGTCAGAAGTTTGGGACAGGACGACAGACCGGAACGGCGCGGAACACGAGGGCAGTTGATAGGCAGGTTACAAGAACGCAGGCAGCGTGAGGCCAGCATAGAGGATCACAACCAGCGACACCGCCCCAATCAGATCGGACAGAACAGTCACGGGTGACCGGCTCAGTACGGCTTTGATATCTTTCGCCATGTTGATTTCTCCTGCTGCGTTAACCTTGTTGCTTATTTGTTCTCACATGATTCCGATTCAATCAAGAACTTTTTGAGAACATTTGCGAACATTTAGGAGAACATCAGGTTAACCCACTGAAATCAAACGGATCGCTTTGTCCTGTTCCATGAGCCAAAGGAGAACACGCGCGGCCCGTCCCCGATCCGATTCCAGTTTTGGATCATCCAATAACAGCTTTCGCGCATCCGCCTGCGCGGTCTGCATCAGCGCCGCCTGACGTTCCAAGTCAGCGATCCGAAACCGCGGAAGACCCGATTGCGCAGTGCCGATCATGTCGCCCGCACCACGAATGGCGAGGTCTTCCTCAGAAATACGGAATCCGTCTTCCGTCTCGCGCAGAATTTCCAAACGCCGTTTGCCACTCTCGGTCAGGGGCGGTTGATACATCAGCAGGCATGTCGAAGCCGCAGACCCGCGCCCTACCCGTCCACGCAATTGGTGCAACTGCGCAAGACCAAAGCTTTCCGCCCGTTCGATCACCATGATCGACGCGTTTGGCACGTTCACGCCCACCTCGATCACGGTCGTTGCAACCAGAACTTTGGTCTCGCCCGCCACAAACCGCGCCATTGCGGCATCCTTTTCGGACGGTGGCATTTGGCCATGCACCAGCCCGACGACGCCATCGCCCAAGGCCGCACGAAGCCGTTTGAACCGCTCTTCGGCGGCGGTCATATCGCTGACCTCGGACTCTTCGACCAAGGGGCAAACCCAATAGGCCTGACGCCCCTCGGCCACAGCGCGGCGCAGACGGTCAACGACCTCATCCATCCGCTGCGTGCTGACCAAGGCCGTTTGCACAGGCGTCCGCCCCGGTGGCTTTTCATCGAGCACCGACACATCCATATCGCCATATTGCGCGAGCGCGAGGCTGCGCGGGATCGGCGTCGCCGTCATCACCAGAACATCGACAGCCGTGCCTTTGGCACCCAGTTCCATCCGTTGTGCCACGCCAAAACGGTGCTGTTCGTCGATAACCGCGAGCCTAAGGTCCGCGAACTCCACATCCTTTTGAAACACCGCATGGGTGCCTACCAAAATCCCGATGTCGCCATTTTTCAGCGCGGCGAGTTTGGCCTTACGTTCATTGCCCTTGTCGCGACCCGTCAGAATTTCCAGAACGACACCCGCGCTTTCGGCCAAGGGGCGCAACCCCTCTAGGTGCTGGCGTGCCAAAATCTCGGTCGGGGCCATCATGACGCCCTGCCCGCCGGCCTCAACCGCAATCAAGAGTGCCATCAACGCAACGAGCGTTTTCCCTGACCCGACATCGCCCTGAAGCAAGCGGTTCATACGCGCCCCATGCCCCATGTCGTCAGCGATTTCGTCAATTGAACGGAGCTGCGCATTGGTCGGCCGATAGGGCAAGGCCGCCAAGACCTTGGACCGCAGCGCTCCATTCCCTTTGTTCACTTGACCCTTGCCACGCCGCACCTGCGCGCGCGCCAGCGTTAGTGTC
This sequence comes from Marivivens donghaensis, assembly GCF_030410045.1. NCBI lineage: Bacteria > Pseudomonadati > Pseudomonadota > Alphaproteobacteria > Rhodobacterales > Paracoccaceae > Marivivens > Marivivens donghaensis. The sequence continues at coordinate 58,776 of NZ_JAUFRA010000005.1, forward strand.
AGTTGGTGCGCTAGAACCTCGTCATAGGCGAGCCGTTGACGCGCTTTATCAAAGGGCGACAAATCGGTTGTCGATTGCGGATTATGCGCCGCCTCGACCGCATCACGCCAATCTGGCCAGTTTTCGCGGGTCTTAAGCGCGGGATCGATCCACTCTGGCAGAACGGGCGATAGAGCTAACGCGGCACGACTGCCTTTGAACATCAGCTTTTGCGTGATGCCAGCGGTCAGCGGGTAAACCGGTTCAAAGGCGGGAATGCTGTCGGCGTCATCGGCGGCAAGAATGTGATCGGGATGAACCATCTGACCCACACCGTCGAAAAACTCGATCTTACCTGACACGATCCGCCGCGACCCAACGGGCAAAATCTTAGTCAGATAATCGCCACGCGCGTGGAAGAACACGATCTGAAACGAGGTCTCGGCATCCTCGACCGTGACCCGATACGGACGCCCTTTTTGACGGTTCGGCGTGTGGCCCGTGACCACTACTTCAACGGTCACTGTCGCTGGCGGCGTCACATCACGGATAGACCGACGCCGATGGCGATCAACACCGGATTGCGGCAAGGTAAACAGCAAATCGCGCGGCGTTTTGATTGCAAGGTTTTCAAGATGCGCAGCCGTTTTCGGACCGATCCCGTCTAACCCAGTCAAATCGCCAAATAGCGGCCAGAGTATTTCGGGCCGACCGCTCATGCGTCCCCAATCAACGCGAGCCAACCGTCTTCGTCGATGGTCTCAATGCCTAGTTCTTCGGCCTTCTTCGCCTTGGACCCTGCACCTGGTCCCGCGACCAGCAAGTCGGTTTTTGCACTCACCGACCCCGCGACCTTCGCGCCCAGTGATTCCGCTCGCGCCTTTGCCTCTGCCCGTGTCATCTTCTCGAGCGAACCGGTAAAGACGACCGTTTTACCCGCAACAGGACTGTCGTTTGATCGTTGTTCCGGCGCTTGAATGTCAAGCTCGGCCACCAATCGGTCAATGACGGCCCGCTCTTCGGGTTGGGACAGCGTGGTGATCAACGACACCGCCAAGACGGCCCCGATCCCATCGATTGACGTAAATTCATTCCACGCCGCGAGTGCGTCAGTAGGACAACCCGCCCAAGCCGTATCCCGCGACTTCTTAATATTCGCCCGACGGCCTTGCGCCTCAGCCGACGCGCGTTCTTGGGCTTCCGCCTCCTCAGCCATGACTTCGCATTGCGCGGCCATGCGGGCAGCATCTGCCGTTTGAACCAAGGCATCCCAAGTGATAAAATGACGAGCAAGATCGGCACCTGCGACCTCACCTAGGTGGCGAATACCGAGAGCGAACAAGAACTTCCCAAACGGTATTTTTCGTTTCTGTTCAATAGCCTCAAACAGCTTATTCGTGCTCTTTTCACCAAAGCCATCGCGATTTTTCAAACGCGCTAGGTTCTTTGCGTCACGTTTCGCGAGCGTGAAAATATCGGCAGGTTCATTGATCGGGAGCACTGGATCATTGTGGAACATTTCGATCTGTTTTGCGCCGAGGCCTTCGATATCAAAGGCCCCGCGCGATACGAAATGCTTGAGCCGTTCAACAGCCTGCACAGGACATACCAAACCGCCCGTGCAACGCCGAACCGAGTCTCCCTCGTCGCGGATCGCCTCTGACCCACATTCTGGGCATACATGCGGGAACGCGAAAGGCTCAGCATCATCGGGACGTTTTGACAGATCAAGGTCCGCAATTTTGGGGATCACATCGCCAGCGCGGTAGACCTGCACCCAATCGCCGATCCGAATGTCTTTGCCATCGCGAATGGGGTGACCATTGCTGTCACGGCCCGCGATGTAATCCTCGTTATGGAGCGTGGCATTCGACACTACGACCCCGCCGACCGTCACGGGCTGGAGACGTGCCACGGGCGACAAAGCCCCCGTTCGACCAACCTGAATGTCGATCGCCTCAAGCCGCGTCCACGCCAGTTCAGCAGGGAACTTATGCGCAATCGCCCAACGCGGCGTCGTGGATCGGAACCCGAGACGGCGCTGGAGGTTCAGGTCATTCACCTTATAAACCACACCGTCGATATCGTAGCCGAGCGTTGCTCTCTGCGTTTCAATATCTCGGTAGTGGCTGATCATTTCTGCGGTGGACGCACATAGTCGCGTTAAAGGATTTACTTGAAATCCCAATGCTTTAAATCGCTCAATTGCATCAAATTGAGTCTCACCAAGCGGCTCACTGACCTCACCCCAAGCATAGGCAAAAAACCGAAGCGGTCGTGCGCGTGTGATCTCTGCGTCTAGCTGACGAAGGCTCCCCGCGGCAGCGTTTCGAGGGTTCGCAAAGGTCTTTCCACCTGTCGCGGCATGGCGTTCGTTCAGCGCGGCGAAATCCGCGTGGCTCATATAGACTTCGCCGCGAACTTCGATCACGGCTGGTGCGCCAACGATCTGATGCGGAATATCTGAAATCGTCTTGGCGTTTTCTGTGACGTTTTCACCGACTTCGCCGTCGCCACGTGTCGCGGCTTGAACCAAAATACCGTACTCATACCTTAGCGACAATGAAAGCCCATCAATCTTAGGCTCAGCGGTGTAAGAGATCGCCTCTTCCGTGCCGAGGTATTTGCGCACCTGTTCATCAAAATCGGCAACATCATCGTCGTCAAACGCGTTCGACAAGGACAGCATGCGAACAGCATGCGCGATTTTGCCAAACCCATCGCCGACAGCCGCACCAACCTGTTCGGACGGGCTATCGGAACGTTTCAGGTCAGGAAAACGAACCTCAATCGCAGCATTGCGCCGCTTGAGCGCGTCATACTCCGCATCCGAAATATCTGGAGCATCTTCAGTATGATAAGCCGCATTCGCCCGCGCCAAAACATCGGCAAGACGTGCCAATTCTTCGGCGGCTTGTTCACTTTCTAGCTGCTCTACCGCGATTGTCGCTGTGGCCGATTGCGTCACGCTCTTCCCCATCTTCTGCCAAGGCTGAAATCAGCCTCAGCAATGTTCTAGGGGTCCACCTGCCAATCGACAAGATGCTAGGGGCAATCTCAGGCGCCGACCGCGATTTTGGTCGTGGCACGCATCGGTTCAGGATCGCGGAGCACATAGCCACGGCCCCAAACGGTCTCGATGTAGTTCTCACCACCTGTAGCCGACTGCAATTTCTTCCGCAGTTTACAGATAAACACGTCGATGATCTTCAGTTCAGGCTCATCCATGCCGCCATAAAGATGATTAAGGAACATTTCCTTGGTCAGGGTGGTCCCTTTGCGCAAAGAAAGAAGTTCAAACATTTGATACTCTTTGCCCGTGAGGTGAACAGGCGAGCCTTCAACCTCGACCGTTTTAGCATCGAGGTTCACACAAATTCGGCCCGTGTTGATCACCGACTGCGAATGGCCTTTGGACCGACGGATAATCGCATGGATACGCGCCACGAGTTCTTCGCGGTGGAACGGTTTGGTCAGGTAGTCATCGGCACCGAACCCGAACCCTTTGATCTTGCTCTCAATTCCATCGTCACCTGACAGGATCAAAATTGGGGTTTCAACCCGCGATAGACGCAGCTGGCGCAGCACCTCGTGACCGTTCATATCTGGCAAATTCAGGTCCAGAAGGATCAAATCGTAATCGTATAGCTTTGCTAGATCGATCCCCTCCTCACCTAAATCCGTCGAGTAGACGTTAAGGTTCGCATGGGTCAGCATCATTTCAATGCTTTTCGATGTCGTCGGGTCGTCTTCAACCAGCAGCACTCGCATCTGCAGCCTCCGCATTTTGTGTTCTGACGTTAACCTTGATGCACAATGGTTAATTACACGTTACCGCTAAGGCTACCTTCACACATTCTACCTAAAGTTGTCTATATTTTTGTACAGCCGTAGCTTTTAAGGCTGACTTTCCATGCAAACGGATCGCCGAAACCCACCCATCAAACTCTTCCTCAGAGAGATCATACCGATCCAAGGCGTTGTTCTTAGTTAACAATCCCGAGAATACTGCCTGCACAACCGCTGCTTTGCGCGACGCAACCCAGCGGTTTGTTCCCTCCGGCGGCAGGTCTGCCACCGTCATGTGCGTCCCATCGGGTAAGGTCACCGCACGCGGACCATCAATTTTCCTAAGGTACATGGTTTCATCCTCATATAGACACGTCATGCACAAACACTGTGCCGTGATCATTTAACGAGGAGTGAAACCGCCCCTTGAGAGTAGTTAGCATTTTCATATATTCCCTCGGACTTGCCCTACCCAGTCGCCGGAGGCTGACATGTCGCTTGATCACCCACTAAACTCTCTTGGCTTTGCCAAGCCGCCCTCGGAAACCCGCGTGGTTGTCGCTATGTCAGGCGGCGTGGATTCATCTGTAGTCGCCGCGCAGCTCGCCGAAGAAGGCTATGACGTGGTCGGCGTGACGCTCCAGCTTTACGATCACGGGGCGGCGCTGGCGAAAAAAGGCGCGTGCTGTGCGGGTCGTGACATTCATGACGCCCGCCGCGTGGCCGAGGAAATGGGCTTCCCGCATTACGTGCTCGACTACGAAAACATCTTCCAAGAAGCAGTGATCGACGAATTCGCTGACAGCTATCTGGCTGGCGCGACCCCTGTGCCCTGCATCCGTTGCAATGAGCGCGTAAAGTTCAAAGACCTCTTGCAGACGGCAAAGGATCTGGATGCCGACTGCATGGCGACGGGTCACTATATTCAGCGCATGATGGGGCCGAATGGAGCGGAACTGCATTGCGCCGCCGATGCGAACCGCGACCAGTCGTATTTCCTGTTCTCAACCACGCCAGAGCAGTTGGATTACCTGCGCTTCCCACTCGGCCATTTGCCGTCCAAAGACGCGACGCGCGCTTTGGCGACGAAATACGGTCTGGCGGTTGCGGACAAACCTGACAGTCAGGACATATGCTTTGTCCCGAATGGTAACTACGCAAGCGTGATTGAAAAGCTGCGTCCGGGCGCGGCTGAGCCTGGAAAGATTGTCGACACGGACGGCAATGTCTTGGGTGATCATCGCGGCGTGATCCATTACACGATCGGCCAGCGGCGTGGTTTGGGTATCGGCGGCCTCGCTGACCCGCTCTATGTTGTGAAGCTCGACGTGGACAATCGTCAGGTCGTTGTCGGCCCTAAAGAGCTGCTCGCGACCCGTCGCGTGCCGATCCGCGAAATCAACTGGCTCGGCGATGGGGCGTTCACTGACGTGGCTGAACGCGAAATCTCGGTCAAGGTGCGGTCCACCCGTCCTCCTGCCCCTGCGATTTTGCGGGCGATCTCGGACACGGAAGCAGAGGTTGAATTGCTAACGCCCGAGGAAGGCGTGTCGCCCGGTCAGGCCTGTGTGTTCTACGATCCAGAGAGCACTCGCATTCTAGGCGGCGGTTGGATTTGGAAGGGCAATTAAGCCTTACATCAAACCAACCGTGACCCAAGCGAGCACGGCATACCGCCCAAACTTTGCAATCGTGACCACGGTCAGAAACCGCCAAAGCGGTTCTTTCATCGTACCCGCAACAACGGTGAGCGGGTCTCCAATAATGGGCACCCATGATGCAAAGAGGCTCACCCAACCCCATTTATGATAGCTCCGCTGTGCCCGTTCGATCTGTTCGGACGAAAACGGAAATCGTGGATGGCTGAACAGGCGACCCAGATAGCGACCGAGGATCCAGTTGACCAAAGATCCAGCCACGTTTCCAACAGTCGCGACAAAAAGCAGAGTGCCAACCGCGTGTTCGCCCGCGATAATAATCCCGACCAAGACAGCCTCTGACTGTGCGGGGACAATCGTCGCAGCCAGAAACGCGGCAAGGAATAACCCCGTCAGCCCCAACATCTAGAGCCGCGCAAGCACCGCACGTGCCGCACGAAGGCCCGGTGCTTCGCCCCCTTCACCAAGCCGCTGCATCGTCAAATCCATGGCAGCGCGCTGCGCGGTCGGGTCATTGAGGACAGAAAGCATCGCAGGTGCGATCAACTCGGGGCGACACTCAGGCCCGAGGAACTCAGGAACAGCCCGCGTTTCGCTGACGAGGTTCACGAGGGTAAACGTATCAATCAACGCCATGCGCCGCATGATCGCCCATGTGATTTTGTTAAAATCGTAAGCAATTACCATCGGTGTCCGCGCTGCTGCCAATTCGAGAGAGACAGTGCCAGAGGCCGCCAAAGCAATATCCGCAGCCTTGAATGCCGCGCGTTTGTCTGCTGCCGTTGTTTCGCTTGGGTCTAGCAGAATGGGCTGCACCGACCAATTTGCGGTCAGTTCACGCACCAACTGGGTAACTGGTGCAGCGCAGGGCAAAACAATCTTTGCATCAGGTTTCTCCGCAACAACCTGTGCCAAAGCCGCGCCAAACCGATCCGCCAAACGCGACACTTCCCCCCGACGCGACCCGGGCAAAGCCAAGATCAAAGGCGCATCTCCAATGGCAAAACGCGCACGGAAATCGGCAGCCTCAGCATCAGTCGCTTGGATCTCTGTTGTAACGGGATGTCCGACAAAGTCACACTCCATCCCATGCGGCGTCATATAGGGCGGCTCGAACGGTAAGAGTGCGAGGACGTGATCAATCACCTTCGCCATCTTCGCTGCACGTTTCGGTCGCCACGCCCAAACAGAGGGCGCAACATAGTGGACGGTCCGAATGTTAGACGCCTCTTTGACCAGTTTGGCCACCCGCAGCGAAAAATCGGGCGCGTCGATGGTAATCACCACGTCAGGTTTGAGACGCAGGATTTCATCGGCCGTTTCACGAATACGGCGTTTGAGGTGAAAATACTTTGGCAGAACCTCAGCCAAGCCCATGATGGACAGTTCTTCCATCGGAAACAGGCTGGTCAGCCCATGCGACTGCATCTGTTCGCCGCCGATGCCGTGGAATTCGATGTCGTCGCGCAACTCCTTGAGGCCCGCCATCAGTGCTCCACCAAGGCGATCCCCAGAAACTTCACCCGCTAAGAGAAAGACCTTCATCCCCGCGCCCTCACCGACAGAAACATGCCATGCGCGTCCAATGTGGCGATGACCTGCGGCAAGTCCATGACCATCACGCCGCCTGCCTCGATCACGATACCGTCCATCCCCGCCTCAGCCGCGCCAAGCGCCGTTTTCGGACCAATCACAGGAAGGTCCACGCGGCGGTCTTGATTTGGCTTAGGGGCTTTGAAAAGGATGGCCCGCTGCGCGTTGGATAACGTGCCAATCATAGCGTCCGTGCCATCTGGGCCTTCTTCGGCGATGACCTCACCCGCACGAACAACACAGGCTTGCCCACTGTCACGGCGTCCCATGTCGGCGACAAAGGCCTGCCCGATTTCAGCATCGTTGCTATTCTGTTCTGACGGGCGAACAACAGTTAAAACGCCAGATGGCGGCAATAGCGTAGGCGCGATCTCGTGAGCGGCGCGAATGGCGATGCCGGCCTCCTCAAAGATCGACAGGATCACGCGAAGCGCACCATCATCACCCTGCCCCAAGGCCGCCATCAAACGCGGCACCAATGGCGCTGTTTCGGCATCGATCAAACTGGGATCGACGTCAGGACGACGCACCGCACCAGCGAGGCAAACCTCTGTCACGCTACGACGTTGCAATTCGGAAATGAACGACCCGAGCGTCTCTAATCGAAATCGCACCCGTGGCAGGTCAGACGATACATCAGGTTCAAAGTCGCCAAAGATGCAGATCAGTGGGGTTTCCCCCTGCGCTTGCAATTCGGTCACAAGCGCAGCAGGCAACGCACCTGTCCCTGCGATCAGTGCAAGCATCAGGACGGTGTCAGAAAATTACGGTCACTTTCACCTAGGATGAAACCGACCATCTCGCGGACATATTCGCTCTCTGCTTCGTCTCCCAAACGCTTTGCACGGTCGAGGAACGTGCCCTCACCGTCTTTGAGCGCCTGAAACGCAGCACGCAGCGCTGTAATGTCCGACCGATCAACGCCTTTGCGCTTCAATCCAACCAGATTGAGGCCATCGAGTTTGCCGCGTGGACCTTGAACCAAGGCATGCGGGATCACGTCGTTCGTCACCATGGTCAACGCGCCGATGATAGCACCACGGCCGATGCGAACGAATTGGTGGATACCACAAAGACCACCGATGATGACGTCATCCTCAACAATGCAATGGCCCGCAACCGCTGAACTGTTCACCACAATCACGCGATTGCCAATGTGCGCATCATGGGCGACGTGACATCCAGCCATCAACAGGCAGTCGTCGCCGATCGAGGTCAGCCCACCGCCACCAGCGGTCCCCGTATTCACCGTCACATGTTCACGAATTCGCGCCCGTGCACCGATGCGGAGCGCGGTCTTTTCACCACCGAACTTCTTATCCTGCGGGATTTCACCAATCACGGCGAACGAAAACACCGTACTGTCGTCACCGATGTATGTGTCGCCCGTAATCACCACATGAGATTTCAGCGTCACACCACGGCCCAGAACAACCTCTGAGCCGACGATGCAAAACGGCCCGATCACACAATCAGGACCGATAGTGGCGCCATCCTCAATAACGGCGCTGGGGTGAATTTGCGCAGTCATTAGGCGCTCGTGTCCATCATTGCGGTGAATTCAGCTTCAGCAGCCATTTCACCATCGACTGTTGCAACCCCTTTGAATTTCCAAACCTTTGCACCCGGTTTGCCGCGTGTCGTTTCGATCTGCATCTCTAGAACATCACCCGGCACGACCATGCGACGGAACTTCACGCCATCAATCGCCATGAAGTAAACCTTCATGTTTTTATCAGCCATGCCAAGCGACACGCCGACCATAACGCCAGCCGTTTGCGCCATTGCCTCGACGATCAGAACGCCAGGCATGACAGGCTGATCAGGGAAGTGACCTGTGAAATGCGGTTCGTTCATCGTGACGTTTTTGATGCCCTTACCAGACTGAGTGCCATTGATATCGACAACCTTATCCACCAGCAAAAACGGAAAGCGGTGCGGGATAATCCGCTGGATCAGTTGGATATCGGCGGTGGTTACGGCGTCAGTCATGTCGTGGTCCTTATCGAGCCCGTCGCGGGCACTTCGTCTATTGAGTAGCAATTCGCCCGCAACGGGGCAAGGTCGCGTTAGTTCTCAGGGGCTTGGGTGCCATCACCCAATGTTGCATCAATCTGCGCGATGGCGGCATCCGTGATATCGATGGCGCCGAAGTAGAGGATCACATCGCGGCGGGCCATGAGAACCGCGGCCTCACGGTCTTGCATCAGTTTGCCCAAAACGGGCCGGATAGCCGTGTCAAAGTTTGAACGCGCCGCTGTGAGACGGTCCTGAAGCTCTTGTTCTTTGGCATCCTGCGCACGACGAATACCGACAACCTTTTCGTCAAACGCATCCGCCTCAGCACGAAACACCGAAGGCTCCATCGACGGACGGCGCGCGGCAATATCTTGTTCTTCGGCGGTCAACGCATCCGCAATGCGCTGGTTTTCAGCCTTCAATGTTTCAGAAGCGGATTGGATTTCGGACAAAATCCGCTGACCGTATTGTGTCCCCGAAAACACCGTTTCAATGTCGATCAACAAGACAGGTGATCGAACAACTGCTGCCGCGTCCTGCGCCTGAACCGGCGCGACTGCCCAACCCCCAAAGGTCAGCGCAATCGCAACGGTCAGAGCATGAACCCAACGCATTAGAAGCTTGTCGAAATGGTCACGTCAAAGGATTTGGCTTCATCCAAGTCCTCGGACAGCAACGTATCGGTAAAGTTAAACCGCAGCGGACCAACTGGCGTATCCCAGAACAGCGATACACCAGCGACCGCGCGAGGCGTGAAATCGCAGTAGTAGTAATTCGTGCCACAGGTCATGCCTGGATCCCAAAGTGATCCGTAATCCATGAACGCGCCACCGTGGATGCCGTATTCATCGGGCAAACCAATTGGGAACTCCGCCTCAACACGAGCGACGGCGTAGGCGTTACCCCCAAGCGGATCGTTAAAGCCGTTCGCAGAGTCGTAGTAACGCGGCCCCATGCCATACAAATCAAAACCGCGCATCTGGCGACCAGACAAGAAGAAGCGGTCAGAAATGGTGCTGTCGCTACCCGAATAGTGCAAATACCCGCCTTCGAGCGTCGCACGAAGGGTTACCTCTTCGTTCAGCACCTTCGACTCCGCCCCTGCGGTCGCGGTCGTCTTGATAAAGGTGGTGTCCCCGAACCCGAATTCCTGTCCAAAGCGCAAGATCGCTCCACGATTGACGTCAAGACCAGACCGGCGTGTATCCCATGTATAGGTATAGCCGAGAGAATGGGTCCACTGCCCATCCAACGCGACATCAGCCGCGATGATTGGAGACAACGTGGTCGCAGCATCGGTTAGGTCCGAATAACGGCTCTGGACGTATGTCTGCAAACGGCCATTTTCGCTGACGCTAAAGGTCAGGGACGGACGAATGGTGAAGCTCTCGGTATCGTAGTTCGCTGACTCGTTGTTCGTCTGGCCGTAGTTCATATCGAAACCAAACGCGAGGTCGCGGCCCAGAAGGTAAGGCTCATCGAAGTTGAGCGTGAAGTATTTATTCGTCTCAGCGGTCGAGAACTGCAGGCTCAACGCTTGACCACGGCCAAGGAAGTTCTGCTGACGGAAGGACGCCAAAAGACCGAGGCCAGTATCGGTGTTAAAGTTCGCACCAAAGGACAGCGACCCAGTGGGGGCTTCGGCCACGTTCACATCAATGACAACCTGATCATCGGTCGACCCGCGACGGGCCTGAACATCGGCGTTGGCAAAGAAGCCAAGCGCACGGATACGTTCAGCGGTTTCACGAATGGAACGCGGGTTAAAGGGATCGCCCTCTACTTCGCGGAATTGCTGACGCACCACACGGTCGAGCGTGGTGTTGTTACCTTCAACGTCGATACGCTCCACGAAAATGCGTTCGCCGCGTACCAGCGCATAGGTCACATCAAGCGTAAGGTCGCGGTCATTTCGGGTAATGCGCGGTTCGACCTGAACAAACTGAAGGCCGCGCTGCAGCGCCAGACGCTCCAAACGGGCAACGTCGTTTTCGATATCGAGCGGCGTATAAGTCGTGCCCGAACGGGTCCGAACGGCCTCTTGGAATTCTTCGAGGTTGGCTTCGGGGATTTCCGAAATGACATCAATCGCGCCAAAATCGAACTTCTGCCCCTCTTCAACGTCAAACGTGATCAGATAGGCATCACGGCCACGGGTCAGCTCAACGTTCACATCATTAACCGTGAAGTCGACGTAGCCACGCGATTGATAGAAGTCGGTCAGAACGCGTTTATCGAAATCAATACGATCAGCAACGTAAGTATCGCGGCCGATAATTGCGCGCAGGATACCTGCTTGTTTTGTAGCGAGGACACCGCGCAGGCGACGATCCGAGAAGCTGCGGTTGCCAGAGAACCCGATCCGTTCCACCTCGGTCACGCCGTTTTCTGCAATTTCGAAAACAACGTTAACGCGGTTGTCGGGCAGACGGATGATGCGCGGCGTTACGATGGCGTTGATCCGCCCCTTATCTGCATAGGCTGCCGTAATGTCGGCAACGTCAGCCTCAACGCTGCTCGGGCTGTAAATCCGGCGTTCTTGCGAGCTCAGAAGCGCAAAGAGTTCGTCATCCTTGAGACGGCTGTTGCCTTCAAAGTTGATGCGATACACGGTCGGGTATTCAGATACGGTGATGACCAGCTGGCCGCCGCGAGGCTCTACCTCGACCGTTTCAAACAATCCCGTTGCGCGAATACGTTGGCTCGCATCGTTAAGTTCGGCGGCCGATACTGTCTCACCCTGCGCGATGCCCAGATAGCTGAGGATCGTTGCGGTTTCGATCCGCTGGTTCCCCTCGATCGAGACGGTGTTCACGGTAAAGGACTGCGCCCCAACCGGTAGCCCCTGAAACGTCAAAAGCGAAAGCCCAACCGCCGCTGTGAGTTTCAAGAGTGCTTTGCCCGAAGGCCCGTTTTCAGAGAAAGAAGTAAATCGCATGAATCCAGCCAATTCGAACAGCCCCGTTTGGACTATGACCTAACCAGATTGAGGGGTCTTGTCAAAACGAACAACGCACCCCGTGGGGTGCGTGCGATCCATTGCTCATCGAGGGTTAACCGATGTTAGTGCAGTCCGTAGGTGCCAATCAAAGACCCGATCCATAGTGCGGCAACAATAGCCACAAAATAGAAGATCCGGTCCCAATTGAGGTTCACCAGAAAAGACAGGCTGCGATAGCTCGCGTTGATCGTATGCATTTCTTCGGCTCCCTTGCCATGCGCAGGCTCAACCTAAACAATAAATGGGGCGAAATAATGACGTCAGACGCGAAATTATGGGCAGAGCACCAAATCGTTCAGAAGGCCAAACAGTGTCAGTGTCAGAATGACCGATAGCCCCAGCGCGATAAGGATACGCATTGCACCATCGCTGGGACGACGACCCGTAATGGCCTCATAGGCGTGGAACACAAGGTGCCCACCATCCAAAACAGGGATCGGGAATAGGTTCAAAAGCCCAACCGCTGCGGACAGGAACCCGATGAAACTGATAAAGTCCGTCAGGCCAGCCGCAGCCATCGCGCCAGATGCTTGCGCAATACCGACAGGGCTCGATAGGTTACAAGTCGAAATCTGCCCAGCAATCATATGCCACAGGGCCGAGATAGAGGTTTGCAGTACATACCAAAGCTGACGCAGGGCGTCGGTGAAAGCCTCAACGACGTTGGGCGTCATGGTCTCAGGGTCAAAGAAAATGCCGCCAGAAACACCCATCAACCAACGGGTTTCAAACCCGCCGTCAGCCGTTGGCAAATCTGTGCGACGCGGCGCAACTTCGATCTGCAAGCTTTCACCCGACCGCCAAATATCGAGCGTCAGAACCTTGCCGTCCGAGGCGCCGACAATCTCGACCATTTGCGAGAAAGCATAAACAGGCGCACCGTCGATTGCGGTAATTACATCGCCCTCTTTCACGCCAGCAACGGCCGCCGCGCTGTCATGGTTGACGGACAGAACGCGAGTGGTTTCGGGGAATGGACCTTCCACCTGCTGTTCAACACCATCCCGCAGGACCGTGTAAGTAAGAGACGGCTGAACAGGCAATTGATCCAAGGCGATGCTGAAATCGGCCACGGACCGCGCATCCATGTCCTCAACCGCGATGATTTGATCTCCGACCTCGAGGTCTTGGATAAAGCTTGCGGGCAAATCAGGAACGCTGCGCAAGGTTAGCGGATCAGTGGCCTTACCGACCCAGAGGCCAAGGCCCGTGAAGATCACAATCGTCAGGATAAAGTTGAACACGGGGCCCGCAGCCACGGTCGCGGCCCGCGCCCAAAGAGGCGCACCCAGCATCGTATCACGCCCGCCGACCGTGCCACCAACACTGGCAGCATTCGCATCACCGTTAAACTTTACATATCCACCCAACGGGATCGCAGCGATCTGCCAGCGTGTGCCGCGTTTATCGACCCGCGAAAACAGAACAGGACCAAACCCGAGCGAGAACACCTCTGCCCCGATCCCAGACCAGCGGCCAACGATGTAGTGACCATATTCATGGATCGCGACGATGATCGACAAAGCGACCACAAACGCCGCAATCGTAAACCCTGCGCTTCCGAAAAATGGAAGAAAATCGGCCATAAATTATCCCAACTGCTCTATCATCTGCGAAGCCACGCGGCGGGCCTCTTTATCTGCGTCACGGATCGTATCTAGGTCCGGAATGTCATTTTGCAGCCCCCGACGTGGCGAAATCGCGTCCATTGTCCGTTCAACAACGCGTGCCATATCGAGGAACCCGATTTGACGGTCGATAAACAGGTCCAAGGCGCGTTCCTTAGCTGCGTTGAAAATCGCCCCAGACAAACCGCCGTCTTCCATCACCCGCCATGCGAGCGGCAAAGCAGGATAACGGTCAGGATCGGGCGCACGGAACGTAAACTGTCCGATCCTTGTCAGATCGAGACGTTCTACAGGCAACGGTTTGCGGTCAGGCCAATGAAGCGCGTAGCCGATTGCGTGGCGCATATCAGGCGCCCCAACGTGGGCCATCAGCGCCCCATCATGGAACCCAACGAGCGCGTGGATCATGCTTTCAGGGTGAACGACGACTTCAATTTGATTGGGCAGAACACCAAAGAACTCTTTGGTTTCAATAACCTCTAGCGCCTTATTAAACATGGAGGCGCTATCAATTGTGATCCGCTGCCCCATGTCCCAGTTCGGGTGGGTCGAGGCCTGTTCAACGGTAGCCTTCGCCAGTTCGTCCATCGGCCAATCGCGGAAAGCACCGCCTGAGGCAGTGATGATGATCCGCTCCACCGCATTGATGTCTTCGCCAACGAGACCCTGAAAAATCGCAGAGTGTTCGCTATCTACGGGCAGAACACGACCGCCATGATCCCGCGCGGTCTTCATCAGCAACGGCCCAGCAGTGACGAGGGATTCCTTATTGGCCAGCGCGAGTGTCGCGCCCTGCTCTAACGCCCGAAGCCCCGGCGCTAGACCTGCCGCACCAACAATCGCCGACATCACCCAATCGGCAGGGCGTGTGGCCGCATCGTGCATCGCGGCCTCACCCGCCGCAGCCTCGACCCCAGACCCCGCCAACGCATCACGCAGCGCGGGGAGTTCGTCATCAAAGCATGTCACAGCAACATCAGCGTTCAGTCGAATAGCATCGCGGGCCAACTGCGCCACATTGCGACCGCCCGTCAAAGCCACCACATCGTAGCTTTGGGGATCGCGAGCAATAAGATCGATTGTGTTCTGGCCGATGCTACCCGTCGCGCCAAAGATAGAGACACGCCTCATCGCCACCCATGAACCCCGAACTGCGGCCCAGCAATATAAATGAAGGCTTCAACAACCAAAGCCGCCCCCATCAGAGCGTCAAAGCGGTCCAAAACGCCACCATGCCCAGGGATCAGGTTCGAGCTATCCTTGACCCCTGCCCGACGTTTCAGCGCGCTTTCCGCAATGTCGCCCATTTGTCCCGCAAAGGACATGAGAACCGACACTGGTACGATGATCCAACCTGCTTGCGGCATGATGAGAACACCAACGACAGCCGCGCCGATCCAACCAGCAACAGTCCCGCTCCATGTTTTTTTGGGGCTGACAGCGGGCCAGAATTTCGGACCGCCGATCATGCGACCCGCGATATAGCCCATCACGTCAGAGGCAACGACGACCAGCGCGAGCCAAAGTGCGAGACGCAGGCTTTCCCCCCGAATGAGCCAGAAGGCATCGCACGCCAGAAGTGCCAGAAATCCATAGATGGCGAGAACCTTGCGGTCATGTTTGCCTCGAAGGAAGATCACACCAGCAACAAGCGCAAAGAGTAGAACATCGGCCCATTCAGGCAGACGCAACGCCGCAGCAACCAGTCCAGCCGCGACGAGGCCAATGACCTCAGGCTGAGCGATACGCGCCATCCGCGCGACTTCCCAAGTGAGAAGTCCACCAGCTGCAATCACGAGCAGAGCGAAGGGCAGTCCGCCCCAAACGACAGCCCCCACAAAGACGACCGCCATCACAACGCCCGAGGCGACGCGAGGACCGAGGTCCTGCCAATTATCCTTGAAAACAGCCAATGATCAGACCTTCACGTCGCCAAATCGGCGTTCACGTTTTCCGTAGCCTTTCATCACGCGACCAAATTCGGCAGCGGTGAAATCGGGCCACAGGGTGTCGACGAATTCATATTCCGAATAGGCCGACTGCCACAAAAGAAAGTTGGAAATCCGCGCTTCGCCACTGGTGCGGATCACCAAATCGGGGTCAGGCAAAACATGCGTATCGAGGAAGCGCGACAGCGTTTCCGCATCCACATCTTTGTGCGACAGACGCCCCTGTTCGACCTCATAGGCCAATCGTTTCGCCGCACGGGTCACCTCATCCCGACCACCGTAGTTGATCGCAATGGTGAGGTGCACACGGTCATTTCCAGCGGTGAGAAGCTCCAACTCGTCCATCAGCGTGACCAGCTTATCCTCAAGCTTGATCCGATCGCCGATAAAACGAACACGGATGCCAGCCTCGAACAGTTCACGGGACTCGCGTTGGATATAACGGCGGAACAGTTTCATAAGACCCGCAACTTCGGTCTGGGTCCGCTTCCAGTTTTCGGTCGAGAACGCGAAAATCGTCAGGTACTTAACGTTATTTTCAGGGCACGCTTCGACAATTTCACGAACACGGCGCGCACCTGCGTGGTGCCCGAAAAGCCGCGGGCGGCCGCGCATCTGCGCCCACCGCCCGTTGCCATCCATGATGATCGCGACATGCCGCGGGCCTTGGTCTTGGCTGGGTTCATTCAGCGTCGTCATTTCGGCCCCCCGGCACAGTGCAGGTGATTAGACCTGCATAATCTCGGCCTGTTTAGACTCGAGCATTTCATCAACACTTTTAATAAATTTGTCTGTCATGCCCTGAACTTCGGATTCCCAGAATTTCTGGTCATCTTCGGACATGCCGTCTTTGTTCTTTTTAATCTGGTCCATGCCGTCACGACGAATGTTGCGGATCGCAACACGGCTGTGTTCGGCGTAGCTGCCAGCGACCTTGGTCAGTTCGCGGCGGCGTTCTTCGTTCAATTCTGGGATCGGCAGCATGATGATTGTGCCGTTGAGCTGCGGGTTAATGCCGAGGCCCGACTCGCGGATCGCTTTTTCGACCTTACCAACCATCGCCTTGTCCCAGACGTTGATCGTCACCATGCGCGGCTCTGGAACGTTCACAGTGCCAACTTGGTTAATCGGAGTCATCTGACCATAAGCATCGACCATCACCGGTTCGAGCATCGACGCAGAGCCACGGCCCGTACGCAACGACGCAAATTCGGTGCGCAGCGCCGAAAGAGTGCCTTCCATGCGGCGGTTCAGGTCATCGGTATCGAGTTCAAAATCGTCGGACATATTTTCTGCTCCCCATGCGGGTTCTTAGTAGGTTTGAACCGCTATAGCCTTAGGCGTGCACAGTTGTATAGGTGCCTTCACCAGCGAGAATGCCACAGAAACCGCCTGCGTCGTTCAAGTTGAACACAATCAGCGGCATCTTGTTATCGCGGCAAAGCGCGATCGCCGAGGCGTCAGCGACCTTCAGATTGCGACGCAGCACTTCGTCATAAGACACCCGATCAAACCGCACAGCATCTGGATTGGTTTTAGGATCGCTGTCGTAAATGCCATCAACCTGCTTGCCCATAAAGATCGCTTCGCAGTGCATTTCGGTCGCGCGAAGCGCGGCAGCAGTGTCGGTCGTGAAATACGGGTTACCGGTGCCAGCCGCGAAAATACAAACGCGCTTTTTCTCGAGGTGACGCACTGCACGGCGACGGATGTAGGGTTCGCACACCTGATCCATCGGAATTGCGCTGATCACGCGGGTGAACACGCCCAAACCTTCAAGAGCGGATTGCATCGCAAGTGCGTTCATCACCGTCGCGAGCATACCCATGTAGTCAGCGGTCGTGCGTTCCATGCCTTGGGCAGAGCCAGACAGACCGCGGAAGATGTTACCGCCACCGATCACGAGGCAGATTTCAACGCCAAGATCGTGAACCGATTTAATCTCTTGCGCGATACGCTGAACGGTCGGAGGGTTCAGACCGAACTGGGTATCGCCCATCAGGGCTTCACCTGATATCTTGAGCATGACCCGCTTGAACTTTACCTGTTTGGCCTCGCCCATCGTGACATCCTCTTTGACTGGTCTTTGATTGGGCGCGAAAATGTCGCAAAAGGCGAAAAGGTGCAATGGGCGAATACCCGAAAAACCGCGCCTAGGCCTATAAATCCGCAAAAGGACCCCTAAGTGGTGTTTGATCCCAAAGACATTCCCGACCAACAGCCCGTACTGATTGCTGGACCGACGGCATCGGGGAAATCTGCCTTGGCCTTGGAAATTGCGGAAACAGGCGGTGGTGTCATTATTAACGCGGACGCGTTACAGATCTTTGATCGCTGGCGGATTTTGACCGCGCGTCCTGATGATAGCGATTTGGCGAGGGCGCCGCATAGGCTTTACGGTCATGTGCCGATTGATGGCGCCTATTCGGCAGGTCATTGGCTGCGCGATGTCGCGCCTCTGCTCACTGGTGCGGAACGGCCAATCATCGTCGGTGGGACCGGTCTGTATTTCATGGCGCTGACCGAAGGGTTGGTCGAAATCCCATCAACACCGCAAGAGGTCCGTGACGAAGCAGACACAATCGCCCTGCCCGACCTCATTGCGACCTTGGACGACCAAACCAAAGCGCGGATCGACCTGAATAACCGCGCCAGAGTGCAACGAGCATGGGAAGTTCTGCGAACCACAGGTCGCCCGTTGGCCGACTGGCAAGACGATACGCCGCCGCCGCTGCTGCCCATCGAACAGAGCACCGCACTTGTTTTGCGGCCCGACGTTGAATGGCTCAACGATCGGATTGAGCGGCGGTTTGACATCATGCTGGACCAAGGCGCACTGGACGAGGCCCGCGCGATACTTCCTGATTGGGACCCAGCCTATCTATCGTCCAACGCCATTGGCGCGCCTGAGCTTATCGCCCATCTCAATGGTGAAATGACCCTCGCAGAGGCCCGAATGGCCGCAATCATCGCGAGCCGCCAGTATGCAAAACGACAACGAACATGGTTCAGAAATCGCATGAAACTCTGGACACCGATCTCATTGCCTTGCTAGGCATTGGCAACAATATGTTTCCGTAATGGCACAAGAACAACCTTGAGGTGATTGCGAATTCCGATATTGTTTCACAATTCGAACATTCGGAGTCGCAATGCAAAGCCACCAATTTTCCCATCTCAGCGATTTGGAAAATCGATTGGCTCTGTCAGCAGTGCATCAACCTACCCCTGCGACGCGGTGGAAGACGGAATGCCTGCACAGCCACCCGACCCCTCGCCTATTGATCTTCACCAAAGGTCAGGGCCGCATCACTGTAGCAGGTCTGACCAGTGGGTATGGTCCGAACAACGTGATCTTCATTCCTGCCCACACGCTCTTTAGCTATGAAATCGGCCCCACCGTCTTTGGCTACATGCTGACGATTCCGTCGGCTATGTCAGGTGATTGGCCCGAGGAACCTGTGCACATGCGTCTGCGAGATGTGGTGGCACAGAAAGAACTGATTTCGCATGTTGATGCTCTCGAACGGGAACTCAAGTCGGATAAAGAAGGCCATAATCGTGCGGCTCTCTATCTGCTCGGTATTCTGTCGGTGTTTATCGAACGGCAACTTACAGACAATCCGCCAAAGGACACCATGGCGCGGGCGGCAACGACATCGGCACGTCTTGTCGCCGCCTACACGGATTTGGTTGAACGGGATTTCGCGACGGGCAAAGGTGTATCAGACTACGCGGCCGCATTGGGCGTCACCGCCACGCACCTCACCCGCTGCTGCAACCAAACCTGTAGCCGTTCGGCCATCGCAATATTACAAGACCGCATCTTGTTTGAGGCCCGCACGCTCCTTCAATCGACGAAAATCCCGGTCAAAGATATTGCGGCGCGTTTGGGTTTCTCTTCCGCGGCCTATTTCACCCGCAGTTTCCAAGGCGAAACCAAGCTGACACCAAGCGCATTCCGCAAGGCGTCGCAAGCTTAACTGCCGTAGATCACGCGCACATAGTTACGGGTTTCGCGATAAGGCGGAATACCACCGTGCCGTTCGACGGCCTCAGGCCCCGCGTTATACGCCGCCAGAGCTAGACGCCAATTCCCGAAACGGTCGTATTGTTGACGCAGATACCGTGCCCCGCCCTCTAGGTTTTCAGCAGGGTCATGTGGATCAACGCCCAAGAGACGCGCAGTCTGTGGCATCAATTGAGCAAGCCCAATCGCACCTTTGGGGCTCACAGCGCCAGGGTTCCAACCGCTTTCTTGTTGGACCAATCGCAGGAAAAGTCCTGACGGTATTCCATAACGGTTCGCCGCCGCCCGCGCCATTTGCAGATAAGGACCGCTATAGCTGCCTAGAAATTCGGGCCCATTGATCGTCGGAACGCGGAACTCTTCGGGTTGGAGGCGGATAGAGTTGGAATATTGCTCAGACGCACGACCATCGAGGATCGCGGTTTGGCTCTGAAACAACGCCATTCGGGAAGATGTGGACACACTATCCGCACCGGCAACTCCGCTCAGGCCTGACAAGACAAAAGCGGCTAACACACTCAATTTACGCATAAATGGCCTCGGCTCATCCAATCCGCTGCGTAACTTAGTGCATTTTAGGCCAGTCCGCTAGCTTTTGGCATGTCCTTCGGCGGTTCTTTGCGTTCGATAAGAGGCTGCGCAAGTAGATCATCAACCAAAAGCCCCAACAACGCACCCCGCCCAGAGGTCCCAGATTTGCGATAAATTGCATTGAGGTGCGCCTTGACCGTTCCCTCAGCCGTTCCGCGCAGTTCGGCAATCTCGGCGATATCCAGCCCTTTGATCGCAAAAGTCGCGACGTCCGCCTCGGACGGTGTAAGCCCCCACTCATCGAAATACTGCTCCATCAAATCATGGAGAGCACCAGAGGCAATCGATAGCCCACGTTCGGCATGGGCATTTCTGCGCAGCAACCGAACCAGAAACTGACCTTCTAATATTACCGCCACAATCAGCGACAATGTGGCGATCATTTCGACATGAAGATGCACGTCGTTCAGGGCCGCCATGCCGTCAGCGATGATATCAGCAACCGCGTCAGAGAGGAAAAACACACTACAGGCCGACTGGGTCACGATGAGAGCCAAAAGGCCGATGGTCGTTTTATCGGGCTTGGTCTTTGACGACATTCGTTAAACTTCCGTCGGGAGCGTCTTTGATCCAGTTACCATAGCTTTGGGAAGGTTGACACCGGTACGGCGGCTTTCCCAGACAACTGCGGCGATATGTGCAACGACGGAAAATTCCGCCCATGTCACGCAAATCTCATGCAGTTCTTTGACCCACTCGATGCCCCAGAACCGCAGGGTTGTCATCATATATCCAGAAATCGCGATGCCAATCAGGGTCAGAATCAAGTTATAGATCATCAGCGCACCAAGGGGCGTATGGCCCACGTGTATCCGCTTCCGACCCGTCGCCATGTCAGACAGCTGACCCACAGAGCCAGAGATGCTCGGGGGAAAGTCACGGAACCGCGCGTGACGCGACCCGATAAAGCCCCAGATGATCCGAAATGCGACCAGCCCTGCGACCACATAGCCAATCTGACGATGAAGCTGGGACTCTGGATCGGTGATCAACGCGTTCGAGGTAAAACAAATCACCAAGGACCAGTGAAATATCCTGACAAGCGGGTCCCAAACTTTGACGTTTTTCATAGTGGCCTCCTGATGCTGGCATTACGGGGACGGCGCAAAAGGGAGTTCGCGCCGTCCAACCGCAGGTGATTAGTTTTTGACTTCGATGATGTTCATTTCTGCATCGAGGTAGACCTCAAACGCTTTGCCATCTTTGATCGCGTAGGCTTCGATCATGCCGTCTTCCATTTGCACGGAACGCACTTCGTAACCCTGCGCGGTCAAGGCAGCGGTTGCCTGTGCTTTGACTTCGTCAGAAACGGGCGAGCCTGCGACTGCAGCGCCAGCAACAGCGAACGAGAGAACAGATGCAGCTAGGATGGATTTGAAGGTCATAGGGTAATCTCCGAAATTGATGTGAACGGATCACCGTGATCCGTTGCTGATCAATTGCCCTGCCCCCTCAACCATTGGTATTGCACTGCGGTTGCAGATGCCCGTCTTAGACCTGCGGTTAGAGGCTCCTATGACCGAAGTTTAGGTCGTCCGCCCCGATATTGGGGTTTCATTAACGCCGCTGGAGTGATGTAACGTCTGAAACGGTATTTTCAGATTCGAGGGGGACGCGGCATGGCCGGATCCGTGAACAAAGTTATCATCATCGGCAATCTTGGTCGTGACCCAGAGGTTCGCACCTTTTCCAACGGCGGCAAGGTTGTGAACCTGCGCATCGCAACGTCGGAAACCTGGAAAGACCGCAACACTGGCGAACGCCGCGAGCGCACCGAATGGCACTCTGTCGCGATCTTCAACGAAGCGCTGGGCCGCATTGCAGAGCAATATCTGCGCAAAGGTTCGACCGTTTACATCGAAGGCCAGTTGGAAACTCGCAAATGGCAGGACCAATCTGGCGCCGACCGTTATTCGACTGAAGTCGTTCTGCGCCCCTACGGCGGCAACCTGACCCTGCTTGGCGGTCGTGGTGATGGCGGCAGCGGTGGCGGTGCTGGCGG
Source organism: Marivivens donghaensis (assembly GCF_030410045.1). NCBI lineage: Bacteria > Pseudomonadati > Pseudomonadota > Alphaproteobacteria > Rhodobacterales > Paracoccaceae > Marivivens > Marivivens donghaensis. The sequence goes on from NZ_JAUFRA010000005.1 coordinate 81,015, forward strand.
TGGCTACGATGGCCCGCCCGCTGATGGTGGTTACGGTGGCTACGACGACCGTTCGTCGGGTGGCTCCAGCAACCAAGGCGGCGGATCGAACATCGACGATGAGATCCCGTTCTAAGAAACACAAAACCCCGCCACTGGCGGGGTTTTTCTTTGGGCGATGGGGATTGTTTAGGCCGCAGCCGCAACAGCCCGAATACGTTCGACCATCGCGCGGACACCGTTGGATCGTTGCGCCGAAAGGTGATCATTCAGCCCAAGCCGCCCCAACTCTGCTTGAGCGTCAATTGAGAGCACCTCAGACACGGGCACGTCGTTATACAGCGCCCCAAGGATCGCCACGAGACCGCGTACGATCATCGCGTCGCTTTCCCCACGGAACCGAAACACGCCATCTGAAATCTCAGGCACGAGCCAAACCTGCGACGCACAGCCTTCAACCTTGGTCGCGGGCACTTTGAACGCATCCTCAAGCGGTGGCATCGCCTTGCCCAATTCGATGACATGACGATAGCGATCTTCCCAGTCGTCTAGGAAATCAAAGGTATCCGCGATGTCTTCGAATGCTTGCGTGGCCATAGTGCGTCCTTTCTATTGCCCCATGACTTAGGTTGCATCACATGAAACGTCCAGAGGGTGCTTTTCAACTCGGTTCAATCCCGTTATCCCTTTTGGCAACGATACGGGAAAGGAAATTCCAATGTTGCGACCCATCGGGATGGCTGCTTGTCTGGTTCTGACAGTTTCGGGATGTTCCCGTTTGGCAGGATCGCCCGTGAACCCGATGAATTGGTTCAACAAAGATCGTGAGGCCCCTGTCGCCACCGCACCGCAAGCCACACAGCCCTTGGTCCCGACCAAACGTGACCTGGTTGTCGTCGATAGCCGCGATCTCATCGCACAGGTGGTATCTGCCGAAGTCTCACAAACCCCATCGGGCGCGATCTTGCGTGCAACTGGCGTTGCCCCGACCCAAGGCTATTTCAACGCGGAACTGGTCCTTGAGAGCATCCAGAACGGCACAGCGACCTATGCGTTCCGCGTCGAACGCCCTGCCCGCTTTGAAATCGAAGGCACTACGGCGTCCCGCACTATCACAGCCGCAACGGTTTTGTCGGCGGGTGACCTAGCAGGCATCCGATCCGTGGTCGTCAAAGGTGCTGGGAATACTGTGACGGCCCGCCGTTAAAGGCGGATCGTCACCACATTGGTGCCCTTGGTCGCCAGCGCAACCTTACCCTGACACAAGAGCAGCGCCTCTTCGCCAAAGACCTCACGGCGCCAGCCGGACAAGGCAGGCACATCACGCTCTCCTGCTGCAATCGCATCGAGGTCCGCAGAGGTCGCAATCAGTTTCTGCGCAACACCTTCTTCTTCGGCTTTTGCTTTCAACAGCACACGCAGAAGGTCCGCGATCGCAGGGTTCACCTGTAGCTTTTCACGGGTCAGATCGGGCTTTGGCGCCTTTTCGGGCGGGGTCGCAATACCAGCTTTCACGGCGGCCAAGATACCATCGGCAATCTCGCCCTTGCGAGCTTCACGCAGCAACAAACGCGACCGCGCGAGGTCTTTTTCGTTCTCGGGTTTGGTCGAGGCCAATTCCACCAACGCATCGTCTTTATACACACGACTGCGCGGGATGTTGCGGGTCTGGGCGAATTCCTCGCGGAAACGCGCCAACTCTTTGACGATCGACAGGAACTTGCCCGAATTGGTGCGAGTTTTCACGCGCATCCACGCATCTTCGGGATGGGTGCGATAGGTGTCTGGGTCCTTGAGGACGGCCATTTCCTCGGACACCCAACGCTCACGACCCGATTTAGCGAGGCGTTTGGACAGAACCTCGTAAATGTCGCGCAAGTGGGTCACGTCTGCCAGCGCATAGGTCAACTGCGCGTCCGTCAGCGGACGGCGCGACCAGTCGGTAAAGCGCGACGATTTATCGAGCGATGCATTGGCGATCTTGCGCACCAATGTCTCATACCCGACCTGTTCGCCGTAGCCGCAAACCATCGCAGCAACTTGGGTATCAAACAGCGGTTCAGGGATCACGCCACCTTCGACAAAGAAGATTTCGAGGTCCTGACGCGCGGCATGGAACACCTTAACCACATTGGTATTTCGGAACAGGTCATAAACGGGTTCGAGCGACAAGCCTTCCACCAGCGGATCAACCAGCACAGCATCCGACCCAGCGTCGTCCTGATACGCCATCTGTAGAAGGCAAAGTTTGGAGTAATACGTACGTTCACGCAAAAACTCTGTATCGACAGTCACATAGGGACGTTTGGCGGCTTCTGCGCAAAAGGCGGCCAGCGCCTCGGTCGTGGTGATCGTCTTCATACTAAGTCCGTAAACTGCTCTTGATCGATATCTTTAAGGCAATTCACCAACAAAGGAAAGTTACCCTAGAAACAGAGGGGTACGATCCCCAACCGCATAGCGACGCAGGACCGCGGGATAGAGTTTGTGTTCCCATGTCAGCAAACGTGACGCGAGGGCGTCGGCGGTGTCGCCTGCCTCAATCGCGATCTTTGCCTGACCGAGGATCGGCCCGCCATCCAGTTCTGCCGTCACCTCATGCACGGAACAGCCATGTTCCGTATCGCCAGCCTCAAGCGCACGTTGATGCGTGTGCAGGCCTTTGTATTTCGGCAAAAGCGACGGATGAATATTGAGCATCCGTCCGCCCCAATGGCTCGTGAACCCTTCGGTCAGGATACGCATAAACCCCGCACAACAAATGATGTCGGGCTGGGCCTCTTCTAACACGCGGGTCAGTTCGGCCTCGAACGCCTCGCGGTCTTTGCCGAATGGTTTGTGATCGACGACAGCGGTCGCCACGCCCAGATCAGCGGCCTTTTGTAGACCGCCAGCATCGGCAAGGTTTGACACGACCAAAACAGGCGTCGCTGGGTGATCGCCCGATTGCATATCCTTTACCAGCGACACCATGTTTGAGCCGCCGCCAGAAATCAGGATTGCAACGCGTTTTGTCACAGAAGTTTGCCTGTGTAAGCCACGCCAGCCTGATCGGTCACGGTGCCGATGCGGGTCACAGCTTCGCCTTCAGCGGTCAGCAGCGAAGCGATTTCATCTACGCGGTCTGCCGCAACGACAACGATCATGCCGATGCCAGAGTTGAAGGTTTTCAGCAGTTCTTTTTCTTCCATGTTGGCGGTTTCAGCCAACCAACGGAACACCGCAGGAAGCTCCCACGACGACAGGTCAATCGTTGCGCCCATATCGTCAGGCAGAACGCGCGGCAGGTTTTCAGTCAGACCACCACCTGTGATGTGAGCGAGAGCGTGAACGCCCCCTGCCCGCACAGCCGCCAGAGCTTGTTTCACATAAAGACGGGTCGGCGCGAGAAGTGCCTCACCCAGAGTGCCGTCAGAAAACGGGCTCGCCGCGTCCCAGCCGAGGCCAGAGAGTTCAACAACCTTGCGCACGAAGGAATAGCCGTTCGAGTGCACGCCGTTGGAACCAAGACCCAAGAGAACGTCACCAACCTGAACGCCAGCTGGCAGATCAGCGCCACGCTCCATCGCGCCAACGGCAAAACCAGCGAGGTCGAAATCGCCATCGTGATACATACCGGGCATTTCAGCGGTTTCACCACCGATCAATGCGCAACCGCTGTCTTCACAGCCTTTAGCGATGCCGTTGATGATGCGGGTCGCGCTGTCCACGTCCAGTTTACCTGTCGCGAAATAGTCGAGGAAGAACAGAGGCTCTGCCCCCTGACACACGAGGTCATTCACGCACATCGCAACGAGGTCGATACCAACGGTATCAACATTGCCCGTATCAATCGCGATGCGGAGTTTCGTGCCAACGCCGTCGGTTGCTGCAACGAGGATCGGATCCTCATAACCCGCACCCTTGAGGTCGAACAGAGCGCCAAAACCGCCCAGACCCGCCATAACACCCGAACGGGCCGTGCGTTTCGCGGCAGGTTTGATCCGTTCAACAAGCGTATTGCCTGCGTCGATATCCACACCCGCGTCTGCGTAAGTCAGGCCGTTTTTCTTGGTCATGAGAGTCCCCTAGCTAGCTTGCCGCTGCGATAGCTTATTCAGACTACGGGGGCAACGTCCATCAACACCCCATTTAGGTTAATCATACTAGCCTGCGGGTTTTATCCCTAGTCGAGTGTCTTTCGGAACCTGAACAGCGCCAGAACTGCCAGCCCAAATGCAAAGAGGACCAACGCAAAGAACGGTCCTGCCACCGCCGAAAAATCCGCACCCTTAAGCATCACCGCACGAATAAGCCGCAAGAAATGCGTGAGCGGGAATATCTCACCAATTACCTGCGCCCAATCTGGCATCCCACGATATGGGAACATGAACCCAGAAAGTAAAAGCGATGGCAGGAAGAAAAAGAAGGTAAGCTGCATCGCCTGCATTTGGGTTCGTGACACCGTGGACAAGAGATACCCCAAGATCACCAGTGCCAGCACTAACACGAATACGCCCGCAAGCACGAGCGAGAGCGACCCAACGAACGGCACGTTGAACACCAGTTTCGCAGACACCAGAACCACGACAACCTGCACCGCGCCCACGATCAGATAGGGCACCACCTTGCCCAGCATGATCTCAAGCGGATTTGCGGGCATCGACAAGAGGTTCTCCATCGTACCCCGCTCGACCTCACGCGTCAGCGCCATCGCGGTCATCATCACCATCGTCAACTGCAGGATCACCCCGAGCAATCCCGGGACGATGTTGTATTGCGTGATGCCTTCGGGATTGTAGCGGCGATGCACGATGATCTCTAACCCGTTTGACGAGGCCTGACCCTGCCCTGCCTCCCTCAACAGCGCAGAATTCGCGACCGTGCTGAGTGTTGAGATCGCACCAGAGGCCACCGACGGGTCCGTCGCATCCGCCTCGATCAGAATGCTCGCATGGTCGCCCCGCTCAATCCGACGTCCGAAATCTGACGGCACCGTTACGACAAAGGCGACTTCGCCACGGGATATCAAATCTTCGGCCTCACCCTCGGTCGCATTTGGGGCGATGAAGCGATAATAGCCTGTCAGTTCCAATGCCGTGACCATCGCACGTGTATAGCGGTCTTGGGTCGGGGACACGAGCGCGGCAGGAAGCGCCTTGGGATCGGTATTGATCGCGAACCCAAAGAGCATCAACTGCATCAACGGCACACCCAGCATCATCGCAAAGGTCACACGATCCCGCCGCATCTGGATCATTTCCTTTATCAAAAGCGCGACAAGCCGATGGAGCGAAAAGAACCTGTTCATTGCATATTGTCCTACGCCGCGCCCATAAGCTGGATAAATACATCCTCAAGGCTGGTGTCAGACAATTCCGCGTGGCTGCCTGTCTGAAACGCGACCGTATCCACGCTGGTTTTCAGGGCCATCGCATCCCGCCCAACGACATGCAGCGTTGCGCCAAAAGGCGCTACTTGATCGACACCAGCAGCGCCGCGCAAAAGCCGCGCGGCCAGTGCCGTGTCGCCACCTGTCACAACATAGGTGGTAAGCGCCGCCCCTTGGACGACCTCTGGCACGGTGCCTTGTGCGATCAGATCACCGTAAGAGATGTAGGAAATGCGGTGACAGCGTTCCGCCTCGTCCATGTAGTGGGTCGACACCAACACGGTCAGCCCACCATGGGCCAAGGCATGGATTTCATCCCAAAACTCGCGCCGCGCCTTTGGGTCCACGCCCGCCGTCGGTTCGTCCAACATCAAGAGAGCGGGTTTGTGCATGATACACGCCGCCAAAGCCAACCGTTGCTTCCACCCACCCGAGAGCGACCCCGCCAGTTGATCCTTGCGCGCCGTCAGACCGAGATCGGCAATCGTATCGCGCACGACCTGCCGTTTCGGCGACATCCCATAAAGCCCCGCAACAAAGCTTAGGTTTTCGGCGATCGTCAGGTCCTCGTAGAACGAAAACCGTTGTGTCATATAACCGACCTTGCGTTTGATAGCGCGACGCTCAGTACGGATATCATGGCCTAAAACGCGGCCTTCGCCACTGTCTGGCTCCAACAGCCCACACATCAACCGAATGGTCGTCGTCTTGCCTGACCCGTTCGGCCCGAGAAAACCCATGATCTCGCCCTTGCGAACATCAAGACTGACGTTGTTCACAACGGTCTTTTCACCGAACCGCTTGGTCAGACCACTGACCGAGATGGCAAGGTCACTCATGGCAACCGCACATTTACGATCTGCCCCGGATTAAGGTCGTGATCCGATGTCGGGCGAGCCTCGATCAAATACACCAGCTTTTGACGGTTCTCGACCGAATAGATGACGGGCGGCGTGAACTCTGGTTCGCTGGCGATATAGCTAATCGTGGCGGTCAGACCCTCTGCACAGCCATCACATTCGACCGTGAGCGTATCCCCGACTGAAATCAACGCATAAGACGTTTCAGGCACGTAGAGGCGCAATTTCACAGCGCCCTGAGGCAGTACCGATAACACAGGCGCAGTTGGGCCTGCGATCTCGCCCTCTTGGCGCAGAATATCGACCACGGTGACAGGCACCGACAGGGACAACTCGCGCTGCTCTAGCTGCAATTCGGCCCGATCTAAGGCCGCATTGGCCGCGGCCACGACTGCCTCCGCCTGCGCGATGGCTTGCGGACGGGCGGGAAGTCGCGCCACCGCCAATTCAGCGGAAACGACAGCAACTTTGGACGCAGCAACCTGTGCCGCCGTAATCGCATCGTCGCGCTGGGCATCTGTGATCACGCCACGGGTGAAAAGCTGCTCTAATCGATCCCGTTCGCGGTTGGCCTCATCCGCTTGCAAAGTCGCCGAGGCAAGGTTCGCCTCGATCACCGCGATTTCCTCAGGCCGAGCCCCCTCTTGCAAATTGGCGAGCTGGCTTTCTGCCTGCGCCACGTTCGCCTGCGCCTCAGCCAATGCAATCTCAGCATCGTGGCGTTCCATCGCGACCATCACCGTATCGGCCTCAACGTGATCGCCCCGCGCCACGGTAATCTCGCGGACCTGCGCTACACTGACAGGCGCAACAAGGGTGTAATCCCCTTCGACATAACCCGTAGCGAACGACGCCCCGTCGCTACAGCCCGATAGCAAACCAGCAATGATCGGTAGACTACATAGAATGCTCACGGTGACGTCCTTTCGGAATGCGGCTCAGCCCATTTACTGACAACTCATCGCCCGTGGCGGCCTAAGTGCAATAGGTAAATGAACCTGCAACGCCAGCGCATTGACCTCGATCAGGTTAGGGTAAACATTTAACCAACTGACTTTTAGCCGAAAATCAGCCAACCAAGTCCCTTGCGCGCTTAGCAAAGGCTCGTGCTAGAGGTGCCATCTCTGCGGCATTCGACGCCGTCGCTGTGCCTTGTGCCACGCGGTCCCGAATACCGACAAAGATCACGGCAAAGCGAAACAAAGAAAATATTACATGGAAATCGCTGAGCCGCGCTGCCGTTTTGGCTGTTTCAAAATAACGTGCCGCAAACTCTTCTTTGGTTGGAATTCCTAGAGCCGCCCAATCGAGGCCCAAGATCCCCCCGTATTCCTCTGGCGCGGAATGCCATGTCATCGAACAGAACCCCAAATCCGCCATCGGATGCCCGAGCGTAGACAGCTCCCAATCAAGGATCGCAATAACCCGTGGCTCTGTCGGGTGGAACATGAGGTTCCCCAGACGAAAATCGCCATGAGCCACGGCAAGTTCGCCGTCATCGTCGGGTTGGTTTTCTACCAGCCATTTCGCGAGGAACTTCAGATCAGGGATAGTCTCCCCAGTCGATGCAAACAGCTGTTTCGACCACCGACGCACTTGCCGTTCAAAGTAATTCCCCGGCGGACCATAATCGCCCAGACCCGCCTCTGACGGCACCACGCTATGCATTTTCGCCATCGCATCCGCCATGCCCAGATAGATCGCGCGACGTTCATCAGGCGTCATGTCAGGCAGGCTACAATCCTCGAACACACGCCCATCCAAACGCTCCATCAAATAGAACGGTGTACCGAGCGTTTCGGCGTCCTCATGAAACAGGATCGTTTTGGGCACTGGCACGCCTTGGGCGCCCAGTGCATTCATCACCCGATATTCACGATCAATCGCATGTGCGCCTTTTAGGATCGGTCCATCGGGTTGTTTGCGCAGCACCATTCGGCGGCCGCCGTGGGTGACAAAGTAGGTTGGGTTTGATTGACCGCCTGAAATCTTGGTCAGTTCCGACAGATCCTCCGCGCCAAATGTTGCGTTGAGGAAACCGTGTAAGGTCGACCGATCCATCACAGGTCCCCTCCACCAAATCGCTCTTTAGCCTCTTGTCGCAGGATGAACTTCTGAACCTTGCCAGTCGCTGTTTTCGGGATCGAACGCGGCACGAAATACCGTGGCCGCTTGAACCCTGCGAGGTGTTCGCGACAGTGCGCCTCGACCTCTTCAATGGTTCCACCGTCCCGTAATTCGATAAACGCACAAGGCGTTTCGCCCCATTTTTCATGAGGCGCCGCGACCACAGCCGCCAGCGCAACAGCCTCGCAGCGATGCAAAACATCCTCGACCTCAATCGACGATACGTTTTCGCCACCTGTGATGATGATGTCCTTTGCACGGTCTTTAATCATCAACCGACCATCTGGCAACACCACGGCGAGGTCGCCCGTGCGGAACCAACCATCGCGGAGCGCCTCGGCCGTCGCATCGGGATTTTTCAGATAACCCGCCATGAGGGTGTTCCCGCGCAAAACGATCTCACCCGTCGTTTCACCGTCGTGCGGAACCTCTTGATCAGCCTCATCAAAGACCTTGAGGACACAGGCCGTCGTATGGCGCTTCCCTTGCGAGGCAAGGTATTTCGCCCGCACGCTCGCCTCTGCCTCGCGCAAGTACTGCGGTAAATGGTTCACGGTCGCAGGGCCATAGCATTCGGTCAGCCCATAGAGGTGAGACAGATCGAACGCCAAGGCATCCATCCTCTCGATCAAAGAGGAGGTTGGAGCAGCGCCACCCGTACCAACCTTAACAGGACGCGACGCAGCCGACCGTTTTACCCGATCTGGGTGGTCGAGCAGCATGTAGAGCACAACAGGTGCGCAGAAGAAATTCGTGACGCCATGATCCTCAATCGCGCTGTAGACCTGTGACGGGTCTACCCCATCAAGGCACACATGCGTCCCGCCCGCAGAGGTCACAGCCCAACCGTGACACCATCCGTTGCAATGGAACAAGGGCAGCGTCCAGAGATAGACCGTATCGCGATCAAATCCCAAGGCATCCGCATTACCAAGTGCGTTCATATAGGCACCCCGATGGTGTAGAACGACGCCCTTGGGATTGCCGGTCGTGCCCGACGTATAATTCAAGGCAATCGGCTGCCAATCATCAGTCACCACACCGCGCCAATCGATCCGTTCGGACAATGGCCCCGTTGCTATGTCGAAATCCTGCCCAAACACATGCACAGGCAGCGTATCCGACGCGCGGCCTAGATCAGCACGCGGTGCGTCGGTGATCAGAACTTTGGCCTCGCAATGACGGACGATGAATTGCACCGTTTCAGGATCGAGCCGCGTGTTGATCGCATTCAAAACCGCGCCCAAGGTCGGAATGGCAAAATGCGCCGCCAGCATTTCTGGGATATTGCCCGCGATGACTGAAACCACATCGCCCTTGCCAACGCCGAGATCGTGCAACCGCCCAGCGAAGCGCTGCACCATCGCATCGAACTCTGCCCAAGTGATCCGTTGTTCGCCCCAAACGATGGCCAATGCATCTGGCTGCTCTGCCACCGTTCGGTCGAGCATATCGAGCGGTGTCATCGGCACATGGTTCGCCTGTGATGAACAAAGGTGAGACGCCGAAAACATCATTCGCCCTCCACCGACCATTTCCAGAAATCGCGTCCATTGGCGATCAGATCGCGGGTCAGAACCATCTTATGTACCTCATCCGCACCATCGACCAAACGCGCCTGACGGGCGTAGCGGTAAATCCATTCGAGGACGGTATCCTTTGAATATCCACGCGCACCATTAATCTGGATCGCACGGTCCGCTGCGTCATGGAGGATGTTTGCCACCTGTATCTTGGCCATTGAAATCTCTTTCTTGGCAAAGTTCCCGCGGTCAATCTCCCATGCCGCTTTCATCACCAGCAAACGACCCACTTCGATCCGCATTGCCAGATCACCCAGCATCAGTTGCACGCTTTCGCGGTCGATAAGCCGCTTCCCGAACCCCTCACGCCGTTCAGCATATTCGGTCGCGATCTCAAGACACCGTTTGGACAGACCGAGCCACCGCATACAATGGGTCAAACGCGCAGGCCCCAGACGGGTTTGAGTGACTTTGAGCCCGCGACCCTCCTCCATCAGAACATCGTCGACAGGGATTTTCAGACCGTCAAAGCGGATTTCGCAATGGCCGCCATGCTCTTCGGGCCCCATGATCGGGATTCGGCGAGTGATTTCCCAACCGGGTTGATCCTTGTGGAACAGAAACGCTGTGTGGCCACGACGGGCATCGTCAGAAGTGCGTGCTAGAAGAATAAAATGCTCCGCCCCTTCGGCCCCCGTGATAAACCACTTATGGCCATGAACAACATAGTGATCGCCCTGACGTTCGGCGCGGGTCAGCATCATCCCCGGATCAGACCCACCGCCCGGATGCGGTTCGGTCATCGCAAAGGCAGAGCGAACCTTACCCTCAACAATAGGACCAAGCCATTTGGCCTTTTGCTCAGGCGTGCCAAGCGCCTCTAGCACCATCATATTCCCGTCATCGGGCGCAGCGGAATTGAACACCACGGGGCCAAAGATCGAACGGTTCATTTCTTCATAACACACCGCCATGCCCATTTTACCCAAACCGCGACCGCCTGTTTCACGCCGCAGTTGAAGGCACCACAGACCTTGAGCCTTGGCCTCGGCTCTAAGGCGCTCCAACTGATCGGGATGGATATTGCCGTGCTCATCGTAATTCGCCTGATCCCCCTCAAGCGGGATGATCCGATCATTCACAAACACTGCGATCTCTTGGCGGAGGGTTTCGACCTCTTTTGTAATCGTGAAATCCATGTGTCCCTCCTTAAAGCGATGAAACCAGATGCCCGCCGTCAACGGCGATCTCGGCCCCTGTCATGTAGGCCCCTGCATCTGACGCGAGCAGCAGAAGCGGCCCATCTAAATTCTGCAACCGACCAAGCCGCCGTTGCGGGATACGTTTGATCAACGCTTGCCCTGCATCGGTCGCAAAGAAATCGGTATTCAACGGCGTCTCAATGTACCCAGGGCACAGCGCATTCACACGGATGCCATAGCGCGCCCATTCCAGTGCGGTGGCCTTGGTCATTTGAACCAATGCGGCCTTGGAGGTGGCGTATGCCGCAACCGCGCCAGCCACCCGAAGGCCAAGAATAGAAGCGATGTTAATGATCGACCCGCCACCGTTGTCTTTCATCTTTTGGGCAGCGGCTTGGCTCACGAGGAAGGCACCCTTGAGATTGATATCCATGGTACGATCCCAATCCGCTTCCGAATAGTCCATCGCTGGCCCCGCTGCGGAAATGCCCGCGTTATTGACAACGATATCGAACGGCTCTGCACAGACTTCGGCAACGCTGGCTGCATCGGTGACATCCAGACGAATGGCATGGGCCTGACCGCCACCGCTGGTGATCTTCTCATAAACGCCTTGTAATTCCGCCAAACGACGTGCGCCAAGAGTAACCTCCGCCCCCTGCGCCGCGAGCACTTGCGCGAAGTGCGCGCCAAGCCCGCTTGATGCGCCAGTGACCAGCGCCTTGCGTCCTTTCAGCATATCTTCCTCCCCAAAGATATTTCGAACGAGCGTTCGATAGATTTACAATACACAAGACTTCACCTATGAAAAGACCCCATGACGCTAAGGACCTCGACTATCCCTGACGCCCGCATCACCGACGATTTGTCGATGGATGCCCTGTGTCGACAGATGCTGGAACGGCATGCGGACACGATCAAGGTCCGCAAACCAGATGTGGCCGCAGCGAAACTTTCTCGGATTGTGGAATCGGTTCTGCGCCTATCGAACCGCAACGGATTTCACGCCACCAGCATGCGCGACATCGCGAATGATACGGGCCTGAGCATGGGCGGCCTTTACGCCTATTTTGACAGCAAAGAGACCCTTCTCTCCATGGTGCTAGAGACCGTGATCTCCACGGCCACCGCGCAATTGATCCTACCGCCTGCCCTGCCCGTCAAAGACCAACTCGAATGGCTTATTCATCGCCACATCCTCATGACCGAAGCGATGACCGATTGGTTCGTTTTCGCTTACCTTGAGGCCAAATCGTTTCCGCCCGAACAACGCGCCCGCGCGGTGCAGAGCGAGGCGGAAACCGAAACCGTTTTTGCAAAAGTCATCGAACAAGGAGCTAATGACAGGATTTATCAGACAGACGACGCACAACTCGATGCGGCGCTACTGAAACCATTGCTTCAAGACTGGTATGTCAAACGCGGCAAATGGCGAAAACGCGGGCTGACACCAGAGGCATATGCGGAGCGCGTAACGGCGATGATCCATGCCAAACTGATGGCCTGAAACCGCATCAATTTGAGATTTAAGGGAAGTGGCGGACAGACAGGGATTCGAACCCTGGAGACGGTCTCCCGCCTACACACTTTCCAGGCGTGCGCCTTCGACCACTCGGCCACCTGTCCGTGACGCGGGGTTTAGCCGCAACGGATTAGGGAATGCAAGAGCCTCTTGCAAAAATTCCGCACTGAATCGGCGTCTTATTCGATGTGAATGGAAACGCGACGGTTCTGCGCGCCTTTCTTTTCGATTTTCCCGACCCGAACGGCACCGATTTCCGAGGTCCACGCCACATGTGTGCCGCCACAGGGCTGCAAATCGACGGTCTGTTCAGCTTCTCCGATCCGCACCAATCGGATGCGCCCAGACCCACGCGGCGGCTGGACCGACATCGTCTTGACCAGTTCTGGATTCGCATCGAGTTCTGCATCGGTGATGTATTCGTCCGATACGCGATGATCCCCCGCGATCAGATCGTTCAGCGCGGTCTCTAGCGCCTCTTTATCGCTCGGCGCTTCGGGCATATCGAAATCGAGCCGCCCTTTGTCCACGCCAATCGACCCGCCGGTCACAGGGAGCGGAATCACGACCGACAAAAGGTGCAGCGCTGTGTGAACTCGCATCAGACGATACCGACGGTCCCACTGAATTTCCTGCGTGACTACGGTGCCGACGGGTGGCAATGGCGCAGGCTCTGCGGGAACCAGAACGATATCATCGCCCTCCCCTTTGAGCGTCGTCGCGATCTTCATCTGACCGCCATCCCACGTCAGCTGTCCACTATCCCCAGGCTGACCGCCCGCCGTTGGGTAGAAGATCGTCGCATCCAGAACGATCCCGCCTTCTTCGGTTAATGCTGTCACAGTGCCAGAGGCAGAACGGCAATAAGCATCATCACGAAATAACGGCTGGGTCATCTTAGCTCTCCGAGTCTTGGTCCGATCTGGGATGTAGGGCTTCGGGATTGCGGAGCCAAATATCGCGCTGCGCAAACGGGATTTCGATACCTTCAGCCGCGAAGCGTTCGGCGATCGCATGGTGAATTTCGGATTTTGTCACGACCGAGAAATAGACGTCCCGCAGGACCGCCCGAATTTCAAAGTCGAGGCTATCCGCACCAAAGCCAACGAACAGAACGTTCGTGGACTGACAAATGACGACCATCGGATGGGCTTCGACGATTTCGCGCAGGATCGCCTCAACCCGTTTGGTGTCGGTGCCGTAAGCTACGCCAACGCGCACCGTGATACGACCAGCGAGGCTGCCTCTGGTCCAGTTCGTCACCTGTCCGCTCACGAGATCCGCGTTCGGCACAATAACGTCCTGACGATCAAACGTCTCAATCCGCGTTGCACGAACAGAGATGTCTCGAACGATACCCATCTGGCCGTTCACTTCGATCCAATCCCCCTCAGAGATCGGACGTTCGATCAAAAGTATGATGCCAGAGACAAAGTTCGACACGATGGTCTGCAAACCAAAACCGATACCGACAGAGAGCGCACCAGCGACGATCGCGAGGCTCGACAGGTCAATGCCTGCAGTTGTGATGGCAATCACGGCAGAGAGGAAGATACCCAAATACCCAAGGCCAGAGACAACCGCGTTTTGCCCGCCAATATCCAGCTTTGTCTTTGGTAGAACTGTCGACCGCAGAGTTCCCTGAACAAAACGCGTCATCGCGTAGCCCGCGCCAAAAATCACAACGAAAGTTAAGAAGTCGGTCGGTGAAATCCGCGTATCACCGAGCGTAAAGCCCTCGCGGAAACGGGTCCACACTTCGAGAAGGTCCGCCTCGCGCGCGCCCCAAATCAGAGCCAAGAGCGGAACAGAGAGAAGAAGTAGCGCAAAGCCGATTAGAACAGGGATCAACGCTTCGGCTGCGGTATCTACTGCACCCGTCAGCATCACATAGAGGTCGAGCACCAACCGCTGCAGCAGTAGAACCACCGCTAGAACAGCGAGCGTGTTCACCGCTGGATACAACAGCGCCTGTGCGCCGCTCGAATAGCCAGCAATAGCTAGGAGCGGCGATAGAACCGCGACAATCGTCACCGCCTGACCGAGCACCGATATGATGCGATTGCGATAGACCTCAGGATCGTCTCCATCTTTGCAGTGATGAACGATCAGTCGACCGAATTGGAACAGAAACACAGAGGCCACGAGTTCGATCGGGAACAACACGACAGTGCCGGCCAATCCGGTGGTATCGCCCACTCCGACCACGGCGACCATGACCGCACCAATAGCCAATGCCCAGAACAACCGTTGAAGGATACGACGGCCGCGTAGACGGTCATCGGCGGACATGCACAAGGGGCCTTTTTCGCCTTCGATCACACTAAAGAACTGCATCGACAGCCAGCGCCCAACGATCACATACATTGCCGCACTAGGAAGCGCCGACAAGATCGTCGTCCCGCGAAACCCTAAGATTTGCGTCGCGGCAAGGGCCTCTGTCAGCAGCAAAACCGCGATATAGGGCAGCGCAATCAAGCCAAGCGATACAACGAATTTCCAAACGTCCGCGCCGCGTAGGTTCCGCTCTGTCACCTGGCGGTTCAGGGCCATAACCCATGACCGCGACCGCCAGAACAATCCGACCGACACAAGGATCATCAGACCCGCCGCACCGAAAAGGTCGCTCCAGATGGTGCCGTTCTTAAAGCTGGTGGCGAATTTGGCTTTGCTCTCGACCACCACAGCCGAAAGACCCTGCCAAATCGCAGTGATCGCCAGCGACCAGTTCGCGGGATCGGCGGGCGTTGCCCCGCGGGTCGTCAAACGCTCTGCCTCGCGCATGCGCATGACAGCGTCAATCTCACCGATCAAACCATTCGACCGCGTGTGCGCCTCTTGGGCGAGGATCACAGGCGACCGAAGCCGATTCAGTTGACCGTTCAACTCGGTCCGACGTGTCGAAATGGCGAGCGGCTCTGTCTCTCCATCCGCAGGAGCCGCACCCAACGCATCGAGCTGCGCACGAACTGTCGCAATCCGCGACGCATTCAGCGATTGCGCGTCCAAAAACTGATCGCGCCATCCCGCGAGTTCAGCGCGCAGTCTGTCCAATGCAAAGGTTGATACCGCGCCCGATTCCAACGACCGCTCTGCCCGTGTCGCGACACGATCCCACGCGGTGTAATCTGGCGCACCCTCGACGATAGTATCAGGAAGCTGCGGGCCAATGACTTGAGCATAGGACAGGGCTGGCACAACGGCCAACCATGCCACCAATGCTACGACAATAGCCCGAAGCGCTGACATCAATCTTCGAACACGCCTGGGATAGAGGACGGTCCGTGCTCCATCCATCCGGGAACCGGAAGGCCCTTCGATTTGAGAAAATCAGGGTTAAAGAGTTTCGACTGGTAGCGCGTGCCGTAGTCGCACAGGATCGTTACGATGGTGTGGCCCGGACCCATCTCTTTGGCCATGCGGATGGCACCCGCGACGTTCACGCCAGACGACCCACCGAGGCAGAGCCCTTCGTGTTCGAGCATATCAAAGACAACAGGCAGCGCCTCTTCGTCAGGGATCTGGTAGGACATATCAGGCGTAAACCCTTCGAGGTTCGCTGTGATGCGACCCTGACCGATGCCTTCGGTGATCGAGGTGCCCTCGGACGCCAATTCGCCCGTGGTGTAGAAGCTGTGCAGCGCAGCGCCCATCGGATCAGCAAGGCCGATCTTCACGCCTTTGGGCTGGAGCGCCATACCAACGCCTGCGAGCGTGCCGCCCGACCCTACCGCACAGATAAAGCCGTCAACCTTACCGCCCGTCTGTTCCCAAATTTCGGGCCCAGTGGTTTCGATGTGTGCCTGACGGTTCGCGGTGTTGTCGAACTGGTTCGCCCAGATCACACCCTCTGGCGTGGTTTTCGCGAGCTCTTCGGCAAGACGGCCAGAGTAGCGCACGTAGTTATTCGGGTTCTTATAAGGTGCAGCAGGCACCTGAACCAATTCCGCACCCGCAAGGCGCAGCATGTCTTTCTTTTCCTGCGACTGGGTCTCAGGAATAACAATCACGGTCTTAAAGCCCATCGAGGCGCCAACCAGAGCGAGGCCGATGCCTGTATTCCCTGCGGTGCCTTCGACAATCGTGCCACCCGGTTTCAGATCACCACGCGCAATCGCATCCTTGATGATATAGAGGGCAGCACGGTCTTTGACCGATTGACCGGGGTTCATGAATTCAGCCTTGCCCAAGATGGTGCAGCCAGTTGCCTCTGACGCGGCACGGAGCTTGATCAGTGGGGTGTTCCCGATTGCGGCGGCGAGGTCTTCTTTGAACTGCATGGTTTGGCCTTTCTGTCTATCATCCCTGTGTAGGGGCGACGCGCCGATAACTCAAGCCAGTGCAGTCATCGCAGAGCGGTTTCGGTCAAGCCAGTATAACATCATGATCAAAGGCAGAACTGTGATTTCGCCGCTGTCCACCAAACCCAACGCCCGTTCGCGATCCAGAAGGTGAAGGCGAATATCTTCCGCCTCTGTGTCTAGCCCGCCCAAACGCGGTAAATCATCGGGCAAATCGCAAATGCCGATGTAGCAGTAGAAAAATTCCGTGCAATTCCCTGGGGTTGGGTAAGCATTCGCCACAGGGAGCAGTTCGCCAATGGTCAAACCCGCTTCTTCGACGGCTTCGCGGCGTGCTGCGTCCTCGGGTGTTTCGTAGTCGTCTACGATGCCCGCGACTGGCTCTAGCATCCACGGATTCCCGTCTCTGCGGAAAAACGGACCTGTGCGGAACTGTTCCGTCAAAAGCACCCGATCACGCACAGGATCATACGGCAAAACCAGCGACGCATCGAAACCG
The DNA here is from genome assembly GCF_030410045.1 of Marivivens donghaensis. Taxonomy (NCBI): domain Bacteria; kingdom Pseudomonadati; phylum Pseudomonadota; class Alphaproteobacteria; order Rhodobacterales; family Paracoccaceae; genus Marivivens; species Marivivens donghaensis. The sequence continues at coordinate 98,399 of NZ_JAUFRA010000005.1, forward strand.
ACCGTCGTTTCCCGTGCCATAGGTTCCGCAATCACGCCGTTAAACGTCTCGCGCTCGAGGTCCACACCACGGAATTTGTAAAAGTCTCCAGACAGCACGCGGTTCTTCACAATTGCCGCTTGCCCCGCTGTGCGACGCACTTCGTTCGGTCCTGTTTCGCGCCCTGCCCGCACATGAGCCGCCGCCCTTGCCCGTATGGGCTTCCATTGCTGACGAAGCGCCTCACCACTGAGCGGCGGTGAATGAAGCGCGATTTCTGCAGCGGCCATTCGCGACACATCGCCATCTTCCCGTTCCCAAGTCTCTAACGACCAAAGCTCGCCACTGGTGACATTAGGAAGGTCCGCAAAATACACGCCCGTTTCGATCCCGTCGATCACGACCGACCCACGGCTGTAATCCCAGGGCAGTTCATAAGCATCCAGACGCTCCATCTGCGCCTCGGACAACCCACGCCAAAGCACACCTTTAGCCAGTTCACCCACGGCAGGCACCAACATCGGCACCGTCGCGCCTGCGACCCGTTCAACGCGGTAATCAGGCAAGACCGTTTCAGTCGGTGTGCCACCCTCGCCCGCGATCAGGTGGAACAACCGTGGATCGCGGAGCGACCCGAACACAAACAAATCCATCAGGAATCCATTTTATCAGCGACAAATTCAGTCACGATCCCAATCAAAATCGATCCAGCCAACAGAACCGCAATGACTGTCGGCTTTGCCAGTACCACGGCGAGATCAAAGGAAATCCCGATCCCCGACATCATCGCCTGCATCAAACCATTGTACCGCAACTCCGCCGACCGTAGCAGCATCTGGGTGAACCCGTGCAGCGCTAGGGTGCAAAACACGATCGCTACAAGTGCCGTAATACCGTTGCTGATCCCGCTCATTGTGCCCAAACCTGCACGACCACCCGCGATCCGCCAACCGAGGATCAAGGCGATCCCGCCATTGAACTCTGTGAAATACCAAGGCGTCAGGCCGAACGGGAACAGTGGCACCATCAGGAAAGACGCCCCAATAAAGAGCGCTGCAAATCCAACTGCGCCAAAGAGTTTTGCAAAAGTGGGCATAGACACCGGTCCTTTTGAACATCGGTGCCTACTCACGCGCTCAGGTCGGGCGCGACACCGTTATCTGGGTCACGTCGCAGTTTCCGCTATGGAATGTTCCCGCGCAAGAGGAGAGATACAAATTCCACATTCGCCGAAAACGATCATCGAACCCCAACGCCGCGATCTGGTCCCATCGGTCATTGAACACATCCGACCAGCGCCGCAGAGTTTGGCTATAGCTTTCGCCAAATTCGATTGAGCCGTCGACGGTCATACCAGACTTTTCAACCTCTTTACGCAGTACAGAGGGGCTCGGCAGCATCCCACCGGGGAAAATGTATTTCTGAATGAAATCAACGCCCTTGCGATAAACCTCAAACCGACGATCCTGCACAGTGATGATCTGCAGCGTCGCCTTTGCCCCCGGTTTCAGACATTTGCGAACCGTTTCGAAATAAACGGGCCAGTATTTCTCACCGACCGCTTCAAACATCTCAATGCTCGCGATGCCATCATAGGTGCCCGTCTCATCGCGATAGTCCTGCATCTTTAGCGTGACGCGATCAGAAAGTCCTGCCTTTTCAATACGCTCACGCGCGTAGTTCAACTGCTCCTTACTGATGGTAAGGCCCGTTACGTGCAGACCACGTTCCTTTGCCGCGTATTCGGCGAAACCGCCCCATCCACAGCCGATTTCGAGCACATGATCACCAGCGCTGACGCCCATTGCGTCAACCATCGCCGCGTATTTCTGAATTTGCGCCGCTTCGAGGCTTTCTTGACCCGTTTTGAAATAAGCCGACGAATACGTCATCGTATCATCGAGCCATAAGCCATAGAAATCGTTACCTAAATCATAATGATAACTGATGTTCTTTTTGGCCTGTCGTTTCGAATTCGACTGCAGCCAAAACCTCAGTTTTTCATAGGCGCGCACCAAACCCTGACCAGGGAACCCGTCAAATACCTCATCTTCAGCGTCGTGTACGAAATCCATAAAGGTCATCAGGTCAGGCGTATCCCACCATCCCTCCATATAGGATTCCATAAACCCAAGGTCGCCCTCGCGGATCAGACGCGCAAAGATATCCTTGTTGTGAATGGTGATCGCTGTGACATAGCCAGCAGATTTGCCTTCGGCACGAAACACGCGGCCATCAGGGAGCTCGATATCGATCCGACCACGCGGAATATTGCACAGGATGTCGAAGACCGGACCAAAATAGCGCGGAAGATTGGATTGCCCTTTGGTGCTGGTCAGTATCATTTATTTCCCCATTTCAACGGAACTTCGCCCGAATTATTTGTTATCTTATGTAGGGTTACGCACATCTGACCAGAGTGGATTATTTTTCGCGTGCAGAATATGCATCCAACGCTCGCGCTCGTCCCGCTTCTAAAGAAACAACTCGTTCAGGGTAGTCCATATTAGGTGTCAGCCCCCAACTTAGCGGGACGGCATCAAAATAGCTCAGAGCCGTTTCAGTCGGCGTGGCGTAACGTTCCGCGATCCAGCGTTTGCGGTAAATGCGATCCCCATCGAACTTCTCAAGCTGGGTTTCGGGGTTAAAGATACGGAAATAGGGTGCCGCATCTGGACCCGACCCTGCCGTCCATTGCCATCCCATCGCATTCGCCGCAGGGTCCCAATCGGTAAGGCAATCCTCGAACCACTTTAACCCGACCTCCCAGTGGGTCATCAAATGTTTCGTCAAATAGGACGCCACAATCATGCGAGACCGATTATGCATCGTGCCCGTGACATACATTTCGCGCATCGCGGCATCGACGAATGGCTCGCCTGTCCGCCCCTGTTTCCATGCGACAACCTCGGGTGTGTCCTCATCCGTATTCCACGGGAACGCATCCCATTCAGGCCGCCAATTCGAATCGAGAATATGAGGCGTGTGATGAAGCAAGTGATATGCAAATTCACGCCAGACGACTTCCTTTAAGAAATGCTCGGCTCCCGCTGCACCGCCCTCCATCGCCCGCCACCCAGCGTGCCACAGAGCCCGAGGCGCGATTTCGCCATAGGTGAGGTTTTCGGACAGGCGTGAGGTCGCCTCGACCGCCGGAAAATCCCGATTGGCTTTGTAATCATCGATCCGATGTTCGATGAAATCATCCAACCGCGCGGCAGCCGCCTTTTCACCGATCGCTTGATGGGCGGTCACAACATCTGCGCCACCACGCATCGCGGCACTGAGGTTCCAATCCTCCAGTCGATCCGACGCGGGCCAAACCTCTGGTGTGGGAATGGTTTCTGGCGCGGGCAGACACGGAGCAACAGGCCGATCCCGAACGGCTTTCCACATTGGCGAATAGACGCGGTAATACCCGCCATCCTTTGTCGAAACTGTCCATGGTTCGAACAACAGATGGCCCGCGAAACTCTGCGCATCGATGCCCTGATCCTTTAGCGTCGATTTGATCGCCGTATCCCGCGCTTTGCAGGCGGGATCGTAAAGACGCGACCAATAGACCGCCCCAGCGCCCGTCTCTGCGATCAATTGCTGAAGAACGTCCAAAGCGGCCCCACGGCGCAGGATCAAGCGGCTCCCGATCTCATCAAGCTGATCCGCCAAAGCCCCAACAGATTGCCCCCAACGCATCTTTGGCGCTGCACCTGTTCCGTCCACAATGTCATCGCAAATGAAGACAGGAATAATCGGACGCCCCGTCGCACAAGCCGCGGTGAGTGCTTCGTGGTCGGCAAGGCGCAAATCACGGCGGAACCAAAGGAGGATCGGGCGCTGGTCGGTCATGCATAGTCCTATTTAACGATTGCAGCGAAACTAGCGCCCGTCATTAAAGGTCAAGCGTTTACATCAACGACAACACGCCCTTTGACTTGCCCCTTTAGGATATCGCCCCCCAATTTCGGGAGATCAGTCAGGGTTGCGGGCTGAACCATCGCTTCAAGCTTGTCCATCGGCAGATCAGTTGCGATCCTCTGCCATGCTCGAACGCGGTTTTCGTAAGGTTGCATCACGCTGTCGATGCCCAAGAGGTTCACCCCCCGCAGCAAGAACGGAACAACGGTCGCGGGCAAGGCGGCACCACCTGCCAGACCAACCGCCGCAACGCTTGCACCATATTTCATTTGCCCCAACACACGGGCCAACATCGCGCCACCAACAGCGTCAACGCAGCCAGCCCACGTTTCCGCCTCAAGCGGACGCTTGACCGTTTCAGCGATGTCTTCGCGGGCGACGATACGGGTCGCACCGAGTTCGCGCAGGTATCCTTCGGTCTCTGGACGCCCCGTCACGGCAGCCACTTGATACCCTAAATGCGCCAAAATCGCCGTCGCAACAGACCCGACGCCACCCGCAGCGCCCGTGACCAAAACTTCGCCTTTTTGAGGGGTTAGACCGTGATCCTCAAGCGCCATGATGGCAAGCATTGCGGTAAACCCTGCGGTCCCAACCGCCATCGACTGTCGGGTGCTTAACCCCTCAGGCAGCGGCACTAGCCAATCGCCATTGACCCGCGCCTTTTGCGCATAACCACCCCAATGTACCTCGCCCACGCGCCAGCCCGTCAGAACGACCTTATCGCCCACCGCATAGCGCGGATCTTCAGAAGCTTCGACCGTGCCAGCGTAATCGATACCGGGCACATGCGGATAATTCCGAACAAGACCGCCCCCTGACCCAAGGCACAGCCCATCTTTGTAGTTCACACTCGAATACTCCACCGCGACCGTCACATTGCCTTCTGGCAAACGGTCGGTGCTGATATCCTGAACCGATGCACTGGTAGTACCCGCTTCATCCTTGTCGACGATCAATGCCTTGAACATGCTCTCTCCCTCATGTGTATCACTTGAGGATAGCGGCACGCGCCGCGCCGTCAAACGCAACCCGTTCATCCTGACCTTTTGCGCGAAGCCACTTGAGTTCGCCAAAGGTCGCGCCTATATTCAAGATGTCTCTTCGGGGACTATGGACATAAACGCGCTCGTAATAAGCGGATCGGACCCGGGGGCGGTACCCGGCGACTCCACCAAACATCCTTCATTTGGGGATCATGGGGTCGAAATAGGATCGACGAACGTCTAAAGGGGTTATGCTTTGTCTCGGTGAGATACCACCGTTATCGGTTCAAACTGTACAATTGCAAATGACAATCGTGCTCCGGCAATGGCTCTGGCTGCGTAAGCAGTTCGGGTCGCCGAAATTAAGTCCTGACGCCTAGCAGCCTCAGGCGGGGTTCGGAGGTACCTGGCAACAGAAACCTCCACTTCATCCCTAGCATTTATTGACCGTTGAAACCGCCATGACAGTGCCGTTCGGCTCTAGCTTCCAGATAAACTCGATGGTCGCGCCGCTTTGGATCAACAAACGCATACGGCGGTAATTGCAGACCGTTGCCTGCACCATGCTGTCTGATGGGGCGATATGCGTAATTTCAACGGACAGCTTCATACCCGTCACACGTGTCGACGCCACAATATCGGTGGAGTCCCACGGCAAATATCCTTCGGCCTCAAGCTGCTTTGCCTGATCAATAAGCGCCAATTGCAACTCAACTGCCTGTCGGTCGGGATTACCAAAGAGACCTAATGATTTAGCGCCCATGTAGCCCAAAACAGACAACACGAGGATCGCAACGGCCCCTAACAGTTTTTCCATCCCGTGACCCCTTATGATAGTCTCTTCTCAGGATACCTATAAATAACGACATTGAAACGAAAAGTTGTAGTGGATGAAGATTTAGAGACAGCCGTTGGAATGAATTGCAATGGGCATAAAACAATGGCCAATTGCGCCCATGACCCAGCTCTCTGACCTTATCCGCATCTTTGGCCGCATTGGCCTTTTGTCCTTTGGTGGCCCCGCGGCGCAGATCGCCCTAATGCACCGTGAACTGGTCGAAGAACGCCCTTGGCTGTCGGAAACAGAATTCCTCCGCGCCTTGTCCTTTTGCATGCTCCTCCCTGGTCCCGAAGCAATGCAGCTCGCCACTTATGCAGGCTGGAAACAACGCGGCATCATCGGTGGATTGATCGGCGGCGGGCTCTTTGTCCTACCGGGTGCGATTGTGATCATGGCGCTGGCGCTGCTCTACGGCCAATTCGGTGCGTTGAACTGGGTTCAGGCGGTGTTTCTCGGCGTCAAAGCCACGATCGTCGTGATCGTGATCCAAGCCATCCTTCGTCTGTCCAAGAAAGCACTGAAACTCAAGGTGCATTGGCTATTGGCTTTGGGGGCTTTCGTCTGCCTCTACATCTTCGCCCTGCCCTTTCCGTTCGTGATCGCCGTAGCCGCTTTGGTTGGCGGTGCGTTCTGCACAACATCAGACGCAGCACCCAAGGTCTCCGTCAACTGGCGCACTCCACTCATGGTCATCATGATCGGAGGCATCCTCTGGGGCCTTCCGATCCTATTGGTGGGTGACGGCCTGCTGCGCGACATCGGCGTGTTCTTTTCCAAACTCGCCGTTGTCACCTTTGGCGGGGCCTATGCCGTTCTGGCCTATATGACCCAAGATGTCGTCGCGAATTACGGTTGGCTTTCGACTGATCAAATGATGGATGCCTTGGGGCTTGCTGAAACCACACCCGGCCCACTGATCCTTGTGACCGAGTTCGTGGCCATCGTTGCTGGCACCAACGCGGGGCTATCGGGTGTCGCGGCAGGGTTAATGGCGCTCTGGGTTACGTTTGTACCCTGCTTCATATGGATTTTTGCTGGGGCACCGCTCATCGACTGGCTCGCCTCGCGCCCTCGATTGTCTGCGGCGCTCGCTGGCGTAACAGCCTCTGTTGTCGGCGTTATTACCAACTTGTCCGTCTGGTTCGCGCTGCATTTATTCTTTGGCTCGGCGCAAACCATCACCTTTGGCCCAGCCCATTTCATCCTGCCCAAGGCTGCATCACTCGACCCAAATGCCCTAGGCCTTGCGCTCTTTGCGGGATTTTTGCTGCTTCGCAAATCCTACGGTTTGCCAATGGTGCTTGGCCTCACGGGCGGCGCTAGTTGGCTAGTGCAATTTGTCATAGCGGCAACGTGACTATCCCTCTTTTATCCCGCTCCGAATCCCGTATGTTGGGGGTAACAGGGCGAAAGGAACGACCGTGAGCCAGAAGATCGACTACGGCAATCTTATGCACGAGGCTATGCGTGGCCTCATTCAAAAAGTATTGGCCCGCGTCGCGGACGAAGGTCTGCCCGGACAGCACCACTTCTTTATCACCTTTGACACGATGCACCCCGATGTCGAACTGGCCGATTGGCTGTCGGATCGGTATCCGGGCGAAATGACTATCGTGTTGGAACATTGGTTTGACGCCCTGACCGTCACCGACGAAGGGTTCAGCGTCACGCTGAACTTTGGTGATAATCCAGAACCCATCTACATCCCCTACGATGCGATCCGCACCTTTGTGGACCCATCCGTTGAATTCGGGCTTCGGTTTGAAACCCAAGAAGACGATTTCGACGACGAGGATGACGACGACGAAGCGCCGATGGTCGAAATGGCCGAAGAAGAGCCGAAGCCCCGCAAAGAGGCCGAAGTCGTCAGTCTGGACCAATTCCGCAAGTAAGCTGCGGCAATTCGTTACCCTTGATAGCGATAACATCGCGGTATGCATCGGTATACTGCATTGATTTCCTGTGCGCATGGGGTATGACAAGCCCCAAGTCGTAACAGGGAGAGTCCAGATGACCGCAACCCGCACCGAAACCGACAGCTTCGGCCCGCTTGAAGTCCCCGCAGACAAATACTGGGGCGCACAGACCCAGCGTTCGATCATGAACTTCCCAATTGGTTGGGAACGTCAGCCCGTGCCGGTGATCCGCGCACTCGGCGTGATCAAAAAAGCTGCGGCAATCGTCAACGAAGGCTTTGGCGATCTGGACGCAACCCTGTCCAAAGCGATCCAAGAAGCCGCGACCGAAGTCATCGAAGGAAAATTCGACGACAACTTCCCGCTCGTTGTTTGGCAGACTGGCTCTGGCACACAGTCGAACATGAACGCGAACGAAGTGATCTCGAACCGCGCTATTGAAATCCTCGGCGGTCAGCTGGCATCGAAATCGCCCGTTCACCCGAACGACCACTGCAACATGGGTCAGTCGTCGAACGACACCTTCCCGACCGCAATGCACGTCGCAATCGGCATGCACACACGCGACGTTCTGCTTCCGGGCCTGCGTAAGCTGCACGCTGCTCTGGCTGCAAAGTCGGAAGAATTCAAAGACATCATCAAAATTGGCCGTACCCACACTCAGGATGCGACCCCGCTGACCCTCGGTCAGGAATTTGGTGGCTACGCGCATCAGGTTGCCCAAGGCATCAAACGCGTTGAGATGTGCCTGCCGGACATTTACGAACTGGCACAGGGCGGCACCGCTGTGGGCACTGGGCTGAACACCCGCGTTGGCTTTGCCGAAAAGGTCGCTGCAGAAATCGCGAATATCACTGGCCTGCCCTTCGTCACCGCGCCGAACAAGTTCGAAGCATTGGCAGCACACGACGCGATGGTCATGTTCTCTGGCGCTTTGAAAACCGTTGCTGGTTCGCTCTTCAAGATCGCAAACGACATGCGTCTATTGGGCTCTGGCCCACGTTCGGGTCTGGGCGAGCTGATCCTGCCTGAAAACGAACCTGGTTCGTCGATCATGCCGGGTAAAGTGAACCCAACCCAAGCCGAAGCACTGACCATGGTTTGCGCACACGTCATGGGCAACGACGCGGCGATTGGTTTCGCGGGTTCGCAAGGTCATTTCGAACTCAACGTCTACAACCCGATGATGTCCTACAACGTTCTGCAGTCCATGCAGCTGCTCGGTGATGCGGCTTCGGCCTTCACCGACAACATGGTTGTTGGCACGCAGGCAAACGTCGCACGCATCGACAAACTGATGAAAGAGTCGCTGATGCTCGTCACGGCGCTGGCTCCGACCATCGGTTACGACAACGCAACCAAGGTTGCTAAGACCGCACACAAGAACGGCACCACCCTCAAAGAAGAAGCTATCGCGCTCGGCTTTGTTGATGCAGAGACGTTCGATCGGATTGTGCGTCCAGAAGACATGATCGGCCCGAAAGGCTAATCAAACGGGCCGCCCTTCGGGGCGGCCTTTTTCTTTCCCTCTTGGCAGGGATACACGCTTTGCGATACTCCGAACCTCCAACTGACGGAGTCGCAAGATGAGTGACATCATCAACCTAAACAAAGCCCGCAAACAAAAGTCACGCGCAGAAGAAAAAGCGCAGGCTGATGCGAATGCTGTTAAATTTGGCCGCACCAAAGCGGAGCGTTTGTTAACAGCAGCGCGGGAAGAGAAAGCGCGCCAGCGGCTCGATCAGCAGAAGTTCGAGGACGAATGACCACACGGCCCGAAAAACATTCTCTGACACTTCAGGGACACCGCACATCGGTGTCTCTCGAACCTGAGTTTTGGGCAGCCTTCACAAAAGCTGCCAAAGAGGACGGTAAGGCGATCAACGAACTTGCCGTTGAAATCGACGAGGCCCGTGGCGACGTTGGCCTCGCGTCCGCAATCCGCGTTTGGATCCTGAAACGCCTTCAGTCCGACGCGTAGAGCGACGCACGCACCCGCGCGAGATCCTGCAACTCACGAAGCTCGGATTCGAGGATTTGCGCATAGGGTGCACGTTTGCGTTCGCGCAGCACCTCTTGCGGAGTTTGACGGACCGAATGCGAAAAACGTCCCCGCAGCATCAATCCCTTTACCCGATCCAAAGACTGACGGAGCCCACCGTCAGTAGTAGAAAAGTCAATCATAGCCATACCGACACCCATTCGGCTTAGCCCCCGATGACCTTTAGTATATATTTAAATCTGACCAGCTAGCTGTAAGTGCAAATAGCCACTAAACCACAGGGTTATTTACGAATTAACTTACTGACAAAAATACATAAAATTTCAGAAATTTATATTAGCCTTTCGGATAATGCGATACTCTAACCACGTTTTCGCAGACGCAACCATATGCCCTGAGATGACCGAACCGTAAGGTGCACAACTGGAACGGGTTCACGATTCTCATCTGGCTCTATGATGAAATTCCGCAGAATCAACGATAACAACATCGGCCCTTCTACCATGGCAAAGCCCGCGCCCGTGCAAACGCGACTCCCTGCGGAAAACGGGATGTAAGAGTCGCGCTGGCACTGTTTGCCATTCTCAGTGCCCCACCGCGTCGGATCAAATTCGTCAGGCCGTTCCCAGATCCGTTCATGCCGATGGAGGTGCCACGGCGACAAAACGATCTGCGAACCCGTTTTCACATCGCGACCACGGAAGGTTTCGGGACAGGTGGTTTCGCGCACCATCATCGGCACAGGTGGATAGAGGCGTAGCGCCTCGCGGAACACATCCCGCGACAGTTTCAGACGTGAGACAGAGCTGAAATCGGAACTTAGCTCGCCGGCTTCCACTGCCACACGCGCTTGCCACTCTGGATTGGTGGCCATCAGATATAATGTCCACGCCAAGGCAGAGGCACTCGTCTCATGCCCCGCGAGGAAAAAGATCGCGACCTGATCGATCATCTCGTCCACATCGAACTGATCTCCCGTTTCGGGGTCAGTGGTGGTCATGATCTTGGTCGCCAAATCATCTGGCGCGGTGCCTGCCTCAATCGCAGCCAAACGTTCTGTGGTCAGATCACCGATGAGCTTTCGAATGACGCCTGCCGTGCGTTTGGTTTCCGCGCTAAAGAACCGCGGCATCCATTTTGGCCCACGGATAAACGCCGCGAGGTTCAGGATCGGTTGGCTGCGTTGATGGGCTTTGAACTCTGAAAACACAGCCGAGGCGGTCGCATGTTCTATCGGGATCGAAAACAACGTGCGGAATATCACATCGGCCGCAGCGTGGCTCGTCTCGGCCTCGATCTCAATCGGGGTGCCATCGGCATGAGCCGAAAGGCGCGCGACAGCGGCCTCGCCCGCCTCCCACATCGCGGGATAGGTGTCGCGCAAACGACCGCCCTCAAATGCGGGATCAATGATGCGGCGCTGACGTTTCCACGTCTCGCCATTGGTCAGAAACACCGAGTTGCCAAGGAGCGGTCGCAGTCCCGCACCAATCCGGTCGCTTTTCGGGAAATCATCGGGCCGCTCTTTCAGAACCTGACGCACCAATTCGGGATCATTGCACAGGTAGCTGCGGAAAAACGGCGTCTTAAACTCTGCCATCCACGCCCGATAGAGGCGTGCGGGCTGCGCGCTCAGGATATCCTCGCGAAAGAGTTTGAGATATCGCCAAAGCGACACCTTATCAGCACGGGCCTTGGGTTTGGGCGGGATCATGGGGCCACCGATCTGTAACGAGATGCGGCAGCGACCTTGCGGCTCCGCGATGGCGGGCGTCCCTCATATCGATCGCTGAGCGTCAGCGGCCCCGCCGTAATCTGGAAATAATCGTAGTCTTTGGGCCGATCAAAAGCGCAGAGATATTGGAAATGCAGCCGAAAGAACCGCCACCGCAGTTCGCTCCACCGTTCCGCCGACAAGGACTGCGTAAAGGCCGCCGATATCACCAGCGGCCATTTCTGACCCTCGGGCGCCACGCCCGTGACCCCAACAGGATCACAGAGCGCGAATGCGCAACCATCCCCCGGTGCCGTGACATCCACCCATGTCAATTCATCCCGCGTCGACAGATAGGCCAAATCAGAACGCAACCGCCAGGCATCTCGCAGGAAGCTCACCATCGGGACGACTTGACCAAGCGAGAGGAACGACAGTTTCGCCCCTTGTTCAGGCACTCGCCCGTCACGGATCAAGTCGGAGAGGATCGACACGGCGAGGTGCGCGCCAGAGGAATGACCAACCACAAGAACTTCATCGTAGCCATCGCCAAACGCGGCCGCGATCTGGTCCCCAAACTCCGCCATCCGCGTTTCTAACTCCGGCGGGTTCGCGCCTTTCCAACGGGCCGAATAGGCGTAGTCATGCATGAGGTAATACGCAAAGAGCTTCCCGTCTTTGGATTTGAAGAACTGGAGGCATTGGACCACGCTCACCGCACCGATGGCCAAACCTACCAGCCCCACGATCCACTCAGGCAAACCGATCAAACTAGCGCCGAACGCGGCAGCCTTACCCAATAACGCGCCGATCCCGATAGCCACCGCCAATTGCAACAGGAGCATCCCGACAGGATAAAGCGCAGCAATCACGGGACCCTTGCGAAGGCGCATCAAACGAAACAGCGCACCCGTCGCGATATATTCCCACGCTGTGCGCACCAATTGACCGTAGGTCGCGGGAATGCTCTGCGACATCGAATTGCGCACGATGTCTGACCAGACCAGTACATCGACGTCCGCGTCCACGCCCTGCCCGTCGATCATCGCTGTGACGTGCCACCCATAGGCACCACCCGTTGTTTTGGGTTTGAGCGCGATCTCATAGCCCGACACGCGGGCCTGATCGGCGCTTTCTTTGCGGTAAAGTTCACGATAGCGGCGCGGATGAATCGGGTCGTAGCCGGGGATGTAAAACACCCGACGACGTTTCACCTGTTTTTGGGTCGTTTCCGTCATGCGCTATTCCGCGACTGTTTCGATCAGCCTAACGCGGAATTTGGGCGAGAGTAAGACCTAGCCTATAGTGCCGAGCACGGGGAAAGTATCCAACAGCCAACCCGACAGAATAGCGAACCGACCTGTAAGCAGGAGAAGGCCGATCACGACCAGCAACGCGCCCGAAACCTTTTCAATCACACCCATATTGCGTTTCATCCAAGCCATCGGCCCTTTGAGCCGCGGGAAGAAAATCGCGATAAGCAGGAACGGGATGCCTAGCCCCGCTGCATAAGTGCCAAGAAGGATCGCGCCACGGGCGGCTTGGGTTTCTTGGGCGGCAAGGGTCAGGATTGTCGACAAGATCGGGCCTAGGCACGGCGTCCAACCAAAGGCAAAAGCGAGGCCCAAGAGATAGGCTCCAAAAGCAGAGCCGCCCTGATCCTTCACCTCAATCCGCGCTTCTTTCATCAGAAACGGGATGCGGAACACGCCCATGAAATGCAGACCAAAGAGGATCACCAGCGCACCTGCGACGTAGTTCACCCACTCGATCACCGACCAATAAAGTCGTCCAATCGTGGACATTCCGTAGCCAAGGAACACAAAGACCGTCGACAGACCGAGGACAAAGAACACAGCCGCAAGGATCACCCTGCCCCGCGCCGATGCGGACCCATCCATGTCAGTGACCGTAACCCCGCCCATATAAGCAAGATACGGCGCCGCAACAGGCAGCACACAGGGGCTAAGGAACGACAGCAGCCCCGCAAACAGGGCAACGCCCATGGCCGTCAAAAGCCCTGAATCCATCACAATCTGCGTTGAGAGTAGTTCGCCCATGTCGTCTGGCCCTTTGATCTTTGCCCTTCGATACCGTGCCAGATAGCGCGCGTCACCCCCGATGTCCTGCGCTGATCGTCACAGTTTAGCGAAGGGCTGAAAGAAAAGGCCGCCCCGAAGGACGGCCTGATCAACTTAGCGACCCAGTGACCACCAACCGCGGCGTTTGGGTTTATCGTCTTTCGGCTCTTCGACCTCAGCCGCTGGGGCAACAGGCGCTGGCGCAGGTTCCGCCACCGGAGCAGGTTCAGGCGCTGCCACAGGTTCAGGTGCAGGTGCTGCTACCTCAATCGCTGCTTCAACAGGTGCCTCAGGCGTCGCCTCTGCAACAGGTTCAGCGACTACCTCAGCAGGTGCTTCAACAGCCTCAGCCTTTGGAGCGGGTTTCTTACGAGCCCGCGGTGCGCGTTTCGGCTTCGGTGCTTCCTCTGCCTCTTCCGCAGGTGCAGCCTCTACCGCTTCACCCTCTTCTGCTTTCGCAGCGGGTTTCTTACGGGTGCGAGTGCGTTTCGGTTTCGGCGCTTCCTCAGCAGGAGCCTCAGCAGCTTCAGCCTCGGTCGTAGTAGCCTCACCTTCAGCAGTCTCTGCAGCAGCGGCAGGTTTGCGGCGCGTACGCGTCCGTTTCGGTTTCGGTGCCTCTACAGGCGCTTCAGCCTCAACCTCAGCAACAGGTTCCGCAGCCTCGGTAGCCTCAGCCTCGGGCGCATCGCCCTCTGCATCCGCGTCACCACCTTCGGCCTCGTCACCAGACTCGGACGACTGCTCGCCCTCACCCTGACCAGGCTTCTTCCGACGACGACGACGGCGGCGGCGTTTCTTCGGCTTATCATCGCCATCACCTTCGCCCTCTGCTGTCTCTGCATCGGAAGCGTCCGCATCTGCTTCATCCTCGTCGAGGATTTCCGCATCTTCGATATCGTCTTCAAGATCGTCGATCACAACACTCGACGCAGACACAACAGGTGCGGCCTCGGGAACGATGCGTGTTGCGGTCTTGAACTTCTCAATCGCGAAATCAGGCGAAACCAGCGTGGGGTCACATTCGATGCGAACAGCCATACCGTAGGTGGCTTCAATCGCAGCGATGTGTTCGCGCTTCTGGTTCATCAGATAGTTTGCAATCGCAATCGGTGCGCGGACCAGAACCTCTTTGGAACGACCACGAACGCCCTCTTCTTCCAACTGACGCAGGATCGACAGAGCGACGTTGTCATCTGACCGCAGCAGACCTGTGCCGTGGCAATGCGGACAAGGCTGTGTCGTCGCCTCGAGCATACCCGGACGCAGACGCTGGCGCGACATTTCCAACAGACCAAAGCCAGAGATGCGGCCCACTTGGATACGGGCGCGGTCGGTTTTCAGCTTGTCTTTGAGACGCTTTTCAACGGCAGTGTTGTTTTTGCGCTCGTCCATATCGATAAAGTCGATAACGATCAGACCAGCAAGGTCGCGCAGACGCATCTGACGCGCAACTTCATCCGCCGCTTCAAGGTTGGTTTTCAGCGCGGTCTGTTCGATCGACCCTTCTTTGGTCGCGCGGCCAGAGTTCACGTCGATCGCCACCAGAGCTTCGGTCACGCCGATCACGATATAACCACCTGACGGCAACTGAACGGTCGGGTTGAACATACCAGCGAGGTAACCCTCAACCTGATAGCGCGCAAAGAGCGGCAGCTGGTCGTTGTAGGGTTTCACGTTTTTCGAATGCGACGGCATGATCATTTTCATGAAGTCTTTTGCTGTGCGATAGCCCGCATCACCCGCAACGATCACCTCATCGATCTCTTTGGAATAGAGGTCGCGGATCGTGCGTTTGATCAGGTCGCCTTCTTCGTAGATCTTGGCCGGCGCTGTCGATTGCAGCGTCAGTTCGCGGATCTGTTCCCACAGGCGCTGCAGGTATTCATAGTCACGCTTGATCTCAGCCTTCGTGCGCTGAGAGCCCGCAGTGCGAATGATCAGGCCTGCACCGTCTGGCACATCCATCTCGGTCGCGATTTCTTTGAGCTTTTTGCGGTCGACAGCATTGGT
The DNA here is from genome assembly GCF_030410045.1 of Marivivens donghaensis. Taxonomy (NCBI): domain Bacteria; kingdom Pseudomonadati; phylum Pseudomonadota; class Alphaproteobacteria; order Rhodobacterales; family Paracoccaceae; genus Marivivens; species Marivivens donghaensis. The sequence continues at coordinate 113,843 of NZ_JAUFRA010000005.1, forward strand.
GATCTTGCGGCTGATGCCACCGCCACGCGCCGTGTTCGGCATGAGCACACAGTAACGGCCAGCGAGCGACAGATAGGTCGTCAGCGCCGCGCCTTTGTTGCCGCGTTCTTCTTTTACGACTTGGATCAACAGGATCTGGCGAACCTTGATCACTTCTTGAATTTTGTAACGTTTGGGGCGCGGTTTACGAGCCGGACGAACGTCTTCGTGGTCGTCCTCATTCGCTACGGACTCGATGTTGTTATCAGCATCGTCCTCGTCTTCGTCGTCTGCTTCGTCCTCGGCGGTTTCTTCGGACACCTCTTCATGAGCCTCGTCCTGAGTGTCCTCAGCGACAGCCTCTTCGGCAACAGGAGCCTCAGCAGCCGTGTCATCCTCGGGCTCTTCGACAGGGGTTTCCGCGACGGTTTCCATCGGGCTCAGGCCCTCTTGGTCATCGTCCTCACCCAGATCGATGGTCTCCATCCCCTTGGGTTCTGCATCAACGTCCTTTGTCGCGATCAGATCATCCGACTTGGCCGCAGCAGGTTTCGACCGCGACCGACGGCGGCGGTTGACCTTCTTGGGCTTATCTTCGTCTTCGTCCTCAGCGGCGAGGCTTTCCGCATATGCGCGCTCTTCGGCGATCAGGGCTTCACGGTCAGCGACCGGGATCTGATAATAATCCGGATGGATTTCCGAAAACGCAAGGAAACCATGCCGATTACCACCGTAATCGACAAAAGCCGCCTGAAGCGACGGTTCGACGCGCGTTACTTTTGCGAGATAAATATTACCAGCAAGCTGGCGTTTTGACTGACTTTCAAAGTCGAATTCCTCAACTTTGTTGCCGTCTACCACCACGACGCGGGTTTCTTCCGCGTGGGTGGCATCGATGAGCATTTTCTTTGCCATGTTTTCCAATTGCACGACGCAATGCCGCCCTACCCGGGGGCGCGGCGGATATGTAGTCGTGTCTGTCAGGGGCGAAACGGGCGCGGCAAGCAGAGAGGCCCCTTGGGGCCGTCAATCGTCTGCCTGTGTCCAGCGCGCGTTGCATCGCGGTTCTTCCTCAGCGCCCTTTTCGGGCGCCCGTTATAAGCCCGGCGCGTCCGATAAACTCGCGCTGCCAGGGCATCCTATCGACCCATTTCGGGGCCAAATACACATCTGTCGGAGACCGAGTCTGTGACCCTTATGTCTGAGACAGTGAATCTTTCCGGTGTCGGCCGCGCCATTGCGGACGCCATCACGTAACGACTACATAAGACTGGCTGGGGATAAAATACAATGGTCAATGTGTTAACCAGCCAAATCAAAGGCCAATTACAGGTAATCAGAACGCTGTAAGTTGTATTTTGCCATTTTTTCGTTGAGCGTACGACGCGGCAGGCACAGTTCATCCATCACCGCCACGATCGACCCTTTGTGGCGGCGCATCGTGTTATCGATCAGCATCCGCTCAAAAGCTTCCACGAATTCTTTCAGTGGTTTGCCTTCGGTCGTCATGGTCGGCGGCTGTTCGTCACTATCCGCCATCAACAAGGACGCAATCGTGCCCGACCCGCGGCGTGACTGTAGAACCGCGCGTTCTGCAACATTCGTCAACTGGCGCACGTTCCCCGGCCAAGGTGCCTGTAACAACTGTGCTGCCTCTTGCGCCGACACTTGCGGCGTGTCGCAGCCGTATTCATCGGCAAACTGTTCCGTATAGGTCGTAAAGATCGACAGAATGTCCTCACCCCGCGCCCGCAGCGGCGGCACGGTGATGCGCAGCGCGGCCAGACGGTAAAACAGATCAGAGCGCAACTCGCTTTCGCAGGTTTTATCCTGCTCTTGCAGGTTACAGATCGCGATGATCCGTGTTTCAGCTGGCGTGCCCTGCTCGTTGATCGCAGTCATCAAACGCGACTGATGCGACGGGCTGAGCGCCTCAATGTCTTCGAGGACCAAGGTCCCGCCACGTGCTTCTTCCATCGCTGGGATCGGCTCGTCCTCATTCGCAGGACCAAACAGACGGCGGGTCAGGCTGTCCTCGTCAAAGGCGCCACAGGACAGGATCACGAACTTCTTCGACGCACGAGCACTCACCGCATGAAGAGCGTGAGCAATCAGCGTTTTACCCGTGCCTGTCTCGCCTTCGATCAACACATGCCCATCGGCTTGCCCAAGATCGAGGATATCCTCGCGCAGACGCTCCATCGCGGGCGAGGTGCCGATCAGCTTTTGCATCAGCGATGTTGGGTCCGACAGTTCTTTGCGTAGCATCCGTGCGTCCAAAGTCACACGCCGCGCATTGGTCGCCTTTTTCGCAAGCTCGGTCATCCGATCAGGATTGAACGGCTTCTCAAGAAAATCATAAGCCCCGATCCGCATCGCCTCCACCGCCATCGGAACATCGCCGTGGCCCGTGATCATGATTACAGGAAGAGTGCTGTCCAGACCTTTGATTTTGCGCAGAAACTGCATCCCATCCATGCCAGGCATCTTAATGTCACTGACGACAATACCAGGGTAATCCGAGGTCAGAACCTTTAGCGCATCTTCGGCACAGGCGTAGGTTTCGGTGTCAAATCCCGACAAAGCCAACCACTGGCTGATGGATTGGCGCATGTCCTTTTCATCGTCCACAACGGCAATTTTCATGGCTTTTGTCATCTGTGTTTACTCCGCTGCTTCAACGTCACTGGCCAAGACCGGCAAGGTCATTTCAAAGACCGCCCCACCTTTTGCGCCATTACGCGCGGTGAGGCGACCCCCGAGGTCAGTCACAATTCCTGACGAAATCGCGAGGCCGAGCCCCACACCGTCACCCGGCTGTTTCGTCGTGTAAAATGGTTCGAACAAGGCATCGAGGTCTTCGATCCCTGCCCCGTTATCTCGCACGATCAATCGCACGGCGTCCGTGACCGTCAGCGTGACCTCAACGGACGGGTCATCGACACCTTTGGTCGCGTCGAGCGCGTTGCGCAAAAGGTTGATGATCACCTGTTCAAGGCGCAGCCGATCCCCAAAGATCAGCGCGGGATCGGATGGCAAGGTCCGCGTGATCGCGACCTTACGCGTTTTCAACTGCGGTTCCATCATCGATAGCGCGGTCGACACCGCGTCACGCACATCCACCTCTTCAAAGGCGTCTTTGCCTTTGCGCGCATAGGATTTGAGCTGTTTGGTGATCGCGCCCATGCGGTCGATCAGATCGTCAATCCGACCAAACGACGAAAGTGCCTCGTCCGCGCGTTTACGCTGCAACAACAATCGTGCGCCCGCGAGGTATGTTTTCATCGCAGCGAGCGGTTGGTTCAGCTCATGGCTCACCGCAGCGGACATTTCCCCCAAAGCTGCCAATTTCGATGACTGCGCAAGTGATTGCTCCGCCACCTCCAGCGTCTTTTCGACCTTCTGACGTTCTGCAATCTCACGCTGAAGGCGCAGGTTCAACGCCCGCAATTCCGCCGATTCCCGTTGGAAGAACACAACGCGGTTCGCGGATTTGCGCGAGGACACCCAGAACGCCAAGGCCAAGAGGATCGCAAAGCCCATGATTTCGAGCGCGAGGACCCCGTTCACCTTTTCCCGCACGGAATCATAGGTGGTGAAACTCACCATCTTCCAGCCTTGGAACGGAACACGGGTTTCGCGGCGCAACACGGCCTCGCCACGCAAATAGGCGTCAATCGGAACGACGGTCCAATCGCGAGTCGCCTCGAACGCACGATCAATGGCCGATGCAGGCGATTGGCGGGCTAAGGCTTGCTCTTCCACCAATCCACGCCAGCGCGGTTCAGTAGAGAGGATGATCGTCCCCTCACTATCAGCAACGAACACTGCATCGGAAATGCTCGCCCAACTGCGTTCGAGTTTTTGCAAATCGACGGCAACAGTCATGACGCCCAAGGTGCCGCTCGGGTCATCCATCTTGCGCGAGTAAACGAACGAAAACCCGCCTGATTCGGTGCGCACCGTGGTAAAAATCGTGGCGTTCGATCGCAGCGCATTGATGTAATACGGCGCATTGCGGTGGTTTTCGCCCAAACGGTTTCTGTCAGTCGCAGCAACCGTGCGTCCGTCTTTATCCAACAGCATCAAAGACGCCGCGCCGATCTCATCGACAAAGGACAACAGACGTTGGGTGGAGAGCGAATATTCCGCTGCCGACAATGCACGCAACAACTCTGGGTCGCGGGCCAGCAGTTGAGGCACGATAGAGTTACGCTGAAGTTCGGAAATCAGGTTACCGACGTAGAGCGTCATCCGCACTTCGGCCCTGTTACGGGTCGATTCCGTAAAACGCTCTGTCAGAAAAACATTGGTGACATAGACCACCGCGATCGCAATTGCGACGAAAAAACCGAACGCCAGCCGATTAAGCCAACGACGGATTTTTACTCTCTCAGCACGGTTCACGGTCTTTGCACCCATGGGGCGATGTTACGCTCGCCCCACGGAAGGCTCAATTAGGCGCTGACCAGCTGGTCCAGCATAGAGCGGAAAAGCGCCTGTCCATCTGTTCCGCCGTGGTTGGCGTCGATGGCACGTTCAGGGTGCGGCATCATCCCCAGAACACGGCGATTTTCGGACAGAACACCAGCGATATTCTCGCGGGCGCCGTTCACGTTCTCTGTGTAGGTGAACGCGATACGGTCCTGATCACGAAGTGCAGCAAAGGTTTCGTCGTCGCAATAGTAGTTACCATCGTGGTGAGCGACAGGAATGTCGACGATCTGACCCTTAGTGTAGCCCGATGTGAACGCGCTATCGGTGGTCTCAACAGTCAAGCCGACAGTGCGGCAGACGAATTTGAGACCCGCGTTGCGCATCAGCGCACCCGGCAGCAGACGGGTTTCGGTCAGAACCTGAAAACCGTTGCAAACACCCAGCGCATATCCACCAGCGTGGACGTGATCGACAAGCCCCTGACACACGGGCGATTGCGCCGCAATCGCGCCGCAGCGCAGGTAGTCACCGAACGAGAAACCGCCCGGAACAGCAACCAGATCAACCTTGGGCAGGCTGGCATCTTTGTGCCAAACCACCGTTACATCGAAGCCAGACTTTTCCAGCGCGACCGCCATATCACGGTCGCAGTTGGAACCCGGGAACTGGAGGACAGCAGCCTTCATCAGGACAGCTCCACAGTGTAGCTTTCGATAACGGTATTCGCGAGGAGCTTTTCACACATCTCTTTGACGGTGGCCTCAGTGGTCCCATCAGCAAGATCGAGCTCGATCACTTTACCTTGGCGGACACCTTCGACGCCGGCAAAACCAAGCGCACCCAGAGCGTGGCGCACAGCCTCACCTTGGGGGTCCAGAACGCCATTTTTCAGCATGACATGCACACGAGCTTTCATCGGGCGATATCCTTCTTAGTTAATCATCGTTGGCTTGGTCGTGTGGGTGACGTTCGTGGGCAGAACCCCCAAACGACGTGCCACTTCGGTGTAGGCATCGGTCAGGTTGCCCAGATCGCGACGGAATACGTCTTTGTCGAGCTTCGCACCTGTTTCAACATCCCACAGACGGCAGCTGTCAGGGCTGATTTCATCAGCAACCACCAAACGTGGGTATTCATTTTCCCATACCCGACCGAATTCGATTTTGAAGTCGATCAGACGGATACCAACGCCGTGCATTACGCCTGCAAGGAAATCGTTGACGCGCAGAGCGGTCGAAACGATTTCATCCAGCTCTTGCTGGGTCGCCCAGCCAAACGCTGCGATGTATTCTTCGGGAACCAGCGGATCGCCAAGAGCGTCGTCTTTATAAGAGAACTCAACAATCGGACGCGGCAGTTGGGTGCCCTCTTCGAGGCCCAGACGCTTTGCCATGGAACCAGCCGCAAAGTTACGCACAATCACCTCGAGCGGTACAATCTCTGCCTGACGGCACAGTTGTTCGCGCATATTGAGGCGTTTGATAAAGTGCGTAGGAATCCCTACAGCTTGAAGGCCGGTCATGAAAAACTCGGACAGGCGGTTGTTCAAAACGCCCTTACCGTCGATGACAGCCTTTTTCTCTGCGTTGAATGCAGTGGCATCGTCCTTAAAATACTGAACAATCGTGCCCGGTTCTGGGCCTTCATACAGAATCTTAGCTTTGCCTTCGTAGATCTTTTTGCGCCGCGCCATGCACGTCCCCTCGTCTGGCTGCGCTTTCCGCAGCGTGAGTCATGGGCTGCGTATAGGGCAAGCCCCCCGAAGCTGCAAGAATTGCAAGCGCAAACCGCTATGCGAATTTGCGATAGCTCAATACGGGGAAATCTTGTCCTGACTAAGGTGGACCACCACATAGAATGAAGAGCACCGTATCAAAGGAAGGTTTCCATGAGCACTTTTAACGATCGCGAGAAGGCCTTTGAAGATAAGTTCGCCCATGACGCAGAGATGCAGTTCAAGGCTGAAGCCCGACGAAACAAGCTTTTGGGGCTTTGGGCGGCAGAGCTTTTGGGGAAATCAGGCGACGAAGCAGCCGCATATGCTGCGGAGGTCGTCAAAGCCGATCTTCAGGAAACTGGCGACGAAGACGTCTATCGCAAAGTCGCGACCGATCTGGGTGACCTCGCAGACGAGGCCACCATTCGCGCCAAAATGAGCGACCTCCGCGCTGTCGCCAAAGATCAACTGATGACTGAAGTCTGACACAAAAACGGGCGCGAAAATCAACCGCGCCCGTCCTTTGCATACAATTCAGGTTTGAAAACCCTGCCATGTCATGCCATGCGGGGACAAACGACTCTGACGAATGGTTCGCGATATGACAAATGCACTTTCCCGCTTGCTCGAAACACGCGACTGGCTGATGGCCGACGGCGCGACAGGCACCAACCTGTTCAACATGGGCCTCAGCTCTGGTGATGCGCCAGAAATGTGGAACGTCGAACATCCTGAAAAGATCAAAGCCCTCTACGCTGGTGCTGTAGATGCGGGCAGCGACCTGTTTCTCACCAACTCTTTCGGTGGCAACGCGTCGCGTTTGAAACTGCACGGCGCCGAAGGCCGCGTTCGTGAACTGAACCGCATCGCTGCCGAACTGGGTCGTGAAGTGGCGGACGCCGCTGGCCGTCCTGTGATCGTCGCTGGTTCTGTCGGCCCAACTGGTGAGATTATGGCGCCGATGGGCAGCTTGACCCACGAGCTCGCCGTAGAAATGTTCCACGAACAAGCCGAAGGTCTGAAAGAAGGCGGCGCGGATGTTCTCTGGGTCGAAACCATTTCGGCGGTTGAGGAATACAAAGCCGCGGCAGAAGCTGCGAAACTCGCTGGCATGGCATGGTGTGGCACGATGAGCTTTGACACCGCTGGCCGCACAATGATGGGTATCACCAGCGCTGACCTCGCGAAAGTCATCGACAAACTCGACCACCCGCCGCTTGCCTTTGGTGCAAACTGTGGCGTTGGCGCGGCTGACCTCTTGCGCACCGTTCTGGGCTTTGCTGCCACTGGGTCGCAGACGCCGATCATCGCGAAAGGCAACGCAGGCATCCCGAAATACCACGACGGCCACATCCACTACGACGGCACCCCGTCGCTGATGGGTGACTATGCTGTACTGGCACGTGATTGCGGTGCGACCATCATCGGCGGCTGCTGTGGCACCACGCCAGAGCACCTTCGCGCCATGAAAGAAGCGCTGGAAACCCGTCCGCGTGGCGACCGTCCGACCTTGGATGAAATCGCGTCGAAACTCGGTGGTTTCTCGTCGGCATCCGACGGCACCGACGGTGACGGCCCAGAGCGTCGCAAATCGCGCCGCCGCGGCTAAGTGCAGGTCGCCCCCTGAAAAACCCAAAAACCGCGCCGTTCGGTGCGGTTTTTTTTCGACATTTTGTGATACCGTCGTTTCCGACCCGCCCAGAGTCGCAATCGGTCCAGACCAATTGTCGCATTGGGATCAAATCACCCCAATTGACCCTTCCAACTAGAGAACGCCAATGTCCGATCAAGATGACATCATTCTGTCCGAACTGAACGACGAAGAACTCGTCGAGCAGATGTTTGACGACCTTTACGACGGTCTGAAGGAAGAGATCGAAGAAGGTGTTGAAATCCTTCTCGAGCGTGGCTGGACCCCTTACCGCGTCCTCACCGAAGCTCTCGTTGGTGGCATGACTGTTGTTGGCCGCGACTTCCGCGATGGTATCCTCTTTGTTCCCGAAGTTCTGCTCGCTGCGAACGCGATGAAGGGCGGCATGGCCATCCTGAAGCCGCTTCTGGCAGAAACAGGCGCACCGCGCGTTGGTAAAATGGTGATCGGCACCGTGAAAGGCGACATCCACGACATCGGTAAGAACCTCGTTTCCATGATGATGGAAGGCGCTGGCTTTGAGGTTGTCGACCTCGGTATCAACAACGCTGTTGAGAAATACCTCGAAGCGCTGGAAACCGAGAAGCCTGACATCCTCGGCATGTCGGCTCTGTTGACCACTACGATGCCTTACATGAAGACAGTGATCGACACGATGGTCGAACAGGGTATCCGTGACGACTATATCGTTCTGGTTGGCGGCGCTCCGCTCAACGAAGAATTCGGTCGTGCGATTGGCGCTGATGCTTACTGCCGTGACGCTGCTGTTGCCGTTGACACCGCGAAAGCGTTCGTTGCGCGCAAGCACAACCAGATGAATGCCTGATCTTTCAGACATCACACTGACAAATGATGGCCTTGCCCCTATGGGGCGAGGCCGCGTTCTTATTGTGGCCTGCGGTGCCCTCGCGCATGAGATCATCGCGCTGAAACGGCTGAATGGCTGGGATCACGTGGACTTCCAGTGCCTTCCCGCGATTTTGCACAACCACCCTGAACGGATCACGGATGCGGTTGAGGCCGCGGTCACTGAGAACCGCGATGCCTATGATCAGATCATGGTCGCCTATGCGGACTGTGGCACGGGCGGACAGCTATTCGCGAAATGCGATGAACTGGGCGTCGACTATATCGCTGGCCCGCACTGCTATTCGTTCTTTGAAACGAATGCTGTGTTCGAGGCTCACGGTGAAGTCACCGCCTTCTACCTCACCGACTTCCTCGCCCGCCAATTCGACGCCTTTGTCTGGAAACCACTCGGACTAGATCGTCACCCCGATCTGTTGTCGATGTATTTCGGCAATTACGAAAAGCTGGTCTATCTCGCCCAAACCGACGACCCAGCCCTGACAGCCAAAGCAGCCGACTGCGCGACCCGCATGGGCCTCGCGTTTGAGCGTCGATTTACAGGATACGGCGACCTCGCCACGGCCATCGCAAAGGCCGCAGCGGATTAACCGCGCAGCGCGTCGTTCAGGACCGACAACACAGCCTCACGCGGCACATCCGAGGTCACAAAGGCCTGACCGATCCCGCGCGCAAGGATGAACCGTAGTTTTCCATCCAGAACCTTTTTGTCCTGCCCCATCAAGGTCAACAGCGCTTCGGCATCTGGTAGATCACCTGGAATATCGGTTACGTCCGTTTTCATGCCCATCTCACGCAGGTGAGCCCGAACGCGGCTTGGGTCCTCTTGGCTACACAGGCCCATGCGCGACGACAGTTCAAACGCCAGCGCACAGCCAATTGCGACGCCTTCACCGTGGAGTAGACGATCCGAATAACCCGTCGTCTTTTCCAGCGCGTGACAGAAGGTGTGACCGAGGTTCAAGAGCGCCCGATCCCCCTGCTCTGTCTCATCGCGCATCACGATCTCGGCTTTCATCTCGACGGACCGTTTCACCGCATAAACCCTCGCCGCCATATCGCCCGCCGCCATTTTCGGTGCGTTCACCTCAAGCCAGTCGAAAAACGCCGCATCACCCAACAGGCCGTATTTCACGACCTCACCATAGCCCGCGAGGAAATCGCGTTCTGTGAGCGTAGACAGGATCGACGTATCCGCCAGAACGAGGCTCGGCTGATGGAAAGCACCGACGAGGTTCTTACCCTGATCCGTATTGATCCCCGTTTTTCCGCCGACAGAGCTATCCACCTGCGCCAAGAGCGAGGTCGGGATTTGCACAAACCGCACACCACGGCGCAAAACGGAGGCCGCAAAGCCTACGAGGTCACCAATCACCCCACCGCCGAGCGCGATAACGAGGCCATTCCGTTCAACCTTTTGTTCAAGGAGCCATTCGACCGTTTTGGTAAACTCAGGCCAGCGTTTGGTGCTTTCGCCCGCAGGCAAGGTCAGCGCGGAATGCGCCACCCCCGCAGCATCCAATGACGCCTGCAATGTCGCCAGATGAAGGCCCGCGACATTCGTATCCGTGACAATCGCGACTTTCTTAACCGTCAGCATGTCCGCGATCCGCGCACCTGCCGTCGCAATCAAGTCTGGCCCGATCAGAACGTCGTATTCGCGGCCAACCAACCCAACATGCACGGTTTCGAAAGTCATTGTTTTTCCTTTAGGACATCGACACGGCCCAACAGCGCTTCGATCGCTTTGTCGGTGGTGTCATCAATCGAATAATTCGCCTGCGTTTCGACCGTCAGGTTTGCAAGGCTGTAGATCGGCTCGCGTACAGCCAGCAGATCCGCAAGCGTCTGACGCGGGTTCGCGGTGCGCAACAACGGCCGCGTATCTTTGTGACGCACTCGTTCCCAAAGCGTATCCAATGACGCCTTGAGCCAGAGCGACACACCTTTTTCGGTGATCATCGTGCGGTTCCGTTCCGCCATGAACGCCCCGCCGCCCGTCGACAACACACAGGGCCGCCCGTTCAGAAGACGCCGAATGACCTCGGTTTCACGACGGCGGAAAAACTCTTCGCCATCGCGGACGAAAATCTCAGAGATGCTCGCGTTGGCCGCACGCTCAATCTCGGCATCAGAATCAAGGAACACCACACCCAATCGAGTCGCCAGCGATTTGCCGATCGCGGACTTGCCCGACCCCATCATTCCGACCAGAACAACCGTCCGTTCCAGACGAAATGGACCGCTCAAAGCGGTTTTGCTCTCTGGGTCGTGATCGGCTGTGGCTTGCCGAGTTGTCATTTTCTGTCCCGAATGGCGTGTTATTGCTAGCAAGGGCATATATAAAGACAGCCAAGGGTGCAAAGCCCATGAGGCACAAAGGGCAAGAAAGGCTATCGGAATGTTGTGGAGATTGTTCAAAGCTCTGATCGTTCTGCTTTTTCTAGCGGGGATCGGACTTGTGGCATACGCCTACGTCGGGCCGCTGTTCTTTCCGGCAGATTTCGCGGCACCGGAACAAGCGGTCAGCCAACCCGTTACCCTGCAGGTGAAATAACAAATGCAAGGGGCACAGCTTATCACAGCCTTTGTTTTGCTGGCCTCCGCGACCCAAGCCCAAGAGGCAGGTCCGCTTTCGGCCATTGATTGGCTGTCCAATAGCGTTGATCCAACAGTCACCGTCAGCCCCCTAGGTTCTGAGTTTGGAACAGGTGTTGCGCCGCTTGATGGGGCGGAATCACCCGTGGTGACAGTGACGCCTCTGGACAGTGGATCCCCTGATTTGGTCGGGCTCTTGCCACCATCAGTGACGGGGCTACCGAACACCATCTGGTCAGCGAGCACCGAATCAATTCTCGTATCGCTCGTCACCGCAGAACGGACAGAGTCGGTCCCCGCGATCCAAGACTTCCTTACTGTCCTTCTCTTGGCCGAAGCCAAACCGCCCTTTGATGCAGCCCGTGAGGGGAACCTCTTCCTCGCCCGCGTCGATAAATTGCTAGAGGTTGGCGCGCTGCAACAGGCACAAGCGCTTCTTGAGGCCGCAGACCCGCAAGAACCCGCCCTCTTCCGCCGTTGGTTCGACATTTCACTACTGACGGGCACCGAAGACAACGCTTGCGCCGCGATGCGCGACGCGCCCGACCTCGCGCCCACTCACGCGGTTCGTATTTTCTGCGTGGCCCGTGGCGGCGATTGGGACACGGCGGCGCTGATCCTCAACACTGGGATCGCGCTCGGCGACATCCAGCCCGACGACGAACAGCTATTGGTGCGGTTCCTCGAGACCGAATTCGATGATCACGCGGCGGCCGTTCCAACGCCTGATCGTATCACGCCGCTGAAATTCCGCCTGCTCGAAGCAATCGGCGAACCTGTTCCCACGGCAACACTGCCACGCGCCTTTGCCCATGCAGATCTACGCGATGTGGCGAGCTGGCGTAGCCAACTCGAAGCGGCAGAGCGTTTGGCCCGTTACGGTGCGGTTGACGACAATGTTCTGCGTGCGCTTTACACCGCGCAACGCCCTGCGGCTTCTGGCGGCATCTGGGATCGGGCTGAGGCGTTCCAACGGTTTGACACCGCCATTCGCGCCCGCGACCCCGTTGCAGTTGCCGCAGCCCTCCCTGCCGCATGGTCCGCAATGAAAGACGCCCGCACCGAAGTGCCGTTTGCGCGCCTCTATGCTCCAGATCTTGCGGCCTTGCCTTTGACGGGCGATGCAGCAGCCTTGGCGTTCCACGTGCTGCTTTTGTCCGCTGATTACGAAGCAGCCGCTCTGAACTTTACCGCGACAACCGACGACGATGTATTCCTCAGCGCTGTTGCCCGTGGCAACGTCTCAGCAGTCAACGCAAAGACACCCGCGCAACACACTGTATTCGCTGCATTTTCAAGCGAAATACCCGTTCCCACTTCCATCGCAGAGCTCATCAACTCGCAAAAACTGGGTGAGGCGCTCCTGCGCACCATCGCGAACTTTGGTGAGGGTATGACCGGCGATCCTGTCGCCATTTCAGAGGCGCTCGTGACCCTGCGCACGGTCGGGCTAGAGGATGTCGCGCGGCGTGCGGCGCTCCAGTATCTGTTGTTGGACCGCCCATCATGACAGCGCCGTCTGGCATGATGCATTGGATCCAGAGCTTCCTCGAAGCGCAGGCCGCAGAGCTAGATGCCGCGACAAACACTCAACTGGCCTATGCCCGCGACCTCAAGGATTTTGCGGATTGGCTCGACCGCCGCAAAACCCATTTCATTGATGCGGATCGGACCAACGTCGAAAACTACCTGATCAGTTGCGAGGCCGAGGGATTGGCCGTTTCGACCCGCGCTCGTCGCCTCTCTGCGATCAAACAGCTTTATCGTTTTGCCTTTGAAGAGGGTTGGCGCAGCGACAACCCTGCGGTTCAGATCAAAGGACCAGGAAAACCTAAGCGCCTGCCCAAAACGCTGAGCGTTGAGGATGTTGATCGCCTCCTCCACGCCGCCCGCACACATGGCCGCGACACGGCACGGAATACCTGCCTGATGGAGCTTCTCTACGCGACGGGGATGCGTGTCACTGAACTGGTTAGCCTCCCGATTGCCGCCGCAAGGGGCAATCCGCAGATGCTGTTGGTGCGCGGCAAAGGGGGTAAGGAACGGATGGTGCCGCTCTCTGCGGCCGCTCTGAACGCGATCTCAGACTGGCTCGATGTGCGGGACACGGCAGAGGACCTTGCCAAACGCAAAGGCATCCCCGCCTCCAAATTCCTTTTTCCCTCGCGAAGCAAGGACGGCCACCTGACCCGACACCGCTTCTTTGCCCTGATCAAAGAACTCGCGGTCGCCGCAGGGATTTCCCCCGAAAGCGTCACGCCCCACACCATCCGTCACGCATTCGCCACGCACCTCTTGGCAGGTGGGGCTGATTTGCGGGCGATCCAGACGATGTTGGGCCACGCTGACCTCGCGACAACGGAAATTTACACGCATGTGTTAGACGAGCGTTTGAAAGACCTCGTTCTGACCCATCATCCGCTTTCGAAAAAACGGACCTCTTGAACCGCGCCCCTCGCGCCCCCATAACCGTTGTAGACCAACGGATTGGACCCAATGCCTGTTCTCGACGCTACATTCTGGATCACTGCCGCCGCCATCCTCGTGCTTTTGGTGCTCTCTGGCTTTTTCTCAGGCTCTGAAACGGCGTTGACGGCCGCAAGCCGTGGTAAGCTACGCTCTGCCGCCGACAAGGGATCGCGCGGGGCTGAGACGGCGTTGAATGTGACAGAGGACAACGAACGCCTGATCGGATCGATCCTCTTGGGCAATAACGTGGTGAATATCCTCGCCACGTCGCTCGCGACGGCGGTACTGACGAAACTCTTTGGGCAAAACGGCGTTGCACTGGCGACCTTGGGGATGACCCTCCTCGTTCTGATCTTTGCCGAGGTGCTACCGAAAACCTATGCCATCACCAATCCAGAAACCGTGGCGGCTCGCGTGGCCTCTCCGATCCGCTATGTGATCCTCGTCTTTTCGCCGGTGGTCTCTGCCGTGCGCCTGTTGGTGCGTCTGGTCCTGCGGATGTTCGGCGTCAAAGCGGACCCCGACAGCAACATCCTGGCCGTCCGTGAAGAGATCGCAGGCGCGCTACAACTCGGTCACTCCGAAGGTGTCGTCGAAAAAGAAGACCGCGACCGTATCCTAGGCGCGCTCGATCTGTCGGAACGCTTTGTCGAAGAGGTCATGCTCCACCGCTCTGGCATTCAGATGATCGACGCGGGCCTGCCTGTGCCTGAAATCCTCGCGCAAGTTCTCGAAAGCCCGCACACCCGTCTGCCGCTCTATCGCGATGATCCCGAAAACGTAGTCGGCGTTCTTCACGCCAAAGACCTCCTGCGCGCCATGCACCGCATGCTCGAAGATGGGACGATGGACACGGACGAGATGAACAAATTCGACATCATGTCGGTCGCGATGAAGCCCTACTTCATCCCCGAAACCACCACGCTCGACGATCAAATGCGCAAGTTCCTTGAACGCAAAACGCACTTTGCCTTGGTGGTCGATGAATACGGCGGGCTTGAAGGTCTGATCACACTTGAGGACATCCTCGAAGAGATCGTTGGTGAAATCGCCGATGAATTCGACGTGGCCGAAGAGGACATGATCAAACCAACGGCAGACGGCGCCTTTATCGTCGACGGGTCAATGACCCTGCGCGACCTGAACCGTGCGCATGACTGGAACCTGCCCGATGACGAAGCAAACACCATAGCGGGTCTGGTGATCCATGAGGCCCAGATGATCCCTGTTGTCGGCCAAGTGTTCAGCTTCCACGGGTTCCGCTTCGAAGTGATCGATAAAGAGCAAAACCGGATCACCAGCCTGAAAATCCGCCAGCTTAATTGAAAAAGGCGGCTCGCGCCGCCCTTTCCGTTATCGTGATTTGAACAGCGTTCCGAGGATGCCGCGCACGATGCGCCGTCCCGTGGTGCCTTTCAGCTCTTTGATCACGGCAGAGCCGATGGCCTCCCCAAAGGATTCATTCTTTGTTGACCGCGACCGTGTTGTACGGGTCTTGGTCGAAGGCGACGACCCACCGTCATAGCGGCGCGCATTGCGGAACTCGCGTTCCTCTTCCTCTGCCTTAGCTTCGGCCTCTTCTGCGGCAGCGGCTTCTTTGGCGGCGGCATCCGCGCGTTTCAGCAGAATTTCATGCGCCGATTCACGATCCACAGCCGTGTCATACTTTGCCCCCATCGGCGAGGTCGCCATCAGCGCCTTCCGGTCGCTCGCCTCAATCGGGCCGAGTTTCGACGACGGCGGACGGATCAGCGTGCGTTGCGCGATCCCAGGGATGCCCTTGTTTTCGAGCATTGAGGTCACAGCCTCGCCCGTGCCGACCTCGGTGATCGCATCAGCGATATCGAACGCAGGGTTCGGACGATAGTTCTCCGCCGCCTGACGCAGGGCCTTTTGATCCTTCGCGGTAAAGGCACGCAGGGCATGTTGCACGCGGTTGCCCAACTGGCCCAGAATATCCTCTGGCACGTCAGCAGGGTTTTGCGTGATGAAATAAACGCCTACCCCTTTGGACCGGATCAAACGCGCAACCTGTTCGACCTTATCTACCAACGCCTTGGGCGCGTCATCAAACAGCAAATGCGCCTCATCAAAGAAGAACACGAGCTTTGGCTTATCTGGGTTGCCGACCTCGGGCAGTTCTTCGAACAATTCAGAGCGCAGCCACAGCAGGAACGTCGCATAGAGGCGCGGGCTGTTCATCAGCTTATCCGCCGCCAGAAGGTTGATCTGCCCACGACCGTCGGGCGCCACCTGCATCATGTCCATCAGATCCAGGGCAGGTTCGCCAAAGAACGCCGTTGCACCCTGATTTTCCAACACCAGCAACTGCCGCTGGATCGCACCGATCGACGCCGACGCGATGTTCCCATAGCGCAGTGCAATCTCGCTCGCATGTTCACCAACCCACAGCAGCATGGATTGCAGATCTTTGAGGTCCAAGAGCGGGAGGCCCTCTTCGTCGGCGACGCGGAACACGATGTTCAGAACGCCCTCTTGGACATCGGACAGTTCCAACATCCGCGCAAGCAACAGAGGCCCCATTTCGGCAACGGTGGTGCGCACGGGGTGGCCTTGATCACCGTAGAGGTCCCAGAAGGTCACGGGGAATTTGTCGTATTGCAGATCGAGCCCGATGGTCGCCGCCCGCTTCATGAACGCATCGTGGAGTTTGAAATCGGCAGAACCAGCCGCCGCCAACCCCGACAAATCGCCCTTAATATCCGAGAGAAACACAGGAACGCCCGCAGCCGAAAACCCCTCGGCCAGAATTTGCAGTGTCACCGTCTTACCCGTGCCCGTCGCACCAGCGATCAAGCCGTGACGGTTCGCGTAGTTCAGCAAAAGCCCCTGCTGCTCAGCGTAGCCTTCGCCACCCCCGCCGATAAAAATCGCGTTTTCCATAACGTCCCCTAAATGCTCAAATCGGTGCTAAAATACATCCTTAACGGTTTCATGCCATAGTGAAAGCGTTTGTCAGAATTGTATTCTGACCGACAAAATCTCCTCCCTGTTAGACTTGCCGCGCCTTTGGGCGCGGTTTTTTTAGGCGACTGCCATAAAACTGTCGTTTCTTAGTTGACGGTCCCGATTCCTTTTCGTAGCGTCAGCACAAATAGTCGGCCAAGTCCGACAGGGAGAATAGAGAAAGGGGATCGGTTTCGGTCCCTTTTCTTTTTGCCGCAACGCGTTAACGGTAACACTTCATGTGACCAAATCGGCCAAGTTATGCCGATGGTGACGGCAATGTCACCTGACACCCACAACCTCACGTGTTAGACAGTGCGCAGCAAACCAAGACAGGACTTTTTATGTTCAACGTGATTAAACCGCTCGCCACCCTGACGATGATCGCCCTCGGCAGTGTCGCACTGGCGCAAGAGACCGCAGCCCCCGCAACGGACGCCCCCGCTGACCCGCAGGTCGGTCAGGTCTACGTCAAAGAGACCTCTGGTGATTGGGAACTGCGCTGCCTCAAAGTCGAATCTGGCGATGAACCCTGCCAAATTTACCAACTGCTCAAGGATGCTGACGGTAACTCGATCATGGAAGTCACCATGTTCCCGATGCCCGCAGACCAACAAGCTGCAGCAGCTGCGACCCTTCTGGTCCCGCTGATGACCCGCTTGTCCGAAGGCATCATGATCCAAGTTGATGACGCCGATCCGCGCCGTTACCCGATCGAATTCTGTAACCAAGGTGGATGCGTGACCCGCGCTGGTTTCACCGCCGAAGAGCTCGCTGCGTTCAAGGCTGGGTCGAACGCGAAAGTGCGTATCGTTCGTGCAGAAACAGCACCTGAGGCAGCCGAAGTTATTCTGGATATGTCTCTCGCTGGCTTTACCGCTGGATTCGACAAAGCCACGCCGCCGACCAACTAAGGCGCTGAATATTCAACAAAACGCCGCCTCTTAGGGCGGCGTTTTACGTTTATGGGGCCTTGCGTAGCGCCAGCACGGCGTTCAATCCGCCAAAGGCAAAGGCGTTCGTGAGAACCACGTCCACATTCGCCTCGCGCGCCTCATTCGGCACCACGTCGAGCGCACATTCTGGATCGGGCTCTTCGTAGTTGATCGTCGGCGCGATGATACCATCCTTGAGAGCCATGATACAGGCCAAGAGTTCGACCGCGCCTGTGCCACCGATCAAGTGACCGTGCATCGACTTGGTCGAGGACATCATCAGTTTATCCGCATGCGGACCAAATGCATCCGCGACAGCCGCCGATTCCGTTTTGTCGTTGGCGGCCGTGCCCGTGCCATGCGCGTTGATATAGCCAACCTCGCTCTTGTCGATCCGCGCGTCTCGCATTGCGCCCGTGATCGCACGTCCCGCGCCCTGCTTTGACGGCATCACGATATCAGAGGCATCCGACGACATCGCAAAGCCGATGACTTCGGCAAGGATGGTCGCCCCGCGTTTACGCGCGTGTTCGTAATCCTCGAACACGAAAACGCCCGCGCCTTCGCCTTGGACCATGCCGTTGCGATTGGCGCTGAACGGACGGCACCCGTCCTTGGACATGACGCGCAGCCCTTCCCAGGCTTTCACGCCACCAAAGACCAGCATGGATTCAGAGCCACCCGTCAGCATGACAGGCGCCATGCCCGAACGGATCATCTGGAACGCCTGCCCCATGGCATGGTTAGACGACGCACAAGCCGTTGCCACGGTAAAGGACGGACCGCGCAGGTTAAATTCGATGGACAGGTGGCTCGTCGCTGCGTTGTTCATAAGCTTCGGCACGATAAAGGGGTGAACGCGGTTCTTCCCTTCCTCGTAAACCACACGGTAGTTTTCATCCTGCGTCGTCAGACCACCGCCAGAGGTGCCAAGCACAACCCCAGACCGATCCGCCAACTCGCCGTGAAATTCCAACCCCGACTGCGCCACAGCCTGACGCGCAGCCAGCAAGGTAAACTGCGTGAACCGATCATAGAGCGCGATTTGCTGACGGTTGAAATGCGCGTGTTCGTCGTAGTTGCGCACTTGGCCCGCGATTTTCACCATCAGGCGATCAACGTCAGGAATTTCCAGCGGACCGATGCCGCAACGCCCTTCGCGCATCGCCTCAAACGTTTGCGCAACATCATGGCCGAGGGCGTTAATCGTCCCCGCACCTGTAATCACAACGCGACGCATTGGCGTTATACCTTTTCGGAGACGAGCTTTGAAACAGCGTCAATGATGGCAGAGACGGACGAAATGTCGAAATCGCTCTCGCTCGGGTCATTCGCATTGAACGGCACAGAGATGTCAAAGGCCTCTTCGATCGCAAAAATGCTCTCCACCAGACCGAGGCTATCAATGCCCAGATCTTCTAGTGTGTGATCCATTTTCACATCCGATGGCTCTAGAACGGCCTGTTCGGCAATGATTTCGATGACTTTTTCGCGAATTTCCATGTGTCCTCGCCTCTCTCGGGTATGACCCTTGGGCATTTAAAATGATCTAATCACTATGACCGCCGTTTGAAACTTATTTTTGACGGTTTCCCATATCACGTAGGATTCTTGGCAGACGGCGCAAGGATTTATAAATCTCAATTTGCTGCGTCATTTGTGTCGCGGGATAGCCCATCATCACACGACCCGCAGGCACATTCGCCAAAACCATCGTCCCAGCCGAAGTTACAACATCATCGCCGATTTTGAGGTTGTCACCGACGCCAGTCTGACCGCCCAAAACCACGCGATCCCCGATGACCGTTGATCCAGCCACCGCCGCGTGTCCCGCCATAAGGCAGTGCTTGCCCATAACCACGTTGTGCCCCAAATGGCAGCCGTTATCGATTTTTGATCCTTCGCCGACAAAGGTCGGGCGGATGGTCCCTGCGTCAATGGTGGACCCAACGCCGACCTCAACATCGTCCGAGAGGATCACGCCGCCCAAGGAATGGATACGGTGCTGACGCGGATCGTTCGGAATTTGCGCCTCGGTATCGCCCAAGGTCGCACGGGCCCGCTCAACATTCGACTGCTCGGCCATGACAAAGGAAAACCCGTCCGCGCCAATCACAGCGTTTGGATGCAGGATTACGCGATCACCCAAGGTCACACGCCGCATCACCCGCGACCCATCAAGGAGCACACAGTTTTCACCAACCACAGCACCGGGTGCAACCGTCACATGTGCAGCAATTCGGGTGCCTGCGCCGATCACAGCGCCCTTGCCGATCAGAACAAAGGGACCAATCGCAACCCCCTCACCCAAGGTCGCACCCTCTGTAATCGCGGTCGGGTGAATACCGTCCTCAATATCCCACGGACGGTCGAGCATCTGCGTGAGCTTTGCCATCGCAAGCCGCGCGCGCGGCGCGATGATCGCCGCCTTAAGGCCGAGCGCCTGCCAGTCGCAACCCGACCAGACCACAGCAACCTGTGCCTGACCCTGCCCAAGCTTTTCCGCATAAGCAGGCGACATCGCCAGTGCGAGGTCGCGTGGACCAGCCGTTGCAGGCTCTGACGCCGTGTCAATCTCTAGGGACAGATCACCTAAGGCCTCAGCCCCGAGTGCGGTTGCAATCTCTGAAACGGTATAAGCCATAAGTCCCTCTCAACGTTGAGAAGGATTTACCCCTGAACGCCGCCCGCGGCTACCCCTTCACGTGCCAAAGCATCCCAAATCACTGCGTCACGACCGTAAATGTCGCGGCGATACTGCAGTGACCCGTCCACATTGGTAAACGCGGTACGATAATCCAAGTGCACAGGCACTGGCGTTTCTAAATCAACGCGCGTTTCCTGCCCTGTCCGAAGACGGGACTGGAAGAACTCGACCGGATCAGAGGTCTGACGCGCCAATAGTGCGTAAGCAAAGTCATGCGGATCGTCCAAGCGGATGCACCCGTGACTAAAGGCCCGCACTTCGCGTGCGAACAAATTCTGCGCAGGCGTATCGTGCAGATAGATATTGTATCGGTTCGGGAACATGAACTTCACCGACCCCAGCGCGTTGCTCGGCCCCGGCGGCTGGCGCATGGAGAACGGGAAGCTGGACGCGGAATATTGGCTAAAGCCATTCGCGCGGTTCACAACCTGACCATTGCTCGCCACGACTTGAAGGTGGCTTACTGCCCCCGCATCGGCCTGCAGTCGCGGCAGATATTCGTTCACGATGATCGAGCGCGGTACATACCAGCTTGGGTTAATCACCATGAACTCCATCAGGTCAGAGAACTCTGGTGACTGACGGTCGTCCGAATTGGCACCGATAACAGATCGGGTTTCAAAGGTGACTATATCGTTGTCAATGATCTTGGCGGTGAAGTCCGTGAGGTTCACCCAGATATGCCGATCACCACGCGGGATATTCAGCCAACGCTCCCGTTCCATCGCGACGATAACTGACTGAAGGCGGTCCTCAATCGGGCGGTTTAGCTCAACAATCGTCGAGCCACCCGCAACACCATCAGCGGTCAAACCGTTGTATTCCTGAAACTTTTGCACCGCAGCCTGAAGAGTTGCGTCATAAGTGGCCGTCACCGACCGCTCCATAAAGCCCATCGCGATCAGACGGTTGCGCAGCGCCACTACAGCCGCCCCCGTATCACCGGGCCGCAGCGTCGCCTCTGGCACAGTGGCACCCCAGCCACCGCGAGCGATCTGATGCTCTAGCCGCATTTTCGACCGCATCAGCCGCGCATATTCAGCCGACTGCGGGGCAAGTGACCGCAAATACTGCACCGGATCGGCCGTCAAAAACCCATTCAGGATCTCAATCCGATCATGCACGGGAACTTCACGTTTGATCGCATCCAGAACACGGTTCGGGTTGAGGATACCTGTCTGCACGTCCCGCGCATAGGTGAGGAACAATTCGCTCAACTCCACTTCCATCGCGCCTTGTTCGTATGCCGTTTTGGCCGACTGCAAACGGGCGATCAGAGCATTGGGATCGAATTTCTCAGCTGGCAAACCATGGAGCGGCGCATCCGCAAACGCACCCAAGAGCGCATTACGGCGGGCCTGCGCAACCTCGTCCGATCCCGTCCAAATGCTCGCGAAATCACGAGCGCGGTAAAACGCGGCAAGTTCGTCGTCCATCGCAACGGATTCAGCCACGGCTTGACGGAAAGCTGTGACCTGCGCCTGCACAGGCGCAGTTGTGCCCAGAACAAAGGACATCGCGACCACAGCCGCCAAAGACGAAAACCGAACCGATCTATTCACGCGCAAAGCCCCAAACTAATATTCGCAATTGCCGACCAGAGAGACACGTTGACGGCTCGATAGTCCACTCACAATTGCGATAATCGGCCACCGGGCTACCAAATGTTGCAGGTCCGCACCGCGAGGGCGACGCATCACGGGCCACCTCAATCGGATTTTGCGCAAATTTTCGCCTATTTGACCTTTGTTAACGGACGCTAGGGCATTCTTTAGTTGGTTCAGGAATCAGTCTGTGCCATAAAGTTCCTGCATCTGGGGATGAGATGAAAACAAAACCTGCACGCCACAGCAGGTGATAGCGACGGGACAGGCGCTTCAACTATGACGACAACGAATACCTCGGGAATTTCTCGTCGCGGTCTCCTTCGTGCGTTCGCCGCGACCGCTGTAACGGCAGCTCCGGCTTTCACCCCTACATTCGGTCAAGCGGCAGGGTTCCTGCGCGGCGCTGGTGACGTTCGTCGGATTAAGATGTATTCTGGCCGCACCGGCGAAAAGATCGACATGATCTACTGGATCGAAGGCGACTATATCGCTGAATCGGTCAACCAGATCGTCCACTTCATGCGCGACTGGCGGAACAACAAAACCATCGCTATCGACACGCGCACCATCGATATCATGGCAGCCTCGCACAACCTGCTCGACGTCACTGAACCCTACATGTTGCTGTCGGGCTATCGTTCGCCTGAAACCAACGCCATGCTGCGCCGCCAATCATCTGGCGTAGCACGTAACTCACTCCATATGCGCGGTCAAGCTGCTGACCTCCGTCTAGCAAGCCGCTCTGTCAACCAAATCGCAAGCGCCGCACAATCCTGCAACGCAGGCGGCGTTGGTCGTTATGCGGGCTCGAACTTTGTCCATATGGACTGCGGTCAGGTCCGCACTTGGAACGGCTAAGCGCCATCCAAGAAACGGAAAAACAGGCGCCCTCTCGGGCGCCTTTTTCATTTAGGCCATAACAGTTTCGGCAGGAATGGTGAGAAGATACCGCAGGTCATCGCGGTTCATCCAACACATATGCGCTACCATCGGATCAGGACGATCCTTCGCATACCAGCTCAGCGCGGCGGGTTCGGAATGCATGTAGCCTTCGCGTTCACCCAAGCCCTTGAACGCGAGCTTTTTGATAATGAACCCAATCATGTGATCGGGCGACCACGTCATCAGCGCCGTTGCCAAAGCAAGCCGAGCCAGAATGCTCGACATGCCTGTGCCGCGATAGGCAGGATCGCTGATCATCCAGACGTCGCCATGATAGGCACAGGTCCCTGTCATGCGTCGCGCACTCGGTCCGGGGGAATAGAACGAGCGGTCGAAATCAATCGGCAAACCTGCAGGCGGGAAGGCCACGTATTGATCGCGGAAATAGTCGGCAAGGCTCTGCCCTTCGATCCGCAACAAACGCACCGCTTGGGTGAAGACCAGCCGCCCGTCACGGTCCCATCCGAGGAACCAAAACCCGTCATCAGGGTGAATCGCGTTAAGGTTTGGGTCAAACGGCACGCCAATCGGCTGCG
Source organism: Marivivens donghaensis (assembly GCF_030410045.1). Lineage (NCBI taxonomy): Bacteria > Pseudomonadati > Pseudomonadota > Alphaproteobacteria > Rhodobacterales > Paracoccaceae > Marivivens > Marivivens donghaensis. The sequence goes on from NZ_JAUFRA010000005.1 coordinate 137,255, forward strand.
GTCGATGCGCGGCGATTGTTTCTGCATAGTAATCAAAGTCGGACCCCGACTCTAACCGAATGCCGTATTTTTCCGCCAAAGTTACAATGGTGGCTACATAAAGCGCACCTTCAAAAGAATCGTGGATGGTCATTGTTCACTCTCCAAGGCTAATCATCCTTGGAGCCATCTTGTGATCCACGACCGTTAATAAATGGTTTACCAGTATTAACGAATATCCATGAGCAGCTCGCTCGGCATTCGTTCAATCTCTTCTCTGGGTAGCCCGTCGATGCAGAGGTCATAGGTACGTACCACGACCGACACCAAACCACGGCTCTGATCTGGGAAGCGACACCCCAATAGCAACCTTTGATAGCTGATCGGCACGGGGGCACCGCCCTTCTCACGCGGAAGTTCTGACACGATGTGATCTAGCCGCACGCCTTCGGTGCGTTTCACTTCCTCAAACGGCGCGACGAGCAACCGACCGAACCCCTGACCGCCCGGAAGGTCAGCGGATTTCAGGCCGATACTGCTCAGCGCCCAATCGCGCCCGAACCATGACGAATATGAGGACTCCGCACCGACCTCCACGCAGATCCATTCCTCGCCCAAACGGCGGAAAATTACGACAGCCGCACGGACCGCCTGAAACTCTGGCGCTTCAATACGTCCTTGCGAGGCGACCCACGTGTTAAAGCAATTCCGCAACAAGTCAGGCCCACTGTCCCAAATCCGACTGATCGGTTGTTGTTGTAGATGATAATAGTGGCCGTTCGTCTTTTCGCTGCGCAATTGATCCAGCCCACGGACCTGCCCCGACTGGTTTTTCATCCACGCATCAGACAGCGCCACGATATCAAGAGCCCCCTCCAACGCATCACGTCCCGCATCAGTCAAAGCGTATTGTCGGTCGTTGACAGAGAACAGCTCGGTTCCCCTATACTCTTCCAATGCGCGAATGTGCCGACGGACCGTTTGACGCGTGCTATTCAACCGAGAGACGGTCCGCGAGAGGTTCAATTCCTTTGCCAAAACCGTGAACGAACGGAGCATCTCATAAAATAACGCAGCAGTTTTTGGCTCGCCCATCTCAATGCTCCATAAGAAAATGACATCAAAGCAACGTGTTACGGTCGAATCTTGCACCGCTCAATTTGATGGGTGATTTATGCACCATTGAGTGGTGATAGTTCAACCACTTTTAGTTGTATTTAACACGTTGAAACATAACCGTTGAGGCGAGATTTTCTCTTGCAGAAGTTGTAGAGGAAACACCATACCGCATCCTATCGATGATTTTGTAGCCCAGAAAATTCGCAATGCCCGCCTGATGCGCGGTCTAACGCAATCGGGTCTGGCCGCACAAATCGGGTGTTCGTTCCAACAGTTGCAGAAATACGAAGCCGGCCAAAACCGCGTCTCCGCCAGCCGTCTTTATCAGATCGCAACCGCACTGGACGTATCGCCGGGTTACTTCTTTGAAGGCGTCGATGACCGTGTTCATTCGGACGAGATTGACACGACCACATCGCGTATCTTGTTTGCACTCGCTCGTGTAGAGAGCCCACAGATCAAAGAAACACTTTGCCGCATGGTTCAAGCCATTGCGAAAACAGAAGAAATGGACGGCGATTACGATGCGCCAACCTATGCAAAAACGGCCTGAACTAAGTCGTTTTCTCGCTAAATAAAGTCACGGTTGCGCCGTTGAACCCTTTGTAGGTGAAAACAGGCAAGGCAACCGTGATGACTTTAATCCCCCCAAAGTGGCCATTGATGATCCGTACTGCGGTGTTCAGTGTAGTTTTGAACACCGTTTTTGGGTCTATTGTAGGGTTCACCTATCCCTACTGGTCCAATGCCCTCGGCAACCCTGCCCTTACCATCTCGCTGATCTGGGTCGGCGGAAGCATCCTGACGGCTTATATTCTGCTTCGTTGGTCCCGCAGCAGCATTCGCCCGCTTGCCAACCTCTATCGCGCTGTTCGCAAAATGGCCGATGAAAAAGACCTTAGTGTTCAGTTGCCCGAAGCCCCGACTGGCGACCTTTCCCGCACCACCACTGCGATCACCGATTTGATCAACTTGATCCGAAGCGTGATCACCGACGTGACCAAAGAAATCGATATCGCTGACAACGCAGCTGAGACGATCTACAACAGCACCCATAACCTCCACCAAAACGCCGAACGGCAGTCCAGCACGGTCGAACAATTGTCCTCCTCGATCGAGGAAACCGCATCCATGGTGCGGTCAAATGCGAAATCGGCGAGCACAGCAAACGACCTCGCGCGGCGCACCGCGACCATTGCTAACGACGGCCAGTCGCAGGTTGAAAACATGGTAATGGCCATGGACGAGATCGACAAATCGTCCCGCGCCATCATTCAGATCATCAAAGTGATCGACGAAATCGCATTTCAAACCAACCTCCTCGCGCTCAACGCTGCGGTCGAAGCTGCACGCGCGGGACAACATGGTCGTGGTTTTGCGGTCGTGGCCCAAGAGGTCCGCAACCTCGCTGCACGCTCGTCCAAGGCAGCGGGTGAGACGTCACGTTTGATCGAAACATCGCGTCAGCAAGTCGAAATTGGCGTGACGACATCGGCAACGACCCGCGAAACGTTTGAGAAAATCGCGGGCGAAATCACCACCGTTGCTGAACGCATCGAAGAGATCACCCTCGCTAGTTCTGAACAGACTCGTGCGGTGGATCAGATCAATATGGCGATGAGTGAAATCCAGAAACTCACGCTCGAAAATCAACAGCAGGCCGAAACGCTGGCGTCTGGGGCAACATGTATGCGCAGCAGCACCCAGCGCATTAGCGGCTCTGCTCGCTCGTTGAAAACCGCATAATCTGACTAAGGCGTTGACGATCACCGCGGGTTTGCCCACAAATCCGACCATGTCGTCAACGCATTACGCCACATCATGATGCCCCTGCCTGAAATCCTTCCGTTTGGTTTGGATGCCGTTCTAGTACGGTTCGATACGACCATGTCAGATCAGGCCAATCGGGCGGCTTTGGGCTTTGCCGCGCATATTCGGAACAGCGCCCTCCCGTTTGTCGAAGTATCTAGCACGCTCGCCTCTGTAGCGCTTCGGTTCGACCCCTTGGCGGTTGGGCTGGATGAGGTTACCGCACTACTCCAACAGAAGCTCGAGACCCAAGACTGGGGCGCCGTAGCCCTGCCCGCAGGTCGCAAACTCTGGCGCGTTCCGACTTGCTACGGTGGCGACCACGGTCCGCAATTGGCAGAAGCCGCAGAACTCGCAGGGGTTTCGACGAATGCCGCGATTGATGCGCTCGGCACCTCACGGGTGCGCGTTTTGACCATCGGGTTTGCACCAGGTTTGCCCTATCTCGGCACGCTGCCGCCCGAATGGAACATCCCGCGCCAAACCGCTCTCACGCCCAAAGTTCCTGCGGGCGCATTGGTCGTTGCCATCCGTCAGTTTGTAGTCTTTGCAAACGCGTCCCCCACGGGCTGGCGCTGGATCGGTCAAACGGCCCTGCCCTTATTCGATCCGGCACGCAGCCCCGCGTCGCTGTTTTCCCCCGCCGATGAGGTCATCTTTACCCCCGTGTCAGAGGCCGAATTCACAACCGCCCGAACAACCCCCTTTGGCAGCGCAACGTGGGAGGATGTGGAATGACCACGCTCACCATCCACCGCGCTGGCCCTGCGATGACGGTCCAAGACCTCGGTCGCGAGGGGTATCTGTCGATCGGCCTTCCCCGTGGGGGTGCCGCAGACCGCAAGGCCATCTGCGAAAGCGCCGCTCTCCTCGGTCAATCGCCCGATCATGCTGTGATCGAAATGGCGGGTATGGGCGGCGTGTTTTCCGTCAGTCAACCGACCCGTATTTCCCTAACGGGCGCACCTATGCGGGCCACGATTGGCGACAGGGCGATGGTTTGGAACGCCTCTCACCTCCTCATTCCAGAGGATCGCCTGACCATCGGCCCTGCGCTGTCGGGCGTTTATGGCTACATTGGATTTGGTGGTGGCATCGCGACCGATCCCGTGATGGGCAGCCGTTCGACCCACCTCACCTGCGGCATCGGGGCAGCGCTCGAAACTGGCATGACCCTGCCCCTCGGCCCTGATCGAAATACGGATCGGGTCGGAATGATCCTGCCAACCGACAATCGGTTTGAGGGCGGCACCGTCCGCTATATCAACGGACCACAGACAGCATTATTTGATGAAGCAACGCGCGCACGGTTCACCCAGACCGAATTCACCCGCGATTCCGCCGCCAATCGCCAAGGTGTGAAACTGAACGGCTCAGGCGCAGGGTTCGCGACGGCGGATCAATTGAACATCCTGTCGGACGCAATCCAGCCCGGTGATATCCAAATGACAGGTGATGGTGTGCCGTTTGTGCTGCTGCCCGAATGCCAAACGGTCGGCGGCTATCCACGGATCGGCACCGTTATTCCTCAGGACATTCCAAAGGTCGCGCAGGCCCCGGCAGGTGCAAAAATACAATTCACCTGCATCACCCGCGCAGAGGCGCTATCCTCGTATCAAAGCCCCGCAGGACTGACCCGCGACCTCTCAGCGCTCTGTAAACCGCTGATCCGCGATCCTGCGCAAATGGCGGACCTGCTTAGCTATCAACTCATTTCCGGCATGATCACAGGATGGGACGCATGAAAACGATCGATCTGAATTGCGACATGGGCGAAGGCAGCACAGAGCCCGAGGTGCTCTCTGAACTCGCGATGCTCGACATTGTCAGCTCTGCCAACGTGAGCTGCGGTGCCCACGCAGGCGATGCGCGTCTTATGTCCCGCGTCATGCAAACCGCATTGGACAAAGGCGTCGCTATCGGTGCCCACCCTGGGTTTGAGGACCGCGCGAATTTCGGACGGACCGAGATGACGCTCGCCCCCTCTGACCTCACGGCGATCATCCGTTACCAAGTCGCAGCCTCGGACGGGGTCTGCCGTGCCTTGGGCGGATCGCTTTCGCACCTGAAACTGCACGGGGCGATGGCAAACATGGCGTCACGCGACGAAGAGATGGCGCTCACCTGCTACCGCGCCGCCCGCTCCGTCTGCCCTGACCTTCCGCTCATGGTAATCGCTGGCACAGCCCAAGCACGGGTGGCGGCTGCCCTCGGCGGGCCTGTGATCTCTGAGATTTTCGCGGATCGAAGCTACGAATCCGACGGCACCCTCACCCCACGCGGGCAAGACGGCGCAGTTATCCACGATCCCGACATCGCTGCGACCCGTATCCTGCAAATGCTCGAGGCCGGCGCGATCCTGCCACGCACGGGCGATCCGATCCCTGTCGCGATCGACACGATCTGCGTGCATGGCGATACCGCTGGCGCCGTGGCCATCGCGCGCAGCATCCGTGACCGCCTCACCGCTGCGGGCTATTCCATCTCCGCTAAATAAAGAATGGGGGGCGCTTGGCCCCCCAGTTCCACGGATCGGGTGGAGTTATATACCGCCCGATTGCTTTTTGCCTGTATCCCGATCCGCGTCGGGGGCGAACGCATCCGCCCCTGAAACTCTCAGCTGCAGCCCGATGTGCCGCCGCATGTATTGCACTTCATGCAGGTGCCGTTGCGCACCAGCGTGTAGTTGCCGCAATCCCCACAAGGATCACCCTCGTAGCCTTGCATTTTCGCTTTGTCACGTGCCGACATCGTGGTCACTGTGCCAACGGCGGTTTCCGTCTTAGCGGTCACAACTTTGGTCTGCTGAATCTCTTCTACAGCCGTCGCACTAAACACATTCAAGTCCTGTGGCAAGCGCTTCCGCAAGTAACCCGTCGAAGAGATTTGCTTCAACACTTCCAACGACTTAGAGGCCGCACTTTCACTAGGCGATTTGACGTTAGAGATGCCTTCCGCTTCGCCGCGACCCAGATCGTCGAACGCAGCACCCTGCGGTTTCACATGCGCCAAATCGGTGCGGTCGAGGTAGGACACTGCCAGCTCGCGGAAGATGTAATCGAGGATCGAGGTCGCCGACTTGATCGAGTCGTTCCCCTGCACCATCCCTGCGGGTTCAAACTTGGTAAAGGTGAACGCATCGACGAACTCTTCGAGCGGCACGCCGTATTGCAGACCAACCGACACCGCGATGGCAAAGTTGTTCATCATCGCGCGGAAGCCAGCCCCCTCTTTGTGCATATCGAGGAAAATCTCACCGAGGCTACCGTCAGCATACTCGCCCGTCCGGAGATAAACCTTGTGTCCGCCCACGACCGCCTTTTGGGTATATCCCTTACGGCGCTCTGGCATCTTTTCGCGGTGGCTGCGCACGATCTCTTTGACGATGACCTTTTCGATCACCTTCTCGGCCAGCACCGCAGCTTTTTCCACTGGGTTGCCGGATTCGAGGATCTCTGCCGCCTCTTCGTCATCCTCAACCAGCGCCGCAGCGAGAGGTTGGGACAGTTTCGACCCATCACGGTAGAGCGCGTTCGCCTTAACGCCGAGGCTCCACGACAGTTCGTAAGCCTTCTGGCAGTCCTCAATCGTCGCATCATTCGGCATGTTGATCGTCTTAGAGATCGCACCAGAGATGAACGATTGCGCCGCAGCCATCATGGTGATGTGGCTATTAACCGACAGATAACGCTTGCCTTTTTTGCCGCATGGGTTGGCGCAGTCAAAGACGTTGTAGTGCTCTTCTTTCAGGTGCGGCGCACCCTCCAGCGTCATGGTGCCACAAACATGGTCGTTCGCAGCGTCGATCTCTGCCTTAGAGAAGCCAAGGTGTCGCAGCAGGTCGAACGACGGATCGTTCAGTTTCGCCGCAGGAATACCGAGGGTTTTCTGGCAGAACTCTTCACCCAGCGTCCACTGGTTGAACACAAAGCGGATATCAAAGGCCGATTTCAGCGCGGCTTCGATCTTGTCGATTTCGCCTTGGCCAAAGCCATGACCGATCAGCGCAGTATGGTTGATCGCGGGGGCCTGACCGATCGAGCCATGACCAACTGCATAGGCGATGATCTCTTCGATTTCGGCAGAGCTATAGCCCAGCGTCTCCAGCGCAGACGGAACCGAACGGTTGATGATTTTAAAGTAACCGCCGCCTGCGAGTTTCTTGAATTTCACGAGGGCAAAGTCAGGCTCAATGCCTGTGGTGTCACAGTCCATAACAAGACCGATGGTCCCCGTCGGCGCGATCACAGAAACCTGCGCGTTGCGGTAGCCGTGCTTTTCACCCAGCGCCAGCGCCTGATCCCATGCCTCGGTTGCGATTTGCACCAGACGCGCGTCAGGGCAGTTCGCGTGGTCGAGCGGAACAGGTTTCACCGCAAGGGCTTCGTAGCCATCCGCATTGCCATGTGCCGCGTTGCGGTGGTTCCGAATAACGCGGAGCATGTGCTCTTTATTGCGCTCGTAGCCTTCAAAGGCACCCAACTCGCCCGCCATTTCAGCTGAGGTCGCATAGGACACGCCCGTCATGATTGCGGTCAGGGCAGCACCCATCGCACGGCCTTCGTCGCTGTCGTAGCCAAAGCCCATGTTCATCAGCAGACCGCCGATGTTCGCGTAGCCAAGGCCAAGCGTGCGGAACACGTAGGACAGCTGCGCGATTTCTTTGGACGGGAATTGCGCCATCATCACAGAGATTTCGAGCGTCACAGTCCAAAGACGGGTCGCGTGGATATACTGCTCAACGTTAAACTCAGCGTTCTTGTAGAACTGCAGCAGGTTCATCGACGCGAGGTTACAAGCGGTATCGTCGAGGAACATATATTCCGAACAGGGGTTCGATCCACGGATCGCGCCGTCCTCAGGGCAAGTGTGCCATGCGTTAACGGTGTCGTGGAACTGGATACCCGGATCAGCACAAGCCCATGCCGCGTGTCCAACCTGCTCCCACAGATCGCGCGCTTTGATAGTCTTGGAAACGGTGCCGTCTTTGCGGTTGATCAGGTCCCAATCCGCATCATCCTTAACCGCCCGAAGGAAGGCATCGGTCACGCGGATCGAGTTGTTGGAGTTCTGACCCGACACCGATGCATAGGCCTCGGAATCCCAGTCGGTGTCATAGGTCGGGAATTCGATGCTGGTGTGGCCCTGTTTTGCGTAGTCCAGAACACGTTTGATGTAGGTTTCCGGGATCGCGACTTTCTTTGCCTCACGAACAGCGGATTTCAGGCTCTCGTTCTTGGACGGATCATAAGCATCAGCCTCTGCCCCGTCCCACGTGTTGATCGCCTTAAAGATCGCATTCAGCTTCTGTTCGTGCATCTTCGAACCAGCGACGATGGACGCCACTTTCTGTTCTTCGATGACCTTCCAGTTGATGAAGTCTTCGATATCGGGGTGATCGGCATCGACGATCACCATCTTCGCTGCTCGACGGGTTGTGCCGCCTGATTTGATCGCGCCAGCCGCACGATCGCCAATTTTGAGGAAGCCCATCAAGCCCGACGATTTACCGCCGCCCGAGAGCCGTTCGCCTTCGCCCCGCAGCGACGAGAAGTTCGTGCCGGTGCCAGAGCCGTATTTGAACAGACGCGCCTCACGCACCCAAAGGTCCATGATGCCCCCCTCGTTCACCAGATCGTCAGCGACGGACTGGATAAAGCAAGCATGCGGCTGCGGGTGTTCGTAGGCAGAATTCGATTTAACCAGTTTCCCAGTTTTGTAGTCGACATAGTGGTGGCCTTGTGCCGGACCATCAATGCCATAAGCCCAATGCAGACCTGTGTTGAACCACTGCGGGCTGTTCGGTGCGGCCATCTGATTGGCCAGCATGAACCGCATCTCGTCGTAATACGCGCGGGCGTCATCCTCGGTGGTGAAATAACCACCCTTCCAACCCCAATAGCACCATGCACCAGCCAGACGGTCGAACACCTGCTTTGCACTGGTTTCGCCTGACATTTCTGCGCCTTCTGCAGGAACAGAGCGCCACAGGAATTCTGGCACGCCCTTTTCACGGACCTTGGTCATCGCGCTCGGCACGCCAGCCTTGCGGAAGTATTTCTGCGCAATCACGTCAGAGGCAACTTGGCTCCATTTCGACGGAACCTCGCAATCGTCGAGTTTGAACACAATGGTTCCATCGGGATTGCGAATTTCAGACGTCGTCGTGCGGAATTCGATATCCGCGTAGGCGTCTTTTCCTGCTTTGGTGAAAATGCGTTCGATCTTCATCGTACCTGGCCCCTAACACACGACCGTCTGCGCGGCCTGCCGATCTAATTCAAGGCGCTACACCACGCCCCAATTCCCTGACGCCAAATGAACCAAAGCTTGGGCAAAGCGACTCCGCTCAGGGAAATACCCTGTCTCAACAGCACGGCGTGCTGATCATTACGTTTGGTAGTCTGCCTTGATCCAAGCGGCACCACATATTGTAGCGCCCCACTCGGCAGGCACAAACTGACAAAACTACCCCTTGGGGGTCAATCAATTTTTTCGACAAAATGTTGGATAATCTAGCTTGACGCACGCAAGTGTTTAAAACCGCTCGATTCATCCACAGCCTTGCCCACAGCTTAGGCAAAGGTTTTCTCATCTTAGGTTATGCAAACCTGATCTAAAGAAGTAATTAGCATCCAATTGGAAGCAGCCCAAAGCCGAAAACACCGCGAAAAATAGAATCGCGCTAGACCCACAGTCTGCAAACAGTGTGGTTGGATTGACCGCCTCCCGGTAAATAGGTTGGCTACATGGGAGAACTCTCAAGGCTCCCGCAAGCAAGCGCATAAACAGCTTTGCAAGGGATTAATTCGGGTCGAGGTAAAAGCATTGCATCAAACCGTTTTGTAGATATGACAGACGGGTTGTTGTCTTGATCGACTAGCGTTTGAGGAAGCTGCTCTTGAAAAAATCTGCTCTTGATGGTGCTGATCTGCGCATTCTCACCGCCGTGCAATCGCACGGGCAACTCAGCAAGACAAAGCTAGCCGAACTGGTCAATCTTTCGCCCACCCCCTGCTGGGAACGCCTGACCAAGCTGAAACTAGCAGGCTACATCACAGGCTACAGAGGCGAGATCGCGCTAAATAAGCTATGTGATTTTACGATGGTCGTGGTGACTGTTTCGCTCGCCCATCATCGGAAATCCGATTTTGAACGGTTCGAAGCACAAGTTCAGGCGATGGATGAGATCATTGATTGCGTCGCCACAGGCGGCGGCATGGACTATGTTCTCAAGGTCGTCGCGCCAACGCTTTTGGCCTTTCAGGGCGTCTTAGATCGGCTCTTTGCAATCGACGTCGATGTGGACCGCTATATGACCTACATCGCCACCCGTCAGATCAAATCGACCGTTCCGAACTTATCCAATCTGATCACGCGCTGAGCCTCCGACCAGTTGGTCGGTTTTTAGAATTCTCTTTAGCCTGAACGGTCGCCTTTCATCTGCGTTTTCAGACCATCGCTCTGAAAAGGTGGCGCTAAATGTTTTGTCCAGAACAGCGCGGCAGCGGAAATTGCCGCCGATCAGGAAGGATAAAACAATGCAATCTGATGACTTCGGCTTTGGCACCCAAATTCGCAAATCCCCCTATTTCGACGCAACCGTGCGGTGGGGCGCTCAGGGATTTTCGGTGTACAACCACATGTATATTCCGCGCGATTTCGGCGATCCGGTGCAGAACTTCTGGAACCTCGTGAACGACGCGATCCTCTGTGACGTCGCCGTTGAACGTCAGGTCGAAATCACCGGACCAGACGCTGCCAAGTTTGTTCAAATGCTGACCCCGCGTGATCTGTCGACCATGGCTGTTGGCCAGTGCAAATACATCCTGATCACCAATGCTGACGGCGGCCTCCTCAACGACCCAATCCTCCTGCGATTGGCTGAAAACCACTTCTGGATCTCGCTTGCAGACAGCGACATCCTGCTTTGGGCCCAAGGCGTAGCGATCCATTCTGGCCTTGATGTGTCGATCTGCGAACCTGACGTGTCACCGTTGCAGCTTCAGGGGCCGAAATCGGGCGAAATCATGCGTGCCCTATTCGGCGACAGCATCATGGACCTGAAATACTACTGGCTGCGTGAAGTAGACCTAGACGGTATCCCGCTTATCGTGTCGCGGACCGGCTGGTCGAGCGAACTGGGCTACGAACTCTATCTGCGTGATAGCGCACATGGGGATGCGCTGTGGGAGCGGATCATGGCGGCTGGGCTGCCGTTTGGCTTGAAACCCGGTCACACCTCGTCGATCCGCCGCATCGAAGGCGGAATGTTGTCGTATCACGCCGACGCAGACATCCACACAAACCCGTTCGAGCTGGGCTTTGATCGTCTTGTGAACCTCGATATGGAAGCCGATTTCATTGGGAGGGCTGCGCTCCGCAAGATCAAAGAAAATGGAGTCACACGAACTCAGATCGGTCTGATTATTGATGGTGAACCGCTCAAGGGGCCGAACACCACATTCTGGGCGATTAAGGTCGGCGACGAGACGATCGGCAAAGTGACCTCAGCTGTGTATTCGCCACGCCTCGATCAGAATATCGCACTGGCAATGGTGTCGGTAGACCACGCACATATCGGCAAAGAGGTCGAGGTCGTGACCCGCTCTGGCCCTGTCCGCGCAACGATCTGTGAACGCCCCTTCTTTGATCCCAAAAAGAAGATCGCTGCCGCTTAACCTTCCCTACGACGGCGGGGTCGCGACGGCCCCGCCCTTTTAAACAGAGCCCTTGATGATGACCAAACAACTTGTGCAGCAAACCATCACGTCCGACGGTGTGCTGAAACTGACCCTCGACGACAACAGCCGTCGCAATGCTTTGTCCGAAGCCATGTTGTCCGAGCTACAGTCACTGATCGACGCGGCCTGCTCGGACCCGTCGGTGCGTGTCATCGTCCTCGCTGCGAACGGCCCCGCGTTTTGTGCCGGTCACGACCTTAAAGAAATGACAGCGGGCCGCGCAGCCAAAGACGGCGGTCAGGCCTATTTCGAAAAGATCATGTCGATGTGTTCGGGCGTCATGTATTCCATCGTCAATTGCCCCAAACCTTTTATCGCCGAAGTCGCAGGTGTCGCCACCGCCGCTGGCTGCCAATTGGTCGCGAGCTGCGATCTGGCCGTCGCCGCAGAAACCGCGAAATTCGGCACGCCGGGTGTTCATATCGGTCTATTCTGTTCAACCCCCATGGTCGCGCTATCGCGAAACGTCACGACCAAACACGCCATGGAGATGCTCCTCTTAGGTGATATGATTTCAGCAGAACGCGCAGCGGAAATGGGCCTTGTGAACCTCTGCGTGCCAGTCGAAGACCTGAGCAAGACCACGCTCGCTTGGGCGCAAAAAATCGCATCCAAATCCAGTATGACTTTGGCCACGGGGAAGAAAGCCTTCTACATCCAAAAGCAAATGGGATTGGCTGAGGCCTATACCTACGCATCCAATGTGATGGTGCAAAATATGCTCACGCAAGACGCGGAAGAGGGCATCGGCGCCTTTATCGACAAGCGCAGCCCCGCATGGAAGGACGCGTAATCCATGACCAAACAGTTCTACAATCACGACCTCGAACGGACACCTGCCAACCATCAGCCACTCACGCCTCTCACGTTCCTTGAACGGGCTGCGAGTGTCTTTCCCGACCACACCGCGATTGTGCACGGGAATCTGCGTCGAACCTATGCAGAATTCTACGACCGGTCGCGTCAGCTCGCGTCTGCTCTGGCAGGCAAAGGGATCACGCGGGGTGACACCGTCTCTGCCCTTCTCGCGAACACACCTGCAATGCTGGAATGCCATTACGGCGTGCCCATGTGCGGTGGCGTTCTCCATTCGATCAACACCCGCCTCGACGCGGCGATCATCGCATTCCAACTCGACCATGCGATGTCAAAGATCGTGATTGTCGATCGTGAATTCATGCCATTGATGCAAGAAGCACTCGCACTCACAGATGTCTCGCCTGTCGTTATTCAGTATGACGATCCCGAATTCACGGGCAAAACACCTGCGATTGACGCGCTGGACTACGACGCCTTTGTCGCCTCAGGTGATCCGGAATTCGAATGGTTGATGCCCGAGGACGAATGGGACGCCATTTCGATCAACTACACCTCTGGCACCACGGGCGATCCCAAAGGTGTCGTTTCGCATCACCGTGGCGCCTATCTCCTTGCTCAAGGCAACGCCTTGACCACCTCGATGCAGAAACACGCAGTCTATCTGTGGACCCTGCCGATGTTCCACTGCAATGGCTGGTGTTTCCCGTGGACGCTCTCTGCGATCATCGGCACCCATGTGTGCCTGCGTCAAGTTCGGGCCGAACCGATCTGGTCCGCCTTGGCCGACGAAAAGGTGTCGCATCTCTGCGGCGCGCCCATTGTCATGTCGCTCCTCATTTCGGCGCCAGAGCACGAGAAACGCGAACTCGATCACACTGTTCAGTTTTTCACCGCAGCCGCACCGCCACCTGAAAAGCTCCTCGCTGATATGAATGAGGCAGGCTTTGACGTCACGCACCTCTACGGCCTGACAGAAACCTACGGGCCAGCAGTTGTGAACGACTGGCACGCTGAATGGTCAACACGGCCAAAAGCAGAGCAAGCCGCCCTCAAATCGCGGCAAGGGGTGCGATACCTGCCCCTCGAACAGCTCGACGTTTTGGATCCAGAAACCATGCAACCCGTGCCCCGCGATGGTAAAACCATGGGTGAAGTGATGTTCCGCGGCAACGTCGTCATGAAGGGATATTTCCGCAATCAGAAGGCCACGAAAGAGGCCTTTGAAGGGGGATGGTTCCATTCTGGCGACCTCGGCGTGCGGTATCCAGACGGCTACATCCAACTCAAGGATCGGTCCAAAGACATCATCATTTCGGGTGGAGAGAACATTTCCTCGATCGAAGTAGAAGAAGTTCTCTATCGCCATCCCGATGTTAGCGTCGCCGCCGTCGTCGCCATGCCACATGAAAAATGGGGGGAAACCCCCTGCGCCTTTATCGAACTGGCCGCAGGACGTTCGGTGGACAGCGAAGAGCTACGCCAATGGTGTCGCGATCACCTCGCCCCGTACAAGGTGCCTGGAAAGTTTGTCTTTACCGAAATCCCGCGCACGTCGACGGGCAAGATCCAGAAGTTCCAGATGCGAGAGCAAGCGAAACTGCTCTAGTCCGCAGGATCAATCCGGCAAACAGGTTACTCGGGCGTGAAGTTGCGGGGGATTGCGGACGTTGGTTGATGGGCGGGAATATGTCAGCTGTGCTCGGGAAACCTGCCTTGCACGGTTGCAGATGAACATTGACGCTTCGTTGCTGCCCTTTGATCGATTAGGCAAATTACTCCGCAGGTATTGGCCGACGCAGGCTGTCAAGGAATTGCGCACCAGCCGGTGGCAATCAGTTGACCTGCGATGATCAGACCTGCACCCGCGCCGCCCGTAGCCACAGCAACGCCCATTGCACCTGCCATAACGCCTAGCGCGCAAACATTGAGCTTGTTTGGATCGCTTGCATCCATAACCTCGATCAACGCGCGTGAACCAGATATCGCCGTTGATCCCATGTCTGGCATCTCAACAGGCTGACCGTTGTCGTATTCGAAAACAGGGCCGTCAATAGGCATGGCTTTCAGCGCAGACCACGAAAGGTTCGAAAATTGATTGCGAGACAAGGTTAGAGCAGAAATCGCATTTCCATCGAGATCACCGGTGATCCGTGCGCCATCAACTTCTGGTGTCATGGAAAATTTCAGTGTTTGGCGCGTACCAGACTCCGCCCAAAATACTGTCGTTAACTCTGCTGAACCATCTGCAAATACGATACCGGATTGCTCTACGACAGCTCTGCCGCCCACCGTTAGCAATCCCGAATAGGATGTCTCTCGGCTCACCTCGGATTGAGATCTACTGGCCCACAGAACAACGTCAACGCCGTTGGCATTGGCCTTTTCAAATACTGTCTCCGACATGAATTTTGGTGCATTAGCTGTCATCGTTTCCCGCTCCTTCCCTATGCTTTAAGACAATCATAGGGAGAATACGTCGTTCTGAGAACATTTTTAAATGATCCGAAAATACTCCGCCAATGCCAAGGCACACGTCGCGTTGAATGCGCCTACTGGAACGTAATTTTAATGACGGTCCTCGCGGACAAGGCCGCACAGATCGGTCAGAATAAGATTGACCCATTTTCAAATATCGCCCCTCTGATTGAGTAACGAAGGCGATACCTTCTGAGCGCGCATTTAATCTTAATAACGGCGGTCCACATGCTCGCGATCCTTAGCAACTGAACCTATCGGCACCTGTTTGCGGCTCAAGTGATCGCTTTAATCGGCACTGGGCTGGCGACGGTCGCTCTAGGGCTGCTGGCGTGGAACCTTGCTGGGGATGACGCTGGTTTGGTCCTTGGCACGGCCCTTGCGCTGGCGGCCTTTGGGGGCGGGTCAATGATCGCCGCCCTGTTTCTTCCGAGCATCCCCATCAGGTCGACTGCTGCGCAAGAGCGCCCAAGCCGAGGACCGCCCAGCAATCTTTGCCGCACAATTCGCGCTGAGCCATACCTGCTGGCTGATCACTT
This sequence comes from Marivivens donghaensis, assembly GCF_030410045.1. Taxonomy (NCBI): domain Bacteria; kingdom Pseudomonadati; phylum Pseudomonadota; class Alphaproteobacteria; order Rhodobacterales; family Paracoccaceae; genus Marivivens; species Marivivens donghaensis. The sequence continues at coordinate 152,739 of NZ_JAUFRA010000005.1, forward strand.
ACCCGCTCGCCGGACGGTTCGGAGCAAGTTTCGGCCTCGATGTGACCTTCCTCCTTATGGGCGCTACCGCGGCCATTGGGTTCATCAGCGCGATGATCCTATGGCCTGCGAATGACCCGCAGGTGATGGAACATGACCACAGCGACCTTCCACCCGATCACCCCCACCTACGGGATCACGGCAAAACCCACTCTCACCCTCTAATCATCGACGACCTTGACCACCATTGGCCGCGTGGAGCATAGGGCCGCCAGAGCACTTGAACGACCAAACGCTCTGGCAGGTCATTTTTGTCCTCAGTTGATCCCGTTAGCGCGTTGCAATTCGCGGACATAGGCGACGATCGCAGTCACATCGCTGTTCGTCACGCCCGCTTGAGGTGGCATGTTCCCGAACGGCCAATGGTGCGCCTGCACTCCGTTCTGAACAGCCATCAGAAACGCCATATCGCCGTGGTGATTGGGTTCATAAATTGGGTGAATCAACGGCGGCCCAAATCCCATCTTACCCGTCGCATTACTGCCGTGACAGGCGGCACATACCGCATCATAGGCCGTCTTGCCGAGCTGCGCCTGAGCCGACAATTGATCAGGCACCACAATACTGACGAGCGGGGCGCCTTCGGGAGGGAGCGCAGAGCTCGCGGTCGATGGTGCAGGTGTTTCGGGAATTGCCAGATATGCAGCAACGGAAAGGGCAGCGATTGCAGCGCCCACAATGAGTAGTTTTTTCATGATCATGTCCTGAATTGCCCTGCAATGACACAGGGTTGAAAAGCCTTGGAACCGGAACGGCTCCATTTGATTTCAAATGATCAGGCGCGTGGAGGTGGAAGGTCCGATTGCGGACGCACACTCCGCCATGTGCGTCCGATTTGCACCGGATGAGCCAACGCTATCGGTTCCGCCGACCAACTGTCCACACTCGGAATAAGTGCGCTGAATAAACAACATTGGCCCGTCGCACAGGTCATCCCATGCTCCGCCACATCAGTCATGACCTGGGAATGGTCTGGACAGTCATCACAATCAATCATCGCCATATCATGCCCATAATACGCCTGCCCCAAGCTCGGCGAAACGAGCATGGCAGACGTGAGCAGCAACAGAATGGCAAAGATAAAGCGCAAAAGGAGTCCCAATTGTTAGGCACCAAACTATGGCCTTGATTGTCGCCTCTGGTCAATGGGAGGAGTCGTTGATCACGTCATTGGGACGGCTGATCGTCCTTCTGCCTATGTCGAGGATTGGCCTGAACAGCTGTTCAGGATCGGGAACTTACTCCCGTGTGCAAAGCCATGCCGCACAATGCCTCGAATGACTTCACTGGGGAAAATGTCTTGCTGCGCAAATTCTAAGGATGAATGGCTGGTTTGGTCCGTCTGTTGCGAAGGCCCAAGGCCTTCAGATTCCCACCGCCTCTGCGATGGTCAGCGCATCTTCGAGCTCAACGCCGAGATAGCGCACAGTGCTGTCCAATTTTGTGTGACCCAACAAGAGCTGAACCGCTCGCATGTTTCCGGTGTGGAAGCGACCCGGCCACAAATGTTCCGATCCGATCATTTTGGGGTCCTCGAGCCTTGCCGCGACGGCCTTGCGCGTCCCCTCGGTGTTCTCGAAACTAACAGGCTTACGGGTTTGGCTTTGGACGATTGAAGCGCAATGCTTGACCTGTCCGGCAGCATAGACGTCAGCGACCTTCGGCCGTACCAAGTCGCCGCCGCGCAGCTTACTGTCGATGGCGAGATTGAATGACGCCAGCTCTCGGATTTTTTCCGCGATTTCAAGCAGAACCCGGATCGCCCATACTCCCCAATGCAGCATGCTGCGCGAAAGTGCGATTTAGGTTGCGTGCATGAACGGCAACCACTCGAAACTAATTGCCGTTCAGAAAATTCAAATCACTTGCTCGGAATATCTATGACCAAGTGCGGCGTGCCGTCTGAGTTTTTGCGCGGTGATCGGCCGTTGGGCCCTACCATGCCTCTGATATGTCGGCGCATGTTTGAGAAGCTTTCGAACTGCACCGTATCAACAGGTTCGTTCAGCTGAAGCGAAACCTGCGTGTTTGCGCCCACCTTTGAAAGAGCTACGATCCGCCCAATGAAGGCCTGCCCGAGATAGTGCCCGCTCACTTCGTCATTGAGGTGAAAAAGCTGCGGCTCTGCCCATGATAGCTTGGCTTGAAGCGTGTTCCAATCCCGGGCGCCATTCTGATGGGCGACGAGTTCCAGTGCCCGCGCATGGGTGATGGTTGTGCCTCGCGCGGCGAGTGATGCGCGCAAGGCCTTAGCTTGGGATTTAGCCTCTATTACAGATTGTAGGTTCATCGTGCTTGCTCCTGACCCGACAATCCAAAACCAATGTTGTCTTTGCCCGTCCTTTAGGACGCGATCACAATCCAAATGGCGATACTAACCACGATCCCGTCAGCAATTGGAAAGGCAAGCCAGATCGCTTGTGCGCCATAAAAAATGCCCAAAATGACGATCAGAAGAGGGCTGAACACAAAGGGCTTAATCAACGTTAGAGCGGCGGTATGTGCGGGTTTTCCAATAGCTTGAAAATAGAGGGCGAGCACAAGAACCGGACCCGAAAACAGATAAAGGGACGACATTGGGCGCAAAATGACCCCGACCTGTGCGATCACCCCTTGATCGCTGACAAAGCCTCGGCCAATCCAAGCACTTCCGGAAAGCAAGATCATCTCAATGGCAGCACAGTAAAGAACCGCTACGGTGAGGGCGATCCGCAGGATAGCATTTGAGCGGTGGTAAAGCTTTGCGCCCACGTTGTTTCCGACAATACTTTGGGTTGCCAATGCAATGGCCATGAGGGGCATGAATGTGAAACTGAAAATTCGGGTCACGATGCCGTAAGCGGCGATCCCCTCGACATAGCCGGTGTCGGACGTCAGTCGCAGCGTGGAGATCACCGTTCCTGAAACCAACGCTATCCCGATGAAGCTAAGACTGACGGGGGCTCCAAGGACCAATATCGCCTTCCATTGCCCAACCCATCGCGCGTTTCTAAGGGCCGCAAGGGACAAGATTTCTTGCCTTGGCAAACGCAAGCCTAAAAGAAGTGCAAGGCCTACCCCCTGGGCAATTGCCGTTCCCCAAGCTGACCCTGCAACGCCCAGGTCGAAGCGCACGATCAACACGTAATTGAGTGCGATATTGGCGAGTGTGACGCCGACTGACATCAATGCCATCAGGCCCGCACGCCCTTCGTTGCGCCCAGCATCGGCATGGACACTCAAGAGCAGTTGCACAGGCGTCGCAAGGATCATGATAGCCAGATAGGTATAAGCTATGTCTCCAATGTCGGGACGACCGTCCGCGAGCGCGTCTATGACAACCCCACCGAAGACACCAAAGGCCGATATGAGCAAAAGTGACAGAAACAGCGCCATACCATGCGCTTGCGCGAATACAGCAACCGCATCACTTTTGTTTCCCGTCCCCAAATGACGTGCGAGAAGGCTGGACATTCCCCCGCCGACAAGGGTCGAGAGTGCTATTGTGATCATGATTACGGGGAATACGACGCTAACGGCCGCAAGGGCATCAGCTCCGACGAAGTGGCCCAAAAACACTGCATCTACGACGGTCAATAGACCGCTCATCAACATGATAAGCATCATAGGCAGAGCATTGGCGACAAAAAGCCGTTTCGGCGTAGTCGTCAAAAATCGATTCTCGGATGCGTTTTGGCACGACATCATTCACTCCTCGGATGAGGCATTTCTGATGGGATGGGAGCCTGCGTTGCCACCTGCGAAATGCTTCTAGGGTGTATGACGTTGTAAATTTGAGCTTCACCGAGACTTTCGTCCGCAGGCGGCAGGTGCCCAATACCTAACCTCGTCTTACGGTTCTGGTATTGGAAGTGTCAAGCAGGACATGACACACCACCGTCGATCAACATCCTGCTGTCTCGGTACCTGCATCAATTTTATGAAGTGGTCGGGGCGATAGGATTCGAACCTACGACCTACGGTACCCAAAACCGTCGCGCTACCAGGCTGCGCTACGCCCCGACTGCGCACCGTTTAGCGATGCTTTTGGGAATTGAAAAGCCCCAAGCGTGCTTTTTCTTAGTTACATGGCAAAGCGGCGTTTTCTCCGATGGACGGATGCTGCAAAACATCGCCTTCAGCCATGCCTAAACGCCCTGCAAGGCCGCCATTTATCTCTAAAACGTACTGAACCTGTGCCCCACCGTCGATTGGCGTTCGGTCGAGCGGGATCGCATTGGGATGGATGCGGGTAATCGTGCCCGTTTCATCTGCGAAAATCATATCAAGAGGAATCAGTGTGTTATGCATCCAGAACGCCACCTGATGCGGGCGTTCGTAAACGAACAGCATCCCCGTCATCGTCGGCATCTCTGGCACGTTCATCAGCCCTTGGGCCCGTTCGTCCGCAGTATCCGCCACCTCTACGGTGAACCGCGCCTGACCAAAGTCACCCCTGACCAGCACCTTATCCAAAGAACAAGCCGCCGCAGCCGGTTGGGCCACGGCGGATAGCGCTGCAATCACGAGCGATATTAATCGTCTAGATGAATGCTTTCCCAAATCAGAACCTCGACCGCCAGTTTCCCGCGCTTCCCGTCGATGCTCTTCATGGCGATAGCTTCGCCTGGTTGCAGGTCGGCAAGGCCAGACCGGCGCAGAACTTCGATGTGCACAAAGATATCTTCGGACGAACCAAAGACATTGGCAAACCCAAATCCCTTACCTTTGTCGAACCATTTGACCCGAGCAGGTAAAATCGGCGTGTTATCGAGAACCTCAGGATCAACGTCCACCAGATCCGCCAGCATACTCCCGTTAGCTGGCAACTCAGGTGGTGAAATCGCGATAACCTCGGTCGCTTGAAGACCACGATCCGTCTCTTGAACGAGCAGATCAATATCCGATCCATCCGCCACCGAACTCTGCCCAAAATTGCGTAGAACGTTTGCGTGCAGCAAAATATCCGCGCCGCCTTCGTTTGACACGACAAAGCCAAAGCCTTTGCCAGGATCAAACCATTTTACACGCCCTTTGACAGGGCGTTCATTTATTGTGTCAGTCATCATACTTTCAATCCCGCCGCGGGCCCCCATCCGGCCGCAGCTTCACCGCGTCAGCAGACCTGTTTTGTTCGCAAGAAACAAGTCCCACCAACGGCATTTTGATCATCTTAGGGATACAAACGGACCGCCGACCAAGGTGCGTTTACACCTTCGCGTGTCCATCTAAAGCGGTCATGCAACCTAAACGCGCCATCAGCCCAGAACTCTATCTCGACTGGTGTGATGCGGAACCCACCCCAAAACGGTGGGCGCGCCGGATTGATTCCCTCTTTAGCGGTAACAACGGCCACTTCGGCCATCAAAGTGCCCCGACTATCGAGAGGTTGCGATTGTTTCGACGCCCATGCCCCCAAACGGCTCTTGAGAGATCGCGAATGATAATATTCGTCCGCCTGCTGTCCGTCCTCGCGTTCGATGGTTCCGCGCACCCGGATTTGCCGACGAAGGGACTTCCAATGCATGACAAAGGCAGCCTTCCCTGCCCCCTCTAGCTCTTGGGCCTTTTTGCTCCCGTAGTTTGTGTAGAACACAAAGGCGTCGTCCTCGATCTCTTTGAGAAGCACCATACGCGCATTCGGCAGACCGTCTGCGTCCACGGTCGACAGCGCGATAGCGTTCGGGTCATTGATCTCGCTTTTTTCGGCCTCAGCCAACCAGTCCCGCGCCAATTGGAACGGATCGTCGCCTGCGAAAATGCCAGTGCGGTCACTCATGATACCCTCTTCTCATCAATAAGGTGGGGCGCGTAACAAGCGCGTTTTGATACAACAACTGTGACGTTGCGTCTCACACAGGCTTGAAGCGACTGGTCCAATCGCCTACACCGAAGCGATATAACGCGAAAGGGGCAAGGGGGACACAATGTCGTCGCAACTCATGCAGGGTAAACGCGGGCTAATTATGGGCCTCGCCAATGACAAATCAATAGCTTGGGGCATCGCCAAAGCACTCGCAGACGCTGGTGCGGAACTTGCCTTTTCCTATCAGGGCGAAGCGCTGCTGAAACGGGTTGGCCCGCTCGCAGAACAGCTCGGCTCTGACACGGTTCTGCCGTGCGACGTGTCCGACATGGACTCTGTCGATGCACTTTTCGCAGAGCTTGAGAAAAAATGGGGCAAGATGGACTTCATCGTCCACGCCATCGGTTTCTCTGACAAAAATGAACTGCGTGGCCGCTATGTGGACACCACCCGCGAAAACTTCCTGATGACGATGGACATCTCTGTCTATTCGTTCACCGCTGTTGTTCAGCGCGCAGCTAAAATGATGACCGACGGTGGTTCGTGCCTCACCCTCACCTACTACGGTGCAGAACGCGTGATGCCGCACTACAACGTCATGGGCGTCGCCAAAGCAGGCCTCGAGGCCTCCGTGCGCTACCTCGCCGAAGATCTGGGCAAAGACCGTATTCGCGTCAACGCGATCTCGGCTGGTCCGATCAAAACGCTGGCGGCATCGGGCATCGGTGACTTCCGTTACATCCTGAAATGGAACGAATATAACTCGCCGCTGCGCAAAAACGTGTCGATCGACGAAGTGGGCGGTTCCGCGCTCTACCTTCTGTCCGACCTCTCAACCGGCGTGACGGGCGAAACCCACCACGTTGACGCGGGCTACCACGTCGTCGGCATGAAAGCCGTCGACGCGCCTGACATGAACAAAGAGTAAACCATGACCGCCGCCGCATTTCTGTCGATCGTTCTGATCCACCTTGCGGCGGCGATTTCCCCTGGACCCAGCTTTGTCGTCGCTGTGCGCACCGCAGCCTCGGACGGGTTCAAGGTGGCAACCGCCCTTGCCTTTGGGTTCGGGCTCGGTGCGATCCTCTGGGCCACGGCAGCGATGGCTGGCCTCGCCCTTCTCTTTGAAATTCTTCCCTCGTTGTTCATCGGCCTTAAACTGGTCGGTGCCGCGTTCCTCTTTTGGATCGCCTACAACATGTGGAAACACGCGAACGAGCCGCTTGCAGAGCCGACACCGGGCGCAGCGCCCCGCTCTGCCGTCTCTGCGATGCGCTACGGGTTCCTGACATTTGCCTCAAACCCAAAGCCTGCTGTGTTCTTTGGCGCGGTCTTTGTCGGCCTCGTGCCGCATGACACGCCCTTGCCGTGGCGTCTTGCCATACTTGCGGCTGTTTTCGCCAATGAAACACTCTGGTATATCATCGTTGCTCGGGTCTTTTCTCTGCCCCGCGCGCGTGCTGCCTATTTGCGACTAAAGGCCGGTGTTGACCGGATGTTCGGCGGGCTCCTTGCCCTGCTCGGCCTGAAAATCGCCCTGACGTAAAGGACTGACCAAATGGCAAAGAACGATCTTCTGCCCCACGAAAAAGGGTTCCATGTGTCTTGGGACCAAATCCACCGTGACAGCCGCGCGCTGGCATGGCGTCTGGACGGCCAAGGTCCGGCAGAAGATGGATCGTGGAAAGCCATCGTGGCGATCACCCGTGGCGGCATGGCCCCCGCGATGATCATCGCCCGCGAATTGGATGTCCGCACCATCGACACCATCAGCGTCAAATCCTACAACCACCAGAACCAATCCTCGACTCAAGTGCTCAAGGCACCCGACGCAGAGGTGATGGGTGACGGCACGGGTATCCTCGTCATCGACGACCTCGTGGACAGCGGTAAAACGCTCGAACTCGTCCGCGAAATGTATCCCAACGCCCACTTTGCCACCGTCTACGCAAAGCCCAAAGGCCGCCCGCAGGTGGACACCTTCATCACCGAAGTCAGCCAAGATACGTGGATTTTCTTCCCGTGGGATATGGCGCTGCAATACGTTCAACCCTATCGCGGTACCGATTAATCATCGGCTAAAGGTACACAATTCGAACATTTTATGGCGCGAAATCCTATACCTTCGCGCCATTTTTATACAAAAGTATACATTTTCCCAGATTTCCACGCCAATTCAAAAAACCGCGTTCCGTGGCGGTTTCCCGTGGCTCCCCGCTTGCACCTTATCGCCCGCCCGCCTATTCATTGCAGGCCTTGTTTGACAGGGTGAAGAGATCAGTTTCAGGGGGGCCGCAGATGGCACGCGAAAAGAAGACAAAATTGGGCGTCTGGGTCATCTTGGGCCTTTTGTTCTTCAGCCTTGTGGGCTTTGGCACGACGAACCTGTCGGGTCGGACAAACACCCTCGCAACAGTCGGTGACAAAGAAATCACCCTGAACCAATACGCACTCGAACTGCGCCGCGGGATCGACACCTTCTCAGGTCAGGTCGGTCAACCGCTGAGCTTCACTCAAGCACAATCGCTCGGCATCGACCAACAGGTGCTGAACGACATGATCAACATGCGCCTGTTCGAAAACGAAGCCTCGCTTATGGGCGTCTCCGTTGGCGACCAACGCGTGCGTGACCGCGTGACATCGAACCCGAATTTCCAAGGCTTCTCTGGCACCTTCGACCGTGATGCGTACCGCGATGTTCTGTCCCGCATGGGCACCCGCGAAAGCGACTATGAACAGGCGCTCCGCGATGAAATGGCCGCGACCGCGCTGCAGATTAGCCTCACCGCTGGCTACACCGTTCCCGCTGGCTACATCGATGCGATCGTGAACTATGCCGCAGAACGCCGTGACATCACTTGGGTTCAGGTCACTGACGCCGCTCTGACCGATGCAATCCCAGCCCCGACCGACGAAGACCTTGCTGCTTACCACGAAGGTCACCCTGCCGATTTCACCACGCTGGAAACCAAATCCATCGTCTATGCGGCCCTGACACCCGACATGCTGCTGCCGACGATTGAGGTGGACGAAACATCGCTTCGTGATCTCTATGCGCAACGCACCGCTGACTATAACAGCCCAGAGCGTCGCTTGGTCGAACGTCTCGGCTTTGCGGATGAGGCCTCTGCCCAAGCCGCCATGGACGCGATCACTGCTGGCGAAACCGACTTTGACCAACTCGTTGAGGACCGTGGCCTGACGCTTGATGACGTTGACCTCGGTGATGTGGATCAGGTGCAACTGGCCGAAGCGGGCGCTGCTGTTTTCGCGGCTGCCTCGGGCGACGTTGTTGGCCCACTGCCCTCGCTGATCGGACCCTCGCTGTTCCGCATCAACGCCGTGCTTGAGGCGGAATCGATCCCCTTTGAAGTCGCTGCTGACGAACTCCGCGCTGAACTGGGCCGTGACCGTGCCCGCCGTGTGATTGGCGATGTCGCCGAACAAATGGCTGACCTCATCGCTGGCGGTGCCCGCGTGGAAGACCTCGCTGACCAAACCCAGATGGAGCTTGGTTCGCTTGACTGGACTGTCGCCTCGACCGACGGCATGGCTGCTTACCCTGAGTTTCGTCAGGCCGCTGCTGTGGCGCAGATCGGTGCCTATCCTGAACTGATCGAAATGTCTGACGGTGGCATCTTTGCGCTGCGCGTCGAAACGATCCAAGAGCCTGCGTTGCAGCCGCTTGAGGATGTTATCGACGAAGTGACCGCTGGCTGGACACGCGACACCACCCAGGCCGCGATCCTCGCCAAAGCCGAAGAGATGGCAACCGCCCTCTCCAACGGTTCGCAGTTCGGTGAATTTGGCCTCGCACCAACCATCGACGTTGACGTGACCCGTCAGACCTTCCTCGACTACACTCCCGAAGGTTTCATGGCGCGCGTATTCGAAACCGAAGCTGGCAAAGGCTTTGCCCTGCCCTACGACGGCGGTGCGGTGCTGGCCCGTGTCGATGCCGTGAACGCACCGAACCTTGAAGACCCTGATGTGATCGCGCTCCGTGATCGTTTCGCGGCGCAGCTGTCGAACGGTGTGGCTCAGGACGCTATGCAGATCACGCTCAACACCCTGCGCGGTGAGACCGACATCAATGTTGTGCGCGAGGCCGTGAACGCGGTCCACGCTCAGATCCAATAAGGGAACCGCACTATGGCCCTCAGCCCAGATTTCGAGAGCTTCCAACGTGGCTATGACACTGGTGAAAACCAGATCGTCTACACCCGTCTGGCCGCTGACCTCGATACGCCTGTGTCCCTCATGCTCAAACTCTCGGGCGCGGGCAAAGATGCCTTCATGCTGGAAAGTGTGACCGGCGGCGAAGTCCGTGGTCGCTACTCTATCGTTGGCATGAACCCTGATCTGATCTGGCGCTGTGACGGCACCACGGCCCGCGTCAACCGCGCGGCCCGCTACGACGACGACGCCTTTGTCGAAGAAGAGGCCGATCCGCTCACATCGCTCCGCAACCTGATCGCGGAATCGAAGATTGATCTGCCTGACGATCTGCCGGGTGCTGCGGCTGGCCTCTTTGGCTACCTCGGCTACGATATGATCCGTTTGGTCGAACACCTGCCCGACGTGAATCCTGATCCAATCGGCCTGCCCGACGCGATGATGCTGCGCCCCTCGGTCGTGGCTGTCCTCGACGGGGTCAAGGGCGACGTAATCCTCGTGGCACCCGCATGGGCGAACTCTGGCCTCTCGGCCAAGGCTGCCTTTGCCCAAGCCGCCGAACGCGTCAAAGAAGCCCAACGCGCCTTGGATCGCCCTGTCCCCGTCGACAGCCGCGAATTCCGCACCGCGCATGAGGCCGCACCTGCCACGTCGAACTTTACCAAAGACGGCTACATGGCTGCCGTCGAAAAGGCCAAAGACTACATCCGCGCGGGCGACATCTTTCAGGTCGTGCCAGCCCAACGCTGGACACAAGAGTTCCGCGAGCCGCCCTTTGCGCTCTACCGTTCTCTGCGCCGCACGAACCCCTCGCCGTTCATGTTCTTCTTTAACTTCGGCGGGTTTCAGGTCATCGGCGCCTCGCCAGAAATCCTCGTTCGTGTGTTCGGCAATGAGGTCACCATTCGCCCCATCGCAGGCACCCGCCCCCGTGGCGCCACGCCCGAAGAGGATAAGGCGAACGAACTCGACCTCTTGGCCGACAAAAAGGAACTGGCAGAGCATCTCATGCTCCTCGACCTTGGCCGCAATGACACGGGCAAGGTGTCCAAAATCGGCACCGTCCGCCCGACCGAACAGTTCATCATTGAACGCTACAGCCACGTGATGCACATCGTATCAAACGTGGTCGGTGAACTGGCCGAGGACCAAGACGCGCTCTCTGCCTTCTTTGCGGGGATGCCTGCGGGCACCGTCTCTGGCGCGCCCAAGGTCCGCGCAATGGAGATCATCGACGAGCTGGAACCCGAAAAGCGCGGCGTCTATGGCGGCGGCTGTGGCTACTTCAGCGCGAACGGCGACATGGACATGTGCATCGCCCTACGGACTGCGGTCCTTAAGGACGAGAAACTCTACATCCAAGCCGGCGGCGGCGTCGTCTACGACAGCGACCCCCACGCCGAATACATGGAAACCGTCCACAAATCGAACGCCATCCGCAAAGCCGCCGAGGACGCAACGCGGTTCACGGGATCGGGTAACAACTGAGAATAAAGAACCCCGCGCAAGCGGGGTTTCTTATAACCCGTTCATTCCTTCGCCGTTCAAATAACGAGGCAAAATGGACGTTTCCAGCTCTCTAAATTTCTGATCCAAATCTTTTGCACTTCTAAACTTTAACAGTTTCGACTTTGTAGATTTGGGAACACCATCATGCTTCCATCGAATATTAATGAAAAAGCACTTCCCTAAGCTGTAGGCATCCACATCGTATTCTAAGTGCCGACCCGAATAAGAAAGCGAATTAATTTTTGTTTTCTGATCCTTTGAAAGTAGACCACTGACATTTGAAGTTGCAACTTTCCATCTATTGCCAACTTCATCGACAACAAAAATCCTCTTAACAGTAGATAAGTCGACCCGTTCACTTGAGATAATGCAAACAGTTTTACTGTTTTCAGTTAACCTTTTCTTTTCAGGGCTAATTGGATAATTAGTTTTCCACTCACCCCTGAGCCAATGCCATCTTGCTTGGACGTTTCCAATCAAGCCTTCTTTCGAATGACAAAGTTCTAAGTAGTCAAGGTTAATGGGTCGACAACCTATCGACCTAATTTCCACGTTGACAACACGTAACGCAATTCCCGAATTTTTCGGTTCTTGAAATACTAAACGACACCTCAGCTTGGCTCTATCTTTACGTTGCTGACTGAATCTAAGGTAGAAATTACCGCAACCTAAAAGTGTTCCCAAAACCCCCGAAATTGCACCAATAATAGCCAGAACTTCAGTATTACCTAGAAACGAGAACATCAAACATATCCCAGAATATACAACTAAAAGCAGAACATATTTAATACGAAGTCTGCGTCAAGGAACCGCGCAGGAAACCCTCAGCCCCCTGCGCTTTACTCTTTTACTCTTCGATCATGTCCACGCGGGTGGCGTGGCGGCCGCCTTCGAATTCGGCGTCGAGGAAGGCGTCAACGATGGCCAGAGCAAGACCTTCGCCCACAACGCGGGCACCGATCGAGAGGATGTTGGCGTTGTTGTGCTGACGGATCATCGCAGCCGAAAACTGGTCAGAGCAGACGCCGCAACGGATGCCTTTGACCTTGTTCGCGGCCATCATGATGCCTTGGCCCGTGCCGCAGAGGATAATGCCCAGATCGCAATCGCCCGAAGCCACACGCTCTGCCGCGGCTTTGCCATGGACGGGGTAATGAGTGCTCACGTTCTCGGTCGGGCCGATGTCGACGGCCTCATAGCCTTTGGCGGTGATGTGGGCGGCGATGGCCTGACGCAGCTCGATTGCGGCGTGGTCGCTAGAGAGGACGATACGTGTCATTGTGGTTCCGTTTGTAGTGGGTTTCGTCTGGGAGATAGCCCGAAGGCCCGCCCGTTAGTCCTTTAAAATCGCCGAAACAGGGGCCAAAGCGACCTGCCCCGCCCTATTCGCCGTCGACCAGAGCGTCAGCGCGCTGAGCGTTTCCGCCCGCAGACGCGAGATCAGCACAACGCCGCTGGTTTGCCGCGCCTGAAACGCGGAACGGTCGATAAAGCGGCGGATGACGGCGGCAGTTTGATCGTTGCTATCAAGGTCACGTTCGACCGTAGCAACAGGCACATCTGCCCCCTCAGCCGCACGGATCGCCGCGTTCAGGCCACTCGCCGCCGTGATGAACCCACGCCCATCGGCCGCAAGGCGGGCCATCACGGCCTCGGTCGCTTGACGGTTCGATTGCAGGCCTGCGTCCCCCATATCGAGAACCATCGCGGCCTCTGGCATGGTGGCAAAGGTGGCTTCCATCACTTGGGCCGCATCAGGGGCGGTGGCGTTGGCAGGCAAGGTCAGGATCGCCGCAACCTCATAACCCGCCGCGCGGTAAGCCGCCGATTTCGATGCCGCATCAGGGTCAGAGACAGCAATCGCGACCGTCACGGGGAACGGCACCGCAGAAAGGAGCAATGGCCCGTTCGGCAAAGCCCCGTCATCAATCACTACAAACGACATCAGCGGCAGATCGTCTGGGTTGGTGAAATAGGCAGCATAATCGAGGAGCGCGTTGGTGCTGGCCTCGACCACGGGCGCCTCAGTTTCGGATGTGGGGCGACGGATCACAACGGCGCTATCGCTCGACGGCATCACGCTCGCCGGTTCATCCGAGAGACCGGGCACAGGAGCCGCGTTGACGTTCGGCTCCTCCGGTTCAGGTGTGGGTTCTGGCTCAGGTTCAACAACCTCAGGCTCAACCACCTCGGGCACCACCATCTCTGGCGCTATATCCGTCACAACGGGCGCGTCCTCAACAGGCGCTGGCTCTTCCTCAGGCACCACAATCACCTCAATTGCGGGCTGGGTGCTGACCACGATATCGGCCTCACCTGATGGCATTTCAGGCTGCGCGACCATCGGCGACTGCAGAACAGGCGCATCGGTTGTGGCCTCAACGCCTGCGGATTGCTCCGCCTCTGGCTCAGCCATATCGCCTGCAATTTCAATTGGATCAGGACGATCCGCAGGTGTCGTATCCGCAATCGGCGGCGTAGGTTCGGTGATCTCCATCGCGACACCGGGTGACATATCAGGCGCTTCGATCTGGATACCCGTCGCCGCATCTACAGCCAAGGTCGGGCTTTCCACCTCGACCGCGACAGGCTCAATCTGCGCGGACTGAGTTTCCACCCCGACAGGAGGCGTCGATGGTACGGGCAATGGGGCCAACAGTGACACCACCGATAGCCCTGCACCTGCAACCAATGCGCCTACACCAACGCCTGAAAGTAATCCTCGTAACACCTATCTGCCCCCGTGACGCCCCAGTCCGGTAAATTCCCCTGCGGACCTTGACGGTCCCTCTCATACAGGATCATGTATGCGCCGACTATACCGCCACCTTTACGGTCGGCAAAACCCCTAAATGCTTGTTGGGCTTACCATGTTGCTCTTGATCGATAACTACGACAGCTTCACCTACAACCTAGTCCATTACTTGGGCGAATTGGGCGCGGATGTTGTCGTCAAACGCAATGACGCCCTCACCGTTCAGGACGCGATGGGCATGAACCCCGAAGCGATCCTACTGTCCCCTGGCCCCTGCGATCCTGCTCAGGCCGGGATCTGCCTTGCACTGACAACCGCGGCGGCAGAGACAAAGACACCGCTGATGGGCGTCTGCCTCGGCCACCAAACCATTGGCGAGGCGTTTGGCGGCAAGGTCGTGCGTTGCCATGAAATCGTACACGGCAAAATGGGCACGATGCACCATAATAATAAGGGCGTTTTCGCGGACCTTCCGAACCCGTTCGAGGCGACGCGCTATCATTCGCTCGTTGTGGAACGCGAAACCCTGCCCGATTGCCTAGAGGTCACTTCGTGGCTCGAGGACGGCACCATCATGGGTCTGCAACACCGTGAACTGCCGATCCAAGGCGTGCAATTCCACCCTGAAAGCATCGCGTCTGAGCATGGGCACAAACTGCTTCAGAACTTCCTCGATATCGCAAAGATGAAGGTGACCGCATGAGCGACGCAATGAAGCCGCTGATCTACGCAGCCTCCGAAGGTCCGCTGTCTAAATCCCAAGCGCGTCAGGCGTTCGACATCCTCTTTAACGGAGATGCCACCCCTGCCCAGATTGCGGGTCTGTTGATGGCAATGCGGGCACGCGGTGAATCAGTTGCGGAATACGCGGCAGCGGCGGCGTCGATGCGGTCGAAATGCATCCCCGTCAAAGCCCCCGAAGGCGCGATGGATATCGTTGGCACAGGCGGCGATGGCCTCGGTACGCTGAACATCTCGACCGCGACTGCGTTTGTTGTGGCTGGTGCTGGTCAGCCCGTGGCGAAACACGGCAACCGTAATGTCTCGTCCAAATCGGGCGCTGCGGATGCGCTGGGGCAGCTTGGCATCAACGTCATGGTCGGCTCGGAGATCGTCGAACGCGGCCTGCAAGAGGCCAACATTGCCTTTATGATGGCCCCGATGCACCACCCCGCGATGAAGCACGTGATGCCCGTCCGTCAGGAGCTTGGCTGCAAAACGATCTTTAACATCCTTGGCCCGCTGACCAACCCTGCGGGCGTGAAACGCCAGCTCACTGGTGCCTTTGCCCCCGACCTGATTTTCCCAATGGCCGAAACGCTCCAAGAGCTCGGTTCGGAAAAAGCTTGGCTGGTCCACGGTCACGACGGCATGGACGAAATTTCGATCACTGGCGCGACCTCCGTTGCCGTGCTTGAAAACGATGAGGTCACTGGGCGCGAGATTCACCCAGAGGACGCAGGCCTGCCCGTTCACAAACTCGCCGACATCCTCGGCGGCACGCCCGAAGAAAACGCCAAGGCGCTCTTGGCTCTGATGGAGGGCGCTGACGGTGCCTACCGTGACGCGGTTCTGTTGAACGCAGCCGCTGCACTGGTCGTCGCAGATCGCGCGAACTCCCTCACCGAAGGCGTTGAAATCGCAAAAGAAAGCATTGCATCTGGCCGCGCTATGGCCGCGATCAAAATGCTGTCCAAAGTTACCCAAGAGGCCTGATCCATGCACGTCCTAGATAAAATCAAGGCCTACAAGCTCGAACATATCGAGGCCTGCAAACAGGCGACCCCGCTCTCTGTGATCGAGGAACGCGCTCGCAACGCATCGCCCACCCGTGGCTTTGCTGACCGCCTGCTCGAGGCGACCCGCACGGGCTATGGCCTGATTGCGGAAGTGAAAAAAGCCAGCCCGTCCAAGGGTCTTATCCGCGCCGATTTCAACCCGCCCGCATTGGCCCAAGCCTACGAGGCTGGCGGCGCGACCTGTCTGTCCGTCCTGACCGACGGCCCCTCATTCCAAGGTGCCGACGAATACCTCGTCGCCGCGCGTGAGGCGACCAGCCTTCCCGCGCTCCGCAAGGACTTTATGTATGACACCTATCAGGTGGCCGAAGCCCGCGCTTTGGGCGCCGACTGTATCCTGATCATCCTCGCCTCTGTCTCTGACACTCAGGCCGCAGAGCTAGAGGATGCCGCGTTCCACTGGGGCATGGATGTCCTCCTCGAAGTGCACGATGCCGAAGAACTCGAACGCGCAAGCCGTTTGAAATCGCCGCTCATGGGGATCAACAACCGCAACCTCAAAACCTTTGAGACCACCCTCGACACCACCCGCAACCTTGCGCGCATGGTGCCCGAGGATCGCACTATCGTCTGCGAAAGCGGCCTCTTCACCCCTGCCGACCTCGCCGATATGGCGCGTTATGGGGCGCGGACCTTCCTCATTGGCGAAAGCCTGATGCGTCAGGACAACGTCGAAGATGCCACCCGCACCCTCCTCGCCAATCCGCTCCGTTCGGGGGGCATGTGATGTCTGGACTCACCCATTTCGATGACAGCGGCAAGGCGCATATGGTCGATGTCTCGGACAAAGCCGTGACATCCCGTATCGCCGTCGCCGAAGGGTTCATCACCATGTCCGCCGAAACCCTCGCCCTCGTGGTTGAGGGACGCGCCGAAAAGGGTGACGTTCTGGGCATCGCCCGCCTTGCTGGGATCATGGGCGCGAAAAAGACCTCCGACCTGATCCCCCTCTGCCACCCGCTGCCGATCACCAAAGTCGCCGTCGACCTCACCCCCGACGCTGACCTCCCCGGCATCCGCATTTCCGCAACGGTCAAAACCACTGGCCAAACAGGCGTCGAAATGGAAGCCCTCACCGCCGTCTCCACCGCCGCCCTCACCGTCCACGACATGGTCAAAGCCGTGCAAAAAGACATGGTCATAGGCGGCATCAAAGTCACCCTAAAAGACGGCGGCAAATCAGGGCGTTATGAGGCATGATCTCTGTCGCTGAGGCACAATCGCTTTGTCTGGCTCTCGCAACGCCGATGGCGACCGAAGAGGTGGCTTTGGCGGATGCAAACGGGCGGGTAATGGTGGTGCCTGCGGCGACGACGCGGGCGCAGCCTCCGTTTCGGTCAGCGGCGATGGATGGCTATGCCGTTCGGGACGCAGAGGTTCGGATCGGCGCGAGCTTTACCGTTGTGGGTGAATCCGCTGCGGGACATGGCTGGAACCAGACATTAGAGGCGGGTCAGGCCGTTCGGATTTTCACAGGCGCCCCTGTGCCAGAGGGCGCGGACCATGTCGTGATCCAAGAGGACATCCTCCGCGACGGTGACAAGATCACGATCCAGCCGAACCTTGGCGATGGGCCGAATATCCGTCCGCTCGGCGTCGATTTCGCGGCCGATTTCACCCTCTCCGCTCCGCGCCGTTTGAAATCCGCGGACCTCGCGCTTTTGGCGGCGATGAACGTGCCGACGGTGACAGTGTCGCGCAAACCACGTGTGGCGTTCCTTGCCACGGGGGACGAATTGGTGATGCCGGGGCAGACCCCGACCGACGACCAGATCATCGCGTCGAACGTCTATGCGCTCAAGGCGATGGTCGAAGATGCAGGCGGTGAGGGCATCATCCTCCCCATCGCGCCCGACACCGAGGACGGATTGCGTGCAGCGATGACCGATCTATTCCAATACGATGTGGCCGTGACAATCGGCGGCGCATCGGTTGGCGATTATGATCTGGTGGGTAAGATCGGCGGCGAGTTGGGCCTCAACCGATCCTTCTACAAAATTGCCATGCGCCCCGGTAAACCACTGATCGCAGGCGATTTTCAGGGCCGCCCTTACCTCGGCCTACCTGGAAATCCCGTCTCTGCCATCGTCTGCGGGATCATGTTCCTGATCCCCTTGGTCCGAAAATTACAGGGCCTGTCCGATGTTCTACCAGAGACAACCCCTGCCCGACTTGCCGCCGACATCGGCAAAAACGGGCCGCGCGAACACTACGAACGCGGCACGCTGAAAAACGGCGCAGTCACGGCGGCGAGGTCCCAAGACAGCTCTCTTTTGTCGATCCTCGTGCAATCCAATTGCCTGATCGTGCGTCCGCCCAATGATCCGCCCCGCAAGGCAGGCGAAATGGTCGAGGTCATCGCCCTCTGACAGGTTCCCGTTGACACAAAATGAGAACACATGTAGAACAATGGCGAAACCTATGCGAACATTCGCTGCCATTGGGGACGAGCCATGCTGACAAAGAAACAGCTCCAACTACTCGAATTCATTCACGCTCGCGTTCAGAAAGAGGGCGTTCCACCGTCTTTTGACGAGATGAAAGAGGAACTTGGTCTTCGGTCGAAATCGGGCATTCACCGCCTGATCACAGGGCTAGAGGAACGCGGGTATATCACCCGCCTCGCCCACCGTGCCCGTGCGCTGGAAATCACCCGCCTGCCTGATGCGCTGGCGAAAAAATCGGGCGGGTTCCAACCACGCGTGATTGATGGCGACCGTCCCGACAGCATCCCGCCTGCCGCGAAATCGGTGGAAAGCGTGGGCGCTCTCGAACTGCCTGTCATGGGTCGCATCGCCGCTGGTGTGCCGATTGCCGCGATCCAAGAGATTTCCCACAACGTCGCTGTCCCGCAGAGCATGATTGGCCAAGGCGAACATTACGCGCTCGAGGTTAAGGGCGACTCGATGATCGACGCGGGCATCAATGACGGTGACATCGTGATCATCCGCGAAACCCAGACCGCATCGAACGGTGACATCGTGGTCGCTCTGGTCGAAGACGCCGAAGCGACGCTGAAAAAATTCCGCCGTCAGAACGGGATGATCGCGCTAGAGGCTGCGAACCCAGCCTATGAAACCCGCATCCTGCACGACCATCAGGTTAAGGTTCAGGGCCGTCTCGTCGGATTGATCCGCACTTATTGACGCCCATTACCAAAATTCCAAAGCCGCTCGCCAGTCACCTGTCGGGCGGTTTTGAGTTGCCCATCAGGCATAATCGCCGCGGACCCGACGTGCTGGAGCCTCTCTAGATCAAACACCTCACAAGGTCGCTCCACCTGATCACGTTGGTTCGTCACAACAATATCGGCACCATCGCAGCCCTCTAACTGGTCGAGCGCGGTTTGGCCTCGCACCAATAACACCTCCCACCCAGCGGCCTCGGTTCGATAAGTCCGCCCAATCACCTCGAACCCACCACGCACCGCCGCCCCCTGTTGGGTCGCCCCATCCCCATCGCCGCGCAACCATGCCTCCGCCGCGAAACCATCGCCTGTCCCGCGCGAAAGGCTCCGCCCGTTATCGGTCATCACGCCCAGCAACCCGCCCGTGTCCGAGATCATCAAGGCAGGTCGTTCGCCCCACGACCACAGTGCCAAACTGACCAACACTGGCACGCCGCCAAACCATCGCCAGCGTCCCTGCCAAAGCACCACGAAAATCGCACCAAACGCCAATAAGGGTAAAACAACGGGCGGCGGGCTGACCACAAACCCAACCGCATCAGGCCAGCCCGCGACGGTTGCGGACACCCATAGGATCCAGCCGATCCCCTGCTCCATCAGCCACAACCCGATCCAGTCGAACCCGAGCGGCGTTAGGACGACGGTCAGCACCACCGCAGGCATAACGACGATCCCCATCACGGGCACCGCCATCAGGTTCGCGATCAACCCATAGTGAGAAAATTGGTTAAATTGCGCGGCTGAGAACGGCGCCGTCGCCAGCCCCGCGACCAAGGACGACAGGAACACCGCACCGACACCGCGCAAGGCCCTTGGCAGCAAATACCCGCGTCCGCGCAAGGCTCCGAACACTGCGACCAATGCGGTGGTTGCGGCAAAGGACATCTAGAAACCGGGGCCTGCGATTTCCTCTGGTCGGGTAACGATCACGATGGTCGCGGCAAAGGCCACCGCCCGCAGCGTCACGGCCCGACGGTCGAGGAGCACCGCCACGAACATCACCGCGATCATGATGAACGCCCGTTCTGTCGCGACCGCCCGACCTGACAGCAGCAAATAGAATGCCCCAACGCAGAGCGCGGCGATGGCTGCAATTTTCTTCACGGGCAGACGCAAGGCCACAAAAGGGAACAGAGCCGCCCCCATGCGGATCGCGGCAAAGACAACACCCGTCAGCAGCCCCATGTGCAGCCCTGAAATCGCCAACAAATGCGCGAGATTTGTGGCCCTCAGACCTTCGACGACCTCTGCATCAATGGACGACCGATCGCCCGTGAGGATCGCCGCCGCAAAAGCACCGCTATCGCCTTCGAGCCGCGTTCGGATATGGTCGCCAACCCTCATGCGCAGCACATCAATACCCGGCCCGCGCGGGTCGTCATCCAGCGCCAAAACGGGCGTCCGCGTGTAACCGACCGCCCCCAACTGATCGAACCATGCTGAGAGGCGGAAATCGAATCCCCCCGGCTCGACCGGACCAGAGGGCGGCGAAAGGTGCCCTGTGAAGATCACAACCAGACCCGGCACGGGATCTATCCACCCCTGTTGACCATGCAGCGACACCCTGACACGGGCGGGCGTTCGATCTGGCGCGAGGTTCTCCAACACCAAATGATCGAGCGTCAGACGCACCGCATCGGACTGGGATCGGTCGATTTGCACGATACGCCCCTCTATCGGGCCGTAGTAGCGAAATCCCAATTGCGGGGCTGCGACCGCATTCGCCCGAACGCCTGCGATCAGAAAGCCAAACAAAATCAGCGCAATACCTATCCACACAACGCGCATCGACCGCCAGACCACAGCGCAAAGCACCGACAGAACGATCCCGCCGCAAACCATCGCCCAGTGAACCACGCTCGGCTCAGCCACCCCCGCGAAATATCCTGCGACGCCCATGCCCAGACCGACGGGCACCCAGTTCACGGAATGTCCACGCTGTAACGCGAGGTTTGCCCTCACCCATCCCATCACGCGCACTTGTCCTGCCCCCGTCCGGCCTATATCCCCTTCACTTGAGCCGACCATGGTTAGCGAAAGGTTAAATTGCCCATGTCCCAAACGCCCGTCGTCACCCGCATCGCGCCGTCTCCGACCGGATACATGCACATCGGAACCGCCCGCACTGCGCTGTTCAGCTGGCTCTATGCCCGTGGACGGGGTGGGAAATTCCTGCTGCGGATCGAAGACACCGACCGTGAACGCTCTACGCCCGAAGCGACCGAGGCGATCCTCAAGGGGATGGAGTGGCTCGGTCTAGACTATGATGGCGAGGCGATCAGCCAGTTTGAACGCGCGGACCGCCACGCTGAGGTTGCGCATGAAATGCTGGCCTCTGGTCACGCCTACAAATGCTTCGCGACCCAAGACGAAATTCAAGCCTTCCGCGATGCGGCCAAGGCCGAGGGCAAATCGACCCTCTACCGCAGCCCATGGCGTGACGCTGATCCGTCCACCCACCCTGACCTGCCCTATGTGATCCGTGTGAAGGCTCCGCTTGAGGGCACCACCGTGATCCACGATCAGGTCCAAGGCGACGTGACCATCCGCAACGATCAGCTCGACGATATGATCGTTCTACGTTCGGACGGAACACCGACCTATATGCTCGCCGTTGTGGTCGATGACCACGATATGGGCGTGACCCACGTGATCCGGGGCGACGACCACCTCAACAACGCGGCACGTCAGATGCTGGTCTACACCGCGATGGGCTGGCCACTGCCCGTCTACGCACACATCCCGCTGATCTTTGGTCCCGATGGTAAGAAACTGTCGAAACGCCATGGTGCAACGGGCGTCGATGAATATCAGACGATGGGCTACCCTGCCGCTGGTATGCGCAACTACCTCGCCCGTCTGGGGTGGAGCCACGGCGACGACGAATTCTTTACCGATGCTCAGGCTATGGAATGGTTCGATTTCAATGGAATCGGCAAATCCCCGTCACGCTTTGATTTCAAGAAACTCGAAAACCTCTGCGGCCAGCACATTGCTAACGCTAACGATGCCGCACTGCTGCATGAACTCGAGGCATTTTTGGCCTCCACAGGGGCAAACCCGCTGACAGACGACCAACGCGACGCAATGACGCGAGGGATGTATTGCCTCAAGGAACGGGCTAAGACTTTCCCAGAACTCCTTGAAAAAGCGCACTTTATCATGGCTTCGCGCCCACTAGAAATGGACGAGAAAGCGGAAAAGGCCCTCGATCCTGTATCCCGTGGTATACTGTCAGAATTGACGCCGCAGTTGCAAAATGCTAGCTGGGACCGAGACACGCTGGAGGGGATCGTCGCAGCAGTCGCAGAAGCAAACGACACGAAGCTGGGCAAACTTGCCGCGCCGCTTCGGTCGGTTCTCGCAGGCCGCGCAGTAACCCCTAGTGTTTTTGATATGATGCTTGTCCTGGGGCGGGACGAAACTGTTGCACGTCTGAAAGACGTGACCGCCTAACACGACGTTTACATTACGTCGTTATATACTGGGATTACGACCAACGTCTCGGCGCGACACGCGCGCCGAGCTCCTAAACAGGGGAAAGAGAATGGCCGAGAACACAAGAAACGCCACACTGACAATCGACGGGACCTCTTACGAGCTGCCGATCCTGTCGCCGAGCCAAGGTCCGGACGTCATCGACATCCGTAAACTCTATGGTCAGGCAGGTGTGTTCACCTACGATCCAGGCTTCACGTCGACCGCGTCGTGCGATTCCACCATCACCTACATCGACGGTGACAAAGGTGAACTGCAGCACCGCGGCTACTCGATCGAGGATCTGGCCGAGAACTCGCACTACCTCGAAGTGTGCTACCTCCTGCTCTACGGTAATCTCCCGTCGAAAGAAGAACTGGAAGAGTTCGAAACCACGATCACCCGTCACACGATGATCCACGAACAGATGCACATGTTCTTCCGTGGCTTCCGTCGTGACAGCCACCCGATGGCGACCATGGTGGGCGTTGTTGGTGCGATGTCCGCGTTCTACCACGACTCGACCGATGTGAACGACGAACGTCAGCGTGAAATCGCGTCGCACCGCCTGATCGCGAAAATGCCGACCATCGCTGCGATGGCGTATAAATACTCGATCGGTCAGCCGTTCGTGTATCCGCGCAACGACCTCGACTATGCGGCAAACTTCATCCACATGTGCTTCTCTGTGCCTGCAGAAGAATACAAGGTTGACCCGATCCTTGCTCGCGCAATGGACCGTATCTTTACCCTGCACGCTGACCACGAACAGAACGCGTCAACATCGACCGTGCGTCTGGCGTCGTCCTCGGGCGCAAACCCGTTCGCATGTATCGCAGCAGGCATCGCATGTCTCTGGGGTCCGGCCCACGGCGGCGCAAACCAAGCATGTCTCGAAATGCTCAAGGAAATCGGCACCGTTGACCGCATTCCTGAGTTCATCGCTCGCGCAAAAGACAAGAACGATCCGTTCCGTCTGATGGGCTTTGGCCACCGCGTTTACAAGAACATGGACCCGCGCGCGACCGTTATGAAACAGTCCGCAGACGAAGTTCTGGAACTCCTCGGCGTTGAAAACAACCCGCTCCTGCAGGTTGCCAAGGAACTCGAGCACATCGCTCTGAACGACCCTTACTTCAAAGAGAAGAAACTGTTCCCGAACGTCGACTTCTACTCGGGCATCATCCTCGAAGCGATGGGCTTCCCGACCTCGATGTTCACACCGATCTTTGCGCTGTCGCGCACCGTTGGTTGGATTTCGCAGTGGAAAGAACAGCTAGGCGATCCGCAGATGAAAATTGGCCGTCCGCGCCAGTTGTTCCTCGGCGAAACGCAGCGCAAATACGTTCCAGTCGAAGAACGCTAAGAACACAAAAGGCCACCCAATCGGGTGGCCTTTTTCTATGACGATCGGGCCGTCAAACGACGGCCCGTTTTTCGTTACCGTCCTTCGAATTTCGCGGGGCGCTTTTCGAGGAAGGCCACGACGCCCTCGCGGAAATCGCGGGTCTTACCGCATTTGCCCTGCAGCCGTGCCTCAACATCCAACTGCTCCGCCAGCGTGTTCGACTGGCTCGCCCGTAGTGCTTCTTTCAGGTGGCGGTAAGTCTCAGTCGGACCATTGGCAAGGTGCGCCGCACGCGCACGCCAATGCGCCTCAAACCCCTCCGCGGGCACCGCTTCATAGATCATGCCCCAGTCAGAGGCTTGCTGCGCGGTGATCTTATCCGCAAACATCGCCATGCCCATCGCCTTGGCCATACCGACCTGACGCGGCAGCAACCACGTGCCACCCGCATCGGGGATCAACGCGATCTTTGAAAACGCCTGCATGAAATAGGATGTGTCAGAGGCGATCACCACGTCCGCGCCGAGCGCAAGGTTCGCCCCTGCCCCAACAGCCCCGCCGTTCACCGCAGCGATCACAGGCACAGGGCAGTCATACATCGCGTTCAGCATCGGCACATATTCGTCGCGCAGCACCCGCGCGAGGTCGAGGTTCGCCGCATTGCCACCGTCGCCCAGATCTTGACCCGAACAGAACGCAGCCCCCGCGCCAGTCAGCACGATGACCCGCGCACGGGTTTCAGCGTCCTTGATCGCATGGGTGACCTCTGCCCGCATCTGCGCGTTCAGGGCGTTCATTTTGTCAGGGCGGTTCAGGGTGATCACCGCGATATTGTCGGTGATGTCCAGCGTGATGGCGGAATAATCCATGAGGGCTCCTCTGTGTCTCGGGCAGAGACTAGCAATGCCCAAGTTACAGAAAAGCAAAACCGTGCGTCACGACTTCATTATTTCCTCAAGACGCGCTTTTTCCGCGTCCGTCAGGGCATCAGATGATGCCGTGCCCTTGCGCCGCACCGTGGCAAAGCCAGCGCCAAGCGCGAGGATCAACATCCCAAGGGGCGCGACCCAGAGGATCATATTGAACCCGTCTTTCGTGGGTTCGAGCAGCACATATTCACCGTAACGGGCCACGATGAAATCCACGACCTCTTCGTTCGTGTCGCCCTCAATCAAACGATCCCGCACCAAAAGCCGCAGTTCGCGGCTGATGGCAGAGTTGGAATCGTCGATGTTTTCGTTCTGACACACAGGGCAGCGCAGCCCCTTTGAGATGTCTCGCGCACGTGTCTCTAGCACTTGATCGTCGAGCACCTCATCAGGTTGCACCGCCATCACAGGCGTCGATAGGGTCAGCAGAGCTGCAAGCAAAAGCCGTTTCATTCTGCCGCCACCATATTCGCTTTCGCCTTTGATTTCGCACCACCTGCGGCCACGCGCAAACGACGATCCGACAGCGAAATCGCACCGCCCAAGGCCATCAGCAACGACCCCGCCCAAATCCAGTTGGCAAAGGGTTTGATGTAGGTGCGCACAGCCCAGCCGCCGTCGTCCTGCGGATCACCGATGACAACGTAGATGTCCTCAAACACGCCGTTGCGAATACCCGCTTCGGTCGTTGGCATCGCTGCGACCTGATAGAACCGTTTTTCAGGATGCAAGGTGGTCAGGAACTCACCGTTTTCTTTGACGGTAAAGGTTCCCATTTGGCTCAGGAAGTTCGGCCCCTCAACACGGTCCACCGCATCCAAGGTCAGCTCCCATTTGTCGATGGTAAAGGATTCACCGACATTGAGCGTGCGAATGTCCTCTTGCTGCCACGCCATGAGCGTCGCGATTGCAAACATCGTGATGCCCAGTCCAGAGTGCGCCGTGAACTTGCCCCAATCGGCCCGCGGCAGATTCCGGATACGGCGCAGACGGTCAGCGACCGAGGCATTCCCTGCCCGCTGCCACAGGTCCATCATCGCACCGAACACGACCCACGCACCCAAGATCACACCAATCGGCCCCATCGCGGAATTGCCCGTTTGCACAGCAAAAGCCAAACCGCCCAAGGCCACGGCGAGGATCAGAACGGCCCACATCGGCTTCATCGCTTTGGCGACCGATCCGCGTTTCCACGCGAGAACCGCACCCGGCGGCAGGATCACCGCGAGCGCGACAAAGAACGGCGTGAAGGCCGCGTTAAAGAACGGCGCACCGACCGACAGGGTCCGCCCCGTTGTCATCTCAGCCACCAGCGGCCAAAGCGTGCCGACAAAGACCACGAATGCCGACACCGCGAGGAGGATGTTGTTCAACACCAGCGCACTTTCGCGACTAACGAGAGAGAACACGCCTTTTGCCTCTAGGCTGCCTGCACGGAACGAGAACAGCGTCAGCGCCCCGCCGACAAAGACGAACAGAATGGCGAGGATAAACACCCCACGCTCTGGATCGTTG
Source organism: Marivivens donghaensis (assembly GCF_030410045.1). Classification (NCBI taxonomy): domain Bacteria; kingdom Pseudomonadati; phylum Pseudomonadota; class Alphaproteobacteria; order Rhodobacterales; family Paracoccaceae; genus Marivivens; species Marivivens donghaensis. The sequence continues at coordinate 179,258 of NZ_JAUFRA010000005.1, forward strand.
GCAAATGCGTGGACCGATGTAATGACCCCAGACCGCACGAGGAACGTGCCCAAGAGCGAGAAGCCAAAGGCGAGGATCGACAGAAGGATCGTCCAGCTTTTCAGGCTTTCACGTTTCTCGGTCACGATGGCCGAGTGCAAGAGTGCCGCTGCGAGAAGCCACGGCATAAACGATGCGTTTTCAACAGGGTCCCAGAACCAGAACCCGCCCCAGCCAAGTTCGTAATAAGCCCACCACGACCCCAGACCGATGCCGATGGTCAGGAAAATCCACGCAGCCAGCGTCCACGGACGCACCCAACGCGCCCATGCCGCATCAACGCGACCTTCGATCAGAGCGGCCACCGCGAATGAAAACGCCATCGAGAGGCCCACATAACCGAGGTAGAGGAACGGCGGGTGGAACGCCAAACCTGGGTCTTGAAGCAGCGGGTTGAGGTCTTGACCATTGAACGGGGGCACCTGAAGCCGCAAAAACGGGTTCGAGGTAAAGATGATAAAGGCGTAGAACGCGACCGAAATCGTCGACTGAACCGCCAGAACCCGTGCCTTGAGCGTGTCGGGAAGGTTGCCGCCAAACCAGCTCGCGCACGCACCAAACAAGGTCAGGATCAACAGCCACAAGAGCATCGACCCCTCGTGGTTGCCCCAAACGCCCGACACTTTGTAGAGCATCGGTTTGTCGCTGTGAGAGTTCATCGTGACCAGTTTCAGCGAAAAGTCAGAGGTGACAAACGCATAGGTCAGGGCCGCAAAACTAAACCCCACAAGGATCAGTTGCGAGGTGGCCGCGGGGTCCGCGACCGCCATCCAGTTACGCCAGCCCTTTTGGGCGCCGATCATAGGGATCACCATCTGGATGATAGCGATGCCAAAGCCCAGAATCAGGGCAAAGTGTCCGAGTTCAGTAATCATGCGATCTTTCTAACGTATTCGGGCGGTCTGCCCAATCACAACGGGGCGATTGGGCGTCGTTTATGCTGATGCACCTTGACGCAGGGCTAGACGGACAAAGCCATGCCACCGGCAACAACATAGGCCACCATCGCCATGATCAACCCGCCCATCACCAAACGGATCAGCCATTTCAGCATATCCTCAATCGCATGGAGGCGAGATTCCACCGTTGCACGGACCACTTCATCCACCGCGTTCGACGTCTCCAACCGTGCAATCCGTTGGTCCACGAGCTGCGCCCATTCATCGGTCATGATCTGCCCTCCAATCCTCTAACGCGGGGTTCGGCTCTGCTGCGGGGGCGGAAAACGTAGCCCCCGCGCCTAACGCTTCGATCGCTTTGACCCGCGAGGTCACAACGGCGGCTTGGGCGGCGGTTTCTGCGACGGACTGCTGAAAATCCTGCGCCTTGGCCTGATGGCGGGCCCCGAAATAAAAGGACACAATCGCGCCCATCAACCACCAGAGTGGCTCTGGCACCAGTGCGATCCCCTGCATCCGACCCGCAAACCAGATCGGATCGACCATCGCCATAACGAACAGCCCCAGCGTTCCGAATGCCAACAAGGGACGGGGCAGACGGTTGAGCCCGTCTATCACCCGATCAAACAGTCCCTTGCGGTCCCCCCTGAACTCTGCTGCGAACTGGTCGCGCGCCTGAGCCTTGGCCGAGGCATCACGCACAGCGCCTGCCTCTGTGTTTTCCGCAAATATTCCAACAGTTTCCGTGACGATGTTGCGACCATTCCCGAACAGAGCATCCATGATGCGTGCGATTACCCCCATGCCGACACCCGTTGTTTATGTGCCTCATCCGAGAGGTGATACCGTGCGCTGACAAAGGCTTCGGCGCGGAGAATCCAGCCGCCTTTCCCACCATCCCTGCGCGTTGCGAATTTGCGCAACGACGGGCGTCCATCGGCCAAAGCGTAGTAATAATTGCGCCGTGCGATCCCATATGCATCGACGATATGATCAGGTGCAGCGTCATATCCGCGATGTGCCGCCGCAATCGTCTGCGGCCCAAGAACCCCGTCAATCGCAACAGGGATCCGCATATCGCACAAGAGCCGCTGCAGGATACGCACCGCCCCCGCGCCAGAGTTCACATACATATCGAACACGCTCGCTTGTAGCGGCTCTGGCAATTCGCCGATCCGTGGCTGGTTGAAGTAGTGTTCGACGAAAATATCGACGGCGTCCGTGTCGCGCAGCGCCCGCACATCGCGGTCGTCAATGCGCCCGTCCCCCGTCACATCACGCCGCAACCGTTGCAGCGTAGCGAGGGTCACACCGTATTTCGTGGGACCACCGGGATCGGCGGGATCGTTTACATAGCCACCCTCACGGGCGACGATGCCTTTGGCAATCTCTTGGACAGTTTGCATAGCTCGGCCTCTTTTTGATTGAGGCCAAGCATGACAGACAAAGGTTAACTCTCGCCTGCAGCAGCGTTCGGATCAACGTAGAGGCCCGAATCCTTGAGGCTGTCGAGCACTTCTTTGGGCATGTAATCCTCGTCGTGTTTCGCAAGGATTTCAGAGGCTTCAAAGGTGCCATTCACGTATTTACCCGTGCCGATCATCCCCTGATTTTCACCAAAGAGATCAGGCAGGATGCCCGTATAGGTTACTGGAATAACCTCTGCACCGTCCGTTACGTTAAAGGTGATTGTCTCGCTCTCACCACGGACCAACGACCCCTCTTCGACCAGACCACCGAGGCGGAACACTTCGTTAGCGGGGGGCGGTGCCGCGATCACATCGGTCGGATCGCGGTAGAAGTTGATGCCATCGCGGAACCCGTAGCCGATCAATCCAGCCGAGAGCGCAAGCGCGACAAAGGCCAGAACGATGATCTGGATACGACGTTTCTTTTTCAGGCTTTTCAGACCACTCATGGGAATACCGGTGCCAATAGCAGGCCTTCGGTCTCAGGCAGCCCCAGCATGAGGTTTGCGTTCTGCACAGCCTGACCCGACGACCCTTTGTTCAGGTTATCGAGCGTAGAGACAACCATCGCCCGTCCGGACTTGCGGTCGCCTACCACACCAATATGACAATAGTTCGAACCCGTCACATTGCCCATCGACGGAGCCGCGCCAAAAGGAAGCACCACGATGAACGGCTCGTCTTTATACTGTTCAACCAGCGCCGCATGGATCGCCTGAGCATCGCCGCGCACATAGCAAGACGCGAGGATACCACGGTTCACAGGCACCAGATGCGGGGTGAACATGATCTCGACAGGGCGACCAGCCAGCAGGCTGAACTCCTGATCGAACTCGCCCAAGTGACGGTGTTTGCCGCCTTGGCTATAGCCCATCACATCGGTCGACCGTTCCGCAAAGAGCATGTTCTCTTTGAGGCTCCGACCAGCGCCAGAGATACCGTTTTTCAGGTCACAGATGATATCATCAAGGTCGATCAACCCGCCAGAAATCAACGGACGCAGCGCAAATTGCACCGTCGCCGCGTTACAGCCCGTGCCCGCCACAAGACGCGCGTTTTTGATGTCGTCGCGGTAGAACTCTGTTAGACCGTAAACGGCCTCTTTCTGGAGGTCGGTCGCCACATGCGGTGCACCATACCATTTTTCATAAGCCGCAGGATCGCGCAGACGGAAATCCGCGCCGAGGTCCACGACCTTAACGGTCTTCGGCAAATCACGGACGAGCGCTTGGCTCAGGCCATGGGGGAGTGCTGCAAAGGCGAGGTCGATCTTGTCAAAGTCGATCTCATCAATCGTGCAAAGCGTCGGCAGGTCGAGATGGCGCAGGTGCGGGAACACGTCCGACATCTGCATGCCAGCCTTACGATCCGCAGAAAGAGCGGCAATCTGCAGGTTCGGGTGCGTTGCGATGATCCGCACGAGTTCGGCGCCTGTGTAGCCAGAAGCGCCAAGAATAGCGACGTTATAAGTCATAGGGGTCTCCCGTTTGAGGAGTGAGATAGGTAAGGATGAGCCCCACCGCAACCGGCGGGTTTGCCGAATTAGGCCGAAATGAATTCGACTTTTCGTCGCAAGAACTGTGTGGCGCGATCAGAGACTTTCGACGGATTGCCCGTGGTCAGGTAAACGGTATCCGTCCCTGCCCCCAACATTTCAGGCCGACGCTGCAGGTAATCCTCAAGGCTCGCCGCAACGAGGTTCGCTTGGGAGAAGACCTTCACATTCGGACCCAGCGCGTCTTGGAATTCTTTTTCCATGATCGGGTAATGGGTGCAGCCAAGGATCGCAGCATCAGGTTCGGGCATCTTGCGCTGAAGCGCCTCAACATGGCTCCGAACGAGAGCTTCGGCGAGGATCATATCCCCGTCCTCAATCGCATCCACAACACCGCCGCAGGCTTGGGCTTCCACGTCCACGCCGATGGCACGGAACGCTAGTTCGCGCTGGAACGCACGGCTCCGCACGGTTGCAGGGGTCGCAAAGAGCGCGACGTGTTTCACCTCAACCTCGCGCGGCGGCGAGTTATCACCCCACTGCCGTTCGGTCAGCGCCTCGATCAGCGGCACGAAAACGCCCAGCACACGTTTGTCACGCGGTACCCATGATTCTTGCATTCGACGCAGCGCAGCCGCAGAGGCTGTGTTACAGGCGATAATCACGAGGTCGCAGCCTTCGTCCCACATGCGGGCGACGGCTTTGGTCGTTAGGTCATAGATATCGTCGGCATCCCGCACACCGTAAGGCGCGTGGGCGTTATCCCCGAAATAAACAAAGGGAACATCAGGCAGGCGCTTCTGGCATGCATCCAGAACCGTTAACCCACCCAAACCACTATCAAAAACCCCGACCGCCATTAGCGTTTCCTGTATTTCGCCTCGAATTCAAAGCCCAGACGGTTGGTCCCATCGGGGCGTTCACTTAATGCATACGTCCGTTCCCGAAGGAAATCCATCATCGCTTTAGGGTCAGAGGCATATGGGGCGAGCTCCTGTGGCGAAATCGGCGCGCCCACGGCGACTTTGACCCGTGATCCGACGCGCGCACGAAATTCACGGATCAATAGCCCCATGCGCAGAGTGTAGTGCAAACGACTGGCAAGCTGGAACAGGCGGCTGTTCTGCCCATCGAAATAGAGCGGCACCACAGTCGCCCCCGATTTCGCGACCATCTTAGCGGTGAAATTGCGCCACATCGGGTCCAAAGGCCGATCAAACCCACGGTGCGCGGTCGAAACGGTGCCCCCTGGGAAAATCCCAATCGCCCCTCCCTGTTTCAGGTATCGGATCGCTTCAGCGCGGGTTTCGAGGTTCAGCCGCGCGCCCTCTTTGGTCTCGTCAAAGCTAATTGGCAGGATCACCCGTTCGAGGTCGGCAGAACGGCGAAACACCTGATGGGCCAAGACGCGGAAATCACCACCGCGCCGTTCGGACAGGATCAACCCCATCATCATCCCATCTAGGATACCGTAGGGATGGTTCGCCACAACGACCACTGGCCCCTCAGCGGGAATATCACTCAGCGATCCTTTGGTGACCTCTAGCCCCAGTCGATAGCGTTCGACCATCACCTGCCAGAAATCGCGACCCTCAGCGACCTCGCGGTCATAGCCCTTGGCCTGCCGAATGAGCTTTAACCGCCCAGTGACATTTTCCATCGTGCGAACGAGGACGCGGCCCCCTCTGTTCGCCACGGCGCTGGCATAACTGATATCGCGGGCCACATGGCGGTCGGAACGCTGCATTTTGGATCGTCTCGGCTGATTCCCTAAAAGTGAAACAGGTATATCCAGCGGCTCACCAAAAAGGCACCGGATATGGGCAAACTGCCTTTAATTTCGCATTTCCGTTACAAATTATCTGTTAGCGCACCTACTCCTATGTTTTTCATGGCCTATCAGGTTGCATAGCTGTTATGACCGTAGGTAATGGGCACATTGTAGTGAGCGGTAAAACAGGCGGGCACAGAGTACGATGGATTGGGATAAACTTCGGATATTTCACGCAGTTGCGGATGCTGGGTCGCTGACCCACGCTGGCGAAACCCTGCACCTGTCCCAATCTGCGGTCAGCCGTCAGATTCGCTCGCTCGAGGAATCTCTGAACACCACACTGTTTCACCGCCATGCCCGTGGTTTGATCCTGACCGAACAGGGCGAACTGCTGTTCGACGCCACCCGCGCGATGAACAAACGGCTCGAGGCTGCAGCGGCGCGTATCCGCGACAGCGAAGAAGAAGTGTTCGGTGAGTTGAAAGTGACCACCACCACGGGCTTTGGCACCATGTGGCTCGCGCCGCGTTTGCCGAAACTCTACGAGAAATACCCCGAGCTCAAAATCGACCTGATGCTCGAAGAGCGGGTGCTCGACCTGCCCATGCGTGAAGCCGACGTTGCGATCCGCATGAAAGAGCCGTCACAGGCCGACCTGATCCGCAAACGTCTGATGAACATTCGGATGCGTCTCTATGCGACTCAGGACTACCTCGACACGCACGCGCCACTCACCACGGTCGAAGAAATCTCTGCCCACCGTCTGATTTGCCAGAGCCCCAATTCGGCTCAGGTCTCGGCGGGCGCGACACTGGTGCAGCATTTGCTTGGCTATGATGTGCTTAGCACGCTCACCGTGAACAACTACTTTGGCGCATTGCAGGCCGTTTTGGCGAATTTGGGCGTCGGCGTGCTGCCCGATTACCTGACCGAAGACTTCCCGCAACTCGTCCGCGTGCTGCCAGAAATCGAATCCGGTGAGGTTCCTGTGTTCCTCGCCTACCCCGAAGAACTGCGCCAATCGAAACGCGTCGCCGCATTTCGGGACTTCGTTCAAGAAGAAATATTCAACCACCGCCGTAAGATACGCGATAACGAGACCCCCTCCTGATCCCAGCTATGCTGTGAGTGCATAACGGGCATGTCTCAAGTTGATAGGGTTTTTCCTTGATCGTTAACAAACTGCTGCCTATTTGAGCCTTCGAAGCCGATGATGCTTATACGCTCATCACTTCAACCTCCCTGTTGGACTTCGCCGGGCATCGTCCCGGCGATTTTTTTTTGCCCTCGCGTCACCTGCGGGCCTTCCCCCCAAAGCCTGCTTGCCCTAATAGGACGGCACTTCCAGCCTGCGGGGAAAGACCATGGACGATCCGAAAATCACCGAAGACCTGATTGCTGCTCACGGCCTCAAGCCAGATGAGTATGAACGTATCCTCGAGATTATCGGACGAGAGCCGACATTTACCGAGCTCGGCATCTTCTCTGCGATGTGGAACGAACACTGTTCTTATAAGTCGTCCAAGAAATGGCTCCGTGGTCTGCCGACCAAAGGCCCGCAAGTGATCTGCGGTCCGGGCGAGAACGCTGGTGTTGTCGATATCGGCGACGGTCAGGCGATCGTGTTCAAAATGGAAAGCCATAACCACCCGTCCTACATCGAACCCTATCAGGGTGCGGCAACGGGCGTTGGCGGCATTCTGCGCGACGTATTCACCATGGGCGCCCGTCCGATTGCAGCGATGAACTCGCTCTCGTTCGGTGCTCCGGATCACCCGAAAACCAAACAGCTCGTCAACGGCGTGGTTGAGGGCGTTGGCGGCTACGGCAACTGTTTCGGCGTTCCGACCGTTGGTGGTGAGGTTCGCTTCCACCCTGCGTATAACGGCAACTGCCTCGTGAACGCTTTCGCGGCTGGACTCGCTGACGCGGACAAGATCTTCTACTCGGCGGCCTCTGGCGTCGGCATGCCTGTTGTGTACCTCGGTGCGAAAACAGGTCGCGACGGTGTTGGCGGTGCGACCATGGCATCGGCTGAATTCGACGACACCATCGAGGAAAAACGCCCCACCGTTCAGGTTGGTGACCCGTTCACTGAAAAACGCCTGATGGAAGCCTGCATGGAACTGATGCGCACGGGCGCTGTGATCTCCATTCAAGACATGGGTGCGGCTGGCCTCACCTGTTCCGCCGTTGAGATGGGCGACAAAGGTCACTTGGGCATTAAGCTGGAACTGGACCGCGTTCCCCAGCGTGAACCCAACATGACCGCCTACGAGATGATGCTCTCTGAATCCCAAGAGCGGATGCTCATGGTTCTGAACCCAGAGCTTGAGGCCGAAGCCCGCGCTGTGTTCGAAAAATGGGACCTCGATTTCGCAATCGTCGGTGAAACCATCGCCGAAGACCGTTTCGTCATCCTCCACGGCAACGAAGTCAAAGCGGACCTGCCGCTCTCAGAATTGTCGTCCTCGGCACCTGAATACGACCGTCCGTGGGTTCCGACTCCAGCTGCGGCACCGATGGCAGACGTTCCTGGCGTTGACGCGATTGACGGCCTGAAGGCGCTGATTTCGTCCCCGAACTACGCTGGCAAACAGTGGGTCTACGAACAATACGACAGCCAAGTTATGGGCGACACCGTTCGCAAACCGGGCTTGGGCGCTGGCATCGTGCGCATCCACGGCACCAATAAGGCTGTCGCCTTCACCTCGGACGTGACCCCGCGCTACGTGAAGGCAAACCCTGTTGAAGGCGGCAAACAAGCCGTTGCCGAAGCCTACCGCAACCTCTCTGCCGTTGGGGCAAAGCCGCTGGCAACCACCGACAACTTGAACTTTGGCAACCCTGAGAAGCCAGAGATCATGGGTCAGTTCGTTGGCGCTCTTCAGGGTATCGGTGAGGCCTGTATCGCGCTCGACACCCCGATCGTTTCGGGCAACGTATCGCTCTACAACGAAACCGATGGTCAAGGCATCCTGCCGACCCCGACCATCTGTGCTGTTGGCCTGATCGAGAACCTCGATGATGCGATCCTCGGCACTGCACGTGACGGTCACGTTCTGCTCTTGTTGGGCGAAACCGCTGGCCACCTCGGTCAGTCGGCCCTGCTCGCTGAAGTGTATAACCGCGAAGACGGCGATGCACCGCATGTTGATCTGGCTGCAGAAGCAGCCCACGGCGATTTCATCCGCGCAAACCGCGCGCTGATCAACGCTTGCACCGACCTTGCTGACGGTGGTCTGGCTCTGGCTGCGTTCGAGATGGCCGAAGCCGCTGGCGTTGGCGTCTCTCTAGACGCATCCGACACCCCGACCCTCTTTGGTGAGGATCAGGGCCGTTACCTGATCGCTTGCAGCTTTGATAAGGCCGAGGCGCTGATGATCGCCGCAGGTCAGGCAGGTGTGACCCTGCAGACCGTTGGTAAATTCGGTGGCACGGACGTGAGCTTTGGCGGGTCCTCCGCTCCGCTCGCAGAACTGACCGAGACCTTCCGGTCGTCGTTCTACACCGCGATCCACTAAGTCCGATCAGGCCCGCCACCGCGCGGGCCTTTTCGCCTCTGCCCATTGATGACGCTCCCTGACCTGAAATCCGACTGCATGAACTGCGCAGCGCTCTGCTGCGTGAGCCTCGTCTTGGACAAAGGCCCGATGTTCGCCATTGATAAGGCCGCAGGCACGCCCTGCCCCAATCTGGGCAAACACCTCTGCACCATTCACGACGATCTGGAACCACGCGGGTTCAAGGGCTGCACGCTCTATGACTGCGCGGGCGCGGGTCAGCGCGTCACCCAAGAACGCTTCAACGGCGAAAGCTGGCGTGATGCACCCGAACTGTTGCCCGCGATGATGCGTGATTTCGCGAACCTGCGTCCCGTCCATGAACGCATGACGATGCTGGTTGCCGCTGAAACCTACAATCTACCGCCGGAATTAGAGGCCCGCCGTGCAGGCCTCTTGCGGAAACTCTCGCGCCTTTGGGCCGATACCGCAGAGCAAAAAGCCGCCTTTGACGCCTTCCTCAGCGACATGCGTGAATTTGTCGACCGCTAATCGCTTGCGGCCCGTCCCGCGCCGTCCTACATCTAAGGTAAGACAGGAGGCCCACGAATGGCGATCACCGCAGAAGAAATCGAAAGCCTAATCCGCGAAGCATTCCCTGCTGCCAAAGTGCAGGTTCAGGGCGACGACGGTCAGCACTTTGCTGCCTACGTCGAAGACGAAAGCTTCCGCGATATGAACCGCGTCCAGCAGCAGCGCGCTGTCTACGCGGCGCTCAAGGGCAAAATGGACGGATCACAAGGCGAATTGCATGCTTTGGCACTGACCACCAAGGCACCGGACTAAGGAAAGACAGATGTCGACAGCTGACAAAATCAAAGAAACCGTCACCTCCAATGATGTTGTGCTCTATATGAAAGGCACAAAAACCATGCCGCAGTGTGGGTTCTCGTCCCGCGTTGCTGGCGTCCTGAACTTCATGGGCGTTGATTATGCCGACGTGAACGTTCTGGCTGACGAAGAAATCCGTCAGGGGATCAAAGAATACTCCGACTGGCCGACCATCCCGCAACTCTACGTCAAAGGCGAGTTCGTCGGCGGTTGCGACATCATCACAGAGATGACCCTCTCGGGCGAACTGGATGAGCTGTTTGAAAAAGAAGGCGTTGCCTTCGACAAAGAGAAAGCGGACCAAATCCGCGCTGCGAACCAGTAAATCGCAGACGATCTAATAGAAAAGGCGCCCAGTGAGGCGCCTTTTTTCATTCCGTCGATACGCGACTACAGGATTGGTAAACGACCGCTTCGTTGCCCGTGCCCGCATCATACCAGCCGAGCATCGCCTCGCGGTCCTTGACCCACCAGACATAGTCAGAAGCCACTGGCGAATTGCGGTAGCGTTTGCCTTCAGAGCTTGGCACGGCAGAGAGCATCGCAATATGCCCTTCGGCCATCACAACGGCCTGATCGGGGCCATCGGATTGCACATAGACCACATCCAATTTGATCTCGCGGTCGCAAATATAAATCGAATGGCTCAGCCCTGCGGCCTGCCCTGTTGCTGGCAACAACGCCAAAAGGGCCGCCGCAATACGCATGAGTTATGCCTTTAGTTTGTCGTCCACTTCATCCGCCAACGCTTCGGCTCGCGCAGCGAGTTCCTTGAGCGTGTCGGTCACAGCTGTTGGAACGACAGGAACCGCAACTTCTTTAGGGTTCGCGACTTTAAGTTCCAATTCCGCGATCTTGTCCTCGGCCTCGCGCAGACGGTCCTCAATTGCGACGGTTTTATCCGCCAGCAACAACCCCGACATCAGAAGAAGCTGCGATTCAGGCATACGCCCCGCTTGCGCGGCAAAGCTTGATGCTTCGGCGTCCAACAACGCAGCAGCCGATTGCAGGAACGATTCCTCGCCCTCCTGACAGGCCACTTCAAACGAACGACCCCCGATTTTAATCTCGACTTGCGGCATTATTTCGCCTCCTCGATCAAAGGTTTCAATTCGGCCAAAATGGTCGCGACCTCAGCCGCCTCAGCAGCACGCAGCGCCCGCAGTGCATCCAGTTCGGCTTGCATCGCGCGGTTGATCATCGCGGCATCAATCCCATCCGCCTCTGCCGCCTTCCGCAGATTTTCGCTCACATCCCGAAGGGCGGCATTTTCTTCGCGCAATTTTTCCAGGTCGGCCTCAAACGATTGAAGCTGTTCTTTCGCACGCTCAGCGCCACTGTTCAGGTCCGCAATCACGGTGTCCTGACGGGATTTGAGCACCTTAACGCGCTCTTCCAGCTGGGCGTTCACGTCCTTTTGGGCCGCCAATTCCGCCTCAAGCTGGGCCACACGGTCATCCCCTACAGGCGCCGCCGCAGGTGCATCACCCGTTACTACCGCTTTGTTTTCCAAGGCAGAAACGCCGCTGCGAATCCGGTCGAGGGCAGCGGAAATGCGCCCTTCAAGCTCTGATATCTCGGTCATCTGCGCGTCCTCCTAGGGCTTCTATAGCGTCGTTGGGGTCCATTGCCCCCGCGACAGGCCCGAATCGTGATCTCTTCTCCAAAGCCTAAGTCAATCGAGGCCAAGGGCAAAGGCCCAGCCTACGAACATCGCCAATGACTTAACGGTCCTGCTTGATCTTGTAGGACACCCTGTTATGACGCTGTAAACCAATCGCCCAACAGCAAAGGACCGGACACTTGGATATTGCTGCCCTGCGCGCCGCGCACCCCGATCACTGGATGAAAGCTGCGGCTATCCGCACCCTGACGCTCGATGCCGTTACGGCTGCGAACTCGGGCCACTCTGGTATGCCGATGGGCATGGCCGACGTGGCAACTGTGCTGTTCGAAAAGCACCTGAATTTTGACCCCAAGGCTCCGCTCTGGCCGAACCGCGACCGTTTCATTCTGTCGGCAGGTCACGGCTCTATGCTGATCTACTCCCTGCTCTACCTCACAGGTTACGCAGAAGTATCGCTCGACGAGATCAAGAACTTCCGTCAGTGGGGCGCGAAAACCGCTGGCCACCCAGAGAACTTCCTGCTCGACGGCGTTGAAGTGACCACTGGTCCGCTCGGCCAAGGTATCTCGAACTCTGTCGGTTTCGCGATGGCTGAAGAAATCCAGCGCGCACGTTTCGGCAAAAAGATCGTTGACCACTACACCTATGTGATCGCTGGCGACGGCTGCCTCATGGAAGGCGTGTCTCAAGAAGCTCTCGGTCTGGCTGGCAAACACGAACTGTCGCACCTGATCGTGTTCTGGGACAACAACAACATCACCATCGACGGTACTGTAGAGCTCTCCGACAAAACCGATCAGGTCGCACGTTTCCGCGCGTCTGGCTGGCATGTCGTTGAAATCGACGGCCACGATCCTGTTGCGATCGACGCAGCCATCGTTGAAGCGAAAAAAGACCCGCGTCCGTCGATGATCGCGTGCAAAACCCACATCGCACTGGGCCACGCTGCGCAAGACACCTCTAAAGGTCACGGCGCACTGACCGACAAAGAGCAACTCGCTGCTGCCAAAGCAAACTACGGCGTCAACTGGGGTTCGTTCGAAATCCCAGCAGACGTTAAGGCACAGTGGGAATCCTTCGGTGAACGCGGTGCTGCGGCTCGCGCTGACTGGGAAGCTGCATTTGCTGCGCTCTCGGCCAACAAACAAGCTGAATTCAACCGTCAGCTCGCTGGTGAAGCGCCGAAGAAACTCGCTGCTACCATCCGCGCCCTGAAAAAAGAGATCAGCGAAAAAGCACCCTCCGTTGCGACCCGTAAGTCGTCGGAAATGGTTCTGGCTGCTGTGAACCCGATCATGCCTGAAACCGTTGGTGGTTCGGCTGACCTCACCGGTTCGAACAACACCAAAACGGGCGATCTGGGCGTATTCGATCCTGAAAACCGCGCTGGCCGTTATGTCTACTGGGGCATCCGTGAACACGGTATGGCTGCTGCAATGAACGGTATGGCGCTGCACGGCGGCGTGCGTCCTTACGGCGGCACGTTCATGTGCTTCACCGACTACGCCCGTGGCGCAATGCGTCTCTCGGCTCTGTCGCACCTGCCTGTTGTCTATGTCATGACCCACGACTCCATCGGTCTGGGCGAAGACGGCCCGACCCACCAGCCCGTTGAACACCTCGCGATGCTGCGCGCGACCCCGAACACTCTCGTGTTCCGTCCTGCAGATACCGTGGAAACCGCTGAGGCATGGGAAATCGCGCTCACTCAGGACAAGACCCCATCGGTCCTCGCCCTGTCGCGCCAGAACCTGCCGACCGTTCGTACCGAACACAAAGCAAAGAACCTCGTCGCTCAGGGTGCATATGTCCTGAAAGACGCAGAAGCTGGCAAACGTCAGGCGATCCTGATGGCTACGGGTTCCGAGGTCGAAATCGCGCTCAAAGCGCGTGACATCCTCGAAGCCGCTGGCATCGGCACCCGCGTCGTGTCCGTTCCCTGCATGGAACTCTTCGACCAGCAGGACGAAGCCTACCGCAAAAAAGTGCTGCCCGCTGGACCCGTCCGCGTGGCTGTCGAAGCTGCCGTGCGTCAGGGCTGGGACAAATACCTGCTCGGCGAACGTGGCCGCGAACAGAAGGCTGGCTTTGTTGGTATGGACAGCTTTGGTGCCTCTGCTCCGGCAGAGACGCTCTACGAAAAATTCGGCATCACTGCCGAGGCTGTTGCAGAAAAAGTCAAAGCTCTCTTGGGCTAATCTGCACATCCCCGAAAACAAGAACGCCGCGCAGATCCTGCGCGGCGTTTTTATTTGTCTGGGTCGCTTTGGATTAATGCGCTGCCGAGGATCCTGTGACCTTGGCAATCAGTGGCCCGACCACTTTGGTCGCCACAGGGATCAGCGCCATGCCGTAGATCACCCCGATCACACCGTCACAAGCCGCCGTCACTGCCCACGCGACAAAGCCCGTAGCGACGCCAACAGCCTCAGACGCCACCGCTGCCAAATGATGGATGGCGTCATACGGCGCGTGCAGACCCAGATCGTGCAGCCCGTGGATCATGATGTTCCCACCAACCCAAAGCATCGCAAGCGTCCCGATAAACGACAGCGCCTTTAACAGCGGCGGCATCGCCTTCACGATCCCACGGCCAAACCCACGCGTCACCGACAGCCGTGCGTTCTGCGCGATATGCAGGCCCACGTCGTCCGCTTTTACGATCAGCGCAACGGTGCCATAGACCGCAAAGGTGATCCCAACAGCGATCACAGCCAGCGTCGCGGCCTCCATCCAGATGCTGCTCGCCTCAAGCGTCGAGAGCGCGATGGTCATGATCTCAGCCGAGAGGATAAAGTCGGTCTTGATCGCCCCCGCGACCTTTTCCTCTTCGAGGTGGGCGGGGTCTTTGATGTCCATGTCCTCTTCGACGCTATGATCGCCGTGCGGGAAGAAATGGTGGAACACCTTCTCTGCCCCTTCAAAACACAGATACGACCCGCCCAGCATCAGCAATGGCGTGATCGCTTGCGGTAGGAAATTCGACAGCAACAGCGCGATAGGCAGCAAGAACACCAGTTTGTTCTTCAGCGACCCAAGCGTGATCTTTCCGATCATCGGCAGTTCGCGGTCGGGCTTGAAACCCGTCACATAGCTCGGCGTGACAGCGGCATCGTCGATCAAAACACCCGCCGTTTTCGTCCCCGCCTTTGCCGCCGCTGACGCCACATCATCAACGCTCGCTGCTGCGACTTTGGCGATACCCGCCACATCGTCGAGCAGTGCCAGTAAACCACTCATGCCCACACCCCTATAGATTCGTTCTTCAATTGGATCGTTATCCTCACGGTATGACAACCCCGCGCTGTTGGCGCAAACCGTTAGCGCCAACCCCTGCGCCAACCACACTTTTATCGCTAACATATTAAACGCATTGCAGATTTTTCTTTGCCGCAAGGCAGCATGCCAGTACAGACCCTGCAAACGCTGACGCTGCAGAGGATGAAAAACGACATGACCGTTACCATCGGCATCAACGGGTTCGGCCGCATTGGCCGCTGCACCCTCGCCCACATCACCGAAGCTGCCCGCAATGACGTGCAAGTTGTCAAAATCAACGCCACTGGCCCGATTGAAACCAACGCACACCTGCTGAAATATGACAGCGTCCATGGCCGCTTTGGCTCTCCGGTTAAGGTGAGCGGCAACACCATGGATCTGGGCCGCGGCCCAATCGAAGTGATGTCGACCTACAACCCCGAAGAACTGGACTGGTCTGGCGTCGACGTGGTTCTGGAATGCACTGGTAACTTCAACGACGGTCAAAAATCGGCTGTTCACCTCGATCGCGGCGCGAAAAAGGTTCTGATTTCGGCGCCTGCGACCAACGTTCAGCGCACCGTTGTATATGGCGTCAACCACCGCCAATTGCTGGCTGACGACCGCATGGTATCGAACGGCTCTTGCACCACCAACTGCCTCGCTCCGCTGGCAAAGGTTCTCAACGACGCGATTGGCATTGAATCGGGCATCATGACCACGATCCACAGCTACACCGGCGACCAACCAACGCTCGACCGTCGTCACAAAGACCTCTACCGCGCACGCGCTGCGGCAATGGCGATGATCCCGACCTCCACGGGTGCGGCTAAGGCGCTGGGTGAAGTTCTCCCTGAAATGAAGGGCAAACTGGACGGTTCCGCTGTCCGCGTCCCGACCCCGAACGTATCCGCCGTTGACCTGTCGTTCATCGCAGAAAAATCGGTCACCGTTGATGAAGTAAACGAAATCGTCCGCGAAGCCGCCCAAGGCTACATGGGCATGGTTCTGGGCTACGACGCAGAACAGAAGGTTTCCATCGACTTCAACCACACCACTGAATCGTCGATCTTTGCCCCCGACCAGACCAAAGTCGTCGGCCGCATGGTTCGCGTCATGGCATGGTATGACAACGAATGGGGCTTCTCGGCACGTATGGCCGACGTTGCCGCCGCAATGGGCCGCCTCATTCACTAATCAATTGCATAGCGTCATGGCTGCGGGGTAAACCCGTGGCCATGAACAGCACAACGACCTACACGCTTTTCGCGTTGATCGTGACGGGTTTCGTCATCGATATGGCTCTCGGCCTCGGGGGCACCCTGTTTATCCTCAAAGAACTGTTTGATCTGACAGAATGGTTGGCATTCTGGCGCTGATTGCGCTGGTTTTGCCCTATTCACTGTTGACCTTTGGCGAGAAATCGCAATGTTAGCGCCAACGGAGAGAGTTAGCGCCAACATTACCCCGTTCTGGAGGACATCTTATGGCAGTCAAAGTCGCAATTAACGGTTTCGGTCGCATCGGCCGCAACGTCCTGCGCGCAATCGTTGAATCCGGCCGCACCGATATTGAGGTTGTAGCGATCAACGATCTGGGTCCGGTTGAAACCAACGCACACCTGATCCGCTTCGATTCTGTTCACGGTCGTTTCCCGAGTGAGGTGACCACCACCGAGGACACCATCGACGTCGGTCGTGGCCCGATCAAAGTGACCGCAATCCGCGATCCCAAAGAATTGCCTTGGGGCGATGTGGACATCGCGCTGGAATGCACTGGCATTTTCACCGACCGTGAAAAAGCAGCGTTCCACCTCGAAAACGGCTCGAAGCGCGTTCTCGTCTCGGCTCCATCGAGCGGTGCAGACAACACCATCGTTTACGGTGTGAACCACAACTCGCTGAAAGCTGACCAACTGGTTGTCTCGAACGCATCCTGCACCACGAACTGCCTGTCGCCTGTTGCCAAAGTGCTCAACGACAAGGTTGGAATCGTCAAAGGCTTCATGACCACCATCCACTCCTACACGGGTGACCAGCCGACGCTCGACACCATGCACAAGGACCTCTACCGCGGACGTGCGGCAGCAATGTCGATGATCCCGACCTCGACTGGCGCTGCTAAGGCCGTTGGCCTCGTGCTGCCGGAACTGAACGGCAAACTCGACGGCGTTGCGATCCGCGTGCCGACCCCGAACGTTTCGGTCGTTGACCTAACGTTCGAGGCCGCTCGCACCACCACCGTTGCTGAAATCAACGAAGCGATCATTGAGGCCTCGAACGGCGGGCTCAAAGGTATCCTCGGCTACACCAGCGTTCCAAACGTTTCGATCGACTTCAACCACGACCCACATTCGTCGACCTTCGCGCTCGACCAGACCAAAGTTATGGACGGCACCATGGTCCGCATCCTGACATGGTACGACAACGAATGGGGCTTCTCGAACCGCATGGCAGACACTGCCGTCGCGATGGGCAAGCTGATCTAATCAGCCCCTCTCAGAATACCAAAGGCCGCCCCGTCAATCGGGCGGCCTTTTTCGTTGCCCCTTTGTGCCTGAAATATCCCGGGGGTTTGGGGGCAGCGCCCCCATCACTTCAAATAAAAACGGGGGCCACTGCCCCCCGCTCTCAATCTCTCAGGTCTGAAGAACCGATCACTCGGTAACAGTCACCGATGCCATCATGTCAGGCTGACCGATCACGGCGCCGTTTGCGCCTTCACCGCGCTTAATCGCATCAACGATCTCCATGCCTTCGGTCACAGTGCCCACGACGGTGTAATCCCCGTTGAGGAAGTAGCCAGGCTGGAACATGATAAAGAACTGGCTATTGGCCGAGTTCGGATCAGCCGCGCGCGCCATACCAACGACACCACGGTCGAATGGCAGGGCCGAGAACTCCGCCGGAAGGTCAGGCAGGGTCGATCCACCCATACCCGCCATCGACATATCGCCGCCCATACGGCCGAACTCTACGTCACCCGTCTGCGCCATAAAGCCGTCAATCACGCGGTGGAACACCACACCATTGTAGAGCCCTTGGTTCGCCAGTTCGGTGATCCGCGCCACGTGCTGAGGCGCGACATCGTCGAGAAGGTCGATATGGAACGTGCCGTTTGCTTGACCCGAAACGGTCACATCCAACCCAGTTGCCAGCGCAGGGCCAGCCACCAAAGTCAGAACACACGCGAGCTTATACATCTGCGGCTACTTTCACGCTGATCATTTTGTCGGGATCGACGGGCGGTTCGCCACGAACGATCTTGTCGACAAATTCCATGCCCGACAGCACACGACCGTAGACGGTGTATTGGCCATTCAGGAAATGGTTGTCTTTGAAGTTGATAAAGAACTGGCTGTTGGCCGAGTTCGGGTTCATCGAACGGGCAGCACCCAGCGTGCCGCGATCGTGCGGCAGACGCGAAAACTCTGCAGGAAGGTCAGGCAGATCCGAACCACCCGTGCCGGCGCGGTTTTTGTTGTAGGCATCGCTGTCGATGTTGCCGTGCTCTACGTCGCCAGTTTGCGCCATGAAACCGTCGATCACGCGGTGGAACACAACGCCGTCATATTTGCCAGCGCGTGCCAGCTCTTTCATGCGGGCGGTATGTGCGGGCGCAACGTCAGCCAGAAGTTCAATCACAACCTGACCGTCTTTGAGCTCGATGATCACTGTGTTTTCAGGGTCTTTGATATCGGCCACGGGGACCTCCTTGATTTCGCGTTCTTTGCACACTGACATAAGCCTCTTGCACGTCCTTGCCAAGGGATGCTCCCAGACCTTGCGTTGAAAGGCGATAACGAGGATACCGCTATCAGATATCAACCCAAGATTTGACGGAGGCGCAGATGGCTTGGAAAACACTCGACGATATGGACCTCAATGGAAAACGCGTTCTGGTGCGCGTGGATATCAACGTCCCCGTCGAAAACGGCGTTGTGACCGACACAACCCGCATTGACCGCATCGTGCCCACCGTCAAAGACATCGTTGCCGCTGGCGGTATTCCGATCCTCCTCGCCCACTTCGGTCGCCCCAAAGGCAAAGTCGTGCCAGAGATGTCGCTGCGCGTGACCCTGCCCGCGCTTGAGGCCGCACTGGGATCGTCTGTGACCTTTATCGAAGTGCCCAACGCGGACGAGATGAAAGCCCTCACCCACGGCACCATCGTGCTGGTTGAGAACACCCGCTTCACCCCGATGGAAGAAGAGAACAACCCAGAGATGGCGAAATACCTCGCGACCTTGGGCGATATCTACTGCAACGACGCCTTCTCTGCCGCGCACCGCGCCCACGCCACCACCGAAGGCGTGGCTCACCTCCTGCCCTCTTGCGCGGGTCGCCTGATGGCCGAAGAACTCAGCGCATTGGAAAAGGCTCTCGGCTCGCCCGTGCGTCCCGTTGTGGCTGTTGTTGGCGGCGCGAAAGTCTCGACCAAGCTCGACCTCCTTGGCAACCTCGTGGGCAAAGTCGATCACCTCGTGATCGGCGGCGGTATGGCGAACACCTTCCTCGCCGCCCAAGGCATCAATGTCGGCAAATCGCTCTGCGAACATGATCTGGCCGATACTGCCCGCGACATCCTCGCCAAAGCCGCCGATGCTGGCTGCGAGATCATCCTGCCCCGCGATGTCGTCGTCGCCCGCGAGTTCAAAGCCAACGCTGACAACGAAACCGTTGCGCCAGAGTCGGTCCCCTCTGACGCGATGATCCTCGACGCTGGCCCCGAAACCGTCGCCTACATCAGCGAAGTTCTCGACCGCGCCGAAACCCTGATCTGGAACGGCCCTCTCGGTGCCTTCGAAATCGAACCCTTTGACGCCGCCACCAACGCCGCCGCGAAAAAAGCGGCAGAGCTGACCAAGGCTGGCAAACTCGTCTCCGTCGCGGGCGGGGGTGACACCGTCGCCGCCCTGAACAAAGCCGGCGCCGCAGAGGCCTTTACCTACATCTCCACCGCTGGCGGTGCCTTCCTTGAATGGATGGAAGGCAAGGTCCTCCCTGGCGTCGCAGCCCTCGAATGAAGCATTTTGAAAGAAAGTGAACAGTGATAGCGTTATCCTAAAAATCGTTATCGCTATCACATTTGCAACCTGCGCCCCGCTTTCCTACAAGCGGGGCGCAGGCCGTTTAAGGCCTTAAAAATTCTTAATATTTCACGAGGATTTAGTAATGAACCCGCAGATGGCCGCTAAGGTATCCGAAGGCAAAGGCTTTATCGCAGCTCTCGACCAGAGTGGCGGCTCGACCCCCAAGGCCCTGCGCCTCTACGGTGTTGAAGAAAGCGAATACAACGGCGACGCCGAGATGTTCGACATGATCCACCAGATGCGGTCGCGGATCATCAAATCCCCCTCCTTCACAGGCGACAAAATCGTCGGCGCGATCCTCTTTGAAATGACCATGGACCGCGACATTGACGGCACCCCGACCGCTGAATTCCTCTGGAACGCAAAATCGGTCGTGCCCTTCCTGAAAATCGACAAGGGTCTCGCAGACGAGGCAAACGGCGTTCAACTGATGAAACCGATGCCAGAGTTGGACACCCTGCTCGCGCGCGCCGTGACCAAAGGCATCTTTGGCACCAAAGAACGCTCGGTCATCAACGCTGCCAACGCCGAAGGCATCAAAGCCGTCGTCGCGCAGCAGTTTGAAATCGGTATGCAGGTTCTCTCGCACGGCCTGATGCCGATCATCGAGCCCGAAGTGAACATCACCATCGCCGATAAGGCCGAGGCCGAAACCATCCTGCGCGACGAAATCCTCGCTCAGCTGGACGCTCTGCCCGCCGACAAACAGGTGATGCTGAAACTCTCGCTCCCTTCGGTCGAAAACTTCTACAAACCGCTCGTCGATCATCCCCGCGTGATGAAAGTCGTCGCCCTCTCTGGTGGCTACTCCCGCAAGGACGCAAACGACCTCCTGTCGAAACAAACAGGCATGATCGCCTCCTTCTCGCGCGGCCTGACCGAAGGCCTCTCGGCCAAACAGTCTGATGCAGAATTTGACGCCATGCTCGCCGCATCGGTTGGCTCGATCTATGACGCTTCGGTTGCAGGCTAAAGACAAAGCGGGGCGCCTTCGGGCGCCCTGTTTCTTTCCTGACTCTACTCAAAAAAACTTTGCGAAATAACCCTTTGGGGGATTCACAAAACGAATCAGATGTGCGAATCTAGCGTCAACACCCGTCAGAGGTGATTTTGAGGCATGTTATGAATCGCAGCGCACGGCCCGCTATGGGCTCTGTTATTTACTTTACTGTTTTGATCCTTCTGGGTCTCTACTTCACCTTTGCCGCTGTGCAGGGTGAATACGGTGTCTTCCGCCGCGCTGAAATTGATGCCCAAGCCCGTGAATTGCAGGCCGACCTCGACGCGCTGAACGTCGAAGTGGCGCATATGCAAAACCTCACCCGCCGTCTCTCTGACAATTACCTCGACCTCGACCTTCTCGACGAACGCGCCCGCGATGTTCTCGGCATGGTCCGCTCGGACGAGATCGTAATCACCCGATAATCCTGCCTTTGTGCCCCCAATATCCCGGGGGTGAAGGCGCAGCCGAGGGGGCAGAGCCCCCTTTTCGCCCTTTGTTTACAGGGGCGTAACGCTGCCTTGCACGCCGTGCAACCCACCTATCCAACTCTGACCGATATTGACACTCGCTTTATAAATCCCAATCCTGTATAGATAGTTTAACACTAAACTATCGCCATCACAGGACGGAGGACCTATGGCCGCTAGAAAACCAGCCGCACAGGCAAACGTGTCCAAGGAAGAGCTGCTGAGCTACTACCGTGACATGCTTCTCATCCGCCGCTTCGAAGAAAAGGCCGGCCAGCTTTATGGCATGGGTCTTATCGGCGGCTTCTGTCACCTCTACATCGGTCAAGAAGCGGTCGTCGTCGGCCTCGAAGCTTGCACCAAAGAGGGCGACAAACGCGTCACCTCCTACCGCGACCACGGTCACATGCTCGCATGTGGTATGGATGCAAACGGTGTGATGGCAGAACTTACCGGCCGCGAAGGTGGCTACTCCAAAGGTAAGGGCGGCTCCATGCACATGTTCTCCAAGGAAAAGCACTTCTACGGCGGCCACGGCATCGTTGGCGCTCAGGTGCCGCTTGGTGCAGGTCTGGCCTTCTCGGACAAATACCGCGGCAACGACAACGTCACCTTCGCCTACTTCGGCGATGGCGCTGCGAACCAAGGTCAGGTTTACGAGACCTACAACATGGCGGAACTCTGGGACCTTCCGGTGATCTTCGTCATCGAGAACAACCAATACGCTATGGGCACCTCGGTGGCACGCTCCACCAAATCGACCTCGCTCTACGGTCGCGGCGAAGCTTACGGCATCAAAGGCGAAGAAGTTGACGGCATGTCCGTCCTCGCCGTCAAAGAGGCTGGCGAACGCGCTGTTGCGCACTGCCGCGCAGGCAAAGGCCCCTACATCCTAGAGGTCAAAACCTACCGCTACCGTGGCCACTCCATGTCGGACCCTGCGAAATACCGGACCCGCGAAGAAGTGCAGAAAATGCGCGAAGAGCGTGACCCGATCGAACAGATCCGCGCGATGTTGCTCACGGGCAGCCATGCTTCCGAGGACGATCTGAAAAAGATCGACAAGGAAATCAAAGACATCGTGAACGAGTCCGCCGAATTCGCGAAAACCAGCCCGGAACCAGCTCTTGATGAGCTGTGGACCGACATTTACGCGTAAGATCGAGAGAGGACATCACACATGGCAACCGAAATTCTCATGCCCGCCCTCTCTCCGACAATGGAAGAAGGCACTCTGGCCAAATGGCTGAAAAAAGAGGGCGACACCATTTCTGCGGGTGACATCATCGCAGAGATCGAAACCGACAAAGCTACGATGGAGTTCGAGGCCGTCGACGAAGGCATCATGGGCAAAATCCTGATCGCTGAAGGCACCGAAAACGTCAAAGTGAACACCCCTATCGCCGTTCTCGTTGAAGAAGGCGAAGAGGTTCCTGCGGACGCTGGCCAATCGGCACCTGCGGCTGAGGCTGCGGCCCCTGTTGCAGCGGCCCCTGCCCCTGCGGCGGCTGCTCCTGCAGTACCGAAGGTTGACCAGTCCCCCGACTGGCCCGAAGGCACCCCAATGAAGACTCAGACCGTCCGCGAAGCTCTGCGCGACGCGATGGCCGAAGAAATGCGCCGCGACCCCGACGTATTCCTCATGGGTGAAGAAGTTGGCGAATACCAAGGGGCGTATAAAATCTCCCAAGGTATGCTGGACGAATTCGGCTCTAAGCGCGTCATCGACACGCCGATCACCGAACACGGCTTTGCAGGTATCGCAACGGGTGCTGCATTCGGCGGTCTGAAACCGATCGTTGAATTCATGACCTTCAACTTTGCAATGCAGGCCATCGACCACATCATCAACTCGGCTGCTAAGACGCTCTATATGTCTGGCGGTCAGATGGGTGCGCCGATGGTGTTCCGTGGCCCGAACGGTGCAGCGGCTCGTGTGGGCGCGCAGCACTCTCAGGACTACGCAGCATGGTATGCGCAAATCCCTGGCCTCAAGGTCGTCATGCCCTACTCGGCTGCTGACTACAAAGGTCTGATGAAACAGGCGATCCGCGATCCGAACCCAGTGATCTTCCTCGAGAACGAAATCCTCTACGGTAAATCGTTCGAGGTTCCGGTGCTCGACGATTTCACCATCCCGTTCGGCAAGGCCAAAATCTGCCGCTCTGGTAACGACGTGACCATCGTGTCCTTCGGCATCGGCATGACCTACGCCCTCGAAGCCGCTGAAAAGCTGGCCGAAGAAGGCATCGACGCCGAAGTCATCGACCTGCGCACCCTGCGTCCATTGGACTACGACACCGTGATTGCTTCGGTGATGAAGACCAACCGCATGATCACCGTCGAAGAAGGCTGGCCCGTTGGCTCTATCGGCAACCACCTGTCGGCATATGTCATGACACACGCGTTCGACTACCTCGACGCGCCTGTCCTGAACTGCACCGGCAAGGACGTTCCGATGCCCTACGCGGCAAACCTCGAAAAGCACGCTCTTGTCACCACGGCTGAAGTCATCGACGCCGTGAAGCAAGTCACCTACCGCTAAGGAGACAGAGAAATGGCTACAGAAATTCTCATGCCCGCCCTGTCCCCCACGATGGAGGAAGGCACGCTGGCCAAATGGCTGGTCAAAGAGGGCGACGAAGTAAAATCGGGCGACATCATCGCTGAGATCGAAACCGACAAAGCCACCATGGAATTCGAAGCCGTGGACGAAGGCGTCGTTGGCAAGATCGTCATCGCTGAGGGCACCGAAGGCGTAAAGGTCAACAGCCTGATCGCAATCCTCGTCGAAGAGGGCGAAGAGGTTCCAGCAGCGGGCGCGTCTGCACCTGCTGCGGCCCCTGCGGCGGCGGCTCCTGTCGCGGCGACGGCTCCTGCGGCTGCGGCACCTGCCCCAGCAGCACCTATCAAAGACGGCAACCGCGTCTTTGCATCGCCGCTCGCGCGTCGCATCGCTGGTCAAAAAGGTCTCGACCTGTCTGCTATCGCTGGCTCTGGCCCGCGTGGTCGCATCGTGAAATCGGACGTTGAAGGTGCCACCGCTGCACCCAAAACTGCCGCTCCTGCTGCCGCTGCGACCGAGGCTCCCAAGGCTGCGGCTCCTGCTGCTGCCATGGCCCAAGGCCCGTCCACCGATGCCGTGCTCAAAATGTACGAAGGCACCGATTTCGAGGAAGTCAAACTCGACGGTATGCGCAAAACCATCGCTGCTCGCCTCACCGAGGCAAAGCAGTCGGTTCCGCACTTCTACCTGCGCCGCGACATCGAACTGGACGACCTGCTTGCCTTCCGCGCCCAGCTCAATGCGAAACTCGGCGACCGTGGCGTCAAACTCTCGGTCAACGATTTCATCATCAAAGCCTGCGCATTGGCCCTGCAACAGATCCCAGAAGCCAACGCTGTTTGGGCTGGCGACCGCGTGCTGAAGTTAAAAAACTCCGACGTGGCTGTGGCTGTAGCCATCGAAGGCGGCTTGTTCACTCCAGTTCTCAAAAACTCGGACAGCAAATCGCTCTCGGCTCTGTCGGCAGAGATGAAAGACCTCGCCAAACGTGCCCGCGACCGCAAACTCGCGCCGCATGAATATCAGGGCGGCTCCTTCGCGATCTCCAACCTCGGCATGTTCGGCATCGACAACTTCGACGCCATCATCAACCCGCCGCACTCTGGCATCCTCGCCGTTGGCGCGGGCGTGAAGAAACCTGTGGTTGGCGCTGACGACCAGATCAAAGTGGCGACAGTCATGTCCGTCACCCTCTCCGTTGACCACCGCGTGATCGACGGCGCACTGGGCGCACAACTCCTCGAGGCGATCAAAGCGAACCTCGAAAACCCGATTGCAATGCTAGCTTAATCAGCAGTCGATTGATACGAAAACGCCCCCGATTTCGGGGGCGTTTTTTTATGGGGCGGGCCGATCATCCAAGGTCAGTTGCAAGAACAACATATCCAGCCATCGCCCGAATTTCTTACCGACCTGCGGCATCCGCGCGACCTCTACAAACCCCATGCGTTCATGAAGGAGGACGGACCCTGTGTTCCCCGCCTCAACACTCGCGATCATCGCATGGAGGCCCTGTTCCCGTGCCCGATCAATGATCGCCTGCATCAGTTTCGGCCCCAGTCCCTGCCTTTGATACTCTGGCAACAGATAGACCGAATGTTCGACGGTCAGATCATAGCCATCCTTGCCGCGAAACGTGCCGTAGGTCGAATATCCTGCCGCCACGCCATCAACCTCTCCGACAAACACGGGGAACCCCGCCGCGCGACGATCAGCCAGAAACGCCAGACGGTTCGCCTCATCCACGAGGATATCCGTCCAGAGAGCGGTGCCATTCAGAACCTCATGGTTATAAATCTGCGTGAGAAAGCCCGCATCGGCATCGGTGGCGTCGCGAATGATCATCTGGTGTCTCCGTCTTTTTCCCGAACTGAACCCCGTTTTCACCGCCCCCGCAAGGGCCGTCGAAAAACATTCCAACTCTTTGATCTATCGCAAGGTTTACCCCCACCAGACTGCTATGCATCGGGTGACCAATCAAATGAGGCGCGACATGGACTGGAAAGACTACCTAGCCAACACCACCAAACTGACCAAAGACTTCCGCAAGGCCCAACCCGACGTGGGCAAGGCCTTTACCGATATGCACCGCGCAGTGCTGCATGACGGCGCGTTGTCGGTAAAACATAAGGAATTACAAGCGATTGTCGTGGGCATCGTGACCCATTGCGCCGATTGCATCGGGTTCCACCTACAGGGCGCCGTCCGCGCAGGGGCAACCCGCGCAGAGCTAGAAGAAACGATTGCCACCTGCATCCTGATGGGCGGCGGACCTGCATATATGTATGGGATGAAGGCGCTAGAAGCCTACGACCAGCTGGTGGGTGAAGGAGAGGGTTAACCCTCTCCCATACATTTTTTCAGCAGTTGATCCATAGAGACGGAGGGCTGGTCACATCCAGCTTCTCCGACGATCTTGGCGGGGACACCCGCCACGGTCTTGCAGCAGGGCACATCGTTCAGCACGACCGACCCCGCAGCGATACGGCTACGATCCCCGATCTTAATATTGCCGAGCACAGACGCCCCTGCGCCGATCAGAACGCCATCACCGATTTTCGGGTGACGATCTTCGTCCTCTTTGCCCGTGCCGCCCAGCGTCACAGTGTGCAGGATCGACACGTTGTCACCAACGACCGCCGTTTCACCGATCACGATGGAGTGGGCATGGTCGATCATGATCCCACGACCGATGCGGGCCGCAGGGTGAATATCGACGCCAAAGGTTTCAGAGATGCGCATCTGAAGGAAATACGCCATATCCTTGCGCCCCTGCTGCCAGAGGTAATGGCCCAAACGATAGGCCTGAACCGCCTGATACCCCTTAAAATAAAGGAGCGGATGCAGGAAACGGTGGCAGGCTGGGTCGCGTTCGTAGGTCGCGACAAGATCCGCACGCGCCGCAGCGGTCAGATCGGGTGCGGCCTCATAGGCGTCATCCGCGATCTCGCGCAGCAATTGCTCCGACATCTCAGCCGAAGCGAGCTTCATCGACACGCGGTAGGCCAGCGCATCCTGAAACCGATGATGGTGCAGGATACATTGGTGCAGCAGGCTCCCCATCAGAGGTTCGGTTTTAATCGCCTCCTCTGCTTCCGAACAGATACGGTCCCAAACGGGATCGATTTCAGCCAGTTTTGTTTTCGGGTTTGCCATGGTCAGGCTCCTGCGTTTTCTCGCGTCAGACTATCCTACTTAGGACATTTCGTCCAAGAATAAACCCGTGATCGACCATATCACCGATTTTGATGGCGCGAGGCGATATAGGTTTGCAGCAAAACACTTAGCGCGTTGTGAAACCCTTCTGGGGTTGGGTAGCGGATAGGTGCGCGAGGCAATCGGATGGCGCGGTCATGGAGCGTCCCATTACCCCAGTCAGGATGCGCCCGCCCCGTGCGTTTTCGGTATTTATCGGCAAGGCGCGCCTGGGCGATCATCATAGCCGCGAGGTCTGGCCAATCGCAGTCAGGGCGCGCAAGCAATGCCCGCGCCCCCTGTTCCAGATCAGCCAGCAACACCGCCCGCATCACGCCACCCAAAGCGACCGATACGGCCCCGCGCCATAACGGTCCGACAGTTGCGCGACTTGCACGGTGTAGCCGCCTGTCACACCATCCGCGGCCTTATCAGCCGCGGAATAGGTGAACTCTGGCACAGTCACGATCACCTCGCGTTTCAACTCGCCAGAGCCAAAGACGCGCACCACATAGGCTTCGCGATCCTCGCCCAAGGGCACCTCAGCCGCGTCCCAGCTATCGCCATCCACCCGCGTTCGCCGCACCCAGGTCGTCACCTCTCCCGTCGAGGTCAGATGACACACGGGATAAGGCCTCAACCCCGCGCCCGCGAACCCGCTGGTCACCGTCTGATAGGTCGGGTCATCATAGCCACGGGTCGCAGGACCAAAGCGGTAGCTGCGTGTGACACCACGCAGGCTGCTCGGGTAATCAGGCTGAACGAGCGCCCCGTCCAAGAGCACCACCATTGACCCCGCAGGACGGAAAACCGCTTCGGTCCCTTGCTGCCCCCGCAGCCGCAGCCGCAGGTCATAGGTGTTTGGCGCAACGAGCACGGCCTCTTGGAACTGGAACACCTCCCAGCCGTCCGCGCTGCCATCCCCAATCGCAATCGCATTGCGGCCCGACAGAACGCCCAAGCGATCAGTCGAGGAAAGCTCCCCCCGCACCAATTGCACCCGCAGCGCCGCCCCATGATCCCACCGTCCGGCCATCGCGGGGTCCAGCGTGGTTAACGTGGTGCCAATCGTGGCAGGCCGCTCTGCCGTGGCAGCGAGCCTGTAATCACTGTCGGTTTCCGAATGATAGAGCGCGACTGCCCCCGGCCAATTAACCGCCGTCGCCGCAAAATGCGGGGCATGTACGATCTCTGTTCCCGTGAGCAATGGCAGATCGAGGAAAACGCCCGTCACAGGCAAAGGCGCCGTGATAGGTGCAACCGTCTCTGCCAGATAATCGACCAAGGGCGGGATGTAAGCGTCGGTGTCGATACGTGTCGCCTCCACCTCTTGGCCCAAGGATTGTGTCATCCGATCAATACGATAGCTGTCACCGTTCAACGTCACCACATCCCCCGCAGCGACATCAATCCGCGAAGGTGGCAGGGCAAATGTCACCGTGTCTCGCGCCATACGCTGTTCGGTCAACCAACGGTCGGTGATCTGGCTCGCCTCGGCTGAGGTCAGCACCACGCCCGCCTCTGACCGCGCAACGGACTGCGCCCCACCCGCAAGGCTCGCCTCGGCCAAACGGGTGTCATAGCTGCCGTCCGCCCCCACATAGGACAGACGGATTCTGCCCGCAACTTCGGCCTCGGGGGCACGGATATGTTCGATGGCAGAGAACCGATCGCCGATCACCAGATCATCAGAGGAAAGCGTCACCCCATGCGTCGGCGTGCGGGTGACAAAGGTCAGTTTCCCATCCCGTTCGGTCACATCAAACCCATAGGCCAGCATCAACGGCTGCAAAGCGGCCCGCGCCGTGTCGGTCTGGTCGATCATATAACCACGGAGCACACCATAGAGGCGGCTCACATCGACCTCTGCTACCCCTGCCCGCTGGCAGATGTCAGCCACCGCTTGGGCAAGGCTACGGGCCGACAAACGACCGTTCATCCAATGGCCACGGGCGTAATTCACCCCATCCGACCAGAGGTCGCGATTGTTGGGAAACGCAGGATAAGGCCGTGCGTCCCATGCCCAAAGGCATGCCAGCGACATATCCACCATCGTGCCACCGTAAACGGGCGACACAGGGTTCGCGGCAGGGTCCGCATAATGGTCGTGGATCGCGGTGATATAGGCCGCTTGCACGGCATCATCGCGCCCCCCTGTAGAATAATACGGCAGGCCCGACTCCGACGATTTCGGGTCGAGGAATTTGTTCGGCTGGTTCGTCCCCTTATCAATCGCCGCACAGCCGTATTCGGTAAAGACGATGGGTTTCGACATGGGCACCCAGTCGGTCGGAGTCTCCTGCTTAACGCCGCCAATTCGGTTGTAATGGGGGTTGGACCACCAGTTGCGAAGGTCCTTGGGTCGCCAAATCCAAGGCTCGCCCTCACCATCGGTGATCGGCGTGCGGATTTGCGCGGCGCGGGCCTCGGGCGAGTGGTAATACCAATCGTAGAGTTCACCGCCTTCGACGTTAGAACGCAGGTAATCGAGGTTGCGAATATCGCCCCAGTCGGCGTCGAGGTGATCCAACCCATCGCGCCAATCAGAGAGCGGCAGGTAGTTGTCGATCCCGATGAAATCGATGTTCGGATCGGCCCAGAGCGCGTCGAGGTGAAACACCTTATCCGCCGTGCCCGCAGGCTGCATCCCGTGATATTCAGACCAGTCGGCGGCATAGGTGATTTTGGCGTTGGGCAGGATCGCTTTGACCTCCGCCGCCAGTTGGCACAACTGTTCGACCGCTGGGAACCCGTTTGTCCCGCGAATTTCGGTCAGCCCCCGCAGTTCAGAGCCGATGCAGAACACGCCGACACCGCCTGCCGCTGCACAGAGATGCGCGTAGTGGAGGATGAAACGGCGGTAGCTCCATTCCGCTGGACCAGTGTAGGTGACCGACGTGCCGTTGATCGCAAAATCGCTGGCTTGCGCGGTGCCGAAAAACGTCGCAACCTCGCTCTCTGCGAGGGCGGTTTGATCGGGGGTTCCGGATTGTGTGGGCGCAAGCGAAAGCGTGATCCGACCGCGCCACGGCAGCGCAGGCTGGGTCGTAGCGCCCGACGGATCTGGCAACGTGTTATCCGACAATTGCTCCATCAGAACAAAGGGATAAAACACAGGACTAATGCCGCGTGCGGTCAGGGATTGGATCGCCTGCACCACGGATTGGTCGGTGGGCGTGCCGCCGTAAACGGGGCGGTCATCGGCATAAGGGACAAGGCCAGCGGTGGCGCGGTTGGCCCCGCTCACCTGCCACGGCATGTCGACAGGATCGGGGCCAAGCGTCTCTGCCCGTGGACCGATCCGACAGGACCCACAGCGCAGATCATCGCCAAACCACGACACGATGAGAGAGGCGGTCGAGAGGTTCGGGGCCTCGTCCGTTAGGGCATCCAGAGACACCTCAATATCCGCCTTGCCCGCCGCCGTATGGACGTTGAGCGACCGATAGGACCCTAGCCCTTCGTTCACCGTCACGGGCGTTGTGGCCAACGCGTATTCCCCCGTTCCAGGGATGAGGGCCACGCCACGGACCTTTTGCGCGATGTCGTCGGCGCTGGTCTTCACCACCTCGAACGAGAACTGCGGGATGCGGTTACCGAACAGGCCAAGGGGCAGGTCTTCGATCACCACATAGGCGGTGCCGCGATAGGCGGGCGCGTTGCCTGTGCCCTCGACCGC
Organism: Marivivens donghaensis; assembly: GCF_030410045.1. Classification (NCBI taxonomy): domain Bacteria; kingdom Pseudomonadati; phylum Pseudomonadota; class Alphaproteobacteria; order Rhodobacterales; family Paracoccaceae; genus Marivivens; species Marivivens donghaensis. Next base: position 210,215 of record NZ_JAUFRA010000005.1, read on the forward strand.
TTCGATTTTCGGATCGGGGAGCTGGTCCTCGCCGCCCTTATAAACCCGCAAGGTGAGGTCGTCCGCGGCGATCTCTACGCCGTCAGCCCAAATGCGCCCAATGCGGGTGATTGGCCCCTCGCAGACCGCGATGGCGAGGCTGACGGTATAGGCGTAGTTTGTCACGCTTGGCTGACGGGAACCCTTGCCGCTGCCGCCTGTGGTGGTCGTGCTCTCAAGGAACCGCGTGGCCCAAATGACCTGACCACCCACACGCATTTGCCCGTGGATTTGCGGGATGGCCGAACCCTCGGACGCACCCGTCAGACGGAAACGGTCGATGCGGCCTGTTTCGACCGCATCCGATCCGCCCATCACGCGCTGGTCGATGACGCGGCCCAAGGTCGCGCCGATGGCGCGGCCGATCACCGCGTTCGACAAGCCAAGCGTGGTGCCCCCGATGGACCCACCCAGCGCCATACCTGCCGCAGAAAGAACAATCGTCGCCATCAAAGCCCCCTTTCAGGAAAGGAAAACCGCGCCGCAATGCGACGGGCCCAAGGTAGGGTCAGGCGGCTCTCGATCACGCCGTGGCCCGTGTAGGAATGGATAAATGCAGGATGCGCCCCGATCTGCGATTGCAGACCGAGGTGTTTGGCAACCGATCCGTCGCGCATCCGAAACAGGATCAGATCACCGAGAGCGGCGTCTGTCACAGGTTTCGGTGTGAAGTGGCGCAGGGCCGCGTCAAAGAGAACCTCGCGCCCTTGGGGTTCGGACCAATCCGCGCTGTAGGCAGGCACGGGTTCAGGGAGCGGGCCGATATGCGCACGCCAAAGGCCAAGGATCAGCCCCAGACAATCGCAGCCCGCCCCCTTGCACGAGGCTTGATGCCTGTAAGGGGTGCCGATCCAATCGCGGGCGGTGGTGACAATCGGGTTCATCTCAGGCTCCCCCCATCGTTGCTGCCAGCACGGCGTGGGGTGGAGACCAGCCAGTCTTCGCCTGGGATGTCAGGGAAGCCGCGGAAATTCAGGAGGTTGTCGAACTTTGCCTGACAGGTCGCCATGCGTTTATCACAGCCCGCCTCAAGGCGGATCAAATCGCCCGCCGCGACCTCTGCCCCGAGGGGCTGCCATAGTTCGATCAGATGGCGGGGACCGTCGATACGGTTTGCCTTGATCAGACCAAAGAGGCCCGTGGCAGCCCCCGACATGACCGTCAGACGCCCCTTTTCGAACCACCGCTCTGCCTGTGGCAGCGGGTCGGTCCAAAAGACGCGGTTGCGTTCGACGGCATAGGCTGGGGTTTCATGACGAAAGGCGGGCGTGTTCAGATCAACACCACAGGCCGCATCGCCCAAGGTTGCGGCGCAAGCGCGCTGGAACACGCGGCCTTGGGGTTGGTTGAGGGCCTCGGCCAGCCCGCGCAGTTCGGCGCGGAACTCTGGCCCGTTGCGGCGCATTTCCCCGATGCTGCCGCGAAACAGCAAGAGCCGCTCTGAGGTGTCCGCCCAATTGATGATCCAGAACCGCACCTCTGCCCCGTCATAGCGGCCCGCGATGATGTCGGCCTCTGTGATGGCGGTGTCGGTCAAGGTGCCGATGGCTTCTGTGTTATCGACAGACAGACCCGTCGATTGTTCGATGGCCTGCGCGGACAGCCCCGTATCCGCGCGAAAACTGATCCCGTCGAATGACAGGTCGCGGTCGTGGTCGGTAAAGCCCAAGGTCACGCCATCGCTCCGCGTCACGGCCCATGCGCGGCAGGTGGTTGTCGTGCCTGTGGCAAGGTGCGTAAGGAGCGTCATTGGCGCACCTCCACCACGGGAATATCAGGCACCTCGCCCGCGTTGAAATTCGCAGCCGAGATGCGGATCGCGTCCGTGTCAAACCGCACAGGCACGTCGAATTCAAAGCCCGCACGGATGTCCACCCCAATGTCTGGCGGATGGGCAAAAGTGATCTCTCCGTTCGTGTAATCGACGGTGTAGTCGATGCTTTCTTGCTGGGGGATATTGCCCAGCGTCACCAGCACCGTGCCAAGGACGGGTTTCGTGATCGGACGCTCATAGCTGCCCGCGCCAGAGGTGTAGAGCTTGCGCAGGGCAAAGGTCGATGTGACCTCATCCCCGATGCCAAGCAGTTGGTCGATGCCAGAAGGCGCACGCGAGGGGGCGCAGGATTTGTAGTCGGCCCAGTCCTTCCAACGAAAGCCATAGAGCTGCCCTTTGCGGCCCTCAAAAAACGCGATCAGCGCGTCGATATCATCCATCGACCGCAGGCCCAGCCCAGCGTCATAGCGCCTACGCGAATGGGCCCACGGCGCGTTGCGTTCCTCGTGACCATTGGCGAGCGTGACGATTTCGGTGCGCCGTTCTGGACCGCCGACAGAGCCGAACGACAGCGAGACGGGAAAGCGGATATCATGGAACCCCATTGTGGCCTCCTTAGCGATTGCGTTGGCCACGGCTCATCACCCGCGACATTTGCGCGGCGATCTGGCTCTGGCTGCGTTGGAACCCCTGCACGTCGGGGGTGGTGATGTTCATCGTGACGTGGACCGTGCCGCCCCCCTGCGCCTGAACGCCCAGACGACCATCTGCGGAACGGGTCAGCGGCATGATCGCCTCTGGACCTGCCTCACCCATGAGGCCCGTGGCGCCGCGCATGGGGAATGTGGTCGGGCTGGTGACGACGCCGCCTTTGGCAAAGGGCATGACGCGGCCTTGGGTAAAGGCACCGCCCTGCGCGTAGGGCATGATCGACGACACAAGCGCGTTCAGCCCACCCGCGAGCATCCCGCCGAAATGATCGGTTACGGGCTTCATCGCGGCGTTGTAGACCGTGTTCGACATCGCCTTGCCCAGGGAGGACAGCGCGTCCGAGAGTTTCATACCGTCAAAGACCACGCCATCAAAGGCCTTGCGCAGCCCACGCGAAAACCCCGCATCCAGATTACCCAGATCGCGGGTCGTATCGCCCAAGGTTTGGCGGATATCGCGCAGTTGCGCATCAAAGGCGGCGGTCATCGTGGACGCCTCGCCCATGCTGGTTTCCAGCGATGAAAGCTGCGTGTCCAGATCATCCAAGCGGTCGAAATCGCTCATCTCGTGGTCCTTTCGTCAGGATAAAGGGAGGCCAGTTCGGCCAATCGGGCGCGGCCCATGGCGGGCGATGCAGCATCCAGCCCCGCGATGAGCAGGAGCTCTGCTGGCGTCAGCGCCCAAAATTCGCGCGGGGACAGGCGCAAACCGCGCAGGCCCAACCGCATCAGACCCGCCCAGTCCATTCAGGCCACCGGCGTGAACGCGCGGGCGAGCATGAGGGCCGCAGCCTGTGCCGCCCCCACGGGTCCGCCCGCGATATCGGCGGTGAGGAGGTCGGCGCTGCTGCCGCTCCACCCGCCCCCACGCAGGCCCGCAACGCACAAGGCCAACACATCGCGCGAAGAAAACGCGCCCGTGTCAAAGCGGTCGATCAAGTCGATCAGGGTTCCGGTCTGCAACTCTGCCTCAAGTTCAGCCAGCGCGCCGAGCGTCAGTTTGCACGGGTATGCGGTGCCGTTGAGGGTCAGGGTCACTTCGCCTGCATGGGGGTTCGCCATCAGACAGCCGCCGTAAAGGTCAACGCACCCGCAGAGGCGAGCGAAAGCTCATAGGTCGCCTCGCCGTTATGAGTACCTGCGTATTCGATGGCGGTGATTTGGAACGGGCCTTCGATGGTGCCGAAATCGGGGATGATCACCTGAAAATCGGGCATCTGACCATCGAAAAAGATCTGGCGGGCGCGTTCGTCGGTGGCGTCATCTTTGAACACGCCAGAGCCAGAGAGGCTCGCCGAACGGACACCAGCGCCCGCAAGGAGTTCGCGCCAGCCGCCTTGGCTGTCGAGGTTCGTCACATCCACGGTTTCCGCGTTGAAACTGATGCGCGTGGCCCGCAGGCCAGCGGTGGTTTGGAACTGACCGTCGCCAGTCATGTCCATCTTGATCAATAGGTCTTTGCCGTTTTGGGCTGCCATGGGATTTCTCCTGTCGTGAGGGGTCAGAGGTCTTCGACGCGGGCGCGGAAGATCAGGGTGATTTGGCGGATGCTGCTGCCATCCACGCGGGACGCGTTCGCCCGCAGAAAATTCAGCGCAACGATGCGGCCACGGGTGAGCGTCAGTGTCGTATCAAGGAGCGCATCAGACACCTTTGCAGCGGCCAGTTTCGCGGCGGCAAAGCCTGCGGTCTCCGTGGCGATCGTGACGCTGAAATCATGATCCGCCCCGTGGCCCGTTTGATCAGAGCGATCCTTGACCACCTCGGGACCGAGCGTGATGTAGAGCGCGGGCAGCGTGCCTGTGGGCAGCGCGTCATAGACGGGCGTGTCGGTGATCTGGTCGGTGAGCCTTGCGTAGACCGCCGATTGCAGCGCGGCAGAGAGGGCGTAGGTCATACGGCGACCTCCTCTGTCACATAGCAGGTCAGGAACCGCGCATCCACGTCGCGTTCCACCACCGCATCAATCGCAAAGAGGCGTGTATCAGCACGGAACCGCTGTTCAGGGCGCGGGCGCGAAGGCGATCCGATGGGGGCGGCACGCACGGTCATGGTGAACCGTGATTTCGACAGAGGGACCGCGACGCCCGACCCTTCGGCACCTGTACGGGCCTTCACCTCGGCCCAGAGCGTGCCCATGGGTTGCCAGTCGATGCTGTAGCCACCTGCCCCGTCCGCCACACGGATCGGCGTTTCGAGCGTGAGTTTGCGCGAAAGGATCGGCAGGGTCATTCCATGCCTCCCAACCGCAGGGTGCGATAGCGTTCCACGAGCGAGGCCACCATCGGCGGCATCAGGTCACGACCAGCGGTTTCGCCGTGGCGGAAGTCGTAGAAGTGGGCAGCGAGCATGAGGACGGCTTGGGCCAGGTCATCGGGGATGTCGGACCAGTTCGGGCCATAGCCTGCCACGAAATTCATCCGCGCAGAGCCGCCCGTTGCGATCATAGGCAAGGCCAGACCCAGCGCCACGAGGCGCGGACGATGGAGGTCAGCGACCAGCACCCACGACGACTGCGACACGGGCGTTTCAGCCCCCAGACGGTCGATCAAGGTCAGCGATGTGACGGCAGAGACAGGCCCCACAGGGAGCACCGCGTCAGAGGTCGACCGCCAGCGATAAACCGTCCAGCTAAAGTCGCGCTGGATCAGGATTTTCCCTGTGCGGGCCTCAATCGCGGCAAGGGCCGCACGGAGCGCCGCGACCAGCACGCCGTCTTGCAAACCATCGTCGGCAAAGCCCGACCCCAGTCGCAAATGGTCTTTGAATTCAGCGACCGGAAGCGCCGCGAGGGGCGCCGTGGTCTGTTCGACTAACATCATCACATCTCTCCGAAATTCCGGTCGGTTGAGGTCCGCGCGGTCACTGGCCCTTCTCGGGCGGGGACATGCTAGCGGGGTCAGTTGCCCCGCGCGGACCGTGGGGCGGCCTCCGCCGCCCGTGGATCAGCCCGCTTAGGCGGTGCCGAATTTCAGCAGTTTGATCGCGTTAAAGTCGCTCACCGCGCCGCCCACACGTTTGGTCGCGTAGAACAGAACATGCGGTTTCGCAGAGAACGGATCGCGCAGCACGCGCACGTCAGGGCGTTCGGCGATGGTGTAGCCGTTGGCAAAGTCACCAAAGGCAATCGCCATTGCGTCCGCCGCCACATCTGGCATGTCCTCAGCGATGAGCACAGGATAACCCATGAGACGCGCGGGTTCGCCTTGGCTCAGGCCATCGGACTAGAGGAAACGACCGTCGGCGTCTTTGAGTTTGCGGACGGTGCCCGCGGTTTTGGAGTTCATCACAAAGGTCGCGTTGGCGCGGTATTCAGCACCCAGCGCATAGACCAGTTCGATGATCGGATCGCCGTCATCAATCGCGCCAGCGGTGCCCGTGACCACGTAACCGATGTTGCCCCAGGTCCAGATCATCTCGTCCACGGTCGGGTAGTCGAGGAAACCCTTGGGCTTGTCCACGCCGTCACCGTTCACGAACGCGGACGCCTCAGAACGGGCGAATTTGTCGGCAATACGGCCTGCGAGCCAGCCTTCGATGTCAAAGGCGCTGTCGTCGAGGAGTCGTTGAGAAATCTTCGGCATGGCCGAGAGTTCGTTGACGGGAATGGTGATGCGGTCGATCTGCGGGGTGGCCGTCTCGGACAGGTTCGCGGCCTCATTCGCCCAGCCAGAGCCCATCTCTGTGTGGTCGATCAGCACGTCATAAGAGGTCGATTCAACGGTCACGATGTTGGCAATTGCGCGGATTGATGCGGTCGCGGTGAGCGCCGATTTGATCGTGTCAGAGGTCTGCGGATCAACGAGGTAGCCACCGTCTGCCGCCACGGCGGTCGACATCGCCTTGCCTTCAAGCGGCAAGTCACGAAGGCCCTCATCCTCGCCCGAACGGAGGTAGGCGGCAAAGGCTTTTTGGTGCGGGGCCTCGATCATCTCAGCGCCCGAAAGCGCGGGGCGCGACGCCATCAGGGATTTACGGTCATATTTGGTCATGCGGTCTTCCTGCTGCTGAAGTTTGGCGTGAACGCCGTTAGAAAACTGTTTGAATTCGCTTACGAAATCGGTGATCGCCGATTTCAGGTCTTGGACCGGAGACATGTCTTCTCCGGCCCGAGGAGTGGCCTCGGGTTTGGTCATTTTCGGTCCTCTCGGATGGGTCGGTTAGTCGGGGATCAGCGCGGCTCTCGCCTGCCGAAACGCATCGGCCAGATCGCGAAGATCAGTGGTCAGCGCATCGTCGGATTTACCAGCAACGCGCGCCTCGGGCAGCATCGGAAAGGTGACGAGCGACACTTCCCACAGCTCCACCTCGGTCAAGAGGCGCTGGCCGTGGTTGGTTTTCGTGGATTTCACCGTGCGATAGCCGATGGAAAGCCCGTCAATGGCGCCCGCTGCGATCAGCGCAGCCGCCTCGCGGCCCTTTTCGACATCGGTGAGGATGCGGCCTTTGACCCAGAGGCCACGGTCGTCCTCCCGGATTTCGTCCCAGATGCCGATGGGCTGCGCGGGGTCATGTTGCCAGAGCATTTTCACGCCCGACCGTTTCGCCAGCGACGCAGCATAGGCGCCACGGGCGACCACATCGTTGCCCTGATCGACAGCATCAAAGAGGGATGCGTAGCCTTCGATGATATGGCCATCTTTTAGCGCAATATCACCCGATAAACGGCTGAATTTATGTTCTAATTCCATCATTCTATCCTGTCACAATGCGGATGAGTTCCAGCCCAGAGATCAGCGCGAAGGACGCGATAACCAGCCACAAGAGGCCTTCGACTTTGGCCACTATGGCCTCAATTCGGCTCAGGCGGGCTTCGAGTTGAGCGAACCAAAAGTCGTTCACGGGGGCGGAGCGATTGGGGAGCGGCACGATGTTATCCTGCATCGCCGACCTCAATCGCGGGCAGGCCCAAGAGCGCCCGTTTTTCCGCCGCCGTCAGAAAGGTTGCATCGCCCACACGCCGCCATGCGGCCTCGCGTTCGGTGGCGAGTGCGGGGATCTGGTCGAGGTCGGGGCGCAGGTCGATCCGTTCGCCCGTAAAATCCGACAGCCAATCGGCAATGACAGAGGTCACGCGGGTGGCGAGCGGTAGGACGGTCAGGCGATAAAACGCGCGGTTGGCCTCTTGGTAATTGGCGTAGGTCGCGTCACCAGGGATACCGAGCAGCATCGGCGGCACGCCAAAGGCAATCGCGATCTCGCGGGCGGCGGCCTCTTTGGTTTTCTGGAACTCCATATCCGAGGGGCTAAAGCCCATCGGTTTCCAGTCCAGCCCACCCTCTAGCAACATCGGACGGCCTGCATTTCGCGCGCCTTGGTGCATGGTTTCCATCTCGTGCAAGAGGCGGTCGTATTGGTCACTGCTGAGGCTGCCCTGACCGTCCGCCCCTTTGTAGACAATCGCGCCAGACGGACGCGCCGCATTATCAAGGAGCGCCTTTGACCAGTTCGACGCCGCGTTATGCACGTCGATGGCAGAGGCCGCGGCCTCGAGCGGGGAAAACCCGTAGTGGTCGTTTTGCGGGTGGAAGGATTTGATATGGCAGATCGGGCTTGCACCCTCGCCCACGGTGAAACGGTGTTTCTTGCCCGCGACGGTGTAGTCGTAGCCGATGGGCCAGCCGTCCGCGCCTTGGACGATGGACATACGTTCGGGGCGCAGGGCGTGGAGTTCCACGGGGAGGCTGCCATCGCCCACGGCCTCTAGATACGCGTCGCCCGATAGGAGGAGGTAGCCATAGACCGCCTCGAGCAGTTCAGCGCGGCCTTGGGCTGCGTTCGGACGGGCGAGGAGGTCAGCAACAGGATGCGCGTCATAGCGGCGGTCGCGGTCTTGCAGGATCAAGGGCAGCGCGGCGGCAGCCTCTGCGATCATGCGCACCGCACGAAACCCCACAGGATTGCGGGTAAAGCCCGATTTGGTCAGCGTCACCGTATCGCGGGCGGACCAGACAGCGCGGCCAGCGCCCATCGCCAGCACCTTGCCCGTGGCCGAGGCTTTGGCCTCAACAGGGGCGTCCTGCGCCGTGCCACGCTTTAGAAAGTCAAACATCCATCGCTCCTTCGTTTCAGCCCCAATTGCGTCGTTGGAGCCAATATGCAGGAAAGGTGTTCACATCCCCCCAACGCAGCGTGCGCAGGGGGGCGCAACAGGGCGTCAAAGGTGACGCACACGGGGGGCTTGCCATGTTGCGGCGGGGGCAATCATCAGATCAAAGAGCGCCCAAACGAGGGCGTCGACTCGATCAGGAGAGCCCTGCCCCTGAAACCCATTGGCGGTCATCAGGCACATCTGATCCTCTAGCGCCCCCAAGGCACGCCCATGATGCACCCGCCCCTGTTCGTAGAGGGCAGCCACGGGTTCAGCGCGGGCAACCTTGCCCTTTGACGCACGAACGGGGCGATACGGGACAAGAGGGTCGATCTGGCGAACGACCTCTTCGACCAGAGCGCCGCCTTGGTTCACCTCGGCCACCATACGGTCGGCCCCATGACGGTGGAGCGCATCTACCGCCGCCTGCGCCCATTGCGACGGTGACGCTGCAGAGACGGTCGCGTCCTCAATCACATAGGCACGCCAGTTTTGCGGCGGGCCATCGGTGACAACGCCGGCCACGATGATCCCGCAGTCGTCTGACCCCTTATGCCCCGTGACAGGCGGATCGACGGCGACGACAACGCGTTCGCACTGCGGAATACGATCCACCCGCGAGGTTTCGAGCATCTGCGAGGTCCAGAGCGCCCCTTCGGCATCAGCCAAGAGCACGCCGTCCAATTCCTGTCGACCAAGCCGAGTGCCCGCATAGCGGCGCTGCACCTCGTCCAAAAACCCAGCGGCGAGGTTCGCACGGTTGGCAGAGGTCGGCGCGTGGGTGACGACCGTGCTATCGCGGTCGAGTATGCCCCGCAGCACTGACGCATTGCGCGGCGTGGTCGTCACACATGCCCGTGGATCATCGCCCAGACGCAGGCCAAACTGGATCATGTCCCATGTTTCCTGCCCCTTTTTCCATTTCGCGACCTCATCCGCCCAAACGGCATCGAACTGGGGTCCACGCAGGCTCTCTGGGTCAAAGGCGGAAAAGACCTGCGCGATGGCACCGTTGGGCCATTGCAGCATCTTGCGACCTGCGATCCATGTGGGGCGACGGTCGGGGGGCGAACAGGCCATGATCCCGCTGTCGCCAAAGATCATCACCTCGCGGGCCTGATCGTAAGTCTCTCCGACGATGGCGACACGGGCGGCGCGGCCTTTGTCCATCGGGCGCGAGCCTTCGATTTGGGACCTCACCCATTCGGCCCCTGCCCGCGTTTTGCCAGCCCCCCGCCCGCCAAGGATCACCCAAGTGCGCCAATCGCCTGATGGCGGCACCTGATGGTCCAAGGCCCAGAAGTCGAACAAAAAGGGCAGAGCGCGAAGCTCTGCCTGTGTGAGTTTATTCAGAAACTCCGTCTGCTCTGTGGGCGTTCCTGATGCGATCAAGTCTGCACCCGAGCGACACCCGCACGGCGTCAAAGTCGATTTCTCCATTCTCTGGACCCTCTTTGTATTTGTCGTGGAATGCCTCTTCGGCTTTGCGGACCCGCACGAACATCTCTTGCAAAACAGCAAGCTGTGCGGTGGCCTTTTTCGGCGCGTCGGTGTTGCCGACCTCTGCCTCTGCGATCAATTCATGCAGCAGTTTCAAGGTGCTGTCGTAGACCTCGCTCACCTCTGAGAGGCGTGATCGCTTTTGGTCTGCCTGTTGTTGGTCCCGATTTATCATTGGTTGTTCCCTATCGGTTGCCCCGCCAGATCGAGAAACGACAAAGGGCGGCCCAAAAGGACCGCCCTGCGTCTTCTAGCCTGTGATGACTTTACCCGAAGGGTGCGAAGGACCGGTTAACCGACCGTTCGCATCAATTCGCTGCGCGCTCCAATTCGCGGTAAGCGGCAACGTTGCGGTTATGCTCGTTCAGAGTGGCCGCAAAGACGTGACCGTCCGCAGGGTTCAGCGTTTTCGCGACAAAGAAGATGTAGTCGCTCTGTTCAGGGTTCAGGACCGCCTCGATGCTGGCCTTGCCGGGGTTGGCAATTGGGGTCGGCGGGAGGCCGTTGATAACATAGGTGTTATAGGGCGTTTCGCGCTGTAGTTCGCTCTGGCGCAGACCACGGCCCAAGGTGCCTTGGCCCTTGGTGATGCCATAGATGACGGTCGGGTCCGTTTGCAGGCGCATGCCCTGTTCCAGACGGTTGATAAAGACCGAAGCCACCAGCGGACGTTCCGACGCGATGCCAGTTTCCTTTTCCACGATAGAGGCAAGGGTCAGCGCCTCTTCGGGGGTGTCGAATGGCAGGTTATCTGCGCGGTTTTCCCATGCCTGCGCGAGGATGGTCGCCTGTGCGGCCTCCATACGGGACAGGATGTCGGCAACGCTTGCGCCCTTGGTGAATTCATAGCTGTCGGGCGACAAAGAGCCCTCTGCTGGGATCACATCCACATCACCGTCGAGCGTATCAATGGCATTAAGGCTGGTCATGATCTGCCAGCTGGTCACACCTTCGGCGATGGCGATACGGAAACGGGTGTCGTTTTGGCCCGCCACGGTGGTGTAAATCTCTGGCACGTCAGAGCCGAGTTCGAAATCCGCGACCTCATCGTAACGGGCGGTTTCGGGGTCCATCTGGCGGACCTCTACGGTCGCTGCGTTCACGCCGATACGGTAGAGGATTTCGGTGCCACAGGTGCTCTGCCCGCCGCGGGTGATGATATCGATGATCGATTCCATCGAGGCCGCTGCTGGCACGATAAAGCTGCCCGCCTTCAGCTGGCTGCCCGCACCTGTGTAATCCACGCCCATGTTGAAAATCATCTTGGACGAGATCGCGCCCTGCTGATCCAGATTGTCCGCAACGCGACGGAAGTTCGTCCCGCTCGGCACCTCAAGGCAGATCGCCTGCTCCAGAGGGCCTTCAGCGCGATACTGCGATTTGCCCCAGAGGACGATGCCCCCCAGAACAAACAGCAGAACAATCAGGAACGACAGCGCGTTGGACGCGATGTTACGCCACATTAGCTGATTTTCCCGAAGATCACGCTCGCGTTGGTGCCGCCAAAGCCGAAGGAGTTCGACAGAGCCACGTCAATCTTACGCTCGACTTTCTTGTTCGGCGCGAGGTCAACAGGGGTCTCTACAGCAGGGTTATCAAGGTTGATCGTCGGCGGTGCGACCTGATCGCGGATCGCAAGGATCGAAAAGATCGCCTCAATCGCGCCAGCAGCACCCAAGAGGTGACCCGTCATCGACTTGGTCGAGGACATGGTGACGTTGCCAGCGTGATCGCCGAGCATACGTTCGACCGCGCCCAGTTCGATGGTGTCCGCCATGGTCGAGGTGCCGTGTGCGTTGATGTAGTCAATCGCCGACGGTTCCAGACCTGCGTCCTTGAGAGCGGCAGCCATACAACGGCCAGCGCCTTCGCCATCCTCGGACGGAGCGGTGATGTGATACGCGTCACCCGACATGCCGTAGCCCAGCACCTCGGCATAGATTTTCGCGCCGCGTGCTTTGGCGTGTTCGTATTCTTCGAGAACGACGATACCTGCGCCCTCGCCCATTACGAAACCATCGCGGTCCGCGTCATAAGGGCGGGATGCTTTGGTCGGTTCATCCGCACGTTTGGTCGACAGCGCCTTACAGGCGTTGAACCCAGCGATACCGATTTTGCAGATCGCAGCCTCAGCGCCACCAGCAACCATCACGTCAGCCGCGCCGTATTTGATCAAGCGAGCCGCGTCACCAATGGCGTGAGCGCCCGTGGAACATGCAGTCACGACAGAGTGGTTCGGACCCTTAAAGCCGTATTTGATCGACACCTGACCTGAGATCAGGTTGATCAGCGCACCGGGGATAAAGAACGGCGACACGCGACGCGGGCCTTTTTCTTCGATCATCACGGCGGTGTCGGCGATGGATTTCAGACCACCGATGCCAGAGCCGATGAGAACGCCAGTGCGTTCTTTGTCGGCATCAGCCTCAGGTTTCCAGCCCGAATCCTCGACCGCTTGAAGCGCGGCAGCGTAGCCAAAGAGGATAAAGTCATCGACCTTACGCTGCTCTTTGGGTTCCATGTATTTGTCAGCGTTAAAGGTCGCATCAGAGCCGTCGCCGCGTTTGACTTCGCAGGCGTAGGTGGTGCCCAGTCCTTCGGGATCAAAGCCCGTAATACGGCCAGCGCCAGACTGTCCGTCCAACAGACGAGTCCAGGTTTCTTCAACCCCATCCGCCAACGGTGTGACAAGGCCCAATCCGGTTACGACGACACGGCGCATTTTCTGCCCTCAACTCTTGTTCTCAATTCCCCTCCAAATAGCGCGTTCCGCCCCCTTTGGGCAAGGCAACTCGCGCCATTCAGACCGCGTTATTTACTAAAACTTGGGGATTGAGGCGTATTTGATCAATATGATGTTCGTTTTCCGCCTCTTCTGCGTGGTCTTTATCACCTTGGCGCCCCTCCGTTCGGCCGATGCGGCTGAGGATGGGGTGGATTGCCGTGCGGTTCACGATCTTGCGACGATCATCGTAGCGCAGCAGATCGCGCTCACCGACCCGACCCAAGCGCGCGTGGCGCTGGATCATCTGGCGCGAAACGGCGGGCGGTTCGATGCGGCCTCTGTTCGGTGGATGATTGGGGATCGGGTGAATTCCGATGCGCAGGCGGCGCTGGCGAATGCAGCGCAACTGGGTGCCGTGATCGCTGGTCGATTGCAGACCCAGACAGAGGCACAACGGGAGCGGATCGGTGGCGCGCTGCTATCGCAGAACCGTGTGGTTGTAGAGGCTGCGATTGCCACCCTGCCCCGCCTCACCGACCTCTGCGACAGCCAAGCCCACGCGCAGTCCTTTTCAACCATGGACGAGCCGCTGATCACCCCGCGCACGGCAGCGGTAAACGGCGGTTTGGGGTTCCTTGCACTGATCACCGCTGGTGTGTTTTTCGGGCGTATCATCGCGCTCCGCCACGCTAAGGCGCGACGGTTCACTTGCAGCATTGAGACAACCATCCCCCATCAGGGCAAGGTGATTCCCGCCCGGATCATCGACATCAGTCGCTTGGGCGCAAAGATCACGATGACGGATACGCCCCCGTTTGAACGGCGTCAGAAGATCACGATCATGGTAAATGGGCAGCCTCGCCCCTGTCGGGTGGCGTGGTCAAATACGCATGTCAGCGGGATCTCGTTTCGCCGTGCGTTGACGGCAGCAGACCTCGTGGCAGCGTTGGGTCGTGGGCCGAGGGTCGAACAGATGCGCAAACGGTCCCAACGTGGCAAACCGATGCGCCAAAACGAAAACGGCACCCCGAGGGGTGCCGCAATCAATACCTTGAAATCCAGTTAATTACTGAGCTTCAGAGATGAATTTCACAGCGTCGCCGAAGGACTGAATGGTCTCTGCAGCGTCGTCCGGGATTTCGATACCGAATTCTTCTTCGAAAGCCATAACCAGCTCTACGGTGTCGAGGCTGTCTGCGCCGAGGTCATCGATGAACGATGCATTCTCGGTCACTTTTTCCTCTTCAACACCCAGGTGCTCAACTACGATTTTGCGCACACGATCAGCGACATCGCTCATATCAAGTCCTCACGTTCAATAGGGCTTTCGGCCCGTTCTTTTGTGTGCCCCGCGGGGCGGTTAACTGCCCGCATGGGGCGCCCACGGACGTAACGTCATCCGTCACATCCTGCAGGTATCACAGGGCCTATAGCAGAGAATTCCGCAGAGGCAAACGCTTTCAACTGTCATCTTCATCTAGCGTTTGCAAAGGATTGTTCAGGATCGCGCGACAGGATTTTCGCGCATAGCCCTCTGCAGCCGCAGGAATATCACCGCCAGGCAGGTATTTTTGCGCGATCGCTTTAGGAATTTGAAATATCCCGAGCTCAACTGACATCGCATCCACGCCAAACCGTTGGGCGTAATCGTTGATGGCAGCGTCCATTGCCGCCTCTTCGGTTACCACCATATCTTGAACACGGGCACTGATCCCACTTCGCACAAGGAACCGTTTTGAAACGGAATACATCAGAACCGCAGCGCGTGAATCTGTATGCGCAAACCGAAGCGCCCGAACCGCAGATCGCAACCCGCCCGCAAGTCCGTCGAGCTACAACGTGACCTGAACGGTTTCTCGGTATTTCCGATGCGCCCAAACCCATGCTTCGGCGAGGAGATCCTCCATCGAGCCAAAGCGGTGGTAGATCGAACCCACAGATACTTTCGTGCCTTTTGAAACTTGTTGCACCGTTACCCCCGGTGCTGTGGCGAGATGATCCGCCAACCACACAAAAACATCCTCATCGGTAAAGCCCGATTTGCGCCCCATCCAAAAATCTCCGTCGACGTTTTTTATTGTTGTGACAAGATTCTAATAAAAAGGGGCAGCCAATGGCTACCCCTATACGTGAAATTGGTGAGTTTACTTTACGTAAAGTTGCAAAGTGTCTTCTTAGAGCATCGCCATGCCGCCGTTGACGTGAACGGTCGCACCAGTGGTGTAGCCCGCCTCGTTCGACGCGAGGTAGAGAACCGCTGCTGCGATCTCTTCTGGGGTGCCCATGCGAGCGGCGGGGATCTGAACGTTGATTTTTTCTTTCTGATCGTCGGTCAGTTTGTCGGTCATTGCGGTCGCGATGAAACCCGGTGCGACGCAGTTCACGGTGATCCCGCGGCTTGCCACTTCGTATGCGATGGATTTCGACATGCCGACAATGCCCGCCTTAGACGCTGCATAGTTCGCCTGCCCTGGGTTACCTGTCGCACCAACGATCGACGAGATGTTCACGATGCGGCCCCAACGCGCCTTCATCATGCCACGGATCACGCCTTTGCACAGACGCATGGTCGAGGTCAGGTTGACCTCTAGCACGCTCGACCATTCGTCGTCGGACATACGCATAAAGAGGTTGTCTTTGGTGATGCCAGCGTTGTTGATCAGAATATCAACCGAACCCATCAGATCAGCGGCTTGTTTCGGCAACGCGTCAACGGCAGCCGCATCGCTGAGGTTACAGGTCAGCACGTGAACGCGGTCGCCGAGTTCAGCAGCCAGTTCATCGAGAGGCCCCTGACGGGTGCCCGACAGAGTGACCGTCGCGCCCGCACCATGCAGTGCCTTAGCGATTGCGCCACCGATACCACCCGAAGCGCCAGTGATCAGCGCATTTTTACCTGTGAGATCAAACATCTTATATCCTTTCTTCCGCCCGCGTAGGGGCAGGTTCAATTAGCTTTTGAGTGCTTCAACAGCGGCAGCAACATCGTCAGGGGTGCCGACGTTGTTGGTCGCGACATCCTTACTGATGCGTTTGATCATGCCCGACAGCGCCTTGCCTGCGCCGATTTCCCATGCCTCGGTCACGCCTTGATCGGCCATCCACAGCACGCTTTCGCGCCAACGCACGGACCCCGTGACCTGCTCAACCAAGAGCGAACGGATCATCGCAGGATCAGTGACCGCAGCGGCGCGCACGTTTGCAACAACTGGCACAGCAGGCGCATTGATCTGAACGTCGTCCAGCGCCTCTGCCATCACGTCAGCGGCGGGTTTCATCAGTGCGCAGTGGAACGGTGCAGACACAGGCAGAAGAAGCGCACGTTTCGCGCCTTTTTCCTTGGCGATGGTCAGAGCGCGTTCAACGGCCTCTTTGTGGCCCGATACAACAACCTGCGACGGGTCGTTGTCGTTTGCGGCCTGACAAACTTGGCCTTGGGCTGCTTCTTCGGCGACAGCGGTCGCAGCTTCGAAATCGAGACCGAGGAGAGCGGCCATAGCGCCAACACCAACAGGAACAGCGTCCTGCATCGCGGTGCCACGGGTGCGCAGCAGACGCGCGGCATCCGCAACCGAAATCGCACCAGCCGCAGCCAGCGCCGAATATTCACCGAGCGAGTGACCCGCGACGTAATCAGCCGCAGTGATCGACACGCCCTCAGCCTCGAGCGCGCGCATCGCCGCCAAAGAGGTCGCCATCAGCGCGGGTTGTGCGTTTTTGGTCAGCGTTAGGGTCTCAATGTCGCCGTCCCAGATCAGCGACGACAGGCTTTCGCCGAGCGCGTCATCAACTTCGTCGAAAATGGCTTTGGCTGCCGGATAAGCATCGGCCAGTGCCTTGCCCATTCCAATGGCTTGGGCGCCCTGCCCCGGAAATACGAATGCCCGCATGTGTCACTTCCCTTTTGTAACGTTTTCTCTGCCTTAGCGTGTCGCGGGCCACATCACAAGAATTCGTAAACGTGAAAAAGGCGACCCAATGGGCCGCCCGTTTAAGGAAATGACTTGAAATATTAGGCTGGTATTGCGATCAGGTCTTTGCCCAGACGATCGCGCAGCGCCTCAATCCGAGGGAGCGGACCATAGGCGACCTCTAACAGCGTGGTCGAATTGCGATAGCGGAGCATCAAGGCACCATGGCCCTTTTCGCCGCGCTCACGGTCGATGAATAGACCGCTGAAAGATTTGAAATCATAGCGCCCGATCAATGACGGACGGCCTGCGTGATTGCGAACAACCTCGCGCAGTTCGCGGACATTGGTGTCGAATTCTAGTTCGACCTCAGCGCCACGGGTCGCGTAGCGGAAACAAAAGGCTGACACGACGGCCAAAAACACCGTCAGGCCAATTTTGATGATCTGCACACCGTCTGACACTATGCTAGACGGCATGAGCCACAGACCCACCGCAGCCAGAGCAAACACCGCCCCGATAAACAGCGCAACGGCCTGTAGGGTTTTCACCAGCGGCGATGGCCCCTCAAGCGACCGAATGACATAACCCCAATACGTATCAGCGAGCATAAAACCAGCCTTGCTATAGCCCATCGGAACCTCGATTGCCCCGTTGTGGAATAATCTATCAGTTGTCAGCGCGTTCATTGTAGCACCTTTTTACCCTATGGTTGTAATCTTGTAGACCAAACATGGCGAAAAACAGGCGATGCCCTGACGTTGTTTTGACTTTCTCATATTCACCCCAAACACGATCTCGGTGCCCCACGCTGGTGCGTATATATAGAGAGTGTCATTCCACACTTGCCTTTGCAGGCGCGGCATGTATAAGGCCCCATCTTTCCGCAATTCGTTAGAACTGCGCAGTCTCTCGTGGGTGGAGGCGGAAAGATCTCATTGCCACCCTATGAAATGCGCTGAACAAAAACAGGAGTGCACATGCCGCTATACGAGCATGTTTTCATTTCGCGTCAGGACCTGTCGAACGCACAGGCTGAAAGCCTCGTCGAACACTTCTCGACAGTGCTTGCTGACAACGGTGGCAAAGTCATCGAAAGCGAATACTGGGGCGTCAAAACGATGGCCTACAAGATCAACAAAAACCGCAAGGGCCACTACGCTTTCCTGCGCACCGATGCACCGTCGTCGGCTGTTCAAGAGATGGAACGCCTGATGCGCCTGCACGACGACGTTATGCGTATCCTGACCATCAAGGTCGATGCACATGAAGAAGGTCCGTCGGTTCAGATGCAAAAGCGTGACGACCGCGGTGAGCGTGGCGAACGCGGTGACCGTGGCGAACGCCGCGAACGTCGCTAAGTTGATCAGGAAAGGACATTAAGTCATGGCTACCAAACCATTTTTCCGTCGTCGTAAGTCCGATCCGTTCGAGGGCGAGAACGCTCCGAAGATCGACTACAAAGACACTCGCCTTCTGCAGCGCTACATCTCTGAGCGCGGCAAAATCGTTCCCGCACGCATCACCGCTGTTGGATCCAAGAACCAGCGCAAACTGGCACAAGCCATCAAGCGCGCACGTTTCTTGGCTCTGCTGCCCTACGCTGTGAAGTAAGGAGTCATATCAATGGACGTTATCCTTCTCGAACGCGTTGCCAAACTCGGCCAGATGGGCGAAGTCGTATCCGTGAAAGACGGCTACGCTCGCAACTTCCTTCTGCCTACCGGCAAGGCTCTGCGCGCTAACGAAGCAAACAAAGCGAAATTCGAAGCTGACAAAGCTCAGCTCGAAGCACGCAACCTCGAAACCAAAAAAGAAGCCGAAGCACTGGCTGCAACCCTCAACGGTCAGCAGTTCGTTGTGATTCGTTCCGCTTCGGACTCGGGCGCTCTCTACGGTTCTGTCTCCCTGCGTGACATCGCCGAAGTTGCGACCGCTGGTGGTTTCTCGATCGACCGCAAGCAGGTTGTCCTGCAAGGCGCGATCAAAGAACTGGGCCTGCACAGCGTAACCGTTGTTCTGCACCCTGAAGTTGAAGCAACCATCACCATCAACGCTGCACGCTCTGCAGAAGAAGCTGAGATCCAGGCATCGGGTAAATCGATCCAGGAACTGGCTGCTGAAGAAGAGCAAGCTGCAGCTGACGAGATCGCCGAACTGTTCGACGACGTTGGTGGCGCTGCTGCGGACTCCGACGAAGACCTCTAAGGTTCCCGTCAGACCAAATAGAAAGGCCGCAGAGAAATCTGCGGCCTTTTTCTTATGCGGGGATCAGCGGCGGAAGGTTTCCAGCTCGAGGATCGCATCACAGTAATCCCCGTCGTAAGTGCCAACCCAAACGTCGAGATAGCCGTCGATCGGTCGCGTCAGAATGATCTTGGGGTCCATGTTGCCGTTGTCATCGTCATCGTAATACCAATTGGCCGACGCGGTGTTGATCAACAGCGCACTGTCGCATTTGCTGATAACGCTGATTTCCAGCTTCAGCCCCGACATCCCGCTCATATCAAAGGTGAAATCAGGCGCCGTGGTGAAATACCCTGCCCCCTGATCCGTTCCAGGGCGCACATTCGGACAGTTCCAAATGTAGTTTTCGCCACCCGCGACCACGTTAAAACGAACAGGGCTGCGCATCTGGGGACCAGTAACCGAATAGCTGTCCCCCCACTGAGAGTAATCAGGGCACGCCATCGCAGCCGTCGATAAACCAAACACAGCAAGAACAGATAAAATAATTTGCTTCATGGTTTAACTCCTCGGTTGAGACTTCACTGCCTTAAGCCTAGGCCTGTTATCCCAATGGATAAACCTTTTTCGGTCGAGGTGTTTCGTCGCACAAACAAAAAAGGCGCCCCAAAAGGGCGCCTTTCGATCAGGGATAAACCGCTGATTATTCTTCTTCCAGAGCCTCAACAGCCTTCTGGAGATCTTCTTTCGATACTTCTTTGTCAGTCACAGAAGCGACCGAGAAGATGTGATCGACTACTTTGTCTTCAAAGATCGGAGCCTGAAGCTGCTGACGGAACTGAGCGTTCTGCTGAACGAATTCAAAGAACTGACGCTCTTGGCCCGGGTACTGACGTGCTTGATTCATGACCGCTTGGGTCAGTTCAGCGTCAGAAACTTTCACTTCTGCTTTGTTGCCGATTTCAGCAAGGAACAGACCCAGTTTCACGCGGCGTGCAGCGAGAGCTTTGTGCTCGTCGGTTGCTTCGATCGAACCGTGGTTGTGATCGTGCACTTCTGGGTTTTCTTCGTGCCACAGCTGGTGAGCGATCTGGTCAGCTTCAGCGTTAACCAGCGATTCCGGCAGGTCGAATTCAACTTTGCCGTCCAGCGCGTCGAGGAGCGAACGTTTCGCAACTGCGCGTGCTGCACCTTGGTATTCAGCTTCAAGACGCTCAGCGACTTGTGCTTTCAGCTGAGCGAGGTCTTCGGAACCGAATTTCTTAGCCAGTTCGTCGTCGATCGCTGCGTCTTTCGCTGCCTTAACAGCTTTGATGGTGCAGGTGAAAACAGCCGCTTTACCAGCGAGATTTTCAGCGCCGTATTCCTCAGGGAAGGTTACGTCTACGTCTTTCACGTCACCAGCTTTTACGCCAACAAGGCCAGCTTCAAAGCCAGGGATGAAGGAGTTCGAGCCGAGAACCAGCGGGTAGTCAGATGCTGCGCCGCCGTCGAATGCTTCGCCGTCAACTTTACCGAGGAAGTCCATGACAACTTGGTCGCCGTCTTCTGCAGCGCCGTCTTTGTCTTCGTAGGATTTCGCGGTTTTCGCGAGGTTTTCGAGAGCTTCGGTGATCGATGCGTCGTCAGCCTTAACAACCAGACGCTCCAGTTTCACGTCAGAGAAGTCGACTTCCGGAATGTCCGGCAGGCGCTCGTAGGAAACTTCGACAACAACGTCGTCACCTTCTTTCCAGTTCTCGTTGGTCATTTTCATTTCCGGCTGTGCTGCCGGACGGTCACCCGAAGTTTCGAGGTGGTTGTTCATCGCGCCGTCGATTGCGTCTTGCATCGCTTCGCCCAGAACACGCGGGCCGAACTGCTTTTTCAGCATAGCCATCGGGACTTTGCCCTTGCGGAAACCCTTCATTTCAATGTCGGGCTGAGCTTCGATGAGCTTTTCGTTTACTTTTGCGTCGAGCTCTGCGGCGGTTACAGTGATAGTGTAGCCGCGCTTGAGGCCTTCGTTGAGGGTCTCGGTGACCTGCATCGTATGCGTCCTTTTACGTCTCGTTCAGGCCGCACAACGGCGGCCACCCTAAATCAGCCGTCCTTCTATTGGGGCATAGCGCCCCATGCAAGGCGAAATGGCACATTCCCCCCTATTCCATCAGGATGTTTTTCGGGTCCATTCTGGGGAAACGCGTCGAATTCGGGAAAATAAGGCCCTGAACAGGCTGAGAGGACCGGCCAAGGGCCAATCTAAAACGTCAGTTCATTCAGGATTTATGGTGCGGGTGGAGGGACTTGAACCCCCACGCCTTGCGGCGCTAGAACCTAAATCTAGTGCGTCTACCAATTTCGCCACACCCGCTATGACCGGCGGTCTAGCAAAGCCTTGCGCGGGCTTCCAGCGAAAAATGAACACGTATTAAATGTATGTAAACACGCATAAAGTGTGTCCAAAAGGTTAACAATCGGCGCATATGGGCAGTCGGGGGTGCTTTTTGACTGGTGTTAACCCAATGCTTGCTTAACCTGCCTAGCAATTGAGGCAGACACAGCAAGAGCGGGAACCGCCATGCACCCTGATATCGAGATTCGCCCGGCGCAAGCCGTGGGCGTTCGTAATTTGACTGGCCTTGTGGCCGGCACCACCCTTTTGACGCTGGATGGGGAACTCCCTGTTGAGACGCTCGCCGCTGGCGATCGTGTGATTACGCGCGATTCTGGTATGGCGATCCTCCGCGAAGTTCGTGCGTTTACTGTCACCGCAGAGTTGATCCGCATTAAGGCAGGCACGCTGGGCAACACCCGCCCTGACCGTGACATGGCCGTTTTCGCGCAAACCCCGATCCACATCCGCGATTGGCGTGCGCAGGCTCTCTATGGTCAGGCGACCGCGATGGTCAGTGCAGAGCGTTTGATCGATGGTGAGTTCATCACACGGTCCGAACCCCTGTCGGTGATGATGTTTGAACTGGTGTTTGACCGTCAGCACATACTTTATGCAGACGGGATGGAGGTCGGATCGGCGGCTGTCTGATCCATACCACATCGTTTTGATGCGCCGCCCCTTTCGGGCGGCGTTTTCGCTTTAGAGGCCTAAGTCGCGGAATACGGCGGGCAGCGCCTCTGGCAGATCCTCGGCAATCAGCCCTGCGCCAAAATGACGGGCGGCGGCGGTGTGGAGCCATGCAGCCGTCTCTACATCCTTAATCCCCGTGATGATCCCCGCGAGCACATCGCCCGCCCCCGCCGTCGCGAGCCAAGGGGTCGCATTATCATACGTCGCCGCATTCAGGACCGTCGGGCGATGGGGCGCCGCAATGACGGTATCGCGCCCTTTGTAGAGAACGGTGCAGCCAGTGCGGCTCGCGGCCTCCTCGGTCACGATGATTTTCGACGGGTGGTCGATGAGGTCAGGGAACAACCGCGCAAATTCGCCGCCATGCGGGGTGAGAACGCAGTGGGGGTGAAGTGAGCTCATCAGCGCGTCATCCAACGCCAAAGCCGTCAGCGCATCCGCATCAATCACCGTGAACCGCTCGGCCGCGAGGATCGTGGGCAAAAACGCCGCCGCACGGTCGACGCCAAACGCGGGGCCAATGCAGAGACGGTCGTAGCGTTTATCCTCTAAGAGAGCGGTTAGGTCATTGGGCGTGTCGCAGGGCACCAGCATCACCGCCGTTTCGTGGGCGGCGTATTCCGAGATGGCGTCACGTGGCACCGCGATCGTGACCAGCCCCGCCCCCGCCCGCAGCGCAGCCCGCGCCGCCAGTCGCGCCGCCCCCGTTTTGCACGCAGGACCACCGAGGATCAGCGCGTGACCGTGACTATATTTATGCGTCACCCGCCGCAGCCCACCTTTGAGCGAGGATAGGCGCGGTTCAGATAGGCGCACAGCGTCGGGACAAAGTGTCGTGACACCAATGTCAGCGACCACCAGATCACCGCACAAATCGGGACCAATGTTCAGGTGATGGCCCAGTTTAGCGCGGTGAAAACTCACCGTGAGGTCATAGAAAATCCGCACATCCTCGGTCAGGTGCGATTGGCCTGTGTCCGCGTCCAATCCGCTGGGCAGATCAACAGCGACCCATTGGCCGCCCTCGGCATAGGCCAGATCGGCAGGCCAGACGGACAATGCGCGGAAGCCTTCTGCAATCTCACCCGTCACCGCCCGCGACAAGCCCGTGCCGAACACCGCATCAATCCAGAGCGCGGGATGATGCGCATCGTCCCAGCCCCGCAAGGCCGCACCCAAGTCAGCCCAAGGCCGCACCTGCCCCATCGCAACCCAACGGTCATAATTGGCGCGGGCATCGTTTGACAAACGCGCCGCGTCACCCGCAAAGAAACACGCGACCTCCCATCCACGCTCTGCCAAAAGCCGCGCAATGACGAAACCATCACCGCCGTTGTTGCCTGGCCCGCAGAGCACAACGGCAAGGTCAGGCGCGGTGGCCATCACGGGCCATTTGTCTAAAATGGCATCAACAACGCCCTGCCCCGCACGCTCCATCAACTGGAGGCCTGTGACACGGCCAGACGACATCGCAGCACCTTCAACGGCGCGCATTTGGGCAGAGGTCAGGACTTCGATCATCGTTTCAGCACCAAAAGTTTTCAAACCGCACATCAAGCGCGCATGTTGCACAATTTTTAATCACACCCTATGGAATCATCCCGAAGGAATAGCCTGCGTCAGCCTACCCGATTGTGCCTGCCGTGCAGACATGGTCTGACGCCGAAGGAACACCAAAGCGAAGGGAGTCGCGTCAGTGAAAAAGATCGAGGCGATCATCAAACCGTTCAAACTGGACGAGGTCAAGGAAGCCCTGCAGGACGCTGGCGTACAAGGTCTCTCCGTGATCGAAGTCAAAGGCTTTGGTCGTCAGAAAGGCCACACAGAGCTGTATCGCGGCGCTGAATATGTTGTGGACTTCCTGCCGAAAGTAAAAATCGAGGTCGTCCTTGCTGACGATCAAGTCGATGCCGCCATTGAGGCAATCATCGGCGCTGCCAAAACCGACAAGATCGGCGACGGTAAAATCTTCGTATCGCCTGTCGAACAAGCGATCCGTATCCGCACCGGTGAATCTGGCGACGACGCGCTTTAATTCACTGACAAATTTCACCTCAAGAGGAATCAGGGATGAACAACCAAGAATTTCTTAAACTTATCGCGGACGAAGGCGTAGAATACGTCGACGTACGTTTCACCGACCCGAAGGGTAAGCTCCAGCACGTGACGATCGTCTCCGACCTCGTTGACGAAGACTTCCTCGAAGAAGGTTTCATGTTCGACGGTTCGTCGATTGCTGGCTGGAAGTCGATCGACCAGTCCGACATGAAACTGATGCCGGATGCGTCCTCTGCTTACATGGACCCGTTCTATGCTGAGAAAACCATCGCGATCCACTGTGACGTTGTTGAGCCGGACACTGGCGAAGCCTATGACCGTTGCCCGCGTCAGATCGCGAAAAAAGCAGAAGCTTACCTGAAGTCCTCGGGCATCGGTGACGCTGCATACTTCGGCCCTGAAGCTGAATTCTTCCTGTTCGACGACGTTCGTTACTCGGTTACTCCGGCGAAAGTATCCTACCAGATCGACGCTGAAGCAGCTGCTTGGAACACCGACGCAGAAATCGAAATGGGCAACCTCGCACACCGTGCAGGTCACAAGGGCGGTTACTTCCCTGTGAACCCAATTGACGAAGCGCAGGACATCCGTGGCGAAATGCTCTCCACCATGAAGCGCATCGGCATCAAAGTTGACAAACACCACCACGAAGTGGCGACTTGTCAGCACGAGCTGGGCATGATCTTTGGTGGTCTGGTCGAGCAAGCCGACAACATCCAGAAGTACAAGTACATCATCCACAACGTGGCTGCGTCCTACGGCAAAACCGCAACCTTTATGCCCAAGCCGATGGCTGGCGATAACGGTTCTGGCATGCACGTAAACATGTCCATCTGGAAAGACGGCAAGCCGCTCTTTGCAGGCGACAAATACGCTGACCTGTCGCAGGACGCTCTGTACTTCATCGGTGGTATCCTGACCCACGCAAAAGCACTGAACGCGCTGACCAACCCGTCGACAAACTCCTACAAGCGTTTGATCCCGGGCTTCGAGGCTCCTGTTCTGCGCGCGTTCTCCGCACGCAACCGTTCGGGCTGTGTCCGTATTCCGTGGACCGAATCGCCGAAAGCAAAACGCGTAGAAGCTCGCTTCCCAGATCCGGCAGCGAACCCCTACCTCGCTTTCGCAGCTCTGATGATGGCTGGCCTCGACGGCATCAAAAACAAAATCGATCCGGGCGCTGCTTCGGACAAAGACCTCTACGATCTGCCGCCAGAAGAACTGGCAGCAATCCCGACCGTATGTGGTTCGCTGCGTGAAGCTCTGGAAGAGCTGGAAAAAGACATGGACTTCCTGCTTGCAGGCGACGTGTTCACCAAAGACCAGCTTCAGGCTTACATCGACCTGAAATGGAACGAGGTTTACGCTTACGAGCACACCCCGCATCCGGTCGAATACCAAATGTACTACAGCTGCTAATTTTAGCAGTCGTCAGACAATCGAGAGGGCGCCCCATTCGGGCGCCCTTTTCGTTTACTGGAACGGCCCCACGACAATTTCATGTCTTTGCCCTGATTTTGCCATTATAAGTTGAGATGTTGTCGCTGAGTAAACCAGTTTTCAGGTCCAGTATCATGTTTAAGAGTGTCCAAGATTACCTCGCGCCAAAGCCGATCCACATTCCGGCCTCTGCGCAGCCAAAGCCGCAGATGCGCCTGCCGCATCAGGCTGGCGTCATGTCTCGGCAAACGCCGACCTCTCATAAAAATTGGGTGTCCGCGCTGTTGGAGCGGGTCAAATCGACCCTCAACCCCTAATCAAATCGCAACCATCGTGGTGTGGATCGCAAAGAGAACCGCACCCGTTTTCGGCAGCCGCATGACGGTCTGCCGTTCACTGCGTTCATAGAGCGGATTGATGTCCGTGTAGGGACGCGGGTTCGATTCGCTGCGCACATGGAACAGCGTCGCGTCCTCATAACTGTGCAAATTCGCCCGCCACATCGGACGTAGCGGCTGCGCCCCATCAAACAAACGCTGCACGCGTTTGCCGATGTCCTCAGTGTAGGACGGCACGGGCACATGGATGCGCAAGAGCGGACGCCCGATTTTCTCGGCCAAGGTCCACGCGGCGGGGAAACACAAGAGCGCCGCTGTCAGCACATGTTCGTCGCCCTGCTTTTGCAAAAGGCACAGGTCCTCTTGGACCAGTTGCGACAGGGTGAGGAAGGGATCACTCCGGTCGATGGTTACGATCTGTCCGTCAGGGCGCGTCACCTGATCCGCCGTCACCGTGAACCCCACCGATGGCAATTCGGCCAAGATGACGTCGAGGAGTTCCACAACAGCCTCTTCTGCCTCGGGCAGGACACCGCAGACAGCCGCGCGATGATCGCGCATCAGACGGGCCTTTTCGCCCAACTGCCCCGTATAGGCGCTATCCACAGTGATCCACGGTCCCGTCACAGGTCGCATTGCGGGCAATCGGGCCGCAGCAACAGCGCGTTGTTCGTCGGGCAAGTGGTCTTGAAGAATGGGCGTCATGGCGGGTCCTACGGTCCGAATGACAGCACCAGACCATAATGATCCGACCCAGCCAAGGGGCGAATATCGACGGCACCCTGCCAACCCTGTGGGATCAACGTATGATCAATCGCAAAGGGCAGATGCGCGCCAAATCCGGGGAAGGTCGACAGATAACCACCGACCCGCACTGCGCCCGCCGTTTCCGCGATCCGCCGCACGGAACTGCCCCACGGGATCATGTTGAAATCCCCAGCAATCACGATCGGACCGTCGAGCGTTTCCAACCCATGCAGGATTTTCGGCACCTGCGAGGCTTGGGTGAACGGATAGGGCCAGTTGAGATGGACCGATCCGACCCAGATCTGCCCGATCTCTGGCACCTCAGCTTGGGCAATAACGATCCCGCTCCCCAGACTACAGCCCGCACCAGAGGGCGTCAGTGGGTAACGGGACAACAGCGCGATGCCGCCGTTCCCTTGGCTCGCGCAGGCGAGGCGATGGGGAAAACGTTCCTCTAGCCCGTCGAGCACGAGCTGGTTGATCGATGAGGTTTCTTGCAGCGTTACGAAATCCGCGTCTGTCGACAGGATATCGGCCAAGATCGCCTCGGGCGTGGCACCGTTCCACAGCATGTTCTTTTGATAGAGCCTCAGCGGCCCCGATCCACGCACCGCACCGCCCGCGAAATCACCCCATGTGACCACGCCAGAGGCAATCACCGCGACCAAGACGCCAGCCGCCCACCGCTTTAGGCCAAAAAACAACAGGGCGATGACAATCACCAAACCCGCAGCCAGCAATATAGGGCGCCCCAAAGACAAGGAATCGGCCAGAGGAATCCACGTCCCAAGGTGCGTAAACGCCAAGAGCGTCACACCTAGAAACGTTATGAATTTCAGAACACTACGCATCGATCCTCTCGCCCCATCTCGGCGGGTTTCGCCTATAGTCCTGACGCATCATTCCCCCGAGTTCAATGCGCCAAGGGCATAGCCCCCACACCCTAGCGGCCTTTTGCCCAACAGTTATGGCTGTGCTGCTCTTGTTACGACACGTCATGCATCGTATGAGGCGCGTGAAACTTTCCACCGACGAAAGGCCGCTGCCAATGATCCCTCGCTATTCCCGCCCTGAAATGGTCTCCATCTGGGAACCTGCAACCAAATTCAAAATCTGGTACGAGATCGAGGCACACGCCTGTGACGCCATGGCCGATCTGGGCGTTATCCCCCGCGAAAACGCTGATGCGGTTTGGAAAGCCAAAGACGTAGAGTTTGATGTCGCCCGCATCGACGAAATCGAAGCAGTCACCAAACACGACGTGATCGCGTTCCTGACACACCTTGCAGAACATGTAGGCTCTGAAGAGGCTCGTTTCGTTCACCAAGGTATGACCTCCTCGGACGTCCTCGACACCTGCTTGAACGTTCAGTTGGTTCGCGCGTCTGACATCCTGATCAAAGACATGGAAGCCCTGCTCGCAGCGCTTAAGAAGCGCTCGATGGAGCATAAAAACACCGTTCGCGTTGGCCGCAGCCACGGCATCCACGCAGAGCCGACCACTATGGGTCTGACCTTTGCACGCTTCTACGCTGAGATGGACCGCAACCTTGCGCGTCTGAAACTCGCTCGTGAAGAAATCGCAACTGGCGCAATTTCGGGCGCTGTTGGCACCTTCGCAAACATCGACCCCCGCGTTGAAGAGCACGTCTGCGCGAAACTCGGCCTGAACCCAGAGCCGATCAGCACCCAAGTGATCCCGCGCGACCGTCACGCGATGTTCTTTGCAACGCTCGGCGTGATCGCATCCTCTATCGAAAACGTAGCGATCGAAATCCGTCACATGCAGCGCACCGAAGTTCTTGAGGGCGCAGAGTTCTTCTCGATGGGTCAAAAAGGCTCGTCGGCGATGCCGCACAAAAAGAACCCTGTTCTGACCGAAAACCTCACAGGTCTGGCGCGTCTGGTTCGTATGTCAGTCATTCCTGCGATGGAAAACGTCGCCCTCTGGCACGAGCGTGATATTTCGCACTCCTCCGTTGAGCGTGCGATTGGCCCAGATGCCACCATCACCCTCGACTTTGCCCTGAACCGTCTGACCGGCGTTGTCGATAAAATGCTCATCTTCCCGCAGAACATGCTGGATAACATGAACAAATTCCCGGGTCTGGTGATGTCGCAGCGCGTTCTGCTGGCCCTGACCCAAGCAGGCGTATCACGCGAGGACGCATATTCCATGGTTCAGCGCAACGCGTTGAAAGTCTGGGAAGACCGCGTTGATTTCCGTGAACAACTGCTCGCAGACGAGGATGTTGTGAACGCGCTTGGCGTTGATGCGATCAACGAAAAATTCGACATGGACTACCACACCAAACACGTGGACACGATCTTTAAGCGCGTGTTCGGCGCATAATCGGATCGGGGGCCTTCGGGCCCCCTTTTCATTTGGGGCTAACGGTTTTTTCACCTTTCCAACCGATCCTTGGGCGGAAAGGAGACCACAATGCCCGATGGATCACAGCTCCCCCCGATTGCGCATCTGACCCGCCGTCAAAAGGCGGCGCTGTTGGTGCAATATCTGATGGCGGACGGGCAGACGCTGAACCTCTCTGACATGCCAGAGGACGCGCAAATCGCCCTCACCCGCGAGATCGCCGATATCGGCATGGTGGATCGGGCAACGGTGGATCATGTGGTGATCGAATTCCTAGACGAGATGGACCGCCTCGGCCTCACGGGGCCCGGTGGTATCTCTGCCGCTCTTGATGCGTTGTCAGGACAACTCAGCGCAGGGACCACGGCGCGGCTCAACGACGAACTCTCTGGCACCGACCCGTGGCGGCAGATTTGCAAGCTAGAGGTCGATCAGATCGTCCCTCTGGTCAATGCAGAGGCAATAGAAGTCTGCGCGATCACCCTGTCGAAACTCCCCGTTGATAAGGCCGCCCAAGTGCTAGGCCGCATTGCGGGCGAACGGGCGCGGCGGATCACCTATACGATGTCGCTGACCACAGGCGTAGCGCCCGAAACCGTCCTGCGGATTGGCACCGCTTTGATTGGCGATTACGGCAAACCGCGCGAAACGGCCTTTGCCCAGCCTGCCCCACGGCACCTCGGTGCGATCCTCACGGCGAGCGGCGCTGACCTGCGCGACAGTCTTTTGTCCGATCTGCAGGACGATGATCCCGTTTTCACCGCGCAGGTTCGGCAGGCGATCTTTACCTTTGCCGACATCCCTGCCCGCCTGCCCCCGCCCGACGTGCCCAAAGTACTACGCGCTGCGGATCAGGCGGATGTGGTGGCGGCGCTGGCCCATGCGGTAGCGGCGGGTGGCGCGCTAGAGGCTGGGGCAGACTATCTCCTTGCGAACCTGTCGCAACGGGTGGCGGACCAGATCAAGGATGAGATGGCGGAGCGCGGCACCCCACGCAAGGCAGATGGCGAGGCAGCCCAGACCCGAATGACCGCCGTCATCCAGAAATTGGCCGAAACGGGCGATATAACGCTCTTTTCTACGGGAGAGGACGCTGCGTGATCCATCGTGCTGCTTGAGATTGCGGAGCCAGCCCTTTATCTGAGGGGCAGACCGCACAGGATGGCACATGGCCCAAACTCAAGAGACCGACCTCGGCACACGCGCCGATTGGATCATTGACCGCATTTTGCGCGGCATGATCGGTGGGCTAATGCGTCTGCCTTACGAGACGCGCGTGGCGCTCATGGGGGCCGTCACAAAGCGGGTCATCGGGCCTATCGCGGGCTACCGCAAACGGGCGCTGGCTAACCTGTCGTTGATTTTCCCTGACATGTCAGACGCCGAAAAATCCCGTATTGCTGACGGCGTGCTGGACAACGTGGGCCGCACCTTGATCGAAAACTATTCATGGCAGGAATTCGGTCAACGCCTTGCTCGGGCCGAGATCAGCGGCGATGGCATGGCGGCCGTCGAAGAGGCCCGCGCAACTGGCCGTCCGATCCTCTTTATCACGGGGCATTTCGGCAACCACGAGGCCCCGCGTCAGGTGCTCACGAACAAAGGTTACATCATCGGCGGCCTCTACCGACCGATGAAGAACGCCTATTTCAACGATCACTACGCCAGCACAATGACCGAACTCTCTGGCCCCGTCTTTGCCCAAGGGCGGCGCGGCACGGCAGGGTTTGCAAAACATCTGCGTGGTGGCGGCATGGGCACGCTGTTGTTTGATGTGGCCGTGCCTGATGGGGTTTTGTTGGATTTCGTCGGACATCCCGCGATGACCGCGACCTCTGCCGCCGATATTGCACTGCGGATGGATGCGCTCTTGGTGCCCTATTTCGGGATCCGACAGGCCGATGGTGTGAGTTTTGACGTAGCCGTTGAGACGCCCATCGAACACACGACCCCTGAACAGATGATGGCAGAGGCGACCGCTCGACTAGAGGCCCGCGTCAGGGCCAACCCCGAACAGTGGTTCTGGGTGCATAACCGTTGGAAGCCTCAGCGCACGCGCCCTGCCGATACGATCAACCCTGGCCCAGGTTCCTGAAGGATCACGACCGCTGGCGCGTCGCCTTCGATGGTCACAGAGAGCGACAGCGGCGTGCGCGTGTCCCATTCGCCCAGATCGTCCCACGACGTGACGATATTCGTGTAATCAACGGTTTTTCCAGCGTTTTCACCGCGTTCAATATCGACCTGCGCATTGGGTTGATAACGAACAAGTTGCACCGTCAGCGGTGTTGCAAAGCTCTGCAGGGACTCGGCGGTTAGGGTCAGCGTATTGCCCGACCGCTCAAGATCCAGATCAATGCCATCGGCCATGATGATGTGACGGCGCATCAGCTCCATCAGTTCCATCGGGTGTGCGCCAACCACATGGTCCACACCTCCGATCACGAACTGCGGCGTGTAGATGGTCCGCTCGCCTGCTTGGGCGGCGTAGCGTTTCTGGCGTTCGGTAAAGGCCGGATTGGCAAAGCTATCAGCCCAGCCGATGTAATCCCAATAGTCCACATGCAGCGCCAGCGGGATCACATCATCGCTCTGCGCCAATTCTGCGAGAATTTCATCGGCAGGCGGACAGGACGAACAGCCCTGAGAGGTGAACAATTCAACAATAATGGGGGGATGATCATCCGCATGGGCAACTGCAGGCAGGGTCATAGCCAAGCCACACATCACCGATCCCAAAAGCTGTCGCATGTTTACATCCGTGTTCGTTTCCTAAGACCGATTTAGCGCAACACGCTCACACTCTCCAATCAATGAATTGCGAGACTTTGACATGATTGCACAGAGGACACGATTTTTAGGGGCAACGTCTGTGCGAATACGCTCAGGCGGTTTCACGTTCCGGCCGACGGGACAGAGGCGATTTTCGGTCGAGTAGCCCCTCGCGCTCCATCGCCCACCGCAGGAGTTCCGCCTCTCGCGCGGTCAAGCACATACGGGCCGCAGGGCCATAATGTTCCCACCCGCCACGCAGCACAGGAAACACATCGAGGAGCGCGGCACGGTCGGCCTCTGAAATGGTTTTGATCGCTTCAGGTCCGGGCAAGAGGCTTTCACTCAGCAAACCATCCGCCATCACAATATCGTGCTGGTCGAGCGCGAAATGGACGTAATGCGCGAGCGCCCGTGGCTCTGACCGAATGAGGTCGCCATCGATTAAATGTTTCGCGGCGACGAGCACGTCCTCTTCGCCAAAGAGCAGTTCAACAAAGGGGCCGTGGATCATCAAACGGTGATTTGGCGAGACGTAGACTGGCACTTCGTTATCCAAGACACCCGTTGCGATCCGAACCGGCGCATTTTTCCCAACGCCAAGGATCGTGTTTTGCCCAACCCAGCGGATCGGTTGCAACCCGTGGTCCATGGTTTCGACCAGATCACCCACGCGCAATTGCTGCACAGGCACCCAGCCCCGCGCAGTCTGGATCGTTGTCCCAGCGAGGTAACAGACGAACATCTGATCAACGCCGGCGGTATAAATCCCTGTGTATTCAACGCCGTTCCATGTGCCTATGGTGACAGAGGAGACCGCGGAATAGTGACCCTGCGGGATCGACGAATCCATGAGGCGGTAACCCCATGTGCCATCAGTGAACAACGTGACCTCAATATCGAGGCCCGTGATCACCTGACCGTTCATCACAATAGACGAATTGGTGTAGAGCGCGATTTCCTGCGGGTAGAGGTTCTTCGTCGGGCCAATGATATAGTCGCCCGCGTATCGTAACGGCCCGCCGTCTAGGTCATCGTCGTTGACGACGCCGTCATTGTCGCCATCACGAATGGTATATTCGATGTAGTATGGGTTGTTGATCGTGTAGCCGTTCAGGCTCTCATCAAGAACGTCTTGAGAGAGAAACTCTGGGAAAGGGAACGACGTTGGAAAATACCAACCCCAACTGAGCGTGTCGACCATACCGCAAAAACCTCATGACTATACAGGATCTGTAACGGCAGCATCTGTGGCAAATTTAGTGCCAAGTTCGGCGAGGATCCCGAATGAGGTGCGCTTTGCGGTCGCAGCATTGAATACACAAATTATCCACAGGGTTGCCCACCCCTAAGTGGTTCTATCCACAGGCTTACCCCCTGAATCCGATTTGCCGAATCCACAGGGGGGTGGTCGATTTGGGGGATGGATATTCAACTCTCCCACCTGCGTCTTTCTGCCGACGACGCCTACCCGCCCCTGCCGGAAAACCGCGCCTACGCGCTGGTCATCATCGCGCATGAGGAAACCTCGGCCTACTGGCGTCGGGGTTTGGCGGAAAAGATGGCTGTGGGGGCCTGCGTTCAGGCGAATATCTGGGGCAGCGATGCCGAAGAGTGGTGCGCAGACATCGACGCCGCCAACGCGCTGTCGATCATGACCGAAGAACGGGCCGAATATTTCCCCGACATCGAGGTCTCTAGCCAGTCGTCGCGCGTGATTGACGATGTGTTCGACTTTGCCACAGCGCAGATGCACACGTCAGAGGCCGAAGAGCTCAGCCTCTTGATCGTGTTGGAAATTGGTGAACCTGCGTGGCGCTATGATCTGTCGGGCATGGCCTGCCGTGCCGCCCGCGATTGGGGCGCCATGGCGGCCTATGCCTGCTGATCAGTTCCCAAGCGCCTTTTGCAACTCTGGTAAAAACCGTTCTTCGTAGTCAGTGCCGATCAGCGGCCCTGCAAAACGGTAGAGAACCGTGCCGTCACCATCGACGATGAAGGTCTCTGGTGGGGCGGTCACACCCCAGTCGATGCTGCCGCGCCCTGTGGCGTCAAACCCCGTCGCAAAGAACGGATTGCCCAGTTCGGTCAGATAATCGCTCGCCGCGCCTTGGGTGTCGCGGAAGTTCACGCCAGCCACGCGGTAGCCCTGCTCGGCCAATTCATGCAGCACAGGATGTTCGGCACGGCACGGCGGGCACCAGCTTGCCCAGAAGTTCACCAGCGTCACTTCGCCCGACCGCAGCATCTCTGGCGTCAATTGGACGGTGCCCTCTAGCGCCTCTGTCGGCAGGGCCGGAGCCTCTTTACCGATAAAGGTCGACGGGAGTTTGTCGTCGTTGCCAAAATACATACCGCTGAAAAACAGCCCCGCGATCCCTGCAAAGATCACAGGGGGTAGGATTGCCAATACCGGAACCTTAGCCATGTTTCGTCTCAACCTCTTCAAGCCGTTTCTTTGCGGCGCGGCTCTGTTTCAGGCTCACCAGCGCGAGGGCGGCCAAAAGGCCGATCGTCACGCCGTAAGACAGCCAGATATGAAGCGTGTGTTTGCCGAAATCGACCATCATGCAGCCCTCCGAGCCCGCGCCTCAAGCGCATCAGCGCGCCGTAGACGGATATGTGTGTTGGTTCGGATCAAAACCAATGCGACAAAAAAGAGCCCAAAGCCCACCATCGAAATCACCGCAGGCCACCAGAACGACGCGTCGATGTTGGTTTCACGGTCGGCAGAGAATGTCGCGGTTTGGTGCAGGCCCTTGCCCCAGAACATCGCCGCATAGCGCGAGAGCACCGCAAAGACCGACCCCACGATGCAGAGGACCGAAGTCAGGTCGGCAGCGGTATCGTTGTCCTCAATCGCGGTCCAGAGGGCCATGTAGCCGATGTAGAACAGGAACAGGATCAGGAACGATGTAAGGCGCGGCTCCCATGCCCACCATGTACCCCATGTCGGTTGGCCCCAGATCGCGCCCGTTGCCAGAGCAATCACCGTCATGATCGCGCCAATCGGTGCCGCCGCCCGCGCCGCAAGCGCCGAGACGTGGTGACGGCGGATCAGCCAGATCAACGAGGCGACCAGCATCATCATCCAGCCGTTAATCGCCATTAGTGCGGAAGGCACATGGACGAAGAGGATTTTGACCGAGTGCTCGAACTGGTCGGCTGCTGGGGTGTTGAACAGGCCCCAGAGCAAGCCAACTATGATCAGCAGCATCGACCCGCCAAAGATCCACGGGATCAGTGGCGCCGTCGTGGCCATAAATTTCTTGGGGTTTGCATATTCCCAGATCGACATGATGTCCCCTTTTGTTGTCTTAGCGCAGGTTGACCCGCAGTGCCGCAGCACTGGCGAATGGCAATAGCGCAAAAGCCCCCGCAGTAATACCCGCCAGCATCACAAAGGGCGTTGTCACATCCATCCCAGCCGCGCCACGGCGCACCGCTTCGGCCCCAAAGACCAGCGTCGGGACATATAGCGGCAAAACCAGAAGCGACAGCAAGAGGCCACCACGCCGCAGTCCGACGGTCAGCGCCGCACCAAAGGTGCCGATGATCGACAGTGCAGGCGTGCCGAGTGCTAGCGAGATGAACAGATAGCCATAGGCCTCTGAATTCATGTGTAAAAGAACACCCAAGAGCGGCGCCGCGAGGGTCAGCGGTAGACCCGTGGTCAGCCAATGAGCAATCGCTTTGATTAATGCTGCGCCTTCAAGCGGCAGCGGCGATGTCGCGAGGAGCGCCAAAGAGCCATCTTCGTAATCCAGCGCGAAAATCCGGTCGAGTGACAGAAGGCAAGCGAGCAGTGCCGCGACCCATAGGATACCCGGCGCGATAGGCTCTAACACCGACGCATCAGGCCCCACGCCAAAGGGGATCAGCACCACGACAATCAAAAAGAACGCAAGGCCAAGGCCGAACCCGCCCCCTGCCCGCACCGCAAGCCAAAGGTCGCGTTTTAGGAGCGCGATCACAAGAACGCCTCGTCGCTGCCACCAGATTGATCAGCCGAGGCACGGAACGGCTCTAAGTCAAGTTCGGGCGCATCAAGGCCAAGGTCGATATGGGTCGCGATAACCGCGATGCCGCCTTTGGCCAGATGTTGATCACGGATGAAATCCGCAAAAAGGTTCACCGAGAACCGATCTAACGACACCGTCGGTTCATCCAAGAACAGCACCTTGCGCCCGATCACACCGAGCCGCGACAGACCTAGACGCCGCTTTTGCCCTGCGGATAAGGTGCCCGCCATGCGGTGGCGCAGATCAACCAGATCAAAGGCCTCGTAAATGGTGTCAGGCACAGGATTGCCGTAAACCTCGGCCCAGAAGCTCAGGTTTTCTTCGACGCTCAGCTGCGCTTTGATCCCGTCCGCGTGGCTGGCATAGGCGGCCTGATCGTCGGGCAGGTCAATGTCACCGCTCAATGCAGGTTGCAGCCCCGCGAGCGTCCGCAAGAGCGTGGTTTTCCCGATGCCATTAGCACCGCGCAGAACCAGCGCCTGCCCCGCCTCGACCGTGAACGACACGCCAGCGAGGACAGGAACCCCACCGCGCGCGCAGGCCAGATCAGTGACCGCGAGCCGCATCAGACGGGGATCAAGGCCAGCGCGACGCGGCGGCCTTCGGACAAGAGGACGTTATAGGTGCGGCAGGCCGCGGGCGACGACATCGGTTCAGCGCCGATACCCGCCTCTTCTAACGCGGTGCGAAGGGCGGCGGGCAAATGCGCGATCTCTGCGCCTGTGCCGACAAAGACCACATCAACCGCGTCTTTGAGCGCCAAGAGCGCCTCAACGTCGTCATAGCCGCCCCAAGAGGACACGCCTGTGGAGGTCACGACCAGCGGGCCCTCAAAGACCTCACCACCGATGCGGAAAAAACCGGGACCATAGCCATCAACGGGCTTGGCATCGGAATAAACGACCTCGTTCAAACGCATGTCTTATCCTCTTTGCTCAGTGCCTGTTACAGCGCCGTGTCCGCTTGGGGTTTGAGATAGCTCAATCCCCAAGAAAAATCAGGCATCAATATCCATGAACTGGTTGCCGGTAGGTTTCTTTTCCTTCGACCAGTCACGTTTCACACCGAGCATAAGCACGATGTTCTTTGCAACATAGATCGACGAATAGGTACCAACCAGAATGCCCCAAGTGATCGCAAAGACGAACCCACGGATCACGTCCCCACCCAGCACCAAGAGCGCGATCAGCGCCAAAAGCGTGGTGCCCGAGGTCATGATGGTACGGCTCAGCGTTTCGTTGGCCGAGAGGTTCAGCACGTCGATCAGCGGCATTTGCTTATACTTGATCAGGT
This sequence comes from Marivivens donghaensis, assembly GCF_030410045.1. Lineage (NCBI taxonomy): Bacteria > Pseudomonadati > Pseudomonadota > Alphaproteobacteria > Rhodobacterales > Paracoccaceae > Marivivens > Marivivens donghaensis. The sequence goes on from NZ_JAUFRA010000005.1 coordinate 247,263, forward strand.
TTTCACGGGCGCGGTCAAAGACAACCACGGTATCGTTGATCGAATAGCCCACGATGGTCAAAAGCGCCGCGATGGTCGCCAAATCGAATTTGAACTGGAACACCGCCCAAAGGCCAATGGTCACCGCAACGTCGTGGATCAAAGCCACAACAGCGCCCACCGCGAACTGCCATTCGAACCGCAGCCAGATATAGGCCACGATCGCGACAAGCGCCGCGAGAACGGCATAAACCGCCTTAGAGATCAGCTCGCCCGACACCTTGGGACCAACGGATTCAACAGAGGCAAACGTCACCGCTGGATCGACCGTTTTCAGAGCAGCCTCAACATTGCCCACGATGTCTTGGGAAATGCTTTCCTGCCCGTCTTGGGCCTGAATGCGGATCATCGCCACGTGCTGATCTGCGGCAAAGGTCGGGTCAAAGACCTGCGTGATCACCACATCGCCGAGGCCGAGCGGATCAATCGCCGCACGATACTCTGCAACATCCACAGCGTTTGTGCTGTCTGTGCGGATCGTGGTGCCGCCACGGAAGTCGATACCAAAGTTAAGCCCCATCACGAAAAACGCGATGACAGAGGCAATCACCAACACCACAGACGCCCCAAAGGTAGCGCGTGCGACGCGGAAGAAATTGAAGTTCGTGTTGTCAGGGACAAGACGCATCCGCATGGCTCAGACCTCGATGGTTTTGGGACGGCGGCGTTGGAACCACCAGACGATGAAAAGACGGGTCACAAAGAGCGCGGTAAAGACCGAAGTCACGATACCGATGCCCAGAGTGGTCGCAAAGCCGCGCACAGGGCCAGAGCCAACGAACCAAAGAATGGCTGCGGTGATGATCGTAGTGATGTTCGCATCCACAATTGCCGACATCGCGCGTTCATAACCCAGCTCAATTGCTCGCGCTGGCCCTTTCGCTGTTTTCAGCTCTTCACGGATCCGTTCAAAAACCAGAACGTTCGCGTCCACAGCCATACCCATGGTCAGCACAATACCCGCGATACCAGGCAGCGTGAGCGTCGCACCGAGGACCGACAATGCCCCAAAGATCATAGCAACGTTGATCACCAGCGCGAGGTTCGCGATCCAGCCAAAGAGGCCGTAGGTCAGCGCCATAAAGATCATGATCAGCGCGAAACCAACCAGCGCCGCAATTTGACCCGCCTTCACGCTATCCGCACCCAGTTCTGGGCCGATCGTGCGTTCTTCGAGGAAGGACAGACCAACAGGCAGCGCACCAGCCCGCAACAGAACCGCGAGGTTCGTGGATTCCTCAATCGAGAAGCTCCCCGAAATGATACCAGAGCCGCCCGTGATCGCCTGACGAATGGTCGGGGCGCTGATCACTTCGTTATCGAGGACAATCGCAAACGGCGCGCCCACGTTTTCCGAGGTATACTGACCAAAGGCCCGAGCCCCCGTCGGATTGAAACGGAACGATACAGCCGGCAGACCGTTCTGATCAAACGATGGCTGCGCATCAACCAGCTCTTCACCCGTGACAACGGGGGTCCGTTCAAGGATGTAATAGCTGCCCTCTTCGTTCAGAGACGGCGCGAGGATGTTACCCACACCCGGATTTGCATTCGCATCCGTGGTGCGACCAACGACCGAGTTAAAGGTCAGTTGAGCCGTCGTGCCGATCCAGTCTTTCAATTCTTGCGCCGATTTCGCGCCGGGAACTTGGATCAGGATACGGTTGTCGCCCTGACGCTGGATCGCAGGCTCACGTGTGCCCGCAGCGTCAATACGACGACGAATAATTTCAAGCGCTTGTTTGACCACACGGTCGTCAGAGGCCAGCTTTTCCGCCTCAGAGAGCCCGATGCTGATCACTTGGCCCTCAGCAGAGACAGTGATGTTCGATGCACCCGCGCCTGTCAGGGTCGCAACAGGCTGGCCCAAACCACGCACCAGTTCCAGCGCACGCTCCATGCCAGCGGCATCGGAAATACGCACGCGCAGCGCGTCAGCGGTGGACTCTTCGCGGGTCACAAACCCAACGGTGTCACGTTCTGCAGCCAGCACATCACGCACCTCAGGCCACATCGCGTCGAGCGTGGCGCCATAGGCCTCTTGCACCTGCACTTCGGCGAGCAGATGCGCACCGCCCCGCAGGTCAAGCCCGAGGTTCACCAAATTCGACGGCAGGAACGACGGCCAGAGCGCGACATCCGCCGCGATCTGATCGGAACTCATCCCCGCATCAACCAATTTAACCGCGTCGTTATGAGACTCGACGCGGCCGTAGAAAAAGTTCGGCAAGGTAAAGACAACCCCGGCCAGGCAGGCCAGTAGGATCATCAACTGGCGAAAGCGCGAAATATGCAGCATGTCCGGGGCCTTGTCTTATGCCTTAGCAGGTTCGGTCTTGCTCACAACCTGAGCAATGGTCGAACGCACGATGCGAACGTTGACGCCCGCAGCAATCTCGATCTCGATCTCATTGTCGTCTTTGACCTTCGACACTTTGCCGATGATCCCACCTTGGGTGACAACTTGATCACCGCGGCGCAGCGCAGCAACCATCGCCTGATGCTCTTTTACCTTTTTCTGCTGCGGACGGATCAGCAAGAAATACATGATCCCGAAGATCAGGATAAACGGTACGATACCTTGAATGGCCTCCATCAGGCGCTCCCCTTCGTGTTAAATATGCAGGTCTCGCCCCGCAAAAGTCGCGGCACGTTAATTCGCAGATGGGGGAATGGCAACCGGACCGCAACCCCATATCTTCGTGATAATGCCGCAGCCCGCCAAAAAATCCCCCTTGCCCCTATGTGCGACAAATATCCCGGGGGTGAATTGGCGCAGCCAAGAGGGGGCAGAGCCCCTTTTCACCCTTCCCCACCCATGCCATAAGCACCGCGTCATTAAGAAGGAGAAGCCCCATGCATGACATCCGCTTTATCCGCGAAAATCCGGCCGCATTCGACGCTGCCCTGTCGCGTCGTGGGGCCGAACCTATGTCGTCAACCGTTCTCGCTCTGGACGAGGCGCGCCGCGCCCTGATCCACGCGTCGGAAACCGCGACCGCTGAACAGAACAAAGCGTCCAAAGAGGTCGGTGCTGCCAAAGGTCGCGGTGACAAGGCTGAGTTCGAACGCCTCCGCGCACTGGTGGCTGAGAAAAAAGCCGACATCGCCCGCATGACCGAAGAGGCGAAACAAAAAGACGAGGAGCTGAACACGCTCCTCTTGACCATTCCGAACATGCTCTATGATGACGTGCCGGATGGGGCGGATGAAAACGACAACGTTGAGATCAACCGTTGGGGCACCCCGCGCAGCTTCGATTTCAAACCTGTTGAACACTTTGAAATCGCTGGCGTTCAGACGGGTATGGACTTTACCGCTGGCACCAAACTCTCGGGCAGCCGCTTTGTGGTGCTCTCGGGCGCTGTGGCGCGTATCCACCGTGCGCTGGCTCAGTTCATGCTGGATTACCACGTGGACGTTCACGGCCTGACCGAAGCGATCACCCCCGTCATGGTCAAAGAAGAGATGATGTATGGCACGGGCCAGCTGCCGAAATTCGGCGAGGACAGCTATCAAACCACCAACGGCTGGTGGCTGATCCCGACCGCAGAGGTCACGCTGACGAACCTCGTCAATGGCGACATCGTGGACGAATCCACCCTGCCCCGCCGTTACGCCGCGCATACCCAGTGCTTCCGCTCTGAGGCTGGCTCAGCTGGTCGCGATACCTCTGGCATGCTGCGTCAGCACCAGTTCGAAAAGGTTGAGATGGTCACCATCATCACCCCCGATCAGTCCGAGGCCGAACATGCCCGCATGACCCGTCAGGCCGAAGCGATCCTTGAGGCGCTCGAATTGCCGTACCGCACGGTTAAACTCTGCTCGGGCGATATGGGCGCTGGTATGAAGCGCACTCACGACCTCGAAGTTTGGCTGCCTGGTCAGGACAAATACCGCGAGATTTCCTCGGTTTCGACCGCAGGCGATTATCAAGCCCGCCGCATGAACGCGCGTTACAAACCCGCCGACGGTGGCAAGCCGCAGTTCGTCCACACCCTGAACGGCTCTGGCCTCGCGGTTGGCCGCACGCTGATCGCGGTTCTGGAAAACGGTCAGAACGCTGATGGCTCGGTCACGCTTCCGGCTGTCCTGCACCCCTACCTCAAAGGCAAGACCACGCTCACCGCAGCGGGCGATCTGGCCTAAGCACTTGATCCAAAGGGCGACTGTGCCACGTATAAGGGTTATGAAAAAATCCTTACCGTGGCTGGTCGCCCTTTTTGCATCTACGTTTATCCTCGCGCCTCTGGTGACAGAGCCGTTCACGGGATATCGCTCTGAACACCTCCCCGTTTTCATGGATCAACCGCCGATCCAGCCCGCAGGCTATGCCTTTGCGATCTGGGGCGTGATCTATTCGTGGCTTGTGGCCTCTGCGGTTTATGGGCTGGTGAAACGGCGCACTGATGGCGCGTGGGACATCGTGCGGGGGCCGTTGGCGCTGTCGCTCGCGCTCGGCACGCTGTGGCTATCGATTGCCAATGCCACGGCGATCTGGGCGACGGTGGTGATCCTCATCATGGCAGGCGTCACCGTCTTAGCGCTCTTACGCTCCCCGACCAAGGATTACTGGTGGCTGAAGGTGCCACTCGGCCTCTATGCGGGGTGGCTGACGGCCGCCTCTGTGGTGTCGCTGTCGATCACCCTCGCGGGCTTTGGCGTGCTGAGCTACGAGGCCGCCTCCATCGCAGGTCTGATCCTCGCGATGACTGCTGCCATTCTGGTGCAACTCATGCCCCCCAGCGGGCCAGCCTATGGCCTCGCTGTGAGTTGGGCGCTCTTTGGGATTGTGGTGCAGAACGGCACAGACATAATCGTGATGTCTGTTTTGGCCGGCGCGGGCATTGCCGCGCTCGGCCTGATTAACGTCACTCGCCGCGGTTCGACTTGAGGTGTTTCGCCAGACGTCCGGTCTGTTTCTTCTTCTTGTTCTTATAGGGGTTCTTTTCCCCCTGATCGCGCAAGAAGAGACGGATCGGCGTTCCCGGCATCTCAAAATCGTCACGTAAGCCTTTGATAAGATAACGGTTATAGCTTTCCGGAACCTTATCAGGGTGCGACGTCATAACGACGAATGCAGGCGGACGGGCTTTCACCTGCGTCATATACCTCATTTTAATCCGCTTACCCTGCGGTGCGGGCGGCGGGTGCTGCTCTAGCATACCAACCAACCAACGGTTCAACGCAGAGGTCGATACGCGGCGGTTCCAGATCGTGTAGGCCCGCATGATCGCGTTGTGCAAACGATCCAGCCCCTTGCCCGTTTTCGCGGACACGGTGACCATCGGCGCGCCACGAAGCTGCGGCAGCAGACGTTCGAATTTCTCGCGCAGGTCTTTGAGCTTGTCCTGCTTCTCGTCCTCAAGGTCCCATTTGTTGACGGCAACTACGACCGCGCGGCCTTCGCGCTCGGCAAGGTCGGCAATCCGCAAATCCTGCTGCTCGAACGGAATTTCAACGTCGAGAAGGACAACCAGAACCTCAGCAAACTTTGCAGCACGCAGACCGTCCGAAACGGAGAGTTTTTCCAGCTTTTCCTGAACCTTAGCCTTTTTACGCATCCCCGCGGTATCAAAGATACGCATTGGGATACCGTCCCATTCGGTCTTAACCGAAATCGCGTCGCGGGTGATGCCAGCCTCAGGTCCGGTGAGCAGACGCTCTTCTCCGAGGATTTTGTTGATCAGCGTCGATTTACCCGCGTTCGGGCGACCCACCACGGCGATTTGCAGCGGTTTATCCCACGTGGGCATCGGAACTTCGGGTTCATCGCCTTCTTCGAACTCGTCCCACTCTTCAATATCGACGTCGACTTCTGGCGCATCTTGGGCAGCGCGTTCTTCGAACTGCTCAGAGATCGGGAGGAGAACGTGATAAAGCTCGTCCATCCCTTCTCCGTGTTCCGCAGAAATCCGCAGCGGTTCACCAAGGCCGAGCGAATAGGCCTCAAGGAAACCGCCCTCGCCTGCCCGACCCTCGGATTTGTTCGCGCCAAGGATCACATTCGCATTCTTTTTGCGCAGGATGTCAGCAAAGACTTCGTCCGTCGGCGTGATGCCCACACGTGCGTCGATCAAGAACAGACAAACGTCCGCCATTTCCACCGCACGCTCGGTCAAACGACGCATACGGCCCTGAAGGCTGTTGTCGGTCGCGTCTTCGAGACCCGCAGAATCGATCACAGTGAATCGCAAATGGCCGAGTCTCGCGTCGCCTTCACGCAGGTCACGCGTCACCCCCGGCTGGTCGTCGACCAGCGCGAGCTTCTTGCCTACAAGGCGATTGAACAATGTCGACTTGCCCACGTTCGGGCGGCCAACAATGGCGAGGGTGAATGTCATGGCTAAAGCCCTTTCAGATCAAGATCGGGGCGATACACCATTCCCGCGTTAACGGAAAGCCAGCAATTGCCCGTTCTTTGACACGACATAGAGTGTATTTCCTGCAACGACGGGCGCAGAGGCCGCACCGCTTGGAATTTCGATTTGTCCAACGAGAGCGCCCGACACGGGATCGAACTGACGGATCAGCCCGTCCGACGAGGCCACAATCAGACGCCCGCCGGCAAGGATCGGACCGTAGTGAGCGACGGCTGAGCGGGATTTCCCGGCGCGGCGTTCGATCAGGTCAGGCAGCGCGACGCGCCAGATGACGGACCCGTCACGGTTATCCAAACGCACCAATTGGTTCAGGTCGTTCACGGCAAAGACCGAACCGCCCACAGGCCAGACAGGACCGACAGCGCCTTCGTGTGCGGACCATTTGCGGTCGCCCGATACAGCGTCCAGCGCAATGGTCATGCCCGAAGAGTTACCGAGGTAGATCGTGTCACCGCTGACCACAGGTCCACCGCTCAGCCCGTCAAAGGCATTGAGCGGACGGCCCAGACGTTCGCCGCCGATAAAGGCCGACCAACGCTGCAAGCCGCCATCGCGGAAGGCCGCAACCAGTTCACCGCCTGCAAACGGCATGAGCGCAAAGCGATCCGTCACGGCAACACCCGGACCGCTGCCATAGCTGGTGTTGGACGGTGCGCCATTGACAGTCCATTTGACCAAACCGTTGTCCGACTGGATCGCCCAGCCACGGTTGTCATGGCCCACAACATAAATGAAGTTGCCCGAAACGGTCGGCGTGGTCGCGCCAGAAGCATCCAAGGTCTGACGCCAGATCACGCCACCTGTGCTGCGGTCGATTGAGATGACCTCACCATAGCCCGTGGTCGCAACGAGACGGTTACCGTCTACAGCCAAACCGCCGCCAGAGGCAGACCCACCCTCGCCCGCAGGGGTCAGGTCGACGGACCAAAGCGTTGCGCCGTTGGTGCCTGTCGCCGTCACAGTCGTCGCGGCATCCATCGTGTAAATCGCATCGCCCGAAACGACAGGATCAGCGGTGATCCGTGCGCGGCGGCTTTCGCCCTCACCGATGTTTGCGGCAAAAACCAAGGTCGGAGTCGCAGAGAGCGCCAGATGCGGCATGGAGTGCGCGGCGTTGCCGCCACGATGGGTCCAGTCGGCGTTAGAAACCTGCTGGCCCAGAGAAATCTCGCGGGCCTCATTCACTTCAGCCACAGGGGCAGAGGCGAGGCCATCACGGATATCCAAGCGTTCGCCCGGAAGACGGACATCCTTTGATCCACAACCCGCGAGCAATGCCACAAGTGCAGCCGTGCCAAGGAAGGTAAATTTTGTCACTGCCCCGTCCTCCGACGTGTTTTCGTTCCTGCGTTACTGAGACGCGTCACCACCCAGCGCCACAATCAAGCCTTCGACCCGATTGCGCAAGCCCTGCGTGACCGTTGCATCGCCGCTGATCTCGCGCAGCGTGGCCAGTGCGGCCTCTGCATCGCCTGCTTCCAATTGTGCGACAGCGATCTGTTCTTTGGCCAAAAGCGCGAAAGTCGCACCCGGTGCTGCAAGGTTTTGGAACCCTGCGATCCGTTCGTCGGTGGACAAGTTTTCCGCATTGGCCAAAAGCGCCTTGAACGCACCGAGGTCACGATAGACCTGACGTGCGCCGTCCAAATTCGCGAGCGCATTAAATGCGTCAGCCGAAGCGGCGGTGTCACCTGCCTCTTGGGCCGCAGCACCTGTCATCAAAAGCGACATCACAGACGGCGGCAATTGTGCGAATGCAGCCTGACGGTCTGCCCATTCATTTTGTTCGAGAGCATCAAAAATCGCGTCACCCGCAGCCTGTTCAGCCGCACGGGTTTGAGCCGACTGATATTCGGTCCAGGCTGTCGCGCCGACTAGCCCCGTGACGGTCAAAGCAGCAATCCAGCCGTATTTACGGATGTAGGTAAAAAGCTGGTCGCGACGGACCTCTTCGTTGACTTCGTCGATGAAGCTTTCGTTATTGCTCATTGCGCGACCGGCCTTCTAAAACTGTTGGTGCCCCGTCTTAACTTGAACCTTCAGGAATTGCCAAGACCTTCGCAGATCACGGTTTTATTCAGTCAGCTTCGCTGCCTTGCAGAAAAAGGCAAAAATCACTAATCTGAACCAAATGGTTTAGCGTATACTGAACAAGATTCTTCCTTGCTCTGAACCTTTTCATGACTATTTCCGCGGTTAGTTGCGAACTGTGACCGTATTTCGAAAGGCCAAACCATGCGCGTAATGCCGCTTATTACAGCTGTCGTTGTAACTGCGTTTCTCTACTTCCTCGTTGCGGAACGCGACAGCCTGCTGGCGTTTGCTCAGGCTGACACCTCTGCTGAAGTCGAGGCCGAGGGGGCTGCAACCCCAGTTGACGAGCCATCGCTGATCAAAGTTGTCGTTCTGCGGAGCACTGAGCGCGGTATCGAAAGCGCGGTCATCTTGCGCGGTCGCACCGAAGCTGCACGTCAGGTGGATGTGCGGGCCGAAACCACGGGTCAGATCATCTCTGAACCGCTGCGCAAAGGGTCCTTTGTGAATACGGGCGATTTGCTCTGCGAGATCGACATAGGCAACCGCGAGGCGTCGCTCGCTCAGGTCGAAGCAGCGAAGCGCGAGGCGGAACTGAACCTCACCGCGGCTGAACGTCTGATTGGGGACGGTTACGCCAGTGAAAGCCGCCTGCGCTCTGCCGAAGCTGCGCTCTCTGCTGCTGAGGCTGCGGTCAGCGCTGCACAGCGTGAAATCGAAAACACCAAAATCATAGCGCCCTTCTCTGGCCTGTTGGAAACCGACACGGCGGAATTGGGCACCTACCTGTCAACGGGCGCGGCCTGCGCGACGATCATCCAGCTCGACCCGATCAAGCTCGTTGGTTTTGTGCCTGAGATCGAAGTGGGCAAGGTTCAGGTTGGTGCGCCCGCTGGTGCCCGCCTCGCCGCTGGTGGTGATGTGATGGGCCGCGTGACGTTCCTGTCCCGCTCCGCCGACGACACCACCCGCACCTTCCGCGTCGAGGTCGAAGTGCCGAACGCCGACATGGCGATCAGTGATGGTCAAACCGCAGAAATCATCATCGGAACCGATGGCCGCAAGGCGCACCTCGTCCCGCAATCGGCGTTGACGCTGAATGACAACGGCGATCTGGGTCTGCGCGTGATTGATGAAACGAACACTGTCCACTTTGCCAAGGTCGAAGTTGTCCGCGACACCATCGACGGCATCTGGGTCACGGGCCTTGAGACTGAGGCGAATATCATCACCGCTGGTCAAGAATACGTTGTCGAAGGCGTCACCGTCGCCCCGACCTTTCAGGAGGCTAAGGGATGACTGGAATGATTGACTGGGCGGCCAGCCGTGCGCGGATGGTCATTGCCTTTATTGTGCTATCGATCATCGCGGGTGCGGTCGCTTATGTGAGCCTCCCCAAAGAAGGTGAGCCGGATATCGAAATTCCGGCTCTGTTCGTGTCTGTACCCTTCCCCGGCATTTCCGCGACCGACGCGGAACGCCTGCTGGTCGAACCGATGGAAACCGAACTGTCGGACATCGACGGCCTGAAAACCATGACTGCCACCGCTGCCGAAGGTTATGCAGGTGTCGCGCTCGAGTTCGAATTCGGTTGGGACAAGACCCGCACCATGGCCGACGTTCGTGATGCGATGAACGCGGTTGAGGGGAAATTCCCCGATGGCGCGGATCAATATTCGATCAACGAGATCAACTTCTCTGAATTCCCGATCATCATTGTGAACCTGACGGGCGACGTGCCCGAACGCACATTGATTAAGGTTGCCAAAGACTTGCAGGACGAACTCGAAGGGATCGAAGCGATCCTTTCGGCCAACCTTGCAGGCACGCGCGACGAGATGGTTGAGGTGGTGATCGATCCTCTGCGGCTCGAGGCCTATAACGTCACCGCGGGCGAATTGATCAACGTTGTGACGATGAACAACTTGCTCATTGCTGCGGGTGAAGTGTCGACCGAACAGGGTAGCTTCTCGGTCAAAATTCCGTCCTCGTTCGACAGCCCCCAAGACATCTACAGCCTGCCCGTCAAAACCAACGGCGACCGCGTGATCACCTTGGGCGATCTGGCGACGATCCGTCTGACCTTTGAAGACCGCGAAAGCACCGCCCGTTTCAACGGCGTGAAAACCGTGGCGCTTCAGGTGGTGAAAGCACGGGGGTACAACCTCATCGACACCGCTGCTTTGGTGCGTGAAACGGTTGAAAATGCACGGGCGCAATGGCCTGCCGACCTTCAAGCCGCCGTCCACGTCGGCGCATCGAACGACCAAAGCCGCACGGTTGCGTCAATGGTTTCGCAGCTTGAGGGGTCGGTTCTGACCGCGATTGCGCTGGTAATGATCGTGGTTCTGGCCTCGCTCGGCACCCGCTCTGCGCTGCTGGTTGGCTTCTCGATCCCGACGTCGTTCCTGCTCGCGTTCCTTCTCTTAGGCATCATGGGCGTGACGATTTCGAACATCGTGATGTTCGGTCTGATCCTCGCCGTGGGGATGCTGGTCGACGGCGCGATTGTGGTCGTGGAATATGCGGACAAACGGATTTCCGAGGGCGCAGGCCCGATGTCCGCCTATACCGAGGCCGCAAAGCGCATGTTCTGGCCCGTGGTGTCATCGACCGCGACAACGCTCTGTGCGTTTTTGCCGATGTTGTTCTGGCCGGGTGTTCCAGGTCAGTTCATGGGGATGCTGCCTGTCACGCTGATCTTTGTTCTCTCGGCCTCGCTGATCGTGGCGCTGATCTACATGCCCGTTATGGGTGGCGTTCTGGGCCGCACCAGCCGTCTGTTTGGCCGCACCTCTGACGCGCTCAAGGCTCGCTTGCCGTGGGTCGTGCGTGCCCTGTTGGTCGTGCCTGCGGGTCTGATGGCCTTTGTCGGTGCGATGATGACTCTGAACCCTGCCTATCTGTCGGGTGAAGCGGTGCAAACCTCTGGCCTCATGGCGTCGCTTCCGGGGATGATCCTCTTTATGCTCGGCGCGGTCGGCCTATCGATCACCATCGGCGCGGCCAAGATTGAGCGTAAGCAGACCAAAATCCGTGCGGGTTATCACCGCAGTCCGTTTGGCTGGGTGATTTGGGGCGTGGCCGGTAACCCTGTCATGCCGCTTGTCACTGTGGGCGCGATCCTCGCCATCGTTATGTCGACCTTCACCTATTTCGGGGCGAACAATAACGGCGTCGAGTTCTTTACCGCGACTGAACCAGAGCAAGCGATCGTCTACGTTCAAGCGCGCGGCAACCTCAGCCTTTCGGAAAAAGACGTCCTCGTGCGTCAGGCCGAAGAGATCGCGCTGTCGGTTCCCGGCATCCAAACCGTCTTTGCTTTCGCGGGCGCAGGTGGCTTGAACGCGAATACCGCAGGCGCAGAGAGCCCGCGTGATGCCGTCGGTCAGTTGCAGATCGAATTGATCCCATGGGATGATCGCCCCGCCTTTGCCCGTGCCAATGACATTCCGCTGGAACAGTTGAACGGCAAAACGGTCATGGCGAACCTTCAGGCGAAACTGGACCAAATCCCGGGTGTTCACACCGAAACGCTCGACCTTGCGATGGGTCCTGCGGCGACGAAACCTGTGCACTTGCGGCTCAAGGGCGACGACTGGGAGCAACTTCTTGCGACCACCGCAGAAGCGCGCGCGTTCTTTGAAACCGTTCCGGGTCTGACCCAGATCGAAGACAGCCGCCCCCTGCCCGGTATCGATTGGGAAATCTCGGTCGATGTGGAAAAAGCAGGTCGTTACGGCGCTGACGTGGCGACCGTGGGTGGCATGGTGCAGCTCGTGACACGGGGGATCCTGCTCGACACGATGCGAGTGGATAGCTCTGACGAAGAGATCGAAATCCGCGTCCGCCTCCCCGAAGAAGACCGCGTTCTGTCCACCCTTGATAACCTCAAGGTGCGCACCTCTGCGGGCCTCGTTCCGTTGTCGAACTTCATCACTCGCACCCCTGTGCCGAAACTGGCGCAGATCGACCGCATCGACCAAAAGCGCTACTTTGACATTAAGGCAGGCGTGGCCGATGGGCTGGTGAAACTGACGGCTGAGGATGGCACGTTCACCATCGTGGCCGAGGACGCGATGACCAATGCACAGCGCGATGCCGTCACAAACGGTAGCCTGAAACGCGAAGTCGTGAACGGCAACGAACGGATCGCCTTTGTCGAAAGCTGGCTCAACGATGGCAATTTGCCTGCGGGGATCAGTTTTGAATGGGCGGGCGATATGGCGGACCAAGAGGAAAGCTCTGCTTTCTTGGGTCAGGCCTTCTCTGCCGCGCTGATGCTGATGTTCATCATCCTTCTGGCACAGTTCAACAGCTTCTATAACTCTGTGCTGGTGCTTCTGGCAGTGATCCTGTCAACGACGGGCGTTCTGATCGGGATGCTTGTGATGGATCAGTCCTTCTCGATCATTATGACGGGGACAGGGATCGTGGCGCTGGCGGGGATCGTGGTGAACAACAACATCGTTCTGATCGATACCTATCAGGAATATAACCAGTATATGCCGCGTCTCGAGGCGATCATTCGCACCGCCGAAGACCGCATCCGTCCGGTTCTTTTGACCACCATCACCACGATGGCGGGCCTTGCGCCGATGATGTTCGGCCTCAGCCTCGACTTCATCAACGGGGGCTATTCGATCGACAGCCCGACGGCGCTCTGGTGGAAACAACTTGCGACGGCGGTTGTCTTTGGCCTTGGCATCGCGACGGTTCTGACGCTGGTGTTCACCCCCGCGATGTTGGCCGCACGGGTTTGGTTCACGACCTACCTGCACTGGCTCGGCCGCCTCTTGGCCCGCCTGTCGATGGGTCGCGGTAGCCGCGCGGCACAAGACTGGGCACTGGCCCGCGAGGCCCGCAAGGTCAAAGCGCCAGAGATCATTTGGGAAGACACCGAAGAACCCGCTGCCCCATCCACACTACGGGCTGCAGAATAAACAAAACGGGCGCGATGAGAGATCACCGCGCCCGTTTTCTATTTCGCCTCTGGTGGCTGTTAAGCCGCATCTTCTGAGGCTTGCTTCTGCCAAAGCTGCGCATAGCGCCCAGATTGTGCCAGCAGAGCATCGTGGCGCCCCTGTTCGACGATATGACCGTCCTCTAACACCACAATGCGGTCCGCATCCGCGATGGTCGACAGACGGTGTGCGATGGTGATCACCGTGCGGCCCTGACCCATCGCCCGAAGCTGGGTCTGGATGTCCCGCTCTGTTTCCGTATCGAGCGCCGATGTCGCCTCGTCCAGCAATAGGATCGGCGGGTTTTTCAGGATCGTGCGGGCAATCCCCACGCGTTGCTTTTCCCCGCCCGAGAGTTTCAGCCCGCGTTCACCCACCTGGGTGTCGTAGCCCTTGGGCAAAGACAGGACAAAGTCGTGGATTTGCGCGGCCTTTGCGGCCTCGACGATCTCGGCCTCTGACGCATCGGGGCGCCCGTAGGCGATGTTGTAGCGGATTGTGTCGTTGAACAGCACCGTGTCCTGCGGCACCACGCCAATTGCTGCATGAAGGCTGTCTTGGGTCACGTCCCGCACGTCTTGACCGTCGATAGTTAGCGAGCCGCCCGTCACGTCATAGAACCGGAACAACAGACGCCCGATGGTCGATTTGCCCGACCCAGAAGAGCCGACGATAGCCACGGTTTCGCCCGCGGCCACGTCAATCGACACGCCCTTGAGGATCGGACGCTCTGCGTCATAGGCGAACTCTACCGCGTTCAGCGATACCGCCCCGCCGTTCACCACCAGCTCGGTCGCGTCGGGTTTATCCGTGACCTCGGACGGCTGGTCCAAGAGGTCAAACATATCACCCATATCAATCAGCGCCTGACGGATTTCGCGATAGACCGACCCGAGGAAGTTCAACGGCATGGTAATCTGGATCATGTAGGCGTTCACCATGACGAAATCGCCGACGGTTAGGACGCCACTTTGGACCTCCATCGCGGCCATAACCATCACAGCAACAAGGCCACTGGTGATCAGAACGGACTGACCAAAGTTCAAAAAGGCCAGCGAATACGAGGTCTTAATCGCCGCTTTTTCATACTGCGCCATGGCGCCATCGTAGCGGTCGGCCTCCCATTTTTCGGCGCCGAAATACTTCACAGTTTCAAAGTTCAACAGGCTGTCGATAGCCTTTTGGTTCGCATCCGTGTCCTGTTCGTTCATCTTTTTGCGGATTTTCACCCGCCATTCGGTGACGCGGAAGGTGAACGCGATATAGAGCCCAATGGTCAGCACAACGACCGCCACATAGCGGATGTCAAAGAGATACATCAGCATCCCTGCGATCATCAAAAGCTGGAGCATCAGCGGCCCCATATTGAACACGAGGAACCGCAAGAGGAATTCCACGCCCTTCACCCCGCGTTCCATAATGCGGCTTAGGCCCCCTGTTTTGCGGGTGATGTGATAGCGCATCGACAGACGGTGAATATGGGTGAACGTCTCAATCGCGAGCCGCCGCAACGCGCGCTGTCCGACCTTAGCAAAGATCGCGTCGCGGAGCTGGTTGAACCCCACCTCCATCAGGCGCGCCATCCCGTAGGCGAGCGTCAGACCCACAGCACCCAACGCAAGGAAGGTCGCAGGGCTACCGTCAGGCGACAGAGCATCCACGGCTTGCTTGTAGAAAATCGGTGTCACAACGGCGATCAGCTTTGCCGCCAAAAGCACCGTCAGCGCGATCACAACCCGCCGTTTGACCCAAGCCTGACCGTCAGGCCAAAGATAAGGCACCGCACGGCGCAGCACCCGCATGCCTTGCACGCGGTCGTTGTTAAGGTTCGCATCTGTTTTGGAAAGGCGGCGCATGGAGGCTCCGTTCTGGCTGTACCAGTGGAACCTATGCGCCGCCGAAGTAGATTGCCAGTAGGGTTACTCGCTAATCTCGGGCAGGACGAAAACCTGTCCGGGGTAGATCAGGTCAGGATCGCGGATCAGATCGCGGTTGGCCTCGTAGACGTAGACATATTTAATGCCGTCCCCATAGGTGTCCGACGCAATCGCCCAAAGGGTATTGCCCGGCTGAACCGTGCGGACCGCAGCGCGGGTTTCCTCGGTCACTTGATCCGCCATAGTCGCTGCCACTTCGGTCGCGACCTCACGTTTGAACGGGGTTTCCATGCGGCTGACAACTTCGCCCTGAGCCGACACTTCGTCCAGTCGCAGGGTGTAAACGCCAGGTTCAACGTCGACGAGGTCAATCTGCCAAGACCGGTCCGCTTGGATCGTTGCGGTGCCGACAGAGGCGCCATCCAGATAAGCCTGAACAAAGCCCTCGCCCGTGGCACGGCCAGCCAGCTTCACCTCACCATTGTCGTCATAGGTGATCGTGTCGAGCGTCAGCGCCTCAAGTGCGGCCCCATCCGCCAAGACACGCACACCCTCTGCATCCGCGACGAGGAGTTGCGGAGCTTCGGCAGGTGCGGGTTCTGCGACTGGCTCAGCAACGGGTGCAGCTTCGACAGGTTCAGCTTCAGCAACGGGTTCGCTTGCGGGTTCTGCGGCTGTTGTCGGTTCTGCCGCGGTTGCAACCTGCACATCTTCTTGGGCAGCTGGCTCAGCGGCAGTTTCCTCTGTTATTGGTTCTGCGGCGGCAACGACGGGCTCTGCGTCTTGAACAGGTTCTGTGGTATCTGGCGCTTCAGCAACCTCTGTGTTGGCCTCAGCAACCGCGACTTCCGCAGTTTCCTCGGCGGCAACCTCTTCAGCAGCAACCTCTTCAGCAACACCCGCAGCCATCTCAGGCTCTGCCATACCGAACGGTGCGATGATCACAGTCTCTGCCGCCTCAATCGCATCGCCATCGGGATCACCGACCAGCGACAGGACGCGCGGCTGATCAGACGGAGCAATCGTCAGGAACGCGGCAAAGGCACCGTCAGCGCCCGCCTCAATCCGTTCAATCACCTCACCATCAAGGCGCAGTTCCACCGCGCCACCACCGTCAAATTGCCCTGCAATCACGGCAGTGCCGTCCGCTTCGACCCGAACAGTGTCAAAGATCGGCGCAGCGCGGGTCAATTCGACAACAGGTGATGGCTCTGCTGCGGATGCTGGTTCAGGCGCTGCTTCAGTGGCAACCGCGGGCACCTCGGCCAGATTAGCAGGTGTTGCAGTTTCCGCCCCGTCGGAGCCTTGTCCAATGAAATAAGCCCCAAGCGCAATTGCAGCTACTACAACCACACCCCCGAGGACCAATGTCCCCTGACTAGATTTTGTCGTCACTCGTGTTCCTTCCCCAGCAGCAAATTGCCGCCCCTCTTGATCAAGGGTTGTTGGACCATATCAACCGCCCTATTCAGGGTCAAAGCTATCTAATGGCTATTTTGGGGGCCACGATGAAATCAGTCTGCGTTTACTGTGGGTCACGGTCGGGCAACCGCCCGTCTTATGAACAATCCGCCGTTGATACAGGCACGATGCTGGCCGCGAATGGCTGGCGTCTGGTCTACGGTGCGGGCGATGTGGGTCTGATGGGCACTGTCGCACGGGCGACCCAGTCAGCGGGCGGTATGACCTTTGGCGTCATTCCCGAACACCTCGTCAAATGGGAAGTCGGCAAACGTGACCTCGACAGCTATGTCGTCACCGAAACCATGCACGAGCGCAAAAAGATCCTGTTTATGAACGCCGATGCGATTGTCGTTCTGCCAGGTGGCGGCGGGTCGCTTGATGAGTTCTTTGAGGTTCTGACATGGCGGCAACTGGGTCTGCACTGCAAACCCATCTACCTCGTCAATATTGAGGGCTACTGGCAAAAGCTCTTCGACCTGCTCGATCATATCGTGGACGAAGGCTTTGCAGGTGAAACGCTGCGGTCCTACGTCACCGTGGTCGAGGATACGACAGCGCTGGAAACGGCTCTGCGGGACGCCCTGTCCTGACGGATGGCCGCGACCGAATAAAGGACGAGCGCAACCCAAATCATCGGGAATGCGATCCCGTGCCAGAGGGTGAACGGCTCTAAAAACACGGTTGTCGCCACGACGAACTGCAGCGTCGGGTTCACGTATTGTAGGATTCCAACCGTAGAGAGCCGCACCCGCCGCGTCCCATAGGCGAAAAAGATCAGCGGTGAGGCCGTCAGCGGGCCAGAGAGCGCGAGCAAGATTTGCGTGCCCCAGTCCTTGTCTGGTGTGCCAAAGAGGAACAGATAGGTGAGCGCAAAGGGCGCGAGCGTCAGCACCTCTGCCGTCACGGACAAAACAGGACCAAGGTCGAGCTGTTTCTTCACCAACCCATAGCCGCCAAAGGTGAACGCCAACCCGAGTGCGATCCACGGCGGAACCCTGAGCCCCACGGCCAAGATCAACACCGCAAAGGCCGCGAGAGCCACAGCGCCCCATTGCCAATTCGACAGGCTTTCCCCCAGCACAAAGCGGCCCAGCATCACCACGACCAGCGGGAAGATGTAGTAGCCCATTGAGGCCTCAACCGCGTAGCCGAATTTGATCGCAAAGATGAACCCGAACCAATTGGCCCCAATCAGTGAGGCCGCCAAGAAGATCACTCCGAATTTGCGAGGCGTGCCCAACGCGCCGCGCAACTGGCCCAAACGCCCCTGAAACGTCAGGATGACCCCAAAGAACAAGAGCGACCAGAGCGACCGATAGCAGAGCACTTCGAGAGGCGGCAAATGGCGAAGCTGTGCGTAATAGAGGGACGACAACCCCCAAACAATCGCCGCAACAACGAGCGCGACGATCCCTTTGACTGCTTCGGTCATGTTGGCTGCCTTTGGTGAACGTTGACCCGTTTAGGTCACAGCCGTTCGCCAAAGACAAGAGCCCGTTCTAGGGGCGCAGTTAGGCTTGGGTAAATTCCCGTGCCAACGCCTGCATTTCGTCGTCCAGACGCCCCGTCGCCGCGCTGACTTCATTGAGCGACCGCGACTGTTGGCGGCTCATCTCAGTGATCGTATCGATCAGGCCAGCGATCTCTGTCGCGCCATAGGCAATCTCGGCCAAGGTGACGCCACTGGTTTCCACGATTGCGGCACCGTTGCGGACCTCGCAGGCGGATTGTTCGATCAGCTCAGAGACATCGCTCGCTGCGCGGGCAGAGCGTGCTGCAAGCTGCTGAACCTCGGTTGCGACCACCGCAAAACCACGACCCACATGACCCGCACGTGCGGCCTCTACCCGTGCGTTCAGCGCGAGGAGGTTCGTTTGGAATGCGATTTCATCAATGATCTTAATGATCGACGTAATTTTGTCCGAGGCCGCACGGATCCGTTCCATCGCCGCATTCGCGTTCTGAACAACGGTGTTGCCCTCGTTCGCGCTCAGCTGCATCTCATTGGCGAATGTGTTCGCCATCTCAGTTGTCTTGAGCGATGATGACACGGAATTCGCAAACTCTTCAACGGTTTGCGCCGTGTTCTCAAGGTCATTCGAAATCCGTTCGGACCGCGCCTTGGACTGCTCTGTGCGGGCGACCAACTCGTCCAAACGTTGTTTTTCTTGCTGCGCGCGAACGGCGTCGGCATCGCGGGTATCGCGGATCGTGTTGCGGAAAATTTCAACCGATTTGATAAGTGTCGAAATGCCGTTGTTGCCGACCTTCGGGAAAGTCACGTCCAGATTGCCATCAATCATCTGCAAAGCATTACCAACGACCTCACCCAAGACCTCCTGAACGGTGCGTGCCATCATGTAGATCAGGTGGGCCACAAAGGCGATCAGCAGAACCGAGATTGCGGTCACAAGAATTAGGTTCTTTGTCGCTTCTGCTTTGGACTCTACGATAACGACATCCAAAAGATCCCATGTTTCTTGGATATGATGTTCCATCATTGCCAAGCTTGCATCGTAAGCCGCACTCACGTCTGAGACGGAAATCGAAAAATCCCCGTGAACAGCCTGTTTCTCAATTTCGGTAACAGCCTGATACTCTGGCGAGGCCAAAAGCGAGCGACCGTGCTCCGCAAATGCGGGGAACGGCGATAGCGTCAAATGGTTCAGACCGATATCCACCATCGTCCGCAATTCGATCAGACGACGCAGATCATCCCCGACCATCGCCCGCTTCGAAAAAACCCGCAGCGCCGCTGCCTTTTCATCGTTGGCTGCTTCTTGGGCCCGCAGAAAATTATTCAAAGATTCGAGAATAAGCGATGTCTCACCGCTGCTCAACGCGCCAGAGGCGTGATCGGCAATATTGATCAGGCTCTTGTTGATACCCGAGTATTGTTCAATCACTGCTTCCGTCGTGACGTTGCGCTGCTCGACATCATCTCTAAGTTCTTGAAAGAGTTTGATTTCTTCCGAGAGATCAAGCAGCATTCGCGACAGTTCAATATCTGACCACATGCTGCCTGCATCAGCAAAGTCATGAAGGCCAGCATCGACGAGAGCGTGTTGTGCCATCAGTTCCTGTTTGCCGATGGAGCCTTCCCCCTCAAGGTACTGAACGCTCAACCACCGTTCTTTCTGCAGCTCAAGAACCAGATTGCTGGTTTGCTCTACGGTCTCAACAACAACTTCAAGACGATCAACGTCGCGCACCTCATTCAGGCGCTGGATGCCAAGGATACCCGAAAAGACCACAGCCAAAAACAATGGCGCGCCACCGACCAACATGTAGATGCTGATCGTCTGCCAGCTGAGGAACCACTTGCGGAGAGTTTTTTTCATGATGCCGTTCTTTGTCACAGGTCTTTGCGTCACAAACGGCGTAGTCTTCTGTTCTGTTAGCGCACCGCGCGCTTAAAAAAGGAAAAGGCGCGAAAGTATCCTTTCGCGCCCAAACCAATCGTCGTGAGTGCCTGAAATCAGAGGCGCGATGCCACGTTTTCCCAGTTCACGAGGTTGTCGAGGAAGTTGGTCAGGTAGGCCGGACGCTTGTTACGGAAGTCGATGTAGTAGGAGTGTTCCCACACGTCACAACCCAACAGAGCGGTCTGACCAAAGCACAGCGGGTTCACGCCGTTTTCGGTTTTGGTCACTTTGAGGCCGCCGTCGGTGTCTTTCACCAGCCAGCACCAGCCAGAGCCGAACTGACCTGCGCCTGCAGCAGAGAACTGCGACTTGAATTCGTCAACCGAACCGAACGACTCAACGAGAGCTTTTTCCAGCTCGCCCGGCATCGCCGACGAACCCGGTCCCATCATTTCCCAGAACTGGTTGTGGTTCCAAAGCTGCGAGATGTTGTTGAAGATACCGTTCTGGGCAACTGCGGTTTTGTTGTAGGTGCCTACAATGATCTCTTCGAGGGATTTACCCTCCCACTCGGTGCCTGCAATCGCTGCGTTACCGTTGGTGACGTATGCGTTGTGGTGCAGGTCGTGGTGATATTCCAGCGTTTCTGCCGACATGCCTTTAGCGGCAAGAGCGTCATGTGCGTAGGGAAGATCGGGAAGTTGAAATGCCATCAGAGAAATCCTCTTGGTCTGGTTACTGTTCGCTGCCCTGTAACAAAGCGCAAGCGCGCCTGAGGTCAAGCCCAATCCGCGCCCTAGGCCCCCTCTTGCCGATGGACAGCCTGCAAAAAGGTAAAATAGCTGCGGGCGGTGTCAGCATCGGGCTCATGCGACGATCCCGCAAGCTGAAGTTGCCAATAGAGATCAACAGTCTCTGCCTCGGTCATCACCTGCGCGAACCGCTCTTGATGCCACGCAACGGCCTTTTGGTGCAGATCGCGCAACGCGTCCGTTTCGATCTCGGCCCACATCGCACGGGTGGCGGGCGCATGGTGGCTGATCGCCCAATCCTCAACCGTGTTCCAATTGCGGGACACCCAGTATTTCAGGCCAAGGTCGAGGTGCATCTTATTGGGCAACCCTCGCCGCGTTTTCAGCACATATTCCGCAACCGACCGCACCGAATAATGGTTCAACTGAACCAAGGGTTTCGCTGGGACATGACCAAAGCTGTTGATGCGGTTCGGCATCTGCGCAATCGCGTCAGGCAACGGCCCTCCCGCTGCATCCGCCCAGCGCGCGGTGCCATTGGCGAGCGATTTGGGACGATGTACGCCCATCTCACCAAACACCGAACGGCGATAGATCGTTTTAAAGAAATGCCCAAGGGGCACAGGAATGGACCGTGTCGCCGCCGTCGTGAACCGTTCGGTCACGGGCGCATCCGTAAAGCTGCTCTGCCCACCATGGCCGAACAACCGCCACGGCAGGATCATTGCGTCCATGTCTCTATAGAGCAGTGCCTTTAGGTCAGGCACAGACGGGTCGAGCGCGATGAATTCGTCCACGTCAAAGAACAGCACCCATTCCGCCGCCGAATAGTCAGTATGCCCATAGGCTGTCCGCAGCGCCTGCCATTGGATCGTCTTTTTGCCCTGCTGGCTGTGGCGCACATGGGTCACCCACCCTGCCCGCGCCAGTTGGTCGAGCATCACATCGGTCCCGTCCTCACAATCATTCGAGAACACGAGGAAATGGTCGACGCCCAGCGCACGGTGATGCGACAGCCACTCTAACAAATAGGGGGCTTCGTTCTTTACGCAGGTGACGGCGAGGATGGACATCAATTCGGACCTGTTTCTTCGACGGCTCCCTATACCCATAACGGTCCAATGCCGTTTAGGGAATAAGTCTAACCTGTTGATGCGCCGCAAATCTCCACTTTTAAGTTTGGCGCTAATTTCAGAAACAATCTTGAGGGATGATCAAAATTATATGATATTCGTCAATTATGTAGAGGGCGATAGGGTCAGAGCACGCCATTCGTTCGCGTAAGAGGGCAAAGGTGATGACACGACCGTTCCGTTTTGAACCAAAGGCCCAATTATGACCGAAGCGTCCCAGACCAATGCCCCCTCGGCTGAACGGCTGCGCAAGGTCAACCCGTTCTCGCGTCATGTCTGGCAACGTGGGCAGGATATGTATCCCGCGCTTCGCCAACAATTGATCCATGATGACTGTGACGGGCTGGAGGATCTGGGCTTTCGGATCTCTATGTGCCTAAGGATGACGGCGGCCTTTCAGACGGGCGACGCACTGGACAAGGTTCGGACCGCCCTCGTGCGGAGATATGATCCGACCCACGTTCATGTTCCTTATGTGGCCTCCCTCAACCATCTGCGCCGTTTCGACGATGCCCTGCGCTATGCGGGACAATTGGCGCGGAGTGAGCCCAACTCGGTTGGCGCGAAACTGCTGCTCATCGATCAGTTCTTCATTGCGGGCTTTCCAGGCAAAGGCATCCAGACGATTAAACGGTCCTTGGGCGATGTGATCCAACACAACCGCCAACAAGCCCACAAACTGGTGCGGATTTTGATCGAGGCGGGTCAACTGGACTGGCTGCGGACACATTTCCCACAACTGGCCGATCGTCAGCCCCGCAGCGCACAGGCTGACCGTCTGTCAACGGGTCCGTGCGAGGTGCCTGTCTACTGTATTTCTCTGCCTTCGGATCATCGTCGCCTCGCGACCACGCGGCATTTCACGGACTTTGGCAGCCCCTATCACGTGGTCGAAGGCATATTGGGACGCACCCTCCCTGAGGGGATCAAGACCAGCGTCACCCGTGGTGACCGCTCTGTGATCACCGATGCAGAAATTGGCTGTAGCCTCTCGCATATGAAGGCATGGGAAATGGTCGCTCGTGATATTGGGCCAAACGACTATGCCCTTATCATTGAGGACGACGCCCGTTTCATGTTTGGTGCG
This sequence comes from Marivivens donghaensis, assembly GCF_030410045.1. Lineage (NCBI taxonomy): Bacteria > Pseudomonadati > Pseudomonadota > Alphaproteobacteria > Rhodobacterales > Paracoccaceae > Marivivens > Marivivens donghaensis. The sequence continues at coordinate 270,361 of NZ_JAUFRA010000005.1, forward strand.
CCTCGTGGGATGACAGCCACAATCACGGCAGCGCGTGAGGTCGGTGCGGAACTGGTCTTTATCAATCGCCGTTCCTGTGATGCGACAATCCAGAACTTGCCCTCTCGTGATGTAGAGTTGGCCAATGTCGATGCGGGTCTTTATCCCGATCCCGAACAATGGAAGCCCCAAGACCCCGGTTGGGGCGGTGACGGCTATCTGGTGACGGGTGCAATGGCGGCACGCCTTGCCGATATGTGGCTCAAGGTCGGCGTTCTGGGGGCTTTCGATTGGCAGCTGAGCATGATGTGCCACAAACGGCTCCAGCCTTGGCACGACGTTCGGGCACTGAAAAACATTTACCGCATACTCGACGGGTCCAAAGATTTGCCGATGATCACGGGCTACACCACCAATACGCCGCTGATCGACACCCGCGACCACGGGTTCAGTAGCATTAACGCAGGATGAAAGAGGCCACCACGTGAGCGACGACGACCATAACCGCGTCCCCAATTGGTATCGCGAGATTTTCCCTGCGGGCCCCTCTGACGGTTTCTACCAAAAGATGGGCTACCACGCGGCGTCGTTTGTGGATCGCGGCTCTGATCGGTTGATCGTGTCCTTTGACAACCTCTCTGACGCAGGGAACCCCTACCTTGATGTGCAGCCTTGGGCGGCGAAGTTCGTTCAAGACCACGGTTGGTCCCACCTCGGTATCTATTCGCGCGGGCCGTCATGGTATCGCGATGCTCGGGTGAACGAATTCTTTGACGACCTAAGGGATCGCAAGTTCTTTGCGCGTTTCAAATCCGTGACCTTTACGGGCACCTCTATGGGGGGCTTTGCTGCCCTCGCCTATTCGAACCACGCGCCTGGTTCGATTGTGATGGCGCTCAGCCCTCAATCGACACTCGATCTGAAAAAGGTGCCATGGGAAAATCGGTTCACTAAGGCACAGGGCTTTGACTGGACCCTGCCCTATTCCGACGCGGCCAAGACGATCTCTAAGGCGCAGAAGATTTACGTCCTCTACGATCACTTCCTCGAAAACGACCGCAAACAGGTTGAACGGCTGAAGAGCGATAAGATCATCCCGCTCAAGGGCTTTGGTCTGGGACACAAGACAGCGGTTCTCTTGCGCCGCATGGAAATGCTGAAACCTGTGATGGAAAAGGCCCTTACGGGGACGCTGACCCAGCAGGATTTCTACAGCATGATCCGCAATCGCAAGGACCTGCTGCTCTATCGCAAGGTCATGGAAGCACACCTGATCGCACGCGGCAAAGACCACCGTGTACCTGCGCTCCAGCACTCGTTCCGTGCCCGTCGTCGCAAACTTGCCGCTGCGGCGACTGCTGCGGGCGATCCCAAAACCTCCTCCGACCCTGTCCCTGTCGTCACAGTAGAGGCAAAGACAAAGCCCAAAACCGTCGCCGCACGATCAACGCCCAGCAGTATCCGCCACCCCGGTGGGAACGCATGGATGATTGAAGAGCGTGAAGGCGTCATTCGCTATATGTCCGACCGTTACGCTGACCGTGTTATAGGGTTCGAGGAACGCGGCGGTATCACCCTCGCCCAGACGCCAGAGGTGGTTCTGGGGCATATCGCCTTTGGTGGCGCACCCAGTTCGGATCGTCCAACGCCGCAGGATTTCCGCTACCATGTGGTTGACGCCCAACTGAACGGCACTGGCCGCACGGCGGGCGCCCGTGCTATGGGGATCGCCACTAATCTGGTAAAGGACGCCCACAAACGCGGCCTGCGCACTGTTATTGCGACTGACGTCCTAAAGGCGGGCGTCACAATGACCGAGGCCATGCCTGACGGACCTCTCTTTGACAGGCTAGAGGACGGGCTCTCGACCGCCGTTGATGCGCTTGATGGCTGGGATAAGACGCTCTTTGTCGATCGTATCTCTCTGCGCCTGCTCACAGGGGCCCCAGACACAACACAGGCTGAGGCAGCGAGCCATTACGTGCATACGGCGCGGGCGCTCCAACGGGCGATCCCAACGGTTACGGGACAAAAGAGTTTCCCAAAGGTGGTGATCAGCCAGACCTTTGGTACGCGGACCGATGGGCGGTCGGCGGTTGCCTTAGCAGAAGGGATGCTCGACCTCGACAATCCTGCAACGGGCTTCATCGTTGCGACACCCACGTATCCCTTTGCCCTCATGGACGGGATGCCCGCGACACTGGACGGCAGCGCACAAATGCTGGTTGATGAACTAGAGGCGCGTGCGGTGGCCGAGGTGCAGCAAGGACGCGAATGGCGGTGTCCGTCGCTGCGCTATGCGCTGATCCGTGGATCGGAGATCACATCAGAATTCACCGCGATGTCGGACCTGATCCTACAGGACGGCGACCACGGGTTCCGCATCCATGATGGCGATGACATCATCATGCCCAAGGTCAAAGAAGTCACAGGAACCACCGTCACCTTGACCTGTGACAAGGCCCGCCCGACGAAAGACGCCTATCTGACCTACGCATGGGGCATGACCGCAACGGACGATAGCCCCTACCCTGCAAATACAGGTGCACTTCGGGACGGTTGGCAGGCGCAGAGCGTGTCTGATCCAAAGTCCGTCTTGCACCGCTACGCCCTCTCTGGGCGGGTGAAACTGGTAGAGGCCAAAGACGGATGACCGACCGCAAGAATATCCTGTTGATCGGCATGGACGATGCCTTTGCCTTTTGGCGTTTCAAATCCTGCTTTGGCGCACAGCTTCAGACGCCAAACCTCGACCGGATATGCGAGGTCTCGTCGGCCTTTACCGCGGCTTATTGCCAGATCCCCGTCTGCGGCCCCTCCCGTGCGAGCGCAATGTCGGGCCTGTCCCCCTATGAGACGGGGATTTTCGACAACTACACCAACATTTTTGAGGTGCTCCGCCCCGAACAGATGTGGCAGTTCCGCCTGAAACAAGACGGCTATTACTGTTCGACCGCTGGCAAAATCCACCACGGTTACAAGCCGCTCCCGCCTGACATCCACAACACGCTCTATTCCCACCCCAGCCGCCGCGTGCACTTTGGCCCAAAACCCGAGGCCGAGTTCATCAATTTCGGTGGACGCATGGGCGGCGGCGGCACAACGAACGCCAAAGAGGACCGTCAGTATTACGATTACAGATCGTCCCAAGACGCGATCCGTTTCCTGAATTCCTACGACAGTGACCAGCCGTTTTATCGTGAGGTCGGATTTCACCACCCTCACCCGCCGTTCCGTACCCCTGTGCGGTTCAAAGAGCTGTATAACATGGATGATTTCATCCGCCCCAACGAATGGGCGCAGGGGTTTGATCTGTCCGCCTTTACCAATGTGTTCATGTCCGAAAACATGGATACCCAAGAGGCGATCGAGGATTGGCAGAAGTCGATCCGCAATTATTTCTCGGCCTTTAGCCATGTCGATTATCAGATCGGACGGGTCTGGGACGCGCTCAAGGCCTCGCCCCATGCGGACAACACCGTCGTCGTGATCTTTTCCGACCACGGCTACCACATGGGCGATAAGAACAGGTTCCGTAAATTCACACTGTGGGAAGAAGCGACCCGTATCCCCTTTATCATCCATGACCCACAATCGCAGGGCCAGATGGTCGATGATCCTGTGGCGCTGGTGGATATGGGGCCGACGATCCTCGACTATGCGGGGGCACGGCCGATGGAACATTCGGTCGGACAGTCGCTCCGCAATGTGGTTGCAGGGACCCGCGACACGGACCGCGCGGTGCCGACCTTCTGGTATGGCAGCGCGTCGATCCGCAAAGGCGACCATCGGATCACCCTATACCAAGACGGCAGTTCCGAGTTTCACAACGTCCATAGTGATCCGTGGCTCACAACGAACGTCGCGGGCAAAGACCCAGCCTATGACGGGATGCATAAGGCGCTCATCGACACCTGCCGCGACTATGGCGTGCTGATCGTTGAGGATGGGAAATCCGCGACCGAAGCCGCGCATTATGTGTCGGTCCACAAGGGCGGCGTTCAGCCGGACCGCCTCCCCTCTGATGGGATTATCACCGTGGGCGATGCCCTGCCTGATCACGTCGAACCGGGTCACCGTAAACACTTTGCGACCTTGGCAGAGAACGGCACGCTGACACTGGCCCCAGGGTTAAAGGAACTGCTCTTTGCCTCCGATACCAACGGCGGCGTGACCCATTTCCGCGTGGCCTGTAATGACGAAGGCAATCGGATTTATATCTTTGGAGGGCATAACCGTTTTACCCTCGACGTGGTGGGCGGTGCGGGCCACGACCACATTGAAACCCAATCGGACAGCCTGATTGCGCGGCTCGGGTCGGGAAGTTCGATGGTCAAAGCGGGCGCCTCGGACGCGGAAATCTATGGCGGCACGGGCCTTGCCACGATCCACGCCATCGCGGGCAACAACCTTATCCACGGCGGCCAAGGCTGCGCGACAATTTACGGCGGCAAAGGCAACGACACGATCTATTCGGGTGCGGGATCGAACATCATCGACACAGGCGCAGGTGACAACCGCGTTATCATCGACGGTGGCACCAACCGTGTGATCCTTGGCGACGGGGCGAATACCATCGTTATCGAACGCACCGCCCTGCCCCAAACCATTGAAGGCGTCAGCGCGACGAGCATCCTCGACCTATCACATTGGGCCCCTATCGCGCCTGTGACCCTCGACCAGATCGGTGATGACGTTGCGATCACTTGTAAAACAGAACGCGTCCTGATCCTGAACATGGACCAGAACGCGCTCAAAGCAGTTCTCAAAGGGGTCAGCGTCGCGGCTTAACGCTTGTGGAAGACCGCGACCTGATCTTTGCGCTTTTTGTCAAAGAGTGCTTGGAACATGAAACAGCCCGAAATATCGATCCGCTGGGCGTTGAACCCTTCGGCGATGCTGGCGTCCTCGTGGGTAAAGACACCATCCCGTAGGTAGCCTTGGATGAAATCCGCGGTCTTTGTGATGCCGGGGCGTTCATAGGGTTCAGGCTGCCAACGCAGGTCTTCGATGATATAGAGCCCGCCCGATTTCAATTTCGGGAACAGCTCAATAAAGGCGTATTGCTGGTGGTGCGAGGCATGGCTGGCATCGTCGATGATGATATCGAACTCTGGCAGGTCCTTCGTTGCCTCAACGATATTCTCACGCTTATCCATGTCACAGCGGACAAAGTTAAAGCGCTCATTCTCGAACCAGCTAAAGTCCGAAATATCGAGGCCCGTGATCTTCGCCTTCGGGAAATACTCGAGCCACATCCGCACGGACGGAAGGTCGGTGGTCTTGCGGTCTTCGCTCTTCCCATGCTCGGGCCCACCGATCTGCAATCCCATCTCAAGGAAGTTGATCGCGCGGTCACGATGCGGCTGGAACAGCATTTGATAGAGTTCCGTGTAGCGGTGTTTGGTCGACCCTTTGTCCGACCCATAGGCATCGGCCATATCCGTGAGGTTCAACTGCCCACGGCCATATTTCGCAGAGGCTGGGATCGGCGCCGCCATAGCCGTCGGTGCTGGCGTTGCAACGGGTTTCGACACTTTCACTGGCTCCACGGCTTGTTTCTCTTCGGGTTTTGGTTTGCGGATGATCGGGGCCTTTTCAGGGTCGATCCCATGTTTTACCAGCAACTTACCCAAGAGGCTCTTGGGGTGCGGTGCGCCGCCTTCTTTCTCAACCAAACGCGCCCGCATACGACGCCCGTAGAGGTGCACCGAGAACGTGTTTTCCGTGATATAGCCCGTGGTATCAAAGTTACGGCGCAGCATAAGACGGCGGTCTTTGAACGTGAACGGATAAAGCCCCTCTTGTGGCAGGGCATATTGCACTTCGCCTGTTTCATGCAGGAAATGCGTGACCGCATGCGGCCCCCAAACGCCCCAAGGCTGTTCGCTGGCATGAACGGGGTTTCCATCGGCGCGTTTCTGTTCCAACTCGGCCACGTAGTCGGGGCCGTAATAGGTCGGGATCGCGAATTCGTCCGAGGTGAAATCCAACAGCGCGTTGAGCGTATCGCTGTCATGCGGGAGGCCCAGAACACCGCCGTTCACATGGGTTTTCGATTCCCATCCGTAGAAGTGGCCGTTCGGGGTTTCGAACTTCTTCATGCAATAGGCGTCAGTATCCGCCCAAATCATATTCCGCTGCGTTTTCAACATTTTATAGCGGAACAGATCGGAATGCAGCGCGGGGCTGCCTGTGCGTTCGTGGGTCAGGAAATTGTCGCGAGACATAATGTCGTTCGCATCTGCCAACTCGATCCCCTCGGGGACGTTTTGCAGCGGGCCGTAGTGGTAAAGCACCACGCGATGCCCAGCATCGACAAAGGACTTCAAACAAAGTTGTTCCAGAAAACTCAGGGCGCCTTCCATCCAAAGTGCGCCAATCGTGTAGTTCGTGCTCATTGTTTACCCTCTGTCCCCGATCCTTATTCAACCGGACGATTATGCAGGTTTAGGAAATTAAACATTCTACGTGTAAAAACCATTAAATTTAACAGACTAGTGCTGCGTTTCTCCCGCCTCGACGGTGAAAAAGAACTCTTCCTCGGGATCACGGAACGCCACCTCGTCGGGCACACAGGTCGGCCCCGTGAGGAAAACGTTCGCGCCAAAATGCCCATGGAGCCGTGCCAGACGACGCATACGTTCGCTTTTCAGCTCTTCAAAGAAGTTCGAATAGTTCTCTGTAGCGCGTAGCTCGTCGATCTTTTCGCGGTGCTTGCGGACAGAATACTCATGCGCAGCCTTAATATCGGGATCAGCCAACATGCGCGCCATTTCTGCCTCAACGCGCGGTATCATCCGTTGGATCGACGTCTCTTCGACCGCGTTGTTGTTCATGCGGAACCAATAGGCGAGGCCCTGATCGCGGTCCACATGGTTCACCCGCCCACGGTCCCGTTTTACAAGGAAACTTTCAGCCGAGCGCACAGCGTAGTGGTTCAACTGCACGAGGTCATAGCCATAGGTCGCCATCGTCGACCGCCACGCGTTGCGATACATGTTCTCGGGTAGGTTTTTGCCCGACCCGTTCACCCAATTCACATGATCGACCAGCTGGGAATTCAGCCCCTTGGGTCTGTGCACGCCGAGCTTCTTAAAGATGCCCGTATTCTGGAACAGGGTCTTGAACCCCCAGGCTTGGTGCGGTTTCGGCGAAAACTCTGGTGCGCATCGGGTGAAATTCCGAATGATCAGATCGTCAGTGAAATCCGCGACATCGGCATTCCCGAACAGCCGCCACGTCATTGAAATCAGGTTGGCATCAGGCACCGCCGCAAAGAGCGCGTCGAGCGTGCCGTCGCCCACCTTAATGTCAACGAACTCGTCCACGTCGATACAAACGGCCCAAGTCGCCTCTGTGATGATCGGCTCGTTGCCCGCAGCGGCAAGCGCCGCGTGCTGCGGCTTTAGCCCGCTTTCCCGAAATGGGTTATCGCGGTGCTGCACATAGCCTTTTTCCTGCAATAGATCGAAAAACGTCTCTGTCCCGTCCGAACAGTCGTTTGTATAAACCAGAAAGCTGTCGAACCCGATCACGCGGTGATAGGCGAGCCATTCTAGAATAAACGGACCTTCATTTTTCATCGTGGTGACGATGGCACGGCGGCCCTTTTGCGGTTCTTGCGATTTATGCGATTTTTCGGGGACACGGACGGGTTTGTGGTCGAACTCTGTCTCGGCCAGAGCCAACAGTCGGTCGTCCTCAACCAGAGAGCTTTTGGGGATGATCAGGGACACCGCATCGGCGCGGTGACGCAGGTTCATGAAACGGTAAAACGTTGCCGCGTCAGCGTCTTGCATCGCGACGTTGCCGATGCGGTTCATCCGCCAAACGGCATTCGCTGCGGCCTTTGATGGCGCAATGCACCAACGACGGCGCGGGGCTTCGGCGTCGAACTGAACGCAGATATGATCGGCAAAGCGGATCGGTTCGTCATTGCGCACGCGCCACGGATAGGCCTGCGTGCCGAGCATCGGGATTGCCCCCGTTTCAGACGCAACCGCACGGTCGAAAATCGTGCCCTCGCCGGTGTCGGTGATCAGATCGAACACATCAATGTTCGCCACCGCCCGCGCAGAGCCGAGGAACCGTTCGCGAATGATTTCATAGGCATGCATCGCGCCCAAAGGCGATTTCCAAGTGTCAGCGGCTGGGATCTCCATCCGATCCTTGCCGGGTGCACCAGGCGCGCAGAACGGGTGGCTCTCATCGGGGAGGTCGAGCTTGCCCAAGGGCGTGGGCGAACGAAGGATCACGACCTCAACATCGGCCTCCATCGCGGCCAGCCCTGCCAGAAATGCCTCATCGAACTCTAGGCTATCGCCCAGACGATCCCGATCAAGGATCACCGCCGTTTCAACGCCCTGATGTTCGGCGTTGAACTCTAGCCAGCGCAGCACCGTCGCCGCTGTTTCCCCGTTTCGGATCGCGGCGAGCGCATTCGTCCCCGCAAAGATCGTCAGTTCTGGATCAGCAGGCGTGATATCAGCCACCGCGCCGCCAAATCCGACGCGCAATGGGACACCCTCTGGCAGACGCAGTTTGACGATCGGGCAGCCGCCAATGGTGACCTGAGACAGCACTTCGGTGCCGCGCGGCAACCCGATACGATCCATCGGCGCATCCGCGCGGAAATACAACGTGACGAGGTTTTCCGAGTTTTCCGACGGCACGCGCACCGCATCGATCAAGGCGATGCCATTTGCAATCATGCCGTGTAGATTACGGTAATGAACCTTGCCTGCCATCTGTCCCGTCTGCCCCGCGCGTCGTTTAATCACAGGCACCTGTGGTCGATGCCTTTTCGTTTTCTATTACGGCAACTCTAGTCAAAGCTGTATCCCCTTTCCAGCGTTTGCCCCAACAGACCCCGATTTTGACGAGCGATGTGACCAAAAATAGCTGAATTGTGGCACAAAATGCCCAGATTTCTTCTGGTTATGGCCTTAAACCGAGCCTAGTGTCCGCCCAAAGGCCCCGTCACCAGCGGGGGATAGTATGTTTGAGACGTTTGAATAAAGGTGGGTCTGTCGTGCACCGCAATAACCAGAAACTGCGTGATCCTCTGACTGGATTGGACTTTGCCGCATGGCGCGCGAAGGTCGAAAAGATCAGCAATGACATTGGCCAGTTTCAGGCAATCGGCGACAAACATTTCAGCACCTTTGTTGAGGCGGGATCGACGCTCTTTGTTACCTTTGAAAGCGCGGAAACCGCGATGGAAGGTTTAACCGATGGGCGTCCTCTGGGCTGGGACTATGTGATTGAAAACGGTTGGTCGCACCTCGGCCTGTTTTCCGTCGGTGATACGTGGTTCCGCCATGACGATGTCTATGCGTTCTTTGACGAACTCCTCGATGATTACTTCTTTGACGACTTCGATCAGGTGATCTTTTTTGGCGCTGGCCCCGGTGGGTATGCCGCCTGCGCCTATTCGGTCTGCGCCCCTGGTGCAAAGGTCCTCGCCCTCAATCCCCAAGCAACGCTGTCGCCCGATGTGACCCGCTGGGACGACCGTTTCCCGCAGGCGAAGAAGCTCGATTTCATCGAACGCTACGGCTACGCGCCTTATATGGTTGAGGCGGCAGAGGATGTGACGATCCTCTATGATAGCTCTTCAGAACTAGACGCTCTACATGCTGCGATGTTTGAGGGCCCAAATGTCACCCATCACCGCGTGCGGATGTTCGGCATCGACCTGCGCCGCGCCTTTATCGAGATGGGAATTCTCAAGAAACTCTTGGCCCAAGTCGCCGCTGGCACCCCCACCGACGAAGGGTTCGGGACGCTCATGCGGGCACGCCGTAACCATGGTGGGTACCTGCGTGGGCTTTTGGCAGAGCTGGTCGCATTGGACCGCCCTTACCTGACTGCACTGCTGTGTCGGAATGTGTTGTCGCGCATGCCTGCGCCGCGGTTCCGTCAGCGGCTCGATGCACTGGAAAAGGCAGAGCGGGAGGGGCTGGTTAAGCTCCCCCCCGACGTCTGATTTTAGTAAACGCCAACTGGGCCAGCTGTGGCCGAAGTTGCGATCAGGCCGAACACGTATTCAGCAACAGAGCGGAAGCACACGACGCGGAAGCTACCGTCGTCGAGTTTCCAATAGGCCGCTGCCACCTGCCCTACGCGGGAGCGGCGCACCATACCTGCAACAAACTGCGATGCTTCGAAATCGACGGGCGCGTTTTTGCCCAGAACTTCGGTCGCGAACTCGCCCGACACGCTAAAAATCGCGCGCGCATCAGACACATTCGCCACGAGGTAATGCGATCCCGCCAGCGCATCGTTCATCGCCGTAACAAAGGCATTCACCTCTGTATAGGGCAGAACAACGAGCAGTTCGTCGGGCGACATCCAGAGGACGGTTTTCACGCCATCGGTCTGGAACTGACGCACGTCGGGGATTTGCAGACCTGTCAGCTGCGTTACCGCAGCCGCAAAGCCTTCGTCCTCAAAATCGCCGCGCAGGGTGACCATGCCGGTCAGGCCCAGCTCTTGGACCGTTACAGGGCCGGTCGCAGTTTTGCCGTTCAAGGCGCTGACAGCATTAGACATTCTGCTTCTCCCCGTCTTTGTCGTAGAACACCGGATCGACAATCTTTGCCTTAACCATGGTGCCATCTTCGCGGTTGAACTCGATCACTTCACCCATGCGATCTGGACCGTGTTTAACCAGACCCATCGCGATGCCACGCTTGAGCGTTGGCGAATAATAGGTCGAGGTGACACGCCCCTGAACGTTGCGCTGGCCGTTGGGGTTATACCCGGGTGCAGGCACGTATGAGCCGTCAGGAATGACCGACCCGTCGAGTGTTTCCAGACCAACCAGTTTCCAGCGATCAGGCGACGCCATGAACGACCGCTCTTGCGCGCGTTTACCCAGATAGTCCTCTTTCTTCTTGGAAATCGCCCACTGAAGGTTGAGGTCTTGCGGGATAATCGTGCCGTCGGTTTCGTCGCCGATCATGATAAAGCCCTTCTCAGCACGAAGGATGTGCATCGCTTCGGTACCATAAGGCATCACGCCGAGGTCCTTGCCCGCCTCTTGCAGCGCCGCCCAGAGGGCCGCACCTTGGGATGCAGGAACCGAGACTTCGTAGGACAATTCGCCCGAGAACGAGATACGGAAGATCCGTGCATCGAACTCGCCCAGCTTGCCCTCGACGTAGGTCATGAACGGGAAGCCCTCTTTGGAAAGGTCCATGTTGCCGCCCAGTTTTTCCAAGAGCTGGCGTGCCTTGGGACCAGCAACCGCGATCTGCGCGAATTGTTCGGTCACGTTTGCGGTGTAGACTTTCCAGTCCCACCATTCGCACTGAAGCCAGTCTTCCATCCAACCGTGGATACGGTCCGCACCGCCCGTGGTGGTGTGGCAGAGCCATGTATCCTCAGCCAGACGTACAACAACGCCGTCGTCCGAAAGGAAGCCGTTTTCGTTACACATCAGACCGTAGCGGCATTTGCCAACGCCCAGAGTGCTCATCATGTTGGTGTAGAGCATATCGAGGAATTTGCCCGCATCCGGCCCCTTCACGATGATCTTACCGAGGGTCGACGCATCCAGCGTGCCCACGTTTTCACGAACGTTCAGGATCTCGCGGTTGACCGCATCATGCACCGTTTCACCGTTGCGGACATAAGCATAGGTCCGGCGCCAGTGGCCCACAGGTTCCCAATCCGCACCATTGGCGTCATGCCAATCGAACATCGGGGTTTTGTGGATCGGCTGGAACAACTCGTCGCGTGCCGCACCCGTGATTGCGCCCATCGAAATCGGCGTGTACGGCGGACGGAAGGTCGTGGTGCCCACGTTCGGGATCGACGCATCGAGCGATTTGGACAGGATAGCCAGACCGTTGATGTTCGACAGTTTACCCTGATCGGTCGCCATACCAAGCGTGGTGTAACGCTTTGTATGTTCAACGGATTCATAACCTTCGCGTGCAGCGAGCTGAACGTCAGAGACCTTAACGTCGTTCTGATAGTCGAGCCATGCTTTCATGCGCAGTTTTGGACCAGCGCCCTGCGGCATCAGCCAAACAGGTTCGAGCGGAGCCGCTGCAACCTCGTTCGTGGTAACCTCAAGGCCCGCATCTTTGAGAACATCAGCAGTGCTGAGATAGCCAGAGGCCGACCCAACGGTGCTGACGAATGCCTTACCGTCGGCACCTGTCGGGGCGCGGGACGGATCGGGGCGGAACATCGCGAGGTCTTCGTCCCAGTTCAGTTTGCCACCACAGTGCGACCAGAGGTGCACAACAGGCGACCAGCCACCCGACATCGCGACGCAATCACATGCGATCTCTTCGATGACCGAACCTTCGCCCGCTTGCAGACAGACCTTCACGCCAGTGACGCGGGTTTTGCCTTTGACCTTGGCGATCGCTTTGCCTTTGAGCACGCGAATACCGAGCTTTTCAACTTCAGCCGCGATTGGGCCAGCGCCAGAAGCGCGAGCGTCAATGATCGCAGGAACAGCGAGGCCCGCGTTTTTTAGAATGATTGCAGTGCGGTATGCGTCGTCGTTGTTGGTGACAACAACGGTGCGATCACCGACCGACACGCCCCAGTTCACTACGTAGTCACGCACCGCAGCGGCCAAGAGGACGCCTGGAATATCGTTGCCAGCAAAGGACAGCGGACGTTCAATCGCGCCAGTAGCTGTGATGATGTGACCAGCACGGATGCGCCACAGGCGGTGACGCGGACCTGATTTGTCGGACAGATGGTCCGTCAGACGCTCGTAACCCAGAACATAGCCGTGGTCGTAAACGCCCGACGCCATATTGCGGTTACGCACTGTGACATTCGGCATCGCGTTCAGCGCTGCGAGCGTGTCCTGCACCCAAGCCTCTGCCGACTTGCCGTCGATTTCGACGCCATCGACAACAGCACGACCACCAAAGTCAGCGGTTTGTTCAAGAAGCAGAACCTTCTTGCCGGCTTGACCTTCTTTCAGTGCAGCCGCCAGACCAGCGATACCGCCACCGACAACCAGCACGTCACAGAAGTAGTAGAAATGTTCGTAGGTATCCGCGTCTTTTTCCTGCGGCACCTGACCCAGACCAGCCGATTGGCGGATGAAGGGTTCATAGACGTGCTTCCAGAACGGACGCGGGTGGATGAACATTTTGTAGTAGAAGCCAGCAGGCAGCCAACGGGCGAACAACTGGTTCACAGCACCGATGTCGAACTCAAGGCTCGGCCAGTGGTTTTGCGAACGGATCGTCAGACCGTCAAACAGTTCCTGTGTGGTGGCGCGTTGGTTCGGTTCAAACCGACCGCCCTCGCCCATGTTAAAGAGCGCGTTCGGCTCTTCTGCGCCAGAAGCCACAACACCACGCGGTCTGTGGTATTTGAACGAACGGCCAACCATCATCTGGTCGTTTGCGAACAAAGCAGACGCGAGCGTGTCGCCCTCGTAGCCTTTGAAACGCTTACCGTTGAATTTGAATTCGACAGGTTTCGAACGGTCGATCAGACGACCGGAATTTGCCAGACGGGTGCTCATGCGGTTTCCTTCCACGACCAGTCGGGATACTTTGCACGGATGTTTTCAGTCACATCCGCAGGCGGTTCGGTGGTCTGGGCCGGATAGGTCCCGAACACCTCGAGCGTGGCGGTATCCCGCGCTGCAAGGAACCACTTCCCGCAGCCATAGGCATGACGCCAGCGTTCCAGATGTACGCCTTTTTTGTTTTCACGCATAAAGAGGTAGCCTTCAAAAGCCTCATCGCTGTCACCAACGGTCGCGCGCTTCAGGTGCGCTTCGCCGCCAGCGGCCAGTTCAGTCTCTTCGGCATTCACGCCGCAATAGGGACACTGCAATAAAAGCATCGTCTTCCCTCCTTAGTGCGCCACGCCAGCGGCGACAGATTCATCGATGAATTTGCCTTCGCGGAAGCGGAACATATCAAATTCTTGCGTCAGCGGGCTGTGACCTTTGGCCATCAGTTCCGCCATCGCCCAACCAGAGCCCGGGATCGCCTTAAAGCCGCCGGTGCCCCAACCGCAGTTGACGAAAATGCCATCCACAGGGGTTTTCGACAGGATCGGCGAACGGTCACCAGTCATATCCACGATACCACCCCACTGGCGCAGCATCTTCAGACGGCTGACCATCGGGAAGGTTTCGACGAGCGCGCGAACGGTTTCCTCGATGTGGTGGAAGCTGCCGCGCTGTGTGTAGTTGTTGAAGCTGTCGGTGCCACCACCGATCACCATCTCACCCTTGTCCGACTGGGACATGTAGCCGTGAACGGTGTTCGCCATAACGACAACGTCCATGCAAGGCTTGATCGGCTCGGAGACGAGAGCCTGCAGAGCAACCGATTCAATCGGCAGACGGAAGCCAGCCATTTCGGCCAGAACCGAGGTGTGACCCGCAACGACCATGCCCAACTTATCGCAGTCAATGTCGCCTTTGGTGGTCAAGACGCCAACAACCTTGCCGCCTTCGGTGCGGACACCTTTGACTTCGCACTGCTGGATGACGTCCATGCCCATGTCGGAACAGGCACGCGCATAGCCCCACGCCACCGCATCGTGACGGGCTGTGCCGCCGCGTTTCTGGTAGAGGCCACCCATGACAGGATAGCGCGGGCCATGAATGTTGATGATCGGGACCAGCTTTTTCAGCTGCTCAGGGGTCACCCACTCCGTCGCAACGCCCTGCAGTTGGTTCGCCATAACGGTCCGCTGATAGCCGCGCACCTCGTGGTGGGTCTGCGCGAGCATGATCAGACCACGGGGCGAAAACATGACGTTGTAGTTCAGATCTTGGGACAGGTTCTCATAGAGCTTGAGAGCCTTGTCGTAGATCGCCGCAGAGGGGTCCTGCAGGTAGTTCGAACGGATGATCGTGGTGTTACGACCTGTGTTACCACCGCCGAGCCAGCCTTTTTCGATAATTGCGACATTGGTGATGCCGTAATTCTTACCGAGGTAATAGGCGGTCGCGAGGCCGTGGCCACCCGCACCAACGATGATCACATCGTATTTCTTCTTCGGCTGGGGCGAACGCCAAGCACGCTCCCATCCTGTGTGATAGCGTAGACCCTCGCGGGCGACGGCAAATACTGAATAGCGTCTCATAGGCTGCGAATCCCCCTATTCTGGTCGCGGGCATCCTTTGGTCCTAACTGGACAAAAACTGCGAAGCAAAGACGATTGGACACGCCTGATTTTTGCAGTTTTGCGACATGCGACAAAGAAGCGTTACGAATGAGACCTGATCACAAACGGGTCATCGGGCCGCAGGGGCTTTTCTCAGGGGGTTGGGAAGGTTAGGTAGGGCGAAACGTTTAAACGGGAGGCCCCATGACGTTCTGGATCATTGCGACCGCATTGGCAGTTATTGCCGCAGGTCTTCTTGTGCTGCCGCTTTTGCGCTCCGGAACCGACACGGATGTCGATCCTCGCAACGACATCGCGATCTACAAGGATCAATTGGCCGAAGTGGATCGCGACCTCGCCCGTGGTGTTCTCGATCAGGCAGAGGCCGAACGGACCCGCACCGAAATTGCCCGCCGTTTGCTGGCCGCTGATAAGGCTGAAACCGACACATCGACTGACGCGCCCAAAACCTTGGGTCGGGTTGTGATGATTGCTGCGGCAGCGGCGACCGTGGTTGGGGCGCTTGCGCTCTATTACCGTGTGGGTGCGCCTGGTTATCCCGACATGCCCCGCGCCGTTCGTCTGGCAGAGGCCAAAGACGCCTACGACAACCGCCCCACACAGGCCGAGGCCGAAGCCGCCCAGCCGATCCAAGAGCCAGTCACCCTGCCCGATGATCTACAGGCGACTGTGGACCGTGTGCGCCAAACCGCAGAAGCCAACCCTGATAACCTGATCGCGCAGCGTGATCTGGTGCGGCTTGAGACGGCTCTGGGCAATGTCGACCGCGCCGCCCATGCGCAAGTGAAGGTCGTGGCGATCCTTGGCGATGATGCGGAACAGGCCAATCTGGAGGTTCTTCTGGAACTCCTCGTCGCGGCGGCTGGTGGCGATGTCACCCCCGAAGCGGAACGCGTTCTCAAAGCCATCCTCGACAAAGATCCTGAAAGCATTTCAGGGCTTTACTGGGCGGGCGTGATGTTCAACACCTATGGCCGTCCCGACCGTGCCTTCCCCTATTGGCGCAAGCTTCTAGAGGTCGCGCCAGAAGGTGCCGAATGGTTCGATCAAGTGGCCCAAGCCACCATCGAACTGTCGTGGTTCGCTGGCGTCGACGACTACACCCCGCCAATGCAAAACGGTGGTCTGCGTGGCCCGAATGCCGCCGCCATGGCCGCAGCAGGCGACATGAGCGAAGAAGACCGCTCTGCCATGATCGAAGGCATGGTTGGCAACCTCATGGATCGCCTCGCGACCGAGGGTGGCACACCGCAGGAATGGGCACAGTTGATCCGCGCGCTTGGCGTGCTGGGCGATACGGACCGCGCTACTGCGATCTGGGGTGAGGCTCAGCAAACCTTTGCCAGCGATGCAAACGCGATGTCGATCATCCGTGAGGCCGCTGTAGGTGCAGGTGTCGCGGAATGATCTGCAACGACGCCGAAACCTTTGCCGCCGCCCTGCCCCCGTACCGCGCAATTTGCGGGCTGGATTTGGGCACCGTAACCATTGGCGTTGCCGTCTCTGACGGCCTGCGTCAGGTCGCGACCCCGCTCGAGACGATCAAACGCAAAAAATTCACGCTCGACGTGGAACGCCTGCTTGAAATCGTGAAGAAGCGCGACATCGCCGGAATCGTTCTGGGCCTGCCCCTGAACATGGACGGATCAGAGGGGCCGCGCGTGCAATCGACCCGCGCCTTTGCTCGCAACCTCGAAAAACTGACCGGCCTTCCGATTGCGTTCTGGGACGAACGGCTGTCTACCGTTGCCGCAGAACGGGCGCTGTTAGAGGCGGATACGTCCCGAAAACGTCGCGATGAGGTCATCGATCACGTTGCTGCGGGGTATATCTTGCAAGGCATGCTAGACCGCCTGCGCCACCTCGGAGCCTGAAGTGACCGAACAATTGAACACGGATGCCATTTGGCAACGGGCCGAAATCGAAAGCCCCTGCGTCAAACTCTGCTCGATCCATCCCGAGACAAAAACCTGCATAGGCTGTCACCGCACCCTGCAAGAAATCGGTATGTGGAGCCGCATGACCCCAGAGGATCGCCGCGCCATCATGGCTGATTTGCCGAACCGTTCTGGCGCGCTGAAAACCCGCCGTGGCGGACGGGCGGCGCGGCTCAAGGCTTAATCCCTGAGCCAATCCCGCATGTTGTCAAACTGCGGTCTGAAAAACGCGAGCCTGCGCCCTGCGGCAGGCACCTTATCCTTGCCCTCTGGCGCAGTGCCATGGATCACCATCCGATCCAAAAGAACCGACTGCCCCGCTTTCATCGGTAGTTCGACACGTTCGCAGCACTCAAACACCTCGTTGCGGGCGTCCGTGTAAATCTCGGTCACGTCGATATCCGACCACATGGACGGCGGCATCCCCGCAAAGGCCACGGTAAAGGCCTCGCGCATAATCTCTTCGCTACCGGGCCAAACGACCAAGGGTGCTGCGGTGCAATCGTTCAAAGCCACGGCGAGGATGTAGGCATGTGGTTCGCGCAGGAACCGACGTTTCTGCGGCCCTTCGCCCATCAACCCATCGAGATGCGCTGCATCCTTGACCTTGCGATAGCGGTGCGCCTTATCCGTCTCATCCGCGTCCTTTTGCGGGTAGCCCGAATAGATCACCGACAGTTGCCCCTGATGCAGCGGCATCTCGGGCACCATTCCATCCCACGGACCGCGCAGCGGAACGCCATCAATCGCCCCCGTGTCATCGTTGGGCAAAACATCCACGCCCACAAACCACGTCTGACCATGCCGCAGCCACTTCGCCTGCATCGCAGGATCAGCGAGAACCGCATCTGCCGCCACATTCGCGGCCTTAGCCCACGCCGTGGCCTTTGGCGTGGCGTCGAACTGGATGAAACCGCCTTCGATCATGACAAAATGGCCTTACGCAGCATGTTCAGCGCGATGAGGATCAGGAACATGCCAAAGAACTTCTTTAGTTTTCCTGCGTCCGTCTTATGCGCAATTGCAGCACCAATCGGCGCGGTAAACGTCGTCATCGCAATCACCACGAGGAAGGCCGCAATATTGACCGCGCCGATGCTAAACGGCGGGGCGACACCTTCTGGCAAAGAGGTCATCAGGAACCCAGCCACCGATGGCACCGCGATGATGAACCCAAAGCCCGCCGCCGTTGCTACAGCGCGGTGAACGGGCACGCCAAACATGGTCAACAAAGGCACGCCGAACGACCCGCCACCGATGCCCATCAGGACCGAGAGGAACCCGACAAAAGGCGAAAACACGCGGCCTTTCAAACCTTTGGGCAGTTCATTAGCGACGCGAAAGTCTTTGTTCCCGAAGGTCATGTAGAGGCCGATGAACACCAGCAATCCACCAAAGATATACTGCAACACGGTCGTGTTCAAGGCCGAGACGGTCATCTTGCCCGCGATTGCGCCCAGCACGATCCCGGGTGCCCAGATTTTCAGGATACCCCATTCCACCGCACCCTTTTTGTGGTGCGACATGACCGAACGGGCCGAGGTGACGATAATCGTGGCGAGCGAGGTCGCCAGACAGATTTGCATCAGCTGCGGGGTTTCATACCCCAGCGACGAAAACGCGTAGTAAAAACCGGGGACAAGGACGACACCGCCGCCGACTCCCAACAAACCTGCCAAAACACCTGCAAGCGCACCAATCACCAGCAAAATAGCTGCCATTTCAATCAACAGAACGCTATCCATCAGGGCCTCCCAAATGATGTTGCCCTGATCAGTATCAGCCGCCCGTCACGTAGGAAAGCGCCTCTAGCACCGTCTTTGGCCCAGCGCCGTCGAGATGCGCGTTTTCCGACAGATACCGCCGCCAGCCCCGCGCCCCTGCCTTGCCTGCAAAAAGGCCGAGCATATGGCGCGTGATCTGGTTCAAACGTCCACCCGCAGCGATGTGATTTTCGATGTAGGGCAGCATGTCATGGACGACCTGCACAGGGTCAGGCCCCGCCTCTTTGCCGTAAATCCGCGCGTCTGCCATTTGCAGAATATCGGTCGGTTGGTGATACGCCGCCCGCCCAATCATCACGCCATCCAGCCCAAGGTCCAGTTGCGCCACGGCCTCGTCCAAGGTCGCGATGCCACCGTTGATCGAAATATGCAGATGCGGATAGGCAGTTTTGATCTCGTGGACCAAAGCATAATCGAGCGGCGGAATATCGCGGTTTTCCTTGGGCGATAGCCCCTGCAGCCAAGCCATCCGCGCATGGATGGTAAAGCGGGTCACGCCCGCCGCGCTGACCTTTTCGATGAACTCTGGCAGGATATCGCGAGGCACCTGTTCGTCGACACCGATGCGGCATTTGACAGTGACCTCAACCGGCGACGTTGCGATCATTGCAGCCACGCACTCCGCCACCAGATCGGGCGATTTCATCAGCACCGCGCCAAAGGCTCCCGATTGCACACGGTCCGACGGACAGCCGCAGTTCAGGTTCACTTCGTCATAACCATAATCCCCGCAAATCGCGGTCGCCTCGGCCAGTTGCACAGGATCAGATCCACCGAGCTGCACCGCAACAGGATGTTCGGCCTCATGGTAGCCTAATAGCTTTTCCCGATCGCCATTGATCACCGCAGGCGCGGTCACCATCTCGGTATAGAGCAAGGTCTCACGGCTCAGCAGACGGTGCAGATAGCGACACTCTCGCGTCGTCCACTCCATCATCGGGGCCACGGACAGGCGGGCCGCTGATTTTGCTGTGTTCTCCACCATGGGGTTCGCCATCGCTTACTAGATCGGGTCAGTATCGCGGTCGCATAGCGGATGCCGCAGGGAATTTCCACCAATCGCTAGAGGATTTCTGCCCCGCCGATATCATTCACCGCAAAATCTATCAGCGCACGGATTTTGCGCGGCAGTTGTCGTCCCTCTAGGTAAACCGCGCTCAGTGGCCACGTTTCGCAATCATACCCCTGCATCACAGGCACCAACCGCCCAGCGGCCAGCGCATCCCGCACGGCAAAGCGCGGCGCATAGGCGATCCCGAGGTTCGATGCCGCAAGCTCGGTCGCGGCGCGGGCGGAATTGACGTGAAACCGCCCTTGGACCGTGGCGATGACATCGCGGCCATCCTCAAAGAACCGCCAGCGTTTGGGTTGGTGACGGTTGGTGTCGACGATACAGGCGTGGGCTTGCAGGTCGGCGGGATGACGTGGCTCGCCATGCTCTGCGATATAGGCGGGACTGGCGACAAGGACTGACCGAAAGTCCCCCAGCTTGCGGGTTTTCAGCGATAGCATCTGCGATTGCCCCAGCCTGAACGCCAGATCGATCCCGTCGCTCGCCAGATCGGCAAAGTCGTCGGTCAGCCGCAGATCAAACGTCAGCCCCGGATTGGCCTGCGCGAACCGCCCGAGCATTGCGCCCACATAGACCTCGCCAAAGGTGACAGGGGCAGAAATGCGGATCACACCCGTCAGCCCCTTGGACCCATCAGCCACCTGCCCCAAAAGATCATCGAGGTCATCCAAAACCGCAGGCGCACGGGCCAAGAGGTCCTCGCCCGCGGGCGTCAGCCCCACCCTGCGCGTGGTGCGTTGGAACAGACGAACACCCAGCCGCGCCTCAAGTTCGGCCACGTATTTCGACGTGAGACGGTTCGACACGCCCAGCGCCTCTGCCGCCGCCGTGAATGATCCCGTCTGCGCGGTCGCCACAAAGGCACGGAGTTCGTCGGTAATATCCATCGTCGGCTCATTTGGAATAAAACGGTAACAGTCAATCAACAAAGTCGCCATTTCATTGATTATAATCAAGCCCTATCTCAATCCCAGACAGAGGCGGTGCCCGACGCAGGCGCCGCAGATGAAGAGGATGCGCGAATGACAACGATTACATCTCTCCAAGCCCTCCGCGATCGGCTTGCCCCCTCTGACCGTATGCCCGTGGTATTCCTCGGTCATGGCAGCCCGATGAACGCGATTGAGGATACCGAATACAGCCGCTCGTGGACCGAACTGGGCCGTAACCTACCCCGCCCTCGGGCGATCCTCGTGGTGTCGGCGCACTGGATGACCAAAGGCACAACACTCGTGGATGTCTCAGCCCTGCCCAAGACGATCTATGATTTCTACGGCTTTCCTGATGCGCTCTATGCCGAAAAATATCCGGCGCAGGGTGATCCCGCCCTCGCCCGCGAGGTCGTATCGCTTTTGGCCAGCCACCATGCCGAAGAGGATGACACTTGGGGCCTCGACCACGGCGCATGGACCGTGCTGAAATTCCTCTACCCAGAGGCCGACGTACCCGTGTTCCAAGTCTCAATCGATATGAGCAAAGGGTTGGACTACCAGCTCGAGATCGGCAAAACCCTGTCCGACTTGCGAGATCGTGGTGTGTTGATCCTCGGCTCTGGGAACGTGGTGCATAACCTGCGTGCCCTGCGGTTCGACGGCCATGTGCATGACTTTGCAACGGAATTCGACAACCTGTTCGAGACAAAGCTGACCGACCGTGACTTTGGCGGGTTGGCCGATGCCAATAAACTCGGGCCGCTTCTACGGATGGCCCACCCTTCGGTCGATCACTACCTGCCTGCCCTGACCATCGCGGGCGCCTCTGATGCGGGCGATGATCTGACCTTTATGACGGGTGCCATTGACCTTGGCGCCGTGTCGATGCGTTCGTTTGTGTTCCACCCTCGTTAACGAGTAACGGGGATCGCTGTTACAAAACCTTCACTTTGCGGGAGGGTATATTTCATATATTCATGAAATATGAAAACAGCGATTCCCGATCTATTATCGACCCTTGGCCACCCGCAGCGTTTGTCGGTGTTCCAACTTCTCATGCGCCGTTACCCCGACCATGTCCCAGCGGGGGAAATCTCGGACGCGCTGGGGATCAAAGGCAGCACGCTGTCGAACTACCTCTCTGCCCTGCAGACCGCAGACCTGATTGACCAAGAGCGGTCAGGCACCTCTCTACGGTACTGCATCAATATGACAACCGTTCAACAGATGTTTGACGGTCTGCTGGTCGACTGCTGCCGTGGTCGGCCTGATCTGTGCCTTGCCCCACAGCCCAAGCCACCGAGCCGCCCCTATACCGTGCTCTTTATCTGCACGGGCAACTCTGCCCGTTCTATCTTTGCCGAAACGATCCTGCGGGATTTGGGTGGGGATCGGTTCAACGTCTATTCGGCAGGGACCAAGCCTTATTCGGAACTGAACCCCTTTGCGCTCGAAGTGCTCGGGACCAAAGGGCATGACACCAGCCAATTGCGGGCTAAGAACGTCTCCGAATTCACGGGCCCCAATGCGCCAGACCTCGATTTTGTGTTCACCGTCTGTAATCAGGCCGCGAACGAGGAATGTCCCGCATGGGACGGTCAGCCGATCAGTGGCCATTGGGGAATGCCTGATCCTGTCAAAGCTACAGGCACCGACGCCGAAAAAAGCCTAGCGTTTCAAGAGGCTTACGGGGCACTTCGTAACCGCATCGAACAATTCATCGCGCTGCCGATCACAACGCTTGATCGGATTGCGCTGCAAAAGGCCGTGGACACCATTGGCCGCCAGACCTCTGAGGATCACCTATGACCACATACGCACTCAACGGCCTTGGCCGCATCGGTAAACTCGCTCTGAAACCTCTGCTGGAAAGCGGCGCAAAGATCGCGTGGATCAACGATGCCGTTGGCGACACAGAGATGCACGCGCACCTGCTAGAGTTCGACACCGTGCATGGGCGCTGGAACGCGGCGTTTTCTTATGACGATGACAGCGTCACCATCGACGGCAACCGCCTACCCTTTATCGGGACCAAGGACCTGAGCGCACTGCCTCTCGACGGTGTAGACGTCGTGATCGACTGCACGGGCGTTTTCAAATCCGAAGCCGCCCTTGCCCCCTATTTTGCCGCTGGCGTGAAAAAGGTCGTCGTCTCGGCCCCAGTGAAAGACGGCCCAACCGCGAACATCGTTTATGGCGTGAACAACGACACCTATGATGCAGCCATCCATCAGATCGTCACGGCGGCGTCTTGCACGACGAACTGTCTCGCCCCTGTGGTGAAGGTGATCCACGAAAACCTCGGCATCAAACACGGGTCGATCACTACGATCCATGATGTAACGAACACGCAAACCATCGTGGACCGCCCCGCAAAGGATCTGCGCCGCGCCCGCTCTGCCCTGAATTCGCTGATCCCGACGACCACAGGGTCGGCCACCGCGATCACGCTGATCTATCCCGAACTCAAAGGCCGCCTGAACGGTCACGCCGTCCGCGTGCCCCTGTTGAACGCCTCGCTGACTGACTGCGTGTTCGAGGTCGAGCGTGAAACCACCGCCGAAGAGGTCAACGCCCTGTTCAAAGCAGCCTCCGAGGGCGCGCTGAACGGCATCCTCGGCTATGAGGAACGCCCGCTTGTGTCCACCGATTACACGAATGACGTGCGATCCTCGATCATCGATGCGCCGTCAACGATGGTGATCAACGGCACACAGGTCAAAATCTACGCGTGGTATGACAACGAAATGGGCTATGCGCATCGTCTGATCGATGTGGTCCGCATGGTCGGGGCATCGCTGTGAGCCAGAAACCAGAAGGTTTATCGGCCTATATCGCGGTCACTGCCGCCTATTGGGCCTTTATGCTGACGGACGGAGCCTTGCGGATGTTGGTGCTCCTGCACTTCCACACGCTCGGCTTTTCGCCTGTGCAGCTGGCGTACCTGTTCATCCTCTATGAGGTCGCAGGGATGGTGACGAACCTCTCTGCGGGCTGGATCGCGGCGCGGTTTGGCCTGACGACAACCCTCTATGCTGGACTGAGCCTTCAGGTCGTAGCCCTCCTCGCGCTGGCCCAACTGGACCCGAGCTGGTCGATCCCCGCATCTGTCGCCTTTGTCATGTGCGTCCAAGGTGCATCGGGCGTGGCCAAAGACCTAGCCAAGATGTCGTCGAAATCGGCGGTCAAACTCCTCGCGCCAACGGGCGATGGTGGGTTGTTCCGTTGGGTGGCGATCCTCACAGGGTCCAAGAACGCGGTCAAAGGCGTGGGGTTCCTCATGGGCGCCGCGCTCCTCGCTGCGTTCGGGTTTGTGGCGTCGATCTGGGCGATGACGATTGTCCTTGGCGTCATCCTCATCGCAGTTGCGCTGTTTATGCCGTCGGGCCTTCCGAAAGGCCGCAAAGGGGCAAAGTTCTCTGAGGTCTTTTCCAAGTCCCACAACGTGAACTGGCTCTCTGCGGCGCGGGTGACACTGTTCGGCGCACGGGACGTGTGGTTCGTCGTCGGCATCCCGATCTATTTCTACGCAGTGCTCTCGGACGGGTCCGAGGCAGGCAACCGCGCGGCGTTCTTTATCATCGGCGTGTTCATGGCCGCGTGGATTATCCTCTACGGCATGGTCCAAGCCGCCACCCCGCGCATCCTCCGCGCGGCCACCCGCCCAGAGGCAGAGATCATCGGCGCGGCCCGCACATGGGCATGGGCGCTGTTCATCGTGCCTGCCGCGCTGACGGTTGCGGTTACCCTATCGCCTGCCCCGCAGATGTGGCTAACAATCACCTTGGTCATTGGGCTACTGGCCTTTGGCGGAATATTCGCGGTGAACTCCTCGCTTCATTCCTACCTGATCCTCGCTTTCACGAAATCAGAGAGGGTCACGATGGATGTGGGCTTCTACTACATGGCCAATGCGCTGGGGCGTCTGATCGGGACGCTCTTGTCCGGATTGACCTATCAGATCGGCGGATTGCCAATGGTGCTGGGCACCGCTGCGGTGATGGTCGCACTCTCGGCCCTGACCACCGCGAAACTGCGAACGGTTTAAACTCGCCCCATATCTTAACAGATCAGAGCGCAACCGAACGGTCGGTTTGCGCTCTTTTCATGTGGCTGCGGCAAACTGATTGGGACACGGGCCAAAGAATCGCTTGGCTTTTATATTAGCATGTTTATATATGTCGCAAATTAAATGTTTAACCAGAGAGGCCCCCATGCGCGCGCTCCTACTCACGGCCTGCATCGCTGCGACCGGATTTACCGCTGCGGCGGACACGATCACCCTCCGTCCTGAGCCTGTTCAGGAATGGAAGCCCGTCTACGGCACCGTCGAAACCCGCGACCGCGTGCCTGCTCGGGCTCGTATTCCGGGCACCATCACAGAGCTGCTGGTGAGCGAAGGCGATCAGGTCACCTCTGGTCAGGCCATCGCCCGCATCGAAGACGATAAACTTCTGTTGCAGGTCGAGGCGTTAGACGCCCGTCTTGAGGCTCTAGCCTCGCGTCTCGCAACCGCACAGGCCGACCTCGAACGTGGTCAGCAACTATCGGAAAACGGCGTGATCACGGGGCAGCGCCTTGAGGGGCTGCAAACCGCGGTCGACGTGCTGAACGGCGAAATCGCTGGGACTGAGGCGGAAAAGCTGGTCGTCAAACGCCAGATCGAAGAAGGCAGCGTACTCGCGCCTGAAACGGGTATCGTCCTTGATGTTCCTGTCTCTCTGGGTTCCGTGATCAACCCAGGTGAACCTGTGGCGGTCATCGGCGGTGGCGGCGTGTTCCTGCGTCTGTCGATCCCCGAACGCCACGCCCTGTCATTGACCCAAGGCGATCCAATTTCCATCGAGGGTTCCGACGGCGAAATCGAAGGCCGTCTGGCCAAGATCTACCCGCAAATCTCTGGCGGTCGCGTTGAGGCCGATGTTGAGGTTGATGGCCTCTCTGACACCTTCGTGGGCCTGCGTGTGCCAGTGCGCCTGACCGTTGGCACCCATGACGCGCTGATCGTTCCTGCGACTGCCGTGACCCAAATCGGCGGCATTGATTTCGTTGCGGTCGAACATGACGGCCACACCATCGAAAAAGCCGTCGTTCCGGGTGGCACGATGCTGCGTTACGGCGTCGAGTGGGTTGAAATTTTGACTGGCCTGAATGCTGGCGACGTAGTGGTGACTGACCATGAGTAATCCGAACCAAACAGGCAGCCTCGGCATTGCGGGTCACCTGACCCGTATGTTCCTGCTGTCGCCGCTGACCCCCCTCCTGCTGATGGCGTCTCTGGCCGTTGGCCTGATTGCGCTGGGCGCTCTGCCCCGCGAAGAAGAGCCGCAAATCTCTGTGCCGCTCGTCGATATCTTCGTCGAAGCCCAAGGCCTGCGTGTCGAAGACGCGGTGAAACTTATCACAGAGCCGCTTGAGACGATCATCAAAGGCATCGACAACGTCGAACACGTCTACTCTGACACCCGCGACGACCACGTGATGGTCACCGCACGGTTCGAGGTCGGCATCCCCTCTGACACTGCGATCCTGCGCGTGCGGGACAAGATCATGGCGAACCTCGACCGTATCCCTGTGGGCATTCCGCAGCCGATGGTTGTGGGCCGTGGCATCAATGATGTGCCGATCCTCTCTGTCACCTTTAGCGCCGCTGAGGGCCATGAGGACATCACCGCCGCTGACCTGACCCGCATTGCCCGCGAGGTCGAAGTTGAGGCCGCGACGATTGAAAACGTGGGCCTAACCTACCTGATCGGCGCCACCGACGAGGCGATCCGCGTTGCCCCAAATCCTGAAAAACTGGCGCTTTACGGAGTGACGCTCCAGCAGCTTGCAGGCAAAGTGCAGAGCGCGAACAGCGCGGTTCCTGCGGGCACGCTCCGTGATGGGGGTGAACAGATCGGCCTCGTCGTCGGTCGCACGCTGACCACCCCTGCGGATATCGGCAATCTTGAACTCACCACCCGCGACGGTCGCACGGTCTATGTCCGTGACGTGGCCGATGTTGCGCTGGTCAATGACATCGACGAACGCCATGTGGCGACCCTCACCCGCGATGAAAATGGTGAGGTCACCCGCCGTCCCGCCGTCACCCTCGCTCTGGCGAAACGCGCTGGTTCGAACGCTGTGATCGTGGCCGAGGAAATCCTGCATCGCATTGAGGGCATGCACGGCAAACTGATCCCTGAATCCGTCGATATCGAAATCACTCGTGACTACGGTGAAACCGCCGACGAAAAAGCGAACGAACTTTTGTTCCACCTCGCTTTGGCGACCATCTCTATCGTGATCCTCGTCTGGCTCGCCATCGGTTGGCGCGAAGCCATCGTGGTCGCCATCGTGATCCCTGTGACGATCCTCCTGACGCTCTTTGCGGCTTACATCATGGGATATACGCTCAACCGTGTGTCGCTCTTTGCGTTGATCTTCTCGATCGGGATCTTGGTGGATGACGCGATTGTGGTCATCGAGAACATCGCCCGTCACTGGGGGATGAAGAAACCGGGGCAGAACCGCTTTGGCGCGACCATCGCGGCTGTGGCTGAGGTCGGCAACCCGACCATCGTTGCGACCCTGACCGTTGTGGTTGCCCTTCTGCCGATGCTCTTTGTGTCAGGTCTGATGGGCCCCTACATGAGCCCGATCCCTGCGAACGCTTCCGCCGCGATGATCTTTTCGTTCTTTGTCGCGGTGATCCTGACCCCGTGGCTGATGCTGAAAATCGCAGGCCGTGCGGAACTGCACCACGATGATGGGCATGGGTTCCCCGGTGGCAAACTGGGTCGCATGTATGACCGCATCGCGCGCCCGCTGTTGTCGGGTAAGAAGTCGTCGCTGATCTTCCTCTTGGTCGTGGTTGTGCTGTCCTTCGGGTCGCTCGGCCTCCTCTACACCAAGGACGTGACGGTTAAACTTCTGCCGTTCGACAACAAATCGGAACTGGCGATCATGATCGACCTGCCCGAAGGCTCGAGCGTTGAGGCCACCGATGCCGTTGCCCAAGCCGCTGCACGTATCGCGATGGATATGCCCGAGGTGATCTCGGCCCAGACCCACGCGGGCACTGCGGCACCGTTCAACTTTAACGGCCTCGTGCGTCACTACTACCTGCGTCAGAACCCAGAGATGGGCGAGGTGCAGCTGAACCTTCTGCCGAAAACAGAACGTGACCGCACCAGCCACGACATCGCACTGGACCTGCGCGCACGCCTTGCCACGCTGAACCTGCCCGAAGGCACGGTCGTCAAAGCGGTCGAACCCCCTCCGGGTCCGCCAGTGATCGCGACCCTCTTGGCAGAGGTTTACGGCCCTGATGCTGACACCCGTCGCGAAGTTGCTGAAAAGGTCCGTGCCGCGTTTGAGGACATCGACTTTGTCGTGGACGTAGACAACAACTACGGCGTCCAGCCGCGTCGTCTGCGGGCAGAACTGATGACCTCTGACCTCGATTTCTACAACGTGCTGGAAAGCGATGTCACACAGACGCTGCAACTCCTGAACGGGTCGTCGATTGTGGGCTATTCCCACCGTGGCGAAGGCCGTCGTCCGCTGCCGATCGTGATGACACGTGACCACGGCGACAACACTTTGGACGCGATGGCGCTCTCTACTCCGGTTCCGGCGAATGCCCTGCCCGGTGGTCGTGGCGTGGTCGAACTGGGTGACGTTGTGCAGATCACCGAAGAACGCGCGTCGTTCCCGATCTTCCGCCACAACGGTCGTGACACCATCATGGTCATGGCAGAAATGGCGGGCGATTATGAGGCACCGCTCTATGGTATGCTCGCCGTGCAGGAACGTCTGGACGCGATGGACTGGCCCGAAGGCATGAAGCCCGAGATCAGCCTGAACGGTCAGCCATCCGAGACAGACACCCCCGTCATCCTTTGGGATGGTGAATGGGAAGTGACTTGGGTCACCTTCCGCGACATGGGCGCTGCTTTCGGTGTGGCTCTCTTGGGGATTTACATCCTCGTCGTGGCCCAGTTCGGCAGCTTCCGTCTGCCGCTGGTGATCCTGACACCTGTGCCGCTGACGTTCCTCGGTATTATGGGTGGTCACTGGCTGTTCGGCGCGCCCTTCTCGGCGACCTCGATGATTGGTTTCATCGCGCTTGCAGGGATTATCGTGCGGAACTCTATCCTACTGGTGGACTTTATCCGCAACGCCAATGACGACGGCGAGGTGACCGTGGATGTTCTGATCGAAGCAGGCGCGACCCGTTTCAAACCGATCCTTCTGACCGCGCTTGCGGCGATGATCGGCGCGGCGGTGATCCTGGTTGACCCGATCTTCCAAGGTCTCGCGATCTCGCTCTTGTTCGGGTTGTTGTCCTCAACCGCTCTGACGGTTCTGGTGATCCCAGCGATCTACCGGATCTTCAAAACCTAAACGCAACTTGCGCCCGCCCTCAACAGCGGGCGCAAAACTTTTAGAGGTCAGTCAAACACGACAACCTGACGGATCGCGGCCCCTTCGGCCAAACGATCAAAGCCCTCGTTGATGTCATCAAGTTTGATCTGGTGGGTCATCAGCTTTTCAATCGGCAACTGCCCCCGCATCATCATAGACGCAAAGCGCGGAATATCCCGCAGCGGCACGCATGATCCCACATAAGACCCCTTGAGCGTTTGTTCGTTCGCGGTGAGCGACACGGCAGGGATTTTCAACTCGTGCTGCGGGTTCGGCAGGCCAGCGGTGACAGTCGTCCCACCACGGCGCGTCACGTCATAGGCGTATTTCAACGCAGGCACCGCGCCCGCTACCTCGACCGCGAGGTCCACACCACCACCCGTCATATCGCGCAGCTTTTGAACCGCGCCTTCCTCGGACGGATCAATCGCGGCAGTCGCGCCCAGTTCCAGCGCAAAGGCGCGTTTGTCGGCGGCAAGGTCAACCGCGATGACTTCACGTGCGCCACCCGCAATCGCGCCCAAGAGCGCGGCAAGGCCAACACCGCCCAAGCCCACCACCGCGCAGGTCTGCCCTGCCCGCAGGTTGCCAGAGTTCAGCACAGCGCCAACGCCCGTCAGAACCGCACAGCCCAAAAGCGCCGCACGATCCAGCGGAATGTCTTTGTCGATCTTCACGCAAGACGCCTCGGACACCACGGCGTAGTCTGAGAACGCTGAGACGCCGACATGGTGGTTCACAGTGTGACCCTCGTGGCTGATCCGTTTGTCACCCCCGATCAGGCTTCCCTTGCCCGCTGCCGCCGCCGCAGGAATGCAGAGCGCGGGGCGGCCTTCGGCGCAGGGCACGCAGTGACCACAGGACGGCGCAAAGACCAGAACCACGTGATCGCCCTTGGCAAAGCGGGTGACGTTCGGGCCGACGGATTCGACCACGCCAGAGGCTTCGTGACCGAGAGCCACAGGCATATCGCGCGGACGGTCGCCGTTGATGACTGAGAGGTCAGAGTGACACAGACCCGCCGCCGCCATTTTGATCAGGAGTTCCCCACTGCCAGGCTCGGACAGCTCTGCCTCAACGATTTCAATGGGTTTTGTCTCTGCATAGGGGCGTGCATTCCCCATTTGTCGCAGCAAAGCGATCCGCGTTTTCATCAGGTCCTCCGTCTCTGTTTACACCACTTTCGGGCGAGAGCGGAGTTGAGGCAAGAGAAATTGAAGGATTGTTCAATTCTTATCGAATGAGGACACCCAGATCGGCCACATTGGTCCCAGTGCCGCCTGTCATCAACAAATCCCCCGCAAGGCCCAGTGCAGCGTAGCTGTCGTTATTGTCCAAGAGCGCCGCCAGATCACCGCCCGCCGCCGCGATCCGCGCAAGCGTGCCCTCGTCGACCAAACCACCCGCAGCGTCCGTCGGTCCATCACGCCCGTCCGATCCGCCCTGAAGGCAGGTCCAGTTGGTCCAACCCCGTGCCTGTGCCTCAATCGCGATGCGCAGGGCAAGCTCTTGGTTACGGCCACCGCGCCCTGTGCCCTTGAGCGTCACGGTCGTTTCACCGCCCCAAATGGTTACGCCCTCACCTGCCGCATCACAGATTTCACGGGCCGCATCGGCAACGTCCCCTTCGATGGCGGTGGGAATGACATGCGCCACGCCAGCCTCTGCGGCCATTGCGGCGACCGATTGGGCGTTTGATCCGATCAGGATGTTCTGCGCCTCTGCAATCGGCTGGTCAGCGTCAGAACGGGTGAGCCAATCGCGCACCGACTGCGTCACACGGTCCCAGATGTTCAGGCGTTCCAATACGGCAATCGCATCCTCGCGTGTGCCCAAAGGCGCAACGGTTGGCCCGCTGGCAATTGTAGAGAGGTCATCGCCCACCACATCCGACAGGATCAGCGCCCGCAGGTCGCGCCCCGCACAGAGCCGCGCCAAACCGCCCCCTTTGATCAGAGACAGTTGCTGGCGCAGCAAGTTCATCGTCCGAATATCCGCCCCCGACGCCAAGAGGAGCCTGCTGACCTCGGCCTTATCGTCGAGCGTGATGTTCCCCGCAGGTGCAGGCAGCAGCGCCGACCCACCGCCCGAGACGAGCACCAGAACGGGACCCGTGGTGGATTGGATCGCCTCGATAAAGGCGCGCGCGCCAGCGGCACCGCCCTCGTCTGGGACGGGGTGGCCTGCGGTGATCACGGTCGCGCCGTCTAGCGGAGACGCGTTTTCAGCGTTGGTCACCACGATGGTTGGCACGCCCGCGAAACGGTCCAACGCCGCCTCGGCCATACGGCGGGCGGCTTTACCAACCGAGAGGATCAGCGCGGGGGCTGTATCGGGCAATGCGCCTTGGACGCCGGTAAAGGGATCAGCGGCAGCGACGCCTGCGTTGAAAATTCGGGTAGCCATTTGGCGCATATCTTGGGTCATGGGCGGATCGTTACCTAGCCGTTTTCCAAGGGCAAGGCATTTTCAGATCTTTGCCCCTCTGCCCATCAGGATATTTGACGGAAGGTGGCGACTCGATGTAGAACAAAAAGAGAACAAAGAGTCTGCCATGTCCCGTCCAACGCCCAAAGATGCCACCCTGTCAGAGGTGTTTAGCCCCCGCGCTATTGATGCAGCAGCGGTGGGTTTTGTGCTGGCCCATCTGGACACGGCCAAACCCGTTCTGTGGATTCAGGACCGTCTATCGCGCAAGGAAACAGGCCGCCCACATCTGCGCGGGTTGCCTCGCCCGATTGAGATCATCCATGTGGACGCCAACCGCCCCGTCGATGTCCTTTGGGCGATGGAGGAAGGGTTACGTTGCCCTGCCTTTGGCGCCGTGTTGGGCGAGGTCTGGGGTGATCCTGCCGTCCTCGATTTTACCGCGACGAAACGGCTGGCCTTGCGGTCAGAGGCGCATCGTATTCCCGCGTGGCTCATTCGGCGGGCGGCCACTGCGGGGTTGAGTGCGGCGCGCAATCGCTGGCGCGTGGCCTCTTTGCAATCGCTCAAACACCCGTGGGACAGCCGCGCCCCCGGTGCGCCCGTCTGGGAGGCTGATTTATTCCGATCCCGCTGGGGCAAAACGGGGCGTTGGGTGGCACAGTATGATGGCACCCGATTGACCTTTGACCACGGCGTTGAGGCAGACGCCTATGACGACCAGCGGAGGGAGGCTGAAGGGTGAGCCGCCTGTCATCACGGGACATGGACCTCGCTGCCGCCCTGAAACAGTTAGAAACGGGGCTACAGACCCCTGCGCCAGACTGGGCCAAACCGAAACCATCGGGGCGGCGCATTCTGTCCCTCCACCTACCCCGCTTTGCGATGGACCGCTGGCAGATCATGGCGGATCGGCGCGGCGATAGCCCACCTGCGGATATGCCCTGCGCCTTGGCCGTGGATAGCGCACGGGGCGCGATGATCCATGCCACCAACCACGCAGCCGAAGCCGCGGGCGTCTATATCGGTGCCCGCGTTGTCGATATGCGGGCGATCTGCCCTGCGCTGCACCTCGACCATGCGGATGTGGACAGCGATGCCCGTGCGCTGGAACGGCTGATGCTATGGTCGCGGCGATGGGCGCCTTGGACCGCGCGGGATGGGGCCGATGGGATCGTGATGGACATCACGGGCTGCGCTCACCTCTTTGGTGGAGAGGACGCGATGCTCTTGCAGATCGAGGACCGTCTGGCGGGCCTCGGCCTCAACTCTGCGAGCGCGATTGCCCCGACCCATGGCGCGGCATGGGGGCTGGCTCGCTTTGGCGCGGTGCGGGCGGTCTGCCCGCCGGATCAGCTAGAGACACAGATCAGCGCCCTGCCCGTGCGAGCCTTGCGGATCACGGATGACACGACGCTGTTGCTCAATCGGTTGGGGCTAAAGACCATCGGCGATCTGATTGCGGTGCCGCGTGTGCCTCTTGCCCGTCGGTTTGCCCGTGCGCCGCTGGCGGAAAACCCGCTGATGCGGCTCGACCAGATGGTGGGGAAATTGGCAGAGCCGCTGGATG
Source organism: Marivivens donghaensis (assembly GCF_030410045.1). Taxonomy (NCBI): domain Bacteria; kingdom Pseudomonadati; phylum Pseudomonadota; class Alphaproteobacteria; order Rhodobacterales; family Paracoccaceae; genus Marivivens; species Marivivens donghaensis. The sequence continues at coordinate 303,612 of NZ_JAUFRA010000005.1, forward strand.
CGCCAGATGATCCACCTCGGTTCATCACCCACGCCCGCCTGCCCGAACCCGTCCAAGATCCGACCGAATGGATTCCCCAACTGGCCCAAGACCTCTGCGCCGATCTAGAGGCCGCAGGGTTTGGCGCGCGGCGGATCACGCTGACCGTGTATCGCACCGATGGGGATGTGTCCTCTGTCACGGTCGCGACCAGCCAGCCCAGCCGCGATGCCGCCCATCTGGCCAAACTTTTTGACGGGAAGCTGGACCGCATCGACCCTGGCTATGGGTTTGACCTGATCACCCTCGCCGCGCCCTTTGTCGAACAGATGGGGAAGCTACAGCACCGCTTGGACCGCCGCGCCACGGATGGCAGCGAACTCGCGCAGACCATCGACCGTCTCACCGCGCGGTTTGGGCCGCGTGGGGTGCTGCGTCCTGCCTCGTTAGAGCGGCATATCCCCGAACGTTCGGAACAGTGGCGACCTGCGATGGCGGGCACCCCTGACCCTGCCGCCACCCATCCACGGCGGCCCATTCGCCTGCTCGAACACCCAGAGGAAATCCGCGTCCTCTATGCCGTGCCCGAAGGTCCGCCCGCCCAGTTTGTCTGGCGGCGGCAGGTGCACCGCGTCGGCCGCTTTGACGGGCCAGAGCGGATTGCCCCCGAATGGTGGGCCGACAAACCCGGCACGCGACTGCGCGATTACTACAAGGTCGAGGATCAGCACGGCCTGCGCCTGTGGATTTACCGCGAGGGCGTGCTGGGCGATCTGCGTGGGGCAGAGCCGCGTTGGTTCCTGCATGGGCTCTTTGCCTGATGCCCGACATTACGCCCCATCACCCGAAACGGAGCCTGCCTGACGACAGCGACTTCCCCCCCAATCCGCGCAGCGCCTATGTGGAACTGGGCCTCACGAGCTGCTTTTCCTTTTTGCGTGGCGCGTCAGAGGCCTGCGATCTGGTGCAGACCGCGTGGGAGGCGGGCTATGATGCGCTTGGCGTGGCGGATCACAACACGCTTGCGGGGGTCGTGCGGTTCTATGTGGAGGCGGAAAAGGCGCATATCCGCCCGCTGATCGGCTGTCGAATTGTGCTGACCGAGGGCGATATGATCCTCGCCTATCCCACGGATCGGGCCAGCTATGGCCGCCTGTCTACGCTGTTGTCCAAGGGCAAACGCCACACGCCCGATGGCACGTGGCAGGATAAAGGGGCCTGTGACATTCCGCTGGCCGACCTGCGCGCTGCGGCAGAGGGATTGCGGCTGATTGTGATCCCGCCCGACGATTTGACCACATGGGAACCACGGCTCAAGCACCTCAAACGCAGCGTGCCGCAGATCACCCATATCGCTGCGGCCTACCTCTATCGCGGGGCGGATCGCGCACGGATCAACCATCTGGATGCGCTGGCCGATCGCAACGGGCTGTCGATCCTTGCCACCAATGACGTGCTCTATCACGCTCCCGACCGCAGGCCCCTGCAGGATGTGATGACCTGCATCCGTGAAAAACGACGGCTGAGCGATGCAGGCTACCTGCTAGAGCCGAACGCCGAACGGCACCTGAAAACGCCCGCAGAGATGTGCCGCCTGTTTGCCGAATGGCCCCATGCGATCCGCGCCACCCGCGAGGTGGCCGATAGCATCCGTTTTGACCTGCGCGAACTGTCCTATGAATACCCCAAAGAGGTCGTGCCAGAGGGACAAAGCCCGCAGGCCTACCTAGAGCAATTGACGTGGAAAGGTACCGCTGAGCGTTATCCTGACGGGATACCCGATGAGACGGTCAAAGTTATACAAAAAGAACTTCGTATGATCGAAAAGCTCGATATTGCGCGGTATTTCTTAACTATTCACGACATCATCTGTTTCGCCCGCGACCAGAGCAGCCCTCCGATCCTGTGTCAGGGGCGCGGATCGGCGGCGAATTCGGCGGTGTGTTATGTGCTCGGCATTACGGCGGTGGACCCCGCGCAGCACCAGCTTTTGTTCGAACGTTTCATTTCTGAGGAACGTAAGGAACCGCCCGATATCGACGTCGATTTCGAACACGAACGGCGCGAGGAAGTGATCCAGCACATCTATGCCAAATACGGGCGGGATCGGGCGGGGTTATGTGGGACGGTGATCCACTACCGCCCCCGCTCTGCCATCCGCGAGGTGGGCAAGGTCATGGGCCTGTCCGAGGATGTCACCAGCGCCATCGCCAAAACCGTTTGGGGATCGTGGGGCACCGATGTTGAAGAAAAACGCGTCACAGAGGCGGGATTGGACTTGAGCGACCCGTTGTTGCGTCGCACGCTGACCGTGGCCCGCCAAATGATCGGGATGCCGCGTCACCTCTCGCAGCATGTGGGCGGGTTTATCCTGACCGAACGGCCCCTGACCGAAACCGTTCCCATCGGCAATGGCGCGATGGCGGATCGGAGTTTCATCGAATGGGATAAGGACGACATTGATGCGCTGGGGATCCTCAAGGTGGATATCCTCGCGCTTGGCATGTTGACCTGCATCCGCAAGTGTTTCGATTTAATTTCAGCGCATTACGGAAAACACCTCACCCTCGCCACTACGCCCAGAGAGGACCCGAGGGTCTACGATATGCTCTGCCGTGGGGACAGCATCGGGGTGTTTCAGGTGGAAAGCCGTGCCCAGATCAACATGCTGCCGCGACTGCGGCCGCGTGAATTTTACGACCTCGTGGTGCAGGTCGCGATTGTGCGGCCGGGGCCTATTCAGGGCGACATGGTACATCCCTATTTGCGACGGCGGAGCGGTGAGGAACCCGTGATCTATCCGTCCCCCGCGCCGCCCCATCACCCCGAAGAACTGCGGCAAATCCTTTGGCGGACATTCGGTGTGCCGATCTTTCAGGAACAGGCGATGAAGATCGCGATTGAAGCGGCAGAGTTTTCGCCCGCCGAGGCCAATGAACTGCGCAAGGCGATGGCGACCTTCCGCAGCCGTGGCACCATTGGGCGGCTTGAGGAAAAGATGGTCGGGCGGATGGTGACGCGCGGCTATGACGAGGAATTCGCCCGCCGTTGTTTCGACCAGATCAAGGGCTTTGGCGAGTACGGGTTTCCCGAAAGCCACGCGGCGAGCTTTGCCCAGTTGGTCTATGTGTCGAGTTGGCTCAAATGCCATTACCCCGCGGCCTTTTGCGCGGCCCTGCTGAATGCGCAGCCGATGGGATTTTATGCTCCTGCGCAGCTGGTGCGTGATGCCCGCGAGCACGGCGTGATCGTACGCCCGCCCGATGTGAATTACTCGGACTGGGACACCACATTGGAACCCGTCAGCGGGGGCTTTGCGCTGCGATTGGGGTTCCGTCAGATCAGCGGGTTTCCACAGGCGGCGGCCCTGCGGTTGATGGCGTCCCGCGACAAGCCGTTTCGGGATGTCAAATCGCTCCAAGAGGTTGGGATCAGCGCGGCCCACATCCGCAAACTGGCGGAGGCAGACGCGATGCGGTCGCTGTTTATTGACCGCAGACAAGCCCTCTGGGAGGCAAAATCGCTCCGCGACGCGCCCGATCTGCCACTGTTTGCCGAGACGCGCGATGAGGGCGCCGAACCCGCTGTCGCCCTACCCCAGATGCCCAATTGCGAACAGGTCGTGGCGGATTATCAGACGCTGCATCTGTCGCTCAAGGCGCATCCGATGGGGTTCTTGCGCGCAGGCATGCGGAAAAAGGGCTATGGCGCGACCCGCGATCTGATGCAGTCCCGCCCGTGGCAAAAGGTCAAACTGGCGGGGTTGGTGCTGATCCGTCAACGGCCTGGATCGGCCAAGGGCGTGTGCTTTATCACCATTGAGGATGAAACTGGCGTCGCCAATATCGTCGTTTGGCCCAAGATGATGGAGGCCTATCGCAAGGTGGTAATGCAGTCTCGGCTCTTGTCCGTCGAGGGGTATATCCAGCGCGAGGGCGACATCATCCACGTTGTGGCGCAGCATCTAGAGGATCGGTCGGATGCGCTTTTGCGATTGGCGCCCGAGGCGATGGCACCCCCGATGGCCCGCGCGGATGAGGTCACAAAACCCATTCCCGCAGGCGCCGCCCGTCACCCCCGCAACGTCCGCGTCATCCCCAAAAGCCGCGATTTCCACTAGAGCGTGGTGAGCTGTCCCTTGAGCCACGGATAGGCAGCGACGGCAGGACCGACGATCAAATCGTCGATCAACGGACGCAACCGATCTGCCACTTGGGTCGGCGTGTCCGCCAGCGCGCCGCGTCGTGCGGTCAGGGCAATCTGGCGAGACAGTGGCGCGAAGGGCAGCGGGATCAGGTCGAGCTGATCATGCACCCGTTCCGCCCGAAGCCACGCCATCGGTGTCAGGATCGACCATCCCGCCCCGCCCGCAACCATCGCAAGGATCGCGTGGTAACTGTCCAACTCGAACCGATGGGCCAACGGGAAGTTTTCGCGTGCCAAATGCGCGGCAATCACCTGCCCCATGAAATGGCGAGTGGTGTATTGGATCATCGGCAAACGGCGCAGATCAGGCAGCGGTGCCGCCACATCCACGGCCCCTTTGGGCGCTGCGATGACAAAGGGTTCTTGCATGAGCGCGTGACGCTCCAACCCTTCGGTCATCGTCGGCAGGTCCGCCGCCACGATCATATCGAGCGCCCGTGCGTCCAATAGGTCATGCAACTGATGCGATGGGCCTGTCCCTAACAGGAACTGGCAGGATTTCAGAACATCGGCGATCTCACCCAAGAGGCGCGGCGTCACGTCAGTCTCAAAATCCTCAATCATCCCGAGGCGGAGCCGCGTCAGCCCCGAATTGTCGCCCGAGAGTTCCAAACGCGCCTGATCGGCCTCGTTTAGAATGGCATTGGCGCGGCGTAGGAATTTCTCGCCCGCTGAGGTCAGCGTGATGGGTCGTTCGTTGCGGTTCAACAGGACCGCGCCGATGCTGGTTTCCAGATTGGTCAATTGCTGGCTCACCGTTGCGGCGGACGATCCCAACCGCCGTGCCGCCGCCGAAATGGAGGCCTCTTGCGCGGTGGCCACAAAGACCTCAACGCCCCAGAGGGTAATTCGACCTGATGATGGTGCCATGAACCGGCCTCCTGTTCGCTGCGGCTACGCTAGGGGGTCAACCGCGATGCCGCAACGGCGAATGATTAGCCTTCGACCGATCGACCAAAGATCGCGATGCCCGCGCCCAAAACAGCCAGCACCCAATAGATCGGACGCCCGCGTTGGGCGGCGATGGCAGCTTGGACGGCGTAATAGGCGGCAAAGGCGCGGCTGGCGTAGGCGATGATGGCAAAGACATCCGCGCCCCACGTCAGCGCCAATCCTACGGCGACCAGCACCGCATAGGATTGCCCCGTACCGAGCCGCCCTTTGGTCAGTTCCGTCACCAATCCGCCCGATCCGCCCGTATCCGCCACAGCCGCGCTGAACTGGGCCGACAGGGCCGCGACGATCAGCAGCGGCGGCAAAACGGGCGCAACGATGGCCATCATGTCGATCACTGCCGTTTCCGACAACGGCACATGGCCTGCGGGGAAGAGATACACCAAAAGGCATATGTAAATCATATAGATAGCAGCAGAAATCAGCTGCGCCCACCGCATCGATCGCACCCGCATATCGGCGGAATACGTATCGCCGAGGTAGCGCGAGGTTTCGAACCCTTGGACAGTGACGATCAGGCCAAAGGCCAATGTGACAGCGCCCCAGCCTGAGACGGTCACGGGGTTTATAACCAAACCGCCCGCAATCGCTTGATCGGTGAAATGTACCGCCAAACCTGCGAGCAAGCCTGCGATGATCGCGAGTTTGAGGGTGACGGAGGCTTGCTCCATCCGTTCCATCGCGTGAAATCCGTAGACCCAGCCGACCAAGAGGATGACCGCATAAGTCACGGTCGTGATGATCCGTGCGGGCATGGCGCCGCCCCACGGGGTCAGGGTCGCGGCGAAGGCGCCAAAGAGGTTCAGGTAGTAGGCAACCGAGATGAAATAGGCACCCGCGAGCAGCCATGAAGCCACGGTTTCAAGCCGCGCAATGCCACGGCCACGGTCAGGGTTTGCGTCGATGTCGTGGATGTTCGCGCGGATCGCACCGCCAAAGGCATAAGCCACAGCGCAGAGGCCCAGCATCACAACGGGGGCAAAGGCACCAAAACTGTCGTCGAGAACAGGACCGAGGACCAGAAACCCGCTACCGATGATAGAGGCCAGTGGCGTGACCGTGGCCCGCCACCCTGTTGCGCGTCTGAGCCTTGGGTAAAACAAAACCGCCCCCGCGAGGACCGTCACAATTAAAATCGTGAGATCGGTCAGCACAGAGGCGGCTTTCGTAGATTACTTACCAATTTTGGACAGTTTGTCCTGAAGCTCGGCAAGTTGTTTTTTAATCGTATCGAGGTCGTCGCCGCCTTTGGGCTCTTCTTCTTTTTCGGGACCAGATGATCCGACCAGACCACCTGTCATCGCCTTAAAGAATGCGGCTTGCTGCGCCTGCATCGCCTCTAGACCCGGAATAGCGGGCATCGAGGGCTGCGATTTGGTCATCTTTTCCATCATCGACGACTGGCTCTGACGGAGCATTTCGAACGACGCAGCGAGGAACTGTGGCACCACAGAGGTCGCTTGGGTCGTGTAGCTGCGCACCAGATCGGTGAGCACATCCACCGGAAGCACGCTTTCCCCGCGGCTTTCATGTTCTGCAATGATCTGAAGGAGATACTGACGAGTCAGATCATCCCCAGACTTCAGATCTACAATCTGAACTTCACGGCCTTCACGAATGAACAGCGCGATATCCTCAAGCGTCACGTAGTCGCTTGTTTCAGTATTGTAGAGGCGGCGGCTTGCGTACCGTTTGATGAGCAGTGGTTTGTTTGTTTCGGCCACGGGTCCCTCCCCGAACGTTTGCGGCAATGCAGCGAGCCTATGCTGCATCTGATTAAAAAGAAAGAATAAAGAAAGGGCGAGCTGTTTTCACAGCTCGCCCATCATTTCCGACCTAAAGGGAGGAGGATCAGGTCGGTAAGTCGAATTACTTCGCAGCAGCTTTTTTCGCAGCAGCAGTAACTTCGGTGGTTGCTTTTTTCGCAGCAGCGGTCAGGTCTTCCTGAGCGGTTTTGCCAGCAGCCATCATCAGTTCCAGAGTGTCTGTCTGAACTTTTTTCGCGATTTCAGCGAAAGCAGCCATGTGCTCTGCAGCAGCTTCAGCAGCAGTCGAAGCGAAATCGGTAACCGATTTTGCGTAGTCAGCAGGCTCTGCTTTAACGGTCGACAGCTCGGTCAGTTTTGCCAGAGTGTCTTGAGCCCATTTTGCCGACAGTTCGGTCGATTTCTGAGCAGCGTCGATCGCAACAGCCGACATTTTTTCAGCCAGAGTGGTTTGCGATTTGTAAGCGTCTTCCATCGATTTGGTGTCGATCGGGAATGCGCCCATCATGTCTTTGAATACAGCGGTAAAATCAGTAGTAGCAGTCATCGGTAATACCTTTCAGGGTATGTGCGGCGCTTGCCGCTGGGTCATTTGTCTTACCGACAATATGCATGCTGCGCTGCAGCATTTCAAGTTTTTTCTGCACTGCAGAATATGAAATTTCTGCGACACAGCAAAATCAGTAGGTTAGACCCCACCAGAAGGTTATTCCCCCTCTGGTGGTGCTGCCGCTACGTAAGTTCCAGGGGCCGAACAGAGCACTGGATGGGTCGAATCACCCGGCGTTCTGGCGGGAACCATCTCGCCCGATCGTTCAGCGAGCCACGCGCCCCAACGTGGCCACCACGACCCATCATTGCGCACAGCGGCCGCTTTCCATGCCTCCGCAGGGCCTGACATGTCAGGATTGGTGTAGTGTCCGTATTTGCCTTTGGACGGTGGGTTCACGATGCCCGCGATGTGACCGCTCTCTGACAGGATAAAGGTCTTATCCGTCGATCCCATCTGCTGAACACCAGCATAAGAGGCATGCCATGCAGCGATATGATCGGTTTCACACGCAATCGCACAGAGCGGGACATCCACCTCATTGATCTTCAGCACGTCGCCAGCGAGTTCAAACCCGCCATCCGCAAATTTGTTCTTTTGACAGAGGCCACGCAGGTATTCGATCGCCATCTTTGCAGGCAAGTTCGTGCCGTCCCCGTTCCAATACAGCAGATCAAAGGCTGGTGGGGTCTCGCCCATCATGTAGCTCTTGATCGCGGGCTGATAGATCAGGTCACGCGAGCGCAGGTAGCTAAAGGTGCGCGCCATATAGAAGGACTCGAGCACGCCCGTGCGGTTCACCTCGGCCTCAATCCCGTCAACAAAGTCGTCGGTCAGAAAGACGCTAAACTCGCCCTGATCCGAGAAATCCGTCAGCGTGGTAAAGAAGGTCGCAGAGCTGACAGAGGTATCCCCCTGCTGTTTCATCCGCGACAGCGTCAGCGACAATGTGGTGCCCGCGATGCAGTAACCCACCGCATTGATCGACTCGGTACCGCAGATGGATTTCACCTCACGCATCGCGGTGCGGTAGCCGTCCTCGATATAGTCGTTCAGGCCCGTATCGCGCATCGCAGGACCAGGGTTGACCCAAGAAACGATGAACAGCGTGTAGCCTTGATCCACGATCCATTTCACAAGGCTGTTCTTTTCCTTGAGATCGAGAATGTAGAATTTGTTGATCCACGGCGGGAACAGAACAATCGGAATATCACGCACCTGATCGGTCGTCGGCGTGTATTGGATCAGTTCGAACATATGGTTGCGGAATACAACCTCGCCTTTGCTGGTCCCAATATTTTCGCCCAGCTTAAAGGCAGACCCATCCGCGAGCGACACTACCAGTTCACCGTCATGCGCTTCTAGGTCGCGCACTAGGTTTTCCAGCCCGTCGATCAGGCTCTGCCCTTCGGTTTCGATCGCGCGTTCCAGTGCGTCGGGGTTGGTGGGCAGGAAATTCGTCGGGCACATCATGTCGACGACCTGCGCGCCGAAATACTTCAGACGTTTGCGTTCAAGGTCAGAAATCCCCTCGATCTCTTCGACACCTTTAGCCAGAGCCTCAGCGTTGATCAGGTATTGCTGCTTGACCATATTGAAATAGGGGTTCGTCTTCCACATCGGGTTGCTAAACCGACGATCATCGGGCGTGTGATCCTCTGGCGCTTCTAACGTACCCTTTGCCAAGGCCGCCTGAGCCTCTGCAAAATGGGTCAGCGTTTTGCCCCAATATGCGATCTGTTGCTCAAACAGCTTTGCTGGATTCGCGGCCGCCTCGTTCCAATAGGCCATCGCCGCTTTCATATAGAGCTCTTGCGATGGACCTTGTAATGCCTCTGGCACATGACGTTTATGAGCGAAAGCGGCCATAACGCGCTGCGTCAAAGCCTCAATTCGCGCCATGTTTTGTTCGAGTTTCGCGAGCTGCGGATGCCCTGCGGCATCTTCGACCAAATCATTAGTTGTCATATGTGCGTCCTCCCCTTAACCTTCGCACATGCAGCATCGCCCTGTCTGCAGAGTTTGGGGACGTTGCATTGGCTGCATCGTTCCGCGAACAGGAGACGTTACAAGTGAAGTATATGTACACTTACGACCTTATGGAAAGCGTTCGTAACACTAATCAGTGGTTAGGTGCGACAGCGCGTGCATTTGCCGCGTATCCAGCATTGGCCGCGACCTCCAATCCAATGGTCGAATGGCTCGGTGCTTGGGGCGAAGTGACTGAACGGACCTTCTCTCGCATGGTTGCGAAACCTGACTGGGGTATTCCTTCGGTTCAGACGGGCGACGGCAAAGACCACATCGTTCAGGTGCAAAAGGTCATCGAACGTCCTTTTGGCGATCTCGTGCACTTCAAGGTCGCAGGCCGCAAGCCGATGAAACGCCGTGTGCTGCTCGTGGCACCAATGTCGGGCCACTACGCGACCCTCCTGCGCAAAACCGTGATGAGCCTCCTGCCCGATTGCGAGGTTTACACCACCGATTGGCACAACGCCCGCGACATTCCCGTCAGCGAAGGCAAGTTCGACGTTGAGGATTACACCCTCTACCTCGTTGATTTCATGAAACACTTGGGCAGCGACATCAACGTGATCGCCGTTTGCCAACCTGTTCCCCTGACCTTGGCCGCAACTGCCTATCTGGCAGAGCTTGACCCTAAGGCGCAGCCAAAGACCCTCACCCTGATCGGTGGCCCCGTTGATCCCAGCGCTGCCCCGACCGAAGTGACCGACTTTGGCCATTCGGTCACCATGGGCCAGTTGGAACAGACAATGATCCAGCGCGTTGGCTTTAAATACGCAGGCGTTGGCCGCAAGGTCTATCCGGGCCTTCTGCAGTTGGCTTCGTTCATCTCGATGAACGGTCAAACCCACGCTGAAGCATTCCAGAACCAGATTTTCCGCGCCGCGAAGGGCGAGTCTTCGGATCACGACAAACATAACGTGTTCTACGACGAATACCTCGCCGTGATGGATATGACGGCAGAGTTCTATCTGTCGACCGTTGAGCGCGTGTTCAAAAACCGCGACATCGCCCGCAACGCGTTCACCGTGAACGGCCATAAGGTCGACATCTCTAAGATCACGACCGTTGCTGTGAAAACTGTCGAAGGCGAAGAGGACGACATCTCGGCACCCGGTCAATGCAAAGCCGCACTGGACCTCCTGACCAACCTGCCAGACGAGAAAAAAGCTTGGCACGTTGAACCGGGTGCAGGTCACTACGGTATCTTTGCTGGCGGCAGCTGGCGCAACAACATCCGCCCGCTCGTGCTCGACTTTATCGATGCGAATGCTGGCACAGCGCCCGCGAAACCCAAGGTCGTCGCGGTTAACGGCTAAACGAACAAAGGGGCCTCAGGGCCCCTTTTTGCTGCCTTTGTGCTGTAAATATGACGGGTGAATTGGCCGCAGGCCAAGAGGGCAGCGCCCTCCACCTTACTGCAGAACCAAGGGCTGCTTCATCCACGACCGCAGGGTTTCCCCAAAGGCGGCGGGGGCCTCTAGGCTAGGCAAATGACCAACACCTGGCAGCACAGCAAGTTGCGCGTAGGGGATCAACTGCGCCATAAATTCGTGGCGTTTGACTGGGAAAACGGTGTCCTCTGCCCCGCAGATCAAAAGCGCAGGCTGTTTGATACGGCGCAGGGTGCTTTGTTGATCGCGGCGGCGCTGCATGGCGCGGCATTGGCGGACATAGGTTTCTGCCCCGCCCGCTTTGCCCATGGTTTGCAACTTGCCCCAAACGTCCTTGCGATGGGCGGCACCGATGGCTTCCATCGGGACTTCTTTGGCTAAGATATCCTCAAACCGCCCTGCCCGCGCACCGACGATCCGCAGTTCCCTTTCGGCGGAATCCTGTGGCGTCTCGGGTAAGGGCGAGGTCGAGATCAACGCAACCCGCGTAACACGCTCAGGCGCGCGGCGCAAAATCTCCATCGCGACCATGCCGCCAAATCCATGCCCCGCGAGGGCAAACTTCTGAGGCAAACCGGGCAAGAGGTTCGATGCGATTTCGTCAATCCGCTCGCCTTGGCAGGTCGGTGCGACCATCACGGGGCGCTCTCGGCCTAATGCCGTAAGCTGCGGTAAAAACAGTCTGATATCCGACAAAATGCCGGGTAAAAGAACCATTGGTTCGGTCATTGGTGTCCTGCCCCCGCGTCATCCGCGGAATTGCCTGCGTCAGTCTTTCGCGAGTGTTTTCACCCGTCTTAACCGCATCATGGCGCAACTCTCCTTTTGAGGGAAGAGGGCAAAGGATCACAATTTAGCCGATACGTTCCAAAATATCACAGACCGACTTTTCGATCAGCGCCAGACAGGCCGGATCAGAGAACCGATGGTCCGCGCCTTTGACGACCGTCAGTTGGATATCGTCGCCCTGCGCATGGGCAAAAAGGCGTTCCGCGACGTCCTGCGTGACCACATCATCCGCGCTGCCTTGCAGAATGCGCGCGGGGAATGGGAATGTCAGCGGGCTGCGCAGGATCAGGCGCGTGCGGCCATCCTCGATCAAGCGGCGGGTGATTACATAGGGCTCAACATATTCGTTCGGAATTTCGATGCGGCCCACCGTCATGATGGTTTCGCGTTCTTCGTCAGTGAACCCCGCCCAATAGCCGTCTTCGGTAAAGTCGGGCGCACCTGCGATTGTGACCAGACCCGCAACCTTATCCGCGCGTTCGCGGGACAAGAGAAGCGACACCCAGCCACCCATAGAGGAGCCGACCAATACGACCTGACCGTCGATCAAGTCGATCGCTGCGCTGGCGTCTTCGAACCAATCACCGATGCAGCCGTCCTCAAAGTCACCATCGCTGATGCCATGGCCAGAATAGTCGAACCGCAAGAACCCCTGCCCCGATGCCTTGGCCCATTCTTCGAGAGCGAGCGCCTTGGTGCCTTCCATGTCGGACTTTAGACCACCACAAAACACGACATAGGGCGCGCGACCTTTGGTGAGGTTATAGGCGATGCGGCGGCCCTCTGGGGTGGTCAGATACTCGGTCATGGCGGTTCTCTCTTTGATTTTTTCGCCACATTTGCCCCGATGACCCAGAATGGCAAGCCTGCGGGCTTGACGTGTCAGCAATCGAGGATCAAAACGCGGCTCGAACCATATACCCGCAACCGGGCGTTCCGTGGGCGCCAAACTGACGAGGAGACGGCCATGAGCCAGATTTCCCTTACCTTCCCCGATGGCAATTCGCGTTCTTATGATGCAGGCGTAACCCCTGCTGAAGTCGCGGCATCTATTGCCCCTTCGCTGGCTAAAAAGGCCATCTCTGCTACTGTGAATGGTGCGCATTGGGACCTTCAGTGGCCGATCAACGAGGACGCAACTGTTGCGATCAACACAATGCAGGACGATGAACCTGCGCTGGAACTGATCCGTCACGACCTCGCTCACATCATGGCCCGCGCTGTTCAGGCGATCTGGCCAGATGTCAAAGTGACCATCGGCCCCGTTCGCGATTACGGCTGGTTCTATGACTTTGACCGCGAAGAGCCGTTTACCCCCGAAGACCTCGGTGAAATCGAAGCGAAGATGAAAGAGATCATCAACGCTCGCGAAGAGGTAAAGACCGAAGTGTGGGACCGTGCTCGCGCGATCAAACATTACGAGGACACCAACGAGCCCTATAAGGTCGAGCTGGTGAACCGCATCCCCGAAGGCCAAGACCTGCGGATGTATTGGCACGGAGACTGGCAGGACCTCTGCCGCGGTCCGCACTTGCAGAACACTGGTCAGGTTCCCGCTGACGCGTTCAAACTGACCCACGTGGCGGGTGCATATTGGCTCGGTGATAGCTCGCGTCCTATGTTGCAGCGTATCTACGGTATCGCGTTCAAAAACCGCAACGACCTGAAGGCGCACCTCAACATGCTTGAGGAAGCGGCAAAGCGGGATCACCGTAAGCTCGGTAAAGAAATGGACCTCTACCACATGCAGGAAGAGGCACCGGGTCAGGTGTTCTGGCACCCGAACGGCTGGACCATTTACACCACGCTGCAGGACTACATGCGCCGCCAGCAGCGCCGTGACGGCTATGTCGAGGTGAACACCCCGCAGGTCGTGAACCGCAAACTGTGGGAAGCCTCGGGTCACTGGGAAAACTACCAAGAAAACATGTTCATCGTTGAAGTTGACGAAGATCATGCCCGTGAAAAAACCGTCAACGCGCTGAAACCGATGAACTGCCCTTGCCACGTTCAGGTGTTCAACCACGGTCTGAAATCCTACCGAGACCTGCCGCTGCGTATGGCTGAATTTGGGTCGTGCAACCGTTATGAACCCTCGGGCGCTCTGCACGGGATCATGCGTGTGCGTGGCTTTACCCAAGACGACGCGCACATCTTCTGCACCGACGACCAGATCGAAGCCGAAACGAAGAAATTCATCGACTTCCTCGCTGGGATTTACGCGGACCTTGGCTTCCACAATTGGAAGATCAAACTCTCTACCCGTCCTGAAAAACGTGTTGGTTCGGATGAGAGCTGGGATCGTGTAGAGGCCGCTCTGGGTGATGCGTGTAAGGCTGCGGGCTACAACTACGAAATCCAAGAAGGCGAAGGCGCGTTCTATGGTCCGAAGTTGGAATTCGTTCTGACCGACGCGATTGGCCGTGATTGGCAGTGCGGCACCCTGCAGGTTGACCCGAACCTGCCAGAGCGTCTGGATGCGGTTTACGTTGGCACCGACGGCGACAAACATCGCCCCGTCATGCTGCACCGCGCGGTTCTGGGATCGTTCGAACGCTTCATCGGTATTCTGATCGAAGAGCACGCAGGCAAACTGCCGTTCTGGCTCGCGCCGCGTCAGGTGGTTGTGGCGTCGATCGTGTCGGATGCAGACGGTTACGTGGCTGAGGTCGTTGAGGCGCTGCAGGCACGCGGTATCCGCGCTGAAGCCGACACCCGCAACGAAAAGATCAACTACAAGGTCCGTGAACACAGCCTTGGCAAGGTGCCTGTCATCCTCGCCATCGGCGCACGCGAGGTCGAGGAACGCACCGTGTCCGCCCGCCGTCTGGGTGAAAACAAGACCGAGACCATCGCTCTTGACCAGATCATCGCTGATCTAGCTGTTGAAGCGACACCGCCCGATCTGCGGTAATCAAAACATTCTAAGAATTTGGAAAGGCGCGCTTAAAAGTGCGCCTTTTCTTCGTCTGGTTTACCCGCTGCAATCGCGAGGATCCCGCCGACGCCTGCCATGCCGATTGGGAACATGGTGGCAAAGTTAAAGCCGAACGCGGCATACATCATCACCGCCGACACCATCAAAAGCCCCCCTCCCCAGAGCGCACGGTATTTCGCCATACCAGACCCCGTGATCGCGAGGATCGGGCCGAGGAAGCTCGCCGCTTTGATAAAGGCAGGATTGGTTACGACGCCAAAAATTTCTCCGACTTCGGAATGGGTTTCGGTCAGGGACACATAGCCAAAGCTGAAAATCCCGATGATCATACCGATCACCCCGCCGAAAATACCCAATGCTTTGGCTGCGCTCCGCATGGCGTGCTCCTGTTTATTGCTGACCCTACATAGGCACGGCACGACCGCGCCACAACACCCTAGCCCAGAACGCTGGCTTTAACGGCGGCAGACCAGCCTTGATACCAGACGCCGTCAGAGACGATCACGGGACGCTTAAGGAGCGTCGGATGTTCGGCGAGCAAATCGGCAGGATCACGTGCCTTATCCTCGTCCGACAGTCCGCGCCATGTGGTCGAGGCACGGTTCACCGACTTTTCCCCAAAGGCCGACAAAATCGCCGCGATATCATCGCCAGACAACCCATCCGCGCTCACGTCTTGAACCTGAGGATCGAGCCCCGCTGCCGTCATTTCTTTGATCGCCTTGCGACAGGTGTCGCAGGACTTCAGGGAATAGACCTTCATTTCGCCTCCTTTTTCGGCATTTCGCGCAAGATGTCGCCTCAATGCAAGGTTGTCATTTGTCTTTTGAAAAATCGTGTTACGCTTTGAGTCGCAGATCGGTGGGTGCCACAACCTAATGCGCACTCATCGTGACGGCCACGCCCAAACGGGCAACCGACGACGAAGGAGTTACGACAATGGCTAGCGGTACTGTAAAATGGTTCAACACAACCAAGGGCTATGGCTTTATCGCCCCCGATGGTGGCGGCAAGGATGTGTTTGTCCATGTATCAGCTGTTGAACAAGCCGGCATGACCGGATTGGCAGACAATCAGAAGGTCGAATTCGACCTGATTGAAGGCCGTGATGGACGCCAAATGGCAGGCAACCTCAAGGCGGCAGGCTAACCGGCGTTAGCCCTCGGACCGCTCAGCAATCAGCGGATACCACTGCCCATCCTGACTGAACCCTCGCACCAACCGTTGCGAGGCCTCTTTGGCGGTGCTCACTTTTTCACGCGTCAGCGCCGCATCAACGCTTGAATGAAGCTCTGGATCGTTGATTTCCCGCACGTTTCCAGGTGTTCCCATGCGGAACGTCTTGAACTCGCGATTGGCGATATCCTCGGTCACGAGAGTGGTGACATCAGAGTGACGTTTATCGGAACGGATATCATCAAAGGTCGACATAACGGAGTCGAGCGGCCCCTCGAGAACCTGCCAGAACTGCCCCTCGTCATAGATCAACATGCCAGTGAGACCTTTGATCTCATTACGCTTGGAAGCCTTGACCAAAATGTGTTCGATCTGCTCGCTTCCCATATTGGGTGCAGCAACGCTCACGTAGATCAAACGTATCAATTGTTGGCTGTCTTCCGGCACACCTATCTCCAGCATATTGGTCTTTGACATGGATAACGACCGATGACTGTTTCGCTTTACGCCAAAACAAAGACTTACCCAACGTCAACTTCTACCAAATATTCTTTTGTGACAGGAATGCAAGTCACCGCCAAAGATCACATGACACTTTAGCGTGTAGTATATCAGAAAATCTTAAAAGAGTAACATATGTAAAAGCCTACCCCGTGAAACAGGGTAGGCTTTGACTTTAAAAAGCTAAAAGTAGCGTTAGTTTTCTAGAACGGTTTGGAACTCGCGCCACTCACCTGCGCTCATGCCACTGTTTTCCTGAGTCACAGACTCGCCTTTAAGCATACGACGCACACAGTCGAGAGCTTTACCCGAGAGCGTTGCGCCACCCATGCGGTAATCCTCGAACGCTTGATACGCGGCAGGCACCCAATCCGCGACGACCTTGCAAATTTCGTCCGCATAGACGCGGATTTCGTATTGCGCGTGGCTATCCGCCCGCAGACGCAAGAAGTGGAATAGGTTGTGAAGGTCCACCTTCCAGTACCACTGGGTATAGATGTTCGCAGGCAGGTTCATCCGCGCCAATTCACGTGCAAGCCCCTGCTGCCCCTCTTGAGAGATCATTTCCTGATAGTGGTCGTAGCAACGTGCCGCATCACCCTTGAGATATTCTAGAACGCGCGCCGCTTCTTCACCCGTCAGAACCTCACCGCGGCCTTGGTTGTTGATCACCGACTGGGCGGCCAGAACGTCGGGCTCTGGGATGTAGAATTCACGATCCATAATCGAATAGCGGGCGGAGTATTCGTTCACGTTCGCCGTCCGGTGACGGATCCACTGGCGCGCGACAAACACAGGAAGTTTGACGTGGAGTTTGATCTCGCACATCTCGAACGGGGTCGAGTGCCAGTGGCGCATCAAATAGCGGATCAGACCTGCGTCGTTCTGAACGGATTTGGTGCCCTTACCGTAAGACACACGCGCCGCCTGACAGATCGCAGCGTCATCGCCCATGTAGTCCACAACCCGAACAAAGCCGTGATCCAGCACGGGTTTGATGGTGTAGAGGTGGCTTTCCATCCCCTCGGAAACAGCCCGCAATGTTTGACGCGGTGTCGCGCGAAGTTCGGCAACCTCGGCCTCTTGTTCGGGGGTAATGGACATTTTGCTCTCCTCGGGGACTGGTGACTCGCGCGTCACTATATATGGCAGACGTCAGAGGCAAAACCTCCATATTCCGTGTCAGCAGCGCGACAGGCACAGATTTAACCTAGCCGAATGGTTGACAGAGACTAACCTAAAGTCGATTGTCGCCCTCAATATCCAAGAACGATTTTCAGAGTCCGATAATGCAGAAATCCATTTTGACTTTCGCCCTCCTGACCGCCCTCGCGGCCTGCGGTGGAAGTGGGACCAATCCGTTTCAGCGAGCGGAGGTGGATACTGGCACAGGCACAGGTGCGGACGAAGAGAGCACCACCGATTTTTCGAAGCTGACCGATGACATGCGCGGGGTGGTTTTTGATCCTGATGCGGGCACCCTATCCGTCGACATCTACGGCCTCGATCAAACGAACCAAGACTACGCGCTGGCCGCCTATAACCGGACGCCTGTCCTTGATATTCCTGGGTACCTCGCCTTTACCTATCAGGACGACCCTCTTGATAGGCATTTCACGGCCTTTGTTGCGCAAGATTTTGCACAAACGGTTCAAGGGGCCGTGGCCGCGGATGGTGGGCAGTTCAATATCTACCTTTCTGGTGCGACCTTTATCGCGCTTGAGGCATTTTCGAACCCAACCTCGTCATTGACGGGCACCCAGACGGGCCTTGTGTCCTATGCAGGCAACTATGCGGGCGTCACGAATATGGGGGCTGTTGGTGATCTCTTGCTCACCCCTACGACGCCAGTGGACTCGGGTTTGTTGCCGCGTCAGACACTGACCGTTCAGGGCCAGATTTTCCTCAACGTCGACTTTGGCGATAACTCGATCAACGGTCGCATTTACAATCGCGAATGGGGCAACACGCCACTGCCGCACTATACTCCGACCTACGACGACGAAGGCTATCTGCCCGATATCGTCCTCACCGTGACCTCTATTAACGATGTGGGCGAATTCTATGGCGATGCACAAAATCCGGCCCAAGCGGGCATCGGCAATTACGGTGGTGTCTTTGGTGGAGCAAACGCCGAAGGTGTCGCGGGTGGCATTTTCGTTGAAAACCACGTGGGGGTCGACAACGCCGATGAATATGGCGTTTTCGTTCTTACGCAGTGCGGATTGACTGGGGCGGACCCCATCTGTGCGACGGTTAATTAACGTCTTTACCACATCAGTTTTCGCTCTCGGGGTTAGCCTAGCGCCGTCCGTGGGGCGGGCCGAAACCGCCGAAATCTCCCTCGCTCAGGGGCACGTCATGGCACGACAAGCGCTATTGTCGGGCGATTTTGGGTTCGCGATGGACTTGGCGCTCGCGCTTTTGGATGCGGACCCAGACGACGCAGATGCCTTGGCAATCTTGGCGACGGGATTGATACGGGTGGGCGATTACCCATTGGCCCGCAGCACCGCTCGCCGCGCCTACCTGCAGGCCGAGGCAGGGTTGCAATCCTACGAGGCCGCCCGCATTGCGGCCCTCGCGGCCAAGCTCGACAATCGGTTCACCCTCTCACAACTCTGGCTGAGGCGCGCCGCGAACCATGCGGAACTGCCGAACCTCGCCGCGCAAACGGCTCAAGATTACAAACAGGTCGCCGCGCAAAATCCGCTTTGGTTTCGCGTGAATGCATCAGTCAGACGATCCGACAACGTGAACGGCGGCAGCGATACGGCGCTGAACGTGATTGACGGTGTGCCTTGGGTTGGGACCCTCAGTGCAGAGGCGCAGGCGCTCTCTGGCACGGTGGCCTCGGGGCAGATATCTGCGCGCTATCGGATTGACCAATCGTCAGAGCACCTGACCGCTTTGACAGCGCAGTTGCTGACGCAAAATGTGTTCTTGTCTGATGCGGCCCAAGCCAGCGCACCCGATTTAACCAACGCGGACCTCAGTTCCTATTCCCTGACCGCTGGCATTGAACATCGGCAAAAATGGGACAACCTCACGACGACCATCAGTGCAGAAGTTGGGCAAGTTTGGTCGGGGGATGCAAAGTCCTATGATTTGGCACGCTTGGGCGCAGGGCTGAGCTACGGGCTAAATGACAACGCAGCAGTTTCCGCGACGCTCCGCCATGAGATGCGGTTCGATCGGACGGGCGGGCGAAACGACGACACAGTCACAACGTTCGGCGCAGGCATCACTGCAATTGCGCAGACGGGCATCGCCCAAGGGCGTTGGAGCGCGGGCGTCAATCATACGATGACCGAAAGCCCAACCACCAACCGCGCCAATACCGCCTCAAGCCTCTACGCGAGTTTTGCCCCGAACATGCAGGGCAAGCCAGTGCAACTACAGGCATCGGTTGGCCGCGCGGTCACGCTTTATGACGATTACGCCCTGCCACCAGTGTTTTCGGGCGAACGGCGGGACGAGACGTCCTTTGCCGTGATAGAGGCTGCGTTTCCGAACATGACCTATGCGGGTTTCATGCCCGTGATCAGCCTTCGGTCCGTTCAAACCGATAGCAACATCAGCCGCTTTACCCGATCTGAGACGGGGATCGAGATCGGCTATCGTTCTTCTTTCTAACTGGTCTTCGTCGGCTGGAGTGCTAGGGTTTGACCAAAGCAGTTTCGGGAGAAAACCTATGACCCTACGGTATTTGCACACAATGGTCCGCGTGAAGGATCTGGAAGAGAGTATGGCGTTTTATGCGCTTTTGGGTCTGCGTGAAACGCGTCGGATCGACAATGAGGCGGGGCGGTTTAGCCTTGTGTTCATGGCGCCAGAGGGCCAAGAGGAGTGCCCGATTGAGCTGACCTATAACTGGGATGGCGACGAGGGGCTGCCATCGGACGGACGGCATTTCGGGCACCTCGCCTATCAGGTGCCGAATATTTACGAGACCTGCCAGCACCTTATGGACAATGGCGTGACGATCAACCGCCCACCGCGCGATGGGCATATGGCCTTTGTGCGTTCGCCCGACAACGTGTCGATTGAACTGCTGCAAGCGGGTGAACAGCTCGCACCTGCGGAACCTTGGGTCAGCATGGACAATGTCGGTCACTGGTAAGTCGCTCGTCGCCGCGGCATTGATTGGGGCGGGCCTCCCTGCCGATGCGGAGTGTCGTCAGGCCTTGGCCTTGGGACTCGATGTGTCGGGGTCTGTGGACGCGGTGGAATATCGTCTCCAGCTCGATGGATTGGCGGCGGCACTTTTGGCGCCAGAGGTCAGCGCAGCCATATTGTCAGACCCGATGGCCCCAATCAGGCTGTCAGTTTATCAATGGAGCGGGCCAGACACGGCGACCATCCTGTTGCCGTGGACCGAGGTCGCCTCGGCCTCTGACCTCTCTGCCATTGCCGCACGATTAACCACGGTTTCGACGGCGCCCGGTGATCTAACCACGTCGATTGGATCGGCACTGATGGCGGGCAAAGCGTTGCTCGACCAGCAGCCTGACTGCTGGCGGCACACGCTCGACCTATCGGGGGACGGCGAGAACAACACAGGCCCCCGCCCCCAAGACATCCCAGAGGACGACCGCATGACCGTCAACGGGCTGGTGATCCTCGGTGGTGAGGATGACGAAGGGCTGCTATCCTACTGGAAAACATACGTCATTCGTGGACCAGAAGCCTTTGTCGAACCTGCCGCGGGCTTTGACGATTACGAGGCCGCGATGCGCCGCAAGTTATTGCGGGAATTGCGCAGCCTCGCTCTCGGCTCACTGGATCAGTAGATATAGCGGATTTGATCGGTCCAATACCGTTCGATCCGTTTGAGCGAGCCAGATATCATATCCATACCGTCATGATCCACCACGCCCCGTTTTTGCAGCCCTTCGGAATGGGCCGCGAACAGTCGGGACACGATATCGCGCACGCGGCGGCCTTTTTCGGTCAGACGGACACGGACAGACCTGCGATCCGCGTAGCAGCGCTGATGGTGCATAAAGCCGCCATCCACCAACTTCTTCAGGTTATAGCTGACATTCGACCCCTGATAATAGCCGCGCGATTTGAGTTCGCCCGCAGTCACCTCATTGTCGCCCACGTTAAACAAAAGGAGCGCCTGAACAGGGTTCAGCTCCAGAACGCCCAAGCGTTCAAATTCGTCTTTGATCACATCCAGAAGCAGCCTGTGCAGGCGTTCGACCAGCGACAGGGATTCAAGATAGTTGTTCATAAAGGCAGCATTCTGCGCCGTAATTGCGGAGGTTTCCTTCTGGACCCCGAGTTCGGAAATCAGGCTCATGCCTCTTACTCCTCTTTCGGTCAGTGGGACCATCTAGGGGTAAGAATCAGAAGATTTGGTTAAAGGTGGCGACGAATTTTCGTCACCACCGATATTACTGGCGCGGCGCCGTCAGGCCTTTGGCCGAAACGGAAATGCGGGCCACCAGGTCTTTGAATTGATCCGGTGCCTCGGTTTGGCCGCTGATCCACTGGTAGAGGTCGAGATCGGCCTCCTCCATGAAGATCTCGTAATGATCGAGCTCCGCGTCGGACATGGTGGAAAGTTCGCGGCTCGCGAAATCCGACAGGATCAAATCCATCTCTTTGATGCCGCGACGCATAGAGCGCATCGCCAAACGTTTGATCCGAATGTCACGCGGTTCAGTCATTGTTACTCCTTCAGCGCGGCGCGCAATTGCCGTTCCAGCTGGCCCATCTTTTTGACGTTGTCCTGCATTTGCACCCGCAATTCGCGGATTTGGGACAGAATGTCAGCGACACCAGGTGAAATTTCATCCTCAGTCGGTTCTGTGGGGCCTTCGCCCTGCCCCGTCAAGAGCCAGGTTATCGAAACGCCCAGCAAACCTGCCAGCATCTGGAGTTTGTTTGCTCGGGGTTCAGTGAGGTCATCCTCCCATCCGCGCAGGGTCGTCAATTTGATCCCGATTTTTCCTGCGAGTTGTTTTTGGGTCAGGCCAGCCGCCTCTCGCGCCCCTGCCACTCGATCACCAAAAGTTGCCTGATCTTCGCTAAACCATTCTGTAGTTTCCACCGTCCGCGCTCCTTGCCGCTTGATTGGGTTACTGGGCCATCTTATGACACATCAGATCCAAATGACCACCGGAGGCGTCATGTCCGTTCTGTCAACGACACTTTCCCGCGTAAAACCTTCGCCCACGATCGCGATGACGACCAAAGCGCAAGAGCTGAAGGCCGCGGGACGCGATGTGATCGGGCTGTCCGCAGGCGAGCCAGACTTTGACACGCCGCAGAACATTAAGGACGCCGCGATTGCAGCGATCAACGCGGGCAAGACGAAATACACGGCTGTCGATGGTATCCCTGAGCTAAAGCAAGCGATCTGCGATAAGTTCCGCCGCGAAAATGGACTGTCCTATGAACCTGCTCAGGTGACTGTCGGCACAGGTGGCAAACAGGTGCTTTATAACGCGTTCATGGCGACCCTGAACGCGGGCGACGAGGTGATCATCCCCGCGCCCTACTGGGTGTCCTATCCTGACATGGTTCTCTTGGGCGGCGGCACGCCTGTGATTGTCGAATGTAGCCTCGAAAACCAGTTCAAACTGACGGCCGAGCAGCTAGAGGCCGCGATCACGCCAAAAACCAAATGGTTCCTCTTTAACTCTCCATCAAACCCGTCGGGTGCTGGCTATTCATGGGACGAGCTCAAGGCGCTAACGGATGTTCTGATGCGTCACCCACATGTCTGGGTGATGACTGATGACATGTATGAACACCTTGTTTTTGACGATTTTAAATTCTGCACCCCTGCGCAGGTCGAACCAAGCCTTTATGACCGCACGCTGACCGTTAACGGCGTGTCCAAGGCCTATGCGATGACCGGCTGGCGGATTGGTTATGCCGCTGGTCCTGAAGAGCTGATTAAGGGCATGCGCAAGGTTCAGTCGCAATCCACATCGAACCCCTGTTCGATCAGCCAATGGGCGGCGGTTGAGGCGCTCAACGGTCCGCAAGGCTATATTGAGGACAACAAGGCCCTGTTCCAGCGTCGCCGTGATCTGGTTGTAGGCATGCTCAACGATGCGAAGGGTGTGAACTGCCCGACGCCCGAAGGTGCGTTTTATGTCTACCCCGATATCTCGGCCTGCATTGGGAAAACCAGCGCGGCGGGCACGTTGATCGACACGGACGAAGCCTTTGCGACCGCCCTTCTCGAAGAGACTGGCGTTGCGGTTGTCTTCGGGTCGGCCTTTGGGCTTTCACCCAATTTCCGCATCAGCTACGCTACCTCGGACGAGGCCTTGGCAAAGGCCTGCACGCGCATTCAACAGTTCTGCGAAGGCCTAAGGTAAGCGACAATGAGTTCTGAATTACCCGAGTATTACTTTCGCGTGCGCGACAATGGCGCGGCCGTGTTCAAAGTGGATACCGAAAACCGTCAGCGCCGAATTGAGATGGACCAGATCGCCGTTGCGAACATCCGCAATGGCGAGATTAAGGCCCAAGGCGCACGGGAGCTAAGCCCCGAAGACCTAAAGGTAATTAGGGACTGGATGGAAGCGCGCATCGCCCTTTTGGCGGCGCGTGATATCGACGACATCCACCGAGCGGTGGACTACATGAACCTGACGACCCATTGGGCGCAGACCAAAGCGACCGATGACCAGTTGGAAGACGTGACAGACGCGCTCTTGATGGCGATGCACGACCTGCGGACGGTTCTGATCCGTAAGAAAGCCGACCGTTTGATGAAGGGTCGCGAGGACGCGTCCGACGACGATTGATCAGCCGATCCTGACCGACCGCGCCCAGAACCGCCACATCAGCGTCAGCGCCGCCATGCCGAGGCCGATACAGAGGCCGAGCCATAGGCCAACCTCGTTCAAGCCCAAGACAAACGCCAGAACGTATCCTGCAGGCAGACCGATCAGCCAATAGCTGATCGTCGCCAACCACATTGGCACAGCCGTATCCTGCACCCCACGCAAGAGCGACAAGGCGATGATCTGCCCCGCGTCGACGAATTGGAACAGAGCGGCAAATATCAGAAGCTTTGCGGCGATGCTGATCAGGGCAACGCGCTGCGGCTCTGACGGATCAACAAAGAGACCGACGAGCGTTTCGGGGAAAGAGAGGAACGTGCTGACAACGATCACGCCAAAGCTCAGCCCGACGATGACAGAGGCCCATGCCGTGCGACGCAGACCCGCTTGATCCTTGCGGCCATAGTCACCGCCAGCGCGGATGGTTGAGGCTTGGCTCATGCCGACGTGGAACATAAAGGCAAGCGCGGCGAGTTGGAGCGCGATGCCATGGGCCGCCAGTTCCAACTCCCCGATCCAGCCCATCATCACAGCACTGGCCGAGAACAGACCGCTTTCGGCCAATGACGTCAGGCCAATCGGCACGCCCATGCGAAAAATCTGCGAAAGGGCTTCGCCATCGGGTTTCCAGATACGCTGGAACAGTTTGATATCTGGCAGTTTGAAATTCGAATAGATCGCGAGAACCAGCAAGGTGATCGTCTGGATCAGGACAGAGGCCATCGCCGCCCCGCGAATGCCCAGCTCTGGCGCGCCAAAGTTACCGAAGATCAGGATGTAATTCACGCCCGCGTTAAAGACGACACCGCCCAAGGTCACCCACAGCAAAATCGCCGTCATATGCTGCGCCGACAGATAGGACCGCAGCACGACAACCAGCAGCCCCGGCGCGATACCAAAGCCCGCGATACGCAAGTATTTCTGGGCCTCTAGGGCGATGATTTCATGTTGCCCCATCCACAGGAAAATGGTCCCCGACCACCACAAGAGCGGCAAAACCACCGCCGCAAAGGCGAGGCTCAACCAGAATGCCATGCGGGTCACACGACGGGCGCGGGTATCATCGCCTTCGGCAGCAGCCGCAGCGACAAGCGGCATCACGGCAAAGCCGAAGCCAGCCCCGAAAATATAGAGGATAAACCACCACGACGACCCCAACGTCACCGCCGCAAGCGCGGTCACGTCATACCAGCCCAACATGATCGTATCGGTCATATGGATCGCAAAGGCCGCAATGCTGCTGCCGACCAAGGGCATGCCGAGGCGGATCAGGGGCAGGACATCCTGACGAAGGGTGGGACGCGTGTGATTCATTGCACCAGCATTACGGCAAGTTGCAATTTTCGTCCATATGATCAAATTCCGTTTGTCAGTAGACACCCCTCGCCCGACACCGCATGATCCCCGCGAACGACAGTGGTGCTGCTATGACTTTCGAGACATTTATTGAGACTGCCCAACCGTTTTATCGGACGCTGGCGGCGAACAATTCCAAAGACTGGTGGGCCGCAAACCGCGCCACCTATGACAAAGAGATCAAGCCAACCGCGCTTGCTCTGCTGGATGAAATTGCACCACGACTGAGCGACCTATTGGGTGATCCCGTCACCACCAAACTGTTCCGCCCGCACCGTGACACCCGGTTCTCTAAGGATAAGACGCCCTACAAGACCCACCTGCATGTGCTCTGGCAAGTGAACGAAGGACGCCAGCCCGTGGCCTATTTCTTTGGCATCGAACCAGATCAAGTGCGGATCGGCGGCGGGATGATGGCGATGGAGAAAGACGTTCTCGACGATTGGCGCAAATTTGTTGATCTCGACGCCACTCGGGTAGCGCGGATTGTGGACGGGGTGAAAACGGCAGGCTTTAGCTTGCGCGAACCAGAACTGGTGCGCGTGCCGCGTGGCTTTGCGCCTGACCACCCGAATGCGGACCTCTTGCGCCACAAGTCGATGATTGCGACCCGACCCTTGGGCGGCTCTGGTCCCCTTTGCGATCGGATCATGGACGGGTTAAAGGAGTTCAAACCCCTTGGGGACCTATTGCTTTCGGTGGCCTGCGCATGATCGACAAATTGGAAATGTTCATCGCCCTCGCCCGCGAGGAACATTTCGGACATGCATCGGAAAGTTTGGGGATCACCCAGCCGACGCTCTCTGCGGGGATCAAGCAGCTTGAGAACCAGTTGGGGGTTCAGCTGGTCTATCGCGGGTCGCGCTACGGTGGCCTGACGCCCGAAGGTGCACGCGTGTTGGATTGGGCGCGGCGGATCGTGGGCGATGTGCGCGTCATGAAACAAGAGATGCGCGCCGCCCGTGAGGGTCTATCTGGCGACATTCGTTTGGCCGTGATCCCGACGGCACTGCCGATGGTGGCCGATCTGACCTCGGCCTTTTCCAAAGAACACACCAACGTGCGTTTCACGATCCTATCGCGGTCGTCGATTGAAATCCTCGACATGCTTGAGGGATTGCAGATCGACGGTGGGATTACCTACCTCGACAACGAACCTCTGGGCCGCGTGGCGACTGTGCCCTTGTATGAGGAAGACTACGCCGTCATCTGCCACAAGGGGTCCGACCTTGCGAAACGGTCGAAATTGGAATGGTCCGATCTTGCAGATGCGCCCCTCTGTCTGCTGACACCCGACATGCAGAACAGACGGATTATCAACCAAAACCTCGCGGCGGCGGGCATCACCCCTGCCCCAACTGTCGAAAGCAACTCGACCTTGGTTTTGGTAAGCCACGTGGAAACGGGGCAATGGGTGACGATCCTGCCCCTGCGGATTGCCGCGTTCCTAACGACAGGCAAAGACCTCACGTCTGTTCCACTCTCCGCACCAGAGCGGAGCCATAGCATCGGGTTGATTGCAGCAGACCGCGACCCACAGACCCCTGTGATGGCCGCGCTATTGGGCTACGCATCCCGTATCGCGAAACGCCGCTAGAACCGCGCGGCAGCGGAACGGATGATGCGAATGATCATCTTTCCAAAGATCACAATATACCACCGCATATACCTTTTGTGCAAAATAGCCGATCCCGTCAGGACAACGTCCTCTTGGTCTGCGGACATGGTGATGCAGAGCATGCCCCTGCGGACCTTATCATCCAAGATCAAACACAGTTTATGATCGCTAATGGTTTCGACGGTGAAGCTACCGATCTTAGTTCCTTGTTTCGGGGGATAATCGATATCCATCTCGGCGGGTTTGAAGGGCTTCGTCCCGAACGGCAACAGAACGAGGTTGCGAACCTTGAGAATGAAATGCGACCACCATGGTAGCGAAGCGTTCGCCTTTGCCCAAACCTCCCACGCGGTCATGGGATGAGGCAGCGGCTGCGCCAATGACAGAAAGAAATCGAGATCTTCCAACGGCGCAATGATAGAGGCTGGATTAGGTCGAACCTGTCCATTTGTCTCTAACGTTAATGTGGTGATCCGCGACGGCATTGTCCCCCTTCATACCTAAAGTATAACACAAGTTCTAATTTTCAACTCGCCCAAACGACGATCTTTTCGATCATCATGTGGATAAAGCAAAACCAGAGATTGCCCCCCCGCGTCGGTTAGGCCACTATATGCGGCAACAAAGCAAAGAGCAGCGATATGGCCGACGACCTTCTATCCGGCGCAGAGCCGACCGATTACGACGCATCTTCTATTGAAGTCCTCGAAGGGCTCGAACCTGTCCGCAAACGTCCGGGCATGTATATTGGCGGCACGGACGAACGGGCGCTGCACCACATGGTCGCGGAAATCCTCGACAACTCCATGGACGAGGCCGTTGCAGGTCACGCCAATCGGATTGAGGTCGAACTGCACGCGGACTACTCAATTTCGGTGCGCGATAACGGTCGCGGGATGCCCGTCGATCCCCACCCGAAGTTCCCAGGTAAATCCGCGCTCGAGGTTATCCTAACCGTTCTGCACGCAGGCGGTAAATTCTCGAACAAGGCTTATTCGACCTCTGGCGGTCTGAACGGCGTGGGCTCGTCGGTCGTGAACGCGTTGTCGGATTCGATGATCGTGCAGGTCGCGCGGAACAAAGAACTCTACGAACAGAAATTCTCGCGCGGAGTGCCTCTTGGTCCGATTGAGAAAATCGGCGCGGCTCCGAACCGTCGCGGCACGACTGTGACGTTCCACGCAGACCCTGACATCTTTGGCTCGCAGAAACTGAAACCTGCCCGCCTGTTCAAGATGACACGGTCCAAGGCCTATCTGTTCTCGGGCGTTGAAATCCGCTGGAAATCCGAAATCGATGACGGGGAAACCCCGACTGAGGCCACGTTCCGTTTCCCGAACGGCCTGTCGGACTTCCTTAATGAATCGCTCGAAGGGGTCAGCACCTATTCCGAAAAACCCTTCTCTGGCAAAGTCAGCTTTGAGGATAAATTCGGCGTACCCGGCTCGGTCGAATGGGCGATCAACTGGACACCGTCGCGCGATGGCTATCTCCATTCCTACACAAACACCGTTCCCACGCCCGAAGGTGGCACCCACGAAGCGGGGTTCTGGGCTGCGATCCTCAAGGGTATCCGCGCCTACGGTGAACTGGTCAGCAACAAAAAGGCCGCACAGATCACCCGCGAGGACCTGATCACAGGCGGCTGTGCACTCTTGTCGATCTTCATCCGCGAGCCCTCTTTCGTCGGCCAGACCAAAGACCGCCTCTCGACCGAGGAAGCCGCGAAGTGGGTGGAAAACTCCGTCCGCGACCACTTTGACAACTGGCTCGCTGCCGATACCAAATCGGCGGGCGCGATCCTTGATTTCCTTGTCCTGCGCGCCGAAGAGCGACTGCGCCGCCGTCAGGAAAAAGAGACCCAACGCAAAACCGCGACCAAGAAACTCCGCCTGCCGGGGAAACTGGTGGACTGTTCTGCCACCAACCGCGAGGGCACCGAACTTTTCATCGTGGAAGGTGACTCTGCGGGTGGCTCTGCCAAGATGGCGCGGGATCGCAAAACCCAAGCCCTCCTGCCGCTGCGTGGTAAAATCCTGAACGTCCTTGGCGCCGCGTCGAACAAGCTCGGCACGAACCAAGAGATCAGCGACCTGACCCAAGCGCTCGGCGTTGGGCTCGGCACGAAATTCAACGTCGACGACCTGCGCTATGACAAGGTCATCATCATGACCGACGCGGACGTGGACGGGGCGCACATTGCCTCGCTCCTCATGACGTTCTTCTTTACGCAGATGCGCCCGATGATCGACCACGGGCACCTCTACCTCGCCTGCCCGCCGCTGTTCCGCGTCACCCAAGGGGCGAAACGCGTCTACTGTCTGGACGAGGCCGAAAAGAACGCCGTGCTGGAAAAAGGGCTTGGCGGTAAGGGCAAAATGGATGTGTCCCGCTTTAAAGGCTTGGGCGAAATGGACGCCAAAGACCTCAAAGAAACCACCATGGACCCCGCCTCCCGCAAACTCATCCGCGTCACCATCGACGAGGACGAACCGGGCGAAACCGGCGATCTGGTCGAGCGCCTCATGGGCAAAAAACCCGAGCTAAGGTTCCAGTATATTCAGGAAAACGCGCGGTTTGTTGAAGAGTTGGATGTTTAAACTTACGCGGAATGAATGGACGAATTAGAGCTTTCAGTTAAATCGATTTTAGGTAACCGGCTATTAACCTCAATCGAATGCAATGGATTATACATACCCTCTAGCGAGATCACAGAATATTGCGGTCGTTATTCAAACCCCGCGCTTTATTACGATGAAAACTTTGGAACATTTGGATTATCGAGAGGTGGTAGCGCTACATATGTGACATACAGGTCGCGCTATTTTGTAATCACCTCCAAACACCAACAAAGAAAATTAAATGCTGATTATAAGACTTTTTGCGTCCACAACACTGAGCGCTCGAATTTTATCACCTCACATTCAGTCCACTTTCCTCTGAACGACCCAGAAGAAAATCACGATTTTTTAGTTTATGAATTCACTGATGCTGTAAATGATGGTGCACTTAGTCAGCATATTTGGTTTGACATAAATCGACAAGATTTCGCTCAACCAACCATCAAACCAAATTTTGTGATTACTGTTGGATTTCCAGCTCACAGAGCTTCCATAATTTACGAGGAAGACCGATACACAAGAGCGCCAA
The DNA here is from genome assembly GCF_030410045.1 of Marivivens donghaensis. NCBI lineage: Bacteria > Pseudomonadati > Pseudomonadota > Alphaproteobacteria > Rhodobacterales > Paracoccaceae > Marivivens > Marivivens donghaensis. The sequence goes on from NZ_JAUFRA010000005.1 coordinate 333,828, forward strand.
ATGCAGTAATCGGCAAAGAGTGTCCACCAACTATTTCAAACCGATTGTGCTTTGCTCCAATAGAACAAATCAAATTCGACCCCAAAGGAATGTCTGGCGCTCCCGTCTTCGGGATAGTCCTGGAAGACCTAAAATATAGTCTTTTTTTCGCTGGGATTGTAACCGAAGCAAATACTAAGAAATTTCACTTCTACAAAGCTCGGCACATACTAAGAATGGTTGAAAAGGCCTCTCACTCCTGAATGCTCTCCAGATACCCTGCGAGGGCCAGCAGCTCGGCGGGCACGGGGGTGCGGTCGACCATGACGATCTCGCCCATGTCGCCCGCTCCGAACTCTGGCATCGGGTTGTCGGGGGAGTGGTGGAGGCCGTCGATGGTGCTCATCACCGCGTTCACGTCAAAGATACCGCCGTTGCGGGCTGCGATCTGGGTCAGATCGGGCGGCGTTTTGGCGAGGCCAGCGGCGGCAAAGCCGTTGCCCTTGGCGTCCTCACCGTGACAGGCAGCGCATTCGTCGGCAAAAATCTTGCGGCCATCCGCGACCTCTTCGACGCAGGCGGACAGACCAAAAGCGGCAAGAAGGATAAAGGCGGGTTTCATGACTGCTCTCCCCAATGTTTGTTGCCCCCATTGTCCCAAAGCGCGGGGCAAAGGTAAACAGGAATTGCGCGTCCCTGTCCGATCGGTCTAACGTCCCGCAGGGGCAGGAGGAATTTTCATGAACAGTTCGTATGTTGTGATGCTACTCGCAGGGATCGGCGTGCCCGTTTTGGCGGCATTGAACGCGGCCTTGGGGCGCACAATCGGGTCACCTGCAGCGGCAGGATCGGTCCTGTTCATCGTAGCCTTCTGCGTGGCGCTGGTGGTGGCGCTGTTCACGGGGCCAGAGGGCTATGGCAAGCTGCTGAGCGCGCCAAAGCACCTGTTCCTCGCAGGGTTCCTGATCGCGTTTTACCTGCTGTCGATCACGTGGATCGCGCCGAAAATCGGCATCGGCAACGCGGTGTTTCTGGTGCTGATCGGCCAGTTGATTTCCGCCGCAGCGATTGACCATTTCGGGCTGTTTGGCGCGAACCAGACGCCGATCTCCCTGACCCGCGCGGCAGGGATCGCGATCATGGCGGTGGGTGTTTTCGTTACGCAGAAGGTGTAACCGCGCCCGCGTCGAGCCGCACGATACGGTCCATCCGCGCCGCGAGGTCGTGGTTGTGCGTGGCGATGAGCGCCGAGAGGCCCGTGGCACGAACGAGCGTCATCAGAGCATCAAACACGCGGTCAGAGGTATCAGGGTCGAGGTTCCCCGTCGGTTCATCCGCTAAGAGGAGCGCAGGCCCATTGGCGAGTGCCCGACAGAACGCCACACGTTGCTGTTCGCCCCCCGATAGCGCGGCAGGACGGTGCGCAGCGCGTTCCGCAATCCCAACGGTATCGAGTAGTTCGAGCGCCCGCGCCTTGGCCGCGCGTTCGCTGACGCCATTGGCGAGCTGCGGGAGCGTGATGTTTTCGAGAGCGGTAAATTCGGGCAGCAAGTGGTGGAACTGGTAGATAAAGCCGACCCCTGCCCGTCGGATCGCGGTGCGCCGCCGATCAGAGAGGCCCGTCATATCCTCGCCCCCGATGGACACCATGCCCGTGTCCGGCGTGTCGAGTAGCCCCGCGATATGGAGAAGCGTCGATTTCCCCGCACCAGAGGGCGCGACAAGAGCGACAACCTCGCCCTCACCCACAGTCAGATCAACGCCACGCAGGACCTGCACTTCGTTTGGTTTGCCGTGGTTGTAGCCTTTAGTGATGCCTGACAGGGTGAGGGTGTTATTCATAGCGCAGCGCCTCCACCGGGTTCATGCGGGCTGCACGGCGTGCAGGCAAAAGGGTGATCGTCCACGACAGGCCGAGCGATAGCGCGACCGCCGAGACGACATTCGACAGGCGCAGTTCGGCGGGCAGATGATAGATGCCACGGATCGACGGGTCCCAGACGCCGCCGCCAGAGACATAGTTAATCAGGCTAAAGATCGGGTCGATGTAGACCGCGAACAGGCACCCGAGGATCACGCCCGCGATGGTGCCAACGGTCCCGATGCTCGCCCCGCAGATAAAGAACACGCGCAGGACGGACCCTTCGGTCAGGCCCATGGTGCGCAGGATTCCAATGTCGCGGCCCTTGTTCTTTACCAGCATGATCAGGCCCGAAATGATGTTCATCGAGGCAATCAGGACAAGGATCGCCATGAGAACGAACATCACGTTATCTTCGACCGTGAGGGCACGCAGGAATGCCCCAGCACTGTCGCGCCACGTCCAGATCAGGGCCCGATCGCCAGCAGCAATCAGGATGGGGGCCAGCAGATCATCGACGGCTTCTGGGTTCTCGACCATCACCTCGATCTCGTCCGCGACACCGTCTTTGTTAAAGAACAGCTGCGCCTGCGCCATAGGCAGATAGACCCGCGTGCGGTCGATGTCCCAACGACCAGCGGTAAAGATATAGACCACCTCATAGGCACTCACCCGCGGACTGGTGCCAAAGGCCGTGCGGGTGCCATTCGGTGAAATCAGCTTGATCGTGTCACCAATGGTCACGCCCAGTTCACGCGCTACGCCAGAGCCAATCGCGATACCGTCGCCAAAGCGGGCTATGTCCCCCAAGGCAACCTCGGGTTCAACAATGCGCGGGATGGTCAGAAGGTCGTCGTAGGCGATGCCGTAAACCTCTACCCCTGCGTTTGCGTTGGTGAAATTCGCCATAACCTGACCGCGCACCAATGGCGCAGCGCGGGTCACGCCCTCCACCCCGCGCAGGGCAGCGGCCATATCGGTGGCATTGGAAATCGTGCGGCTCACCTGCCCGTTTTGATCGACTTCCATCGTTTGATAGACGGTCACATGGGCATTCGCGCCAAGGATGGTATCCACGAAATCAGAGCGGAACCCAGACCGGATGGCCATCGTCGCAACCAGCGCAAAAACGGCGAGCATAATGCCGATGAGGCTGATCCAGGTCATCACCGAAACGCCACCCTCTGCACGGCGGGCGCGAATGTAGCGCCATGCGATCATCCACTCAAAGCGGGAAAACGGTGCGGTGGATCGTGCCTTAGGCAGTTCGGTCATAACGGCTCCTGTCTGTCGGAACGGACCTTATGGAAAGGGCACAAAGGGTCAAGTCACTCTCCCGTGGCTTGCGCGCCTTTGTGCCCATAATAGTCAAAATAGCGCGGGTACTGCGCCCCCGCCCCAGATTACGCGCCTTTTGGATGCGGATGCTTTGCGTAGATCTCTTTGATCTTCGCGATAGCCTCAGCGGGCGCCATCTCAACGCTTTCGCCTGTGCGGCGCGAGGTCAATTCAACAACGCCATTCGCCAGACCACGCGGACCAACGGTGATGCGCCACGGTAGACCGATCAGGTCCATTGTCGCGAATTTGCCGCCAGCGCGTTCGTTGCGGTCGTCATATAGCGGTTCAAACCCAGCAGCGGTCAGTTCCGCATAGAGGCTTTCACAAGCCGCATCTGCCGCATCATCACCCTGCTTCAGGTTCACGATACCAACGTGGAACGGGGTCACGCCTTCAGGCCAGATGATGCCCTTTTCGTCATGGCTTGCCTCAATGATCGCACCCAACAGACGCGATACGCCGATACCATGCGACCCCATGTGGACAGGAACCTTGTTGCCTTCGTTGTCGACAACGGTCGCGCCCATGGCGTCCGAATATTTGGTGCCAAAGTAGAAAATCTGACCCACTTCGATACCACGAGCCACACGACGGCGTTCTTCTGGCACTTCGTTAAAGACCGCCTCATCGTGGGTCTCATCGGTGCGCGCGTAACGGCTGGTAAACTCTTCCAGAACCGCCTGACACTGTTCGCGGCTATCGTAGTCAATCTCACGATCACCAAAAGTCAGATCGGTGATCTGGCTATCGTAGAACACCTCGGACTCACCCGTTTCCGCGAGGACGAGGAACTCGTGGGTGTCATCGCCGCCAATCGGGCCAGAGTCCGCACGCATCGGGATCGCCTGCAGGCCCATGCGCTCGTAGGTGCGCAGGTAGCTGACGAGGTGACGGTTATACGCGTGCAGCGCGTCCTCTTTGGTGAGGTCAAAGTTGTAGCCGTCTTTCATATAGAACTCGCGGCCACGCATCACGCCGAAACGCGGACGCACTTCGTCGCGGAATTTCCACTGGATTTGATAGATAGTCAGCGGCAGGTCTTTGTAGCTGTTCACATGAGCGCGGAACACGTCCGTGAACATTTCCTCCGCGGTCGGAGAGAACAGCATGTCACGGTCGTGACGGTCCTTCATCCGCAGCATTTCCGGGCCGTATGCGTCATAACGACCAGACTCGCGCCATAGGTCCGCTGGCTGCAGCGTCGGCATCTGCATCGGGATGTGACCCGCTTTGATCTGTTCATCATGAACGATGTTCTCGATCTTACGGAGAACTTTGAACCCGAGGGGCAGCCAAGAATAAATCCCCGCTGCCTGCTGCTTGATCATACCAGCACGCAGCATCAGGCGGTGCGATACAATCTGCGCTTCGGCAGGGTTTTCTTTCAGAACAGGAAGGAAGTAGCGGGAAAGGCGCATATCACGGTCCAGCAATTTAATGACAAGGTTACCCCTTCCGCTATCGGAAACCACCCCCATGGGCAAGTCAGACCTCGCGATCCCTGCCTTTGTGCCGCAAATATCCCGGGGGAGGCCACCGCAGGTGGACGGGGGCAGCGCCCCAAAACCCGCCCTAACCCCGCGCAGGACTTGATTTATCTGACCAGAAGGCTGACATAGACCTAACGCGACGATAGGGGCATGGCATGGGACTTCCGGTCAAAGAACAGGTGAAATACTGGGGCATCGCCACAGCTATTTTGGTGTTTTTGCTCTATTTCCTCGGCAACGTGATCCTGCCCTTCGTTCTAGGTGGAGCGGTCGCCTATATGCTCGACCCCGTTGCAGATCGGTTGGAGCGGGCGGGCTTTAGCCGTGCGGCCTCTGTCGGCGTGATCAGTATCGGTGCAACGATCCTCTTTGTGATCGCGGCTCTCTTGATCATCCCCGTGCTGATCCAACAAACAGCATCGCTCTTTAATTTCATCGGCACATCGGTCGATACCGCGCCTACAGTTCTGCGCGATCTCGATAAATGGCTCACGGATACCTTCCCTGCCCTTGCGCAAAATGACATCACGCTCTCGGGTAGCCTCAAAAACGTGGCCTCCACCGTACAGAGCAAGGGCGGCGATTTCCTAAATGGTCTGCTCTCTTCGGCGATGAGCCTGATCAACGTGATCGTCCTATTGGTCGTCGTGCCTGTTGTGGCGGTCTACTTGCTCTATGATTGGGACAATATGGTCGCTGAGATCGACAGCCTCTTACCGCGCGATCACTTGGGCCAAATCCGCAGCATCGCGACCGAGATCGACAAAACGCTCGCCTCCTTCATCCGTGGGCAAGGCACCGTCTGCCTCATCCTTGGCATTTTCTACGCGGTAGGCCTCATGATCGTTGGTTTGCAGTTCGGCCTCGTCGCTGGTGCCATTGCGGGGCTTTTGACCTTTATCCCTTACGTTGGCGCTCTGGTCGGTGGCCTTTTGTCGATCGGCCTCGCGCTGTTTCAATTCTGGAATAGCGTTGAGGTGATTGACGGTGCAACCACGACCTTTGCCACGGATTGGTTGAGGATCGGGCTTGTCGCTGCGATCTTTGGCCTTGGCCAGTTCCTCGAAGGCAATTTCCTGACACCAAAACTCGTCGGTAGCTCGGTCGGCCTGCACCCTGTTTGGCTGATCTTTGCGCTGTCCGTCTTTGGCACCTTGTTCGGTTTTGTTGGGATGCTCGTTGCAGTTCCAGTTGCCGCGATGATCGGCGTTGTGGCCCGTCACGCCATCCGAAGCTACAAGAACGGACGCCTCTATCGGGGCTTTAGCGATACCGAATGACCCCGCGCCAGCTGTCCTTTGATCTACCCCCTAACGTCGCGTTGGGCCCTGACGATTATTTCGTGTCAGAGGCCAATGCCCACGCCTATGTCATGGTAACAAACCCTGACGGCTGGGCCGATGGCAAGCTCGCCCTAATCGGCCCTAAGGGGAGCGGCAAAAGCCATCTGTCGCGCGTGTTTCAGCACCTTACAGGTGCCACCGTTTGGAAAGCTGGGCAGATTGGCGCGACGCTCGACCTGCCCTCTTGCCCGATTGTGATCGAGGATCTAGAGGCCCTACAGCCTCAGTCCGAGGAACCTCTGTTCCACCTGCACAATCACCTTCGCGCGCAGCGCTTGCCCCTGCTGCTGACCGCCACAACACCGCCGAGCCGTTGGAGCATCACCCTCCCCGACCTCGCCAGCCGTATGCAAGCAGCACCCACCGTGCATATTGCGGACCCTGATGATCGCCTCCTGAGCGCCGTGTTGATGAAGCATTTTGCCGACCGCCAACTCACGCCGAAACCCGCACTGATCTCTTACCTTGCGGGTCGGATTGAACGGTCATTTTCTGCCGCTGACGACATCGTATCAGCGCTGGACAAAGAGGCTCTCGCGACGGGGCAACCGATTGGAATTAAACTAGCTGGTAGGTTGCTGGACAATCCATCAGATTAGGCGCGATAATGGTCACATAAACGTTGCAATTGCGCAGCATAAGGCCGCCATGACACTCGCAAATTTCCTGACCGCAAAGTTCCCCGAAGCCGTTGAGGCCGATTTTGACCTCTCCAGCCCATCCCGTTTCTATAACCGAGAGTTAAGCTGGCTTGGCTTCAACTGGCGTGTCTTGGAAGAGGCCGAAAACCTGCGGGTTCCGCTGTTGGAACGCCTGCGGTTTTTGTCCATTTCGGCAACCAACCTCGACGAGTTTTATACCGTGCGCGTTGCGGGTCTGCGGGAACTGGCACATGCGGGCAACATGACCCCTGCGCTCGACGGTCTTACACCTGTCGAACAACTCGCGCTGATCAACGCGGACGCCCGCGATCTGATGATGCGCCAACAGTCGACGTTTAACGCGCTCAAGGCTGAACTAGCGCAAGAGAAAATCCATATCCTGTCACGCACTGACCTGATCGAAGGTGACGCAGAGTTTCTGGAAAATGTGTTCCTGAACAACGTGTTCCCCGTTCTTTCTCCACTGGCTGTTGACCCTGCACACCCCTTCCCGTTCATTCCGAACACGGGCTTTGCGCTGGCGCTGCAGCTGGAGCGGACCGCTGACAAACGGTCCATGCGCGCGCTCCTGCCCGTGCCGCATCAGATCGACCGCTTCATCGCGCTGCCGACAGTTGACGGGGATCGGTTCCTGCCGCTCGAAGAACTGCTTTTGTTGCACATCCACCGCCTCTTTCCTGGCTACAAGGTCAAAGGCGACTGTGCGTTCCGCGTGCTGCGCGACAGCGACCTTGAGGTCGAAGAAGAAGCCGAAGATCTGGTGCGCGAATTTGAGGTCGCCCTCAAACGTCGTCGTCGCGGTGAAGTCGTCCGGATGAAGATGACCGCAGGCGCGCCTGACGGGCTGCGCGACATGATCATGCACGAACTGCACGTTGACGAATCCGAAGTGGTGATTGTGGACGGTATGCTCGGTATGGCCGACCTCAAACAACTGGTCCTCGACAGCCGTCCTGACCTTTTGTGGTCGCCTTACACGCCGCGCGTTCCCGAACGGGTTCAGGACCACGGCGGCGACATGTTCAAATCGATCAAACAAAAGGACATGCTGCTCCACCACCCCTACGAGACCTTCGACATGGTGGTGCGGTTCCTCAAACAAGCGGCCGCCGACCCGAATGTGGTCGCGATCAAACAGACACTATACCGAACGTCCAAGAACTCCCCAATCGTTGAGGCGCTCTGTGAGGCGGCAGAGGACGGCAAATCCGTGACCGCGCTGGTCGAGCTTAAGGCCCGCTTTGACGAGGCCGCGAACATCCGTCAGTCGCGCCGTTTGGAACGGGCTGGCGCGCATGTGGTGTATGGCTTTACCACACTGAAAACTCATGCGAAAATCTCGACCGTAGTGCGCCGCGAAGGAGATCAACTGGTCACCTATACCCACTACGGCACAGGCAACTATCACCCGATCACCGCAAAGATTTACACCGACCTGTCGTTCTTTACCTGCGATGCGGCCTTGGGTCGGGACGCGACGAAAGTGTTCAACTACCTGTCGGGCTATGTGCAGCCAGACGGACTAGAGAACCTGACGATTGCACCAATGGGCCTGAAACAGCGCCTCATCGAAATGATCGATCTAGAGATCGAACATGCCCGCGCGGGCCGCCCTGCTGCGATCTGGGCCAAGATGAACAGCCTCATCGAAGAGGACGTGATGAACGCGCTTTACCGCGCGAGCCAAGCGGGCGTGAAGATTAGCCTCGTCGTGCGTGGCATCTGCGGCATTCGTCCGGGGATCAAAGGACTGTCGGAAAATATCCGCGTCAAATCCATCGTCGGTCGGTTCCTCGAACATTCGCGCATCGTCTGTTTCGGCAATGGCGGCGGACTTCCGGGCAAAGAGGCACGTGTGTTTTTCTCGTCTGCGGACTGGATGGGGCGTAACCTCAACCGCCGTGTTGAGACACTGGTTGAAGCTAAGAACCCGACCGTCAAAGCGCAGATCGTCGATCAGATCATGTCGGCCAACATGGCGGATATCGCGCAGAGCTGGATCATGGGGCCGAATGGCAAATTTACGCGTGTCGCCGTGCCCGAGGATAAATTCGCCTTTAGCTGCCATAAGTTCTTTATGGAGAACCCATCGCTGTCTGGTCGCGGATCGGCCGGGGCCACGGGTGTCGTGCAACTAACGCACACCGAAGATTGACACCGCCCCCCTCCCCGTCCAAAGGTCTGGGAGGACCGGAGAATCCATGACGACCACGACCCAGACAGACGACACCGACTGGGGCCCCTTTGGGCGGCCTTTGTTTGACGATCCTCAAGCCAAAGCGCTCGCGCGTGTCGGCGTGTTGGACGTTGGCTCTAACTCTGTTCGTATGGTGGTCTTTGACGGCGCTGCCCGTAGCCCTGCCTATTTCTATAACGAAAAAGTTATGTGCGCTCTCGGCGCTGGACTTCGTGAAACGGGTCGGTTGAACCCGACAGGCCGCGCCCGTGCGCTGGCTGCCATCCGCCGCTTTGCGGCTCTCGCCGAAAGCATGGATGCACCTTTGACCGCTGTTGCCACGGCTGCCGTGCGCGAAGCCGAAGATGGCGATGAATTCAGCCGCGAAGTTCTGGAAAAAGCAGGCGTCAAGCTGCACATCATTGATGGTCGCGAAGAGGCCCGCCTTTCGGCGCAAGGTGTTCTGCTGGGGTGGCCCGGCAGCTTTGGCATGGTCTGTGATATTGGCGGCTCGTCAATGGAGTTGGCGGATATCAAAGATGGCAAGGTTGGCCACCGCCTCACCTCGCCCCTCGGTCCACTGCGCCTCAAAGGGTTCACCTCAAAGCGCGACCTCAAGGCCCATGTCAAAGAGATCATGCAGGGCATGCATGCCGAGATGGACTATGAGACAGGGATGCGGCTATTTCTGGTCGGCGGCTCATGGCGTGCCATTGCGCGCATTGATATGGAGCGGCGCGGCTATCCCCTGACCGTTCAACACGAATACCGAATGACCGCCCGCAACGTCTCCACGACGGCGGATTACATCGGCTCTGCAAACCTCGACGATCTGCGCAGCCGTTGTGGTATTTCGTCCGAGCGTATGGCGCTGGTGCCCATCGCAATCCACGTGCTCAAGGAACTGGTGAAAACCTTCCGCCCCAAAGATATCGCAGTGTCGTCCTACGGTATCCGTGAGGGTCTTTTATACGAACAAATGCCTCAAGAGCTGCGTGACCGCGATCCGCTGATTGAAGCCAGTCGTTATGCGGAATCAAAAGACGCGCGTTTGCCCGGATTTGGCAAAGTTCTCTACGATTTCGTGACGCCGCTGTTCCCCAATGCAAATTGGCAGAAACTGCGCATCATCAAAGCCGCCTGCCTCTTGCACGATGTGACATGGCGCGCCCACCCCGATTACCGCGATGAGGTGGCATTCGATAACGCGACCCGTGCGAACTTGGGCGGGTTGAAACACGAAGAACGAGTGTTGCTCGGTCTCTCGCTGTTTCATCGCTATTCCAGCAAGCGTCAGGGGTCTCGTCTGGAACCTCTGTTTGCCCTGCTCGATGAACAGCAAATCCGTGAGGCAGAGATCCTAGGTCGGGCGATGCGCTTGGGCGCGATGCTGTGGCTCAAGGCCGAGGGAAATCCGGGGCAGTTTATTTGGAAGCCCAAGAAGCGCGAGCTGGAACTGGTGCTGAACGCAGAGACAGAGCCGCTATGGGGTGAAGTGTCTGAGGCGCGGTATAACTCACTGGCCAAGGCGATGGACGCGGTTTCGGCAACCGTCCGCATCCTGCCAAAACAGTCATAAATTAAGGTCGATCGTGACGGGAAAATGGTCCGACGCGGTCAATAAGGCCTCGCGCAGTTCGGGCGTGCCGTAGCAGACTGGATTGTCGAACGGATGCCAAATCCGCCAGCGCGGATCATGGTCCAATAGTTCTGGCGACACCATGACATAATCGAGCAACGCACAGAGGTAGTTGTCATCCCCCCCCATCCGAAACCGCGATGTGGTCGGCACAGCGCCGAGTTTTTGGGTTAGAGCCGCCCGTGCATGAGGATCAAACAGACGCGGTTGGTCGCCCTCGCCCATCACAATCTCAATGCTGGACCGACCAAAAAGCTTTTCATATTCGTCGAGCCCAGGGCCATCGTTGAAATCACCCAAAACGATCAGGTTATTGCCCTGCGCCAAATGGTAATCAATCCGACGGCGCAGCCAAAGGCACTGTGCCAATTGCTTGCGTCTGTTCTCAATCGCGATCCGCATTTGTTCATGGATATTGCGGGCACCGTGCGGGGCCTTTGATTTCGCGTGAACGCCAATCAGCCGCAAATCATGCCCTGCCTTTGTCCGCAATGCGACCTCATTCGGGGGTTTGGACCATTGCACAAGATCGAGATCAGCATCGACATCGAGATCAATCTCGAACGCCGCATCGAACCGCGGGGCGTCGGGGTGAGACAGGGGATCATGTCGCGCCTCAAATACATCGGGATCATAGAGCAGCGTGATTTCTTGCTGCGTATCATTCGAAAACCCAATCAAAGCCTTTCGCGCCCGCAACCCATATTCGGCGGCAAAGTTCTGGAGGGCGATGACCCCGCTCCGCCGACGATTGTCGTCTGGAGCCTCAATCACCATCACGGCATCGGCGTCGAGTGCAGTGAACACGATCCCCAAGGCATCGAGCTGCTCACCCCGCTTTACATTCAATCGCCCCGACCAGCGATGATCGTGCAGAAGCCGCCCATTATCGTCGAATAAGTTGGTAAACCATTCGACGTTATAGGTGGCTATCCTCATGCGGCTTTGCCGTTAATCTGATCCCACGCGGTATTCACGGCTATGAGACGCGCTTCGGCGAGTTTGATCGCCTCCTCGGGAAGGCCACGCGCTATCAGACGGTCAGGATGGCTTTCGCGCACGGCATCGCGCCAGACCTTACGAATGTCATCAATCGGCATATCGGGCGAAACGCCCAGCACGTCATAAGGATCACGCTCTGCATCGGGGACGAACTGCGCGCGGATGGTGCGGAACCGACGCTCATCGAACCCAAGTATCTCTGCCACACGCCGCAAAAACGCGTCCTCAGCCTCGTGATATTCACCGTCCGCCATCGCAATATGGAACAAACCTTCCATAAGGTCGCAGAGCGGTGCGCGGTCATCACCGAACATCTTTGCGACGCGAGCCGCGTAATCCTCAAACCCTGCAACGTCTTGTCGCGCAAGGTTAAATAGCTTTGCCGCCTGTGCCTCATCTTCGGGCGCGATGGTGAACACTTCGCGGAATGCGGCCACTTCATCGCGGGTCACGAGGCCGTCGGCCTTGGCCATTTTGGCGCCTAAGGCAATCACCGCGATGGTAAAGGCTACCGATCGTTCGGGCGGCGTGCGGAATTGTTCAAACACAGCCGCCAACCCCTCGCCCTTGCGAAGAGCGGCCAGAGCATCAGCGATACGTGTCCAAATCGACATCGACGGGCTTCCCGTTGTGCTAGAATCGACAAAGTCACCTGCAATTATGCACAGACAAACCGTGTTCAACTGGTTGATGCAAGCGCCTGAGTGCTTACCTGACTTTAAATTAACTATAATTGTCGGGAATTACCATGTCTCTTGCCTCTGCCCTCGATCGCTTTTTCCGCCATGAAGCGGCGGGAGGGATCGTTCTCATGCTGTCCGCAGCCTTGGCGCTCATCGTCGCCAACTCTGGACTGACGGATCTCTACCACGGTGTTCTCAACACATATTTCGCCATCACCTTTGACGGCGAAGGGCTGCAGAAACCGCTGATCCTCTGGATCAACGACGGTTTGATGGCGGTGTTCTTCTTCCTAATCGGGCTAGAGCTAAAGCGCGAGATGTTAGAGGGAAAGCTGAAAAACCCGCGCGACGTGATCCTGCCGGGTATGGCGGCGGTCGGCGGCATGGTCGTGCCTGCGGCGATCTATGCGGCGATCAACTGGGGCAATCCCGAAACCATCCGTGGCTGGGCTATTCCTGCTGCCACCGACATCGCCTTTGCGGTGGGTGTGCTGGCGCTGCTCGGCACGCGGGTGCCGTCCGCGCTCAAGGTGTTCCTGCTGACGCTCGCGATCCTCGACGACCTCGGCGCGATCATCATCATCGCGCTGTTCTATACGGCGGATTTGAAAATCGATTACCTCTGGCTGGCGCTGATCCCTCTCGCAGGTCTGTGGTTCCGCAATTACATGGGCTTCCACCGCGTGGCGCCGTCGGTCCTGCTGGGCATCATCCTGTGGTTCTTCGTTCTGAAATCGGGCGTGCATGCGACGCTGGCTGGTGTGATCACCGCGTTCTTTATCCCTCTCAAGGATAAATACGGAAAATCGCCGCTGCATTCGGTCGAACATGGCCTGACGGACTATGTGTTTTTCCTGATCGTGCCGATCTTTGCCTTCGCAAACGCGGGTGTTGTCCTCAAAGGGATCACGATTGACCAGATGTTCGCCCCGCTCCCCATCGGTATCGCGCTCGGCCTCTATCTGGGTAAGAAAATCGGCGTGTTTGGCCTGACGTGGCTCATGGTGAAAGCAGGTCTGGCGAAACTGCCCTACGGCGTCAACTGGCGGCACATCTACGGTGTCAGCTGTCTGGCGGGCATCGGGTTTACCATGTCGCTCTTTATCGGCGGCCTGAGCTTTGGCGAAGGTGGTGTGCTGATGAACGAGGTGCGGATTGGCGTTCTGCTCGGTTCTATCCTCTCCGCGATCACGGGGTATCTGGTGCTGCGCAATGCAGGCAATCCAGAGGTCGAAAAGGCCTAACGCAAAAGGGGGCCTCGCGGCCCCCTTTTTTCAGTCTGATCGCTGATCTTAACCGCGAACGTCGCGGATGATCTGCAGGATATCTTCGGCAGCTTTGGGGATGTTTGTCCCCGGACCAAAGATCGCCTTAACGCCAGCTTTGTAGAGGTAATCGTAGTCCTGCTGCGGGATAACACCGCCGCAGATCACGATGATATCTTCGGCATCAGCGGCCTTGAGTTCTTCGATCAACTGCGGTGCAAGGGTCTTGTGACCTGCCGCCTGCGACGAAATCCCGATCACATGCACGTCGTTGTCGATCGCATCCTGTGCAGCCTCAGCAGGGGTTTGGAACAGCGGGCCTACGTCCACGTCGAAACCAATGTCCGCAAAGGCGGTCGCGATGACCTTGGCCCCACGGTCGTGCCCGTCCTGACCCATTTTCACCACGAGCATACGCGGGCGGCGGCCTTCTTCTTCGGCGAATTGTTCGACCGACTTCTGAATGGCGGCAAAGCCTTCGTCGCCTTCGTAAGCTGCGCCATACACACCAGCGAGCGTTTTCACTTCGGCGCGGTGGCGACCGAACTCTTTTTCCATAGCCATGCTGATCTCCCCTACGGATGCACGGGCGCGTGCGGCTTCGACCGCAGCAGCGAGAAGGTTTCCACCCTCTTTTGCGCGGCGGGTCAGTTCGGTCAGAGCAGCCTGACAGGCGGCCTCGTCACGGGTGCCACGGATTTTTTCAAGACGTGCAACCTGCGATGCGCGCACCGCGTTGTTGTCGATGTCCAGAATATCGATCGGGTCTTCTTTGGCGAGGCGGTATTTGTTCACGCCAACGATCACTTCGTCGCCACGGTCGATCATCGCCTGACGTTTCGCAGCCGACTCTTCGATGCGGAGTTTTGGCATACCCGAGGCCACAGCCTTGGTCATGCCGCCCATTTCTTCGACCTCTTCGATCAGCTTCCATGCCTCTTCGGCGAGCTGAGCAGTGAGGCTTTCGACGTAATACGAACCAGCGAGCGGATCGACGACCTTGGTCACGCCTGTTTCCTCTTGGAGGATCAACTGGGTGTTCCGCGCGATACGGGCCGAGAATTCGGTCGGCAGCGCAATCGCTTCGTCGAGCGCGTTGGTGTGGAGCGACTGCGTGCCGCCCAGTGCCGCCGCCATCGCCTCGTAAGCGGTGCGGACAACGTTGTTGTAAGGGTCTTGCTCTTGGAGCGACACACCAGAGGTCTGGCAGTGCGTGCGGAGCATCAAAGACCCCGGTTTCTGCGGGTTGAACTCTTTCATGATGCGGGTCCAGAGAAGACGCGCAGCCCGCAGTTTCGCGGCCTCCATGAAGAAGTTCATGCCAATCGCAAAGAAGAACGACAGACGCGGTGCGAACTGGTCAACATCCATGCCCGCAGCAATCGCAGTGCGCACGTATTCGCGACCATCGGCCAGCGTGTACGCGAGTTCCTGAACGAGGTTCGCGCCCGCCTCTTGCATGTGGTAGCCAGAGATCGAGATCGAGTTGAACTTTGGCATCTCGGTCGAAGTGTATTCGATGATGTCCGAAATGATCCGCATCGACGGCTCTGGCGGGTAGATGTAGGTGTTGCGCACCATGAACTCTTTCAGAATGTCATTCTGAATGGTCCCCGACAGGACCGATTTATCGTGGCCCTGCTCTTCGCCCGTGACGATAAAGTTTGCCAGAACGGGGATAACCGCGCCGTTCATGGTCATTGAAACCGAGACTTTATCCAGCGGGATACCGTCAAAGAGGATCTTCATGTCCTCAACGCTGTCGATCGCAACGCCAGCCTTGCCCACATCGCCGACAACGCGCGGGTGATCCGAGTCATAGCCACGGTGCGTCGCGAGGTCGAAGGCTACCGACACGCCCTGCTGACCCGCAGCGAGAGCCTTGCGGTAGAACGCGTTCGATTCCTCAGCAGTCGAAAAGCCCGCATATTGGCGGATGGTCCAAGGACGGCCAGCATACATCGTTGCGCGCGGACCACGGGTGAAGGGTTCGATCCCGGGCAGCGAGCCGAGGTGCGGCAGGTCTGCAGTGTCCTCTTCGGTATAAAGAGGTTTGACCGTGATGCCTTCGAGCGTGGTCCAGTTCAGGTCATCTAATGGGCGATCACGCAGTTCTTTCTGCGCGAGCTTAGACCAGGTATCTTTGTCTGCCATGATCGGGTCCTCCGATTGCCGAACGCCAATGGGCGTTGGTCACTTCTGTCTGTCTAATATGGGTCGTGTCCAACCCGTGCTGGGTTGGTATTTCGATAAGCCGCGCCTGAGCGATTGCGCCCTCGCGCAACTCTGTCAGGTCGTCAGCATATGTGCGTTGCATCGTGGCGCGTTGATCGGCGTCAAACGGCATCCAAGCGCCACTGCCCTGCCCCAAACGGATCGCCCCGTCGAGGTCGCCACGGTTCACCAATTCCTCGCGCAGTTTGCGCAGGCGGGGCGACGGGTTGCGCCAATCATCCGCCTCGGACAGCGAAACGCGCTGGCCGATCAAATGCGACAGTTCCGCGTCGGGATGGCTGACCATCGCCTCGAACGGGAAGACAACGATGTCGGTCTGCGGGAACACCCGTGCGATGTCGCGGATCACATCACCCCATCTGCGCGACTGTATTGCCAGACGGTCGATCAGGTCGGGCTGTGGCATCGTGTGGCCGTTCATCACCGCATAGGCGAGGACAGAGGCCCAGTATCTGTCGTAGTTGCGGATGCTGATCGCGATACGGGCTACGGGCGCGGCCAGTGCTGCACGAAACCGTAACAGCCGTTCGAGGACATCGGAATAAAGCGCCCCATCGCGCAGGTTATTGCGGGCCGAGCCAAGAAGGTTCTCTTCGGTGATCATCAAGCGGTCATAGCCAGCCTCGGTCAATCGTCCGACCTCGCGGCGAATGGCAACGCGGGACCGTTCAGAGCGACGTGCGATCTCAGCCGTCACGCGGTCGGGACGATGAACCAAGCCATCAAACAGCCCTGCCCGCGTTTGTTTCGGCGTCCAAACGGCCGTGCCGCCATGGGACAGCGCCCCGCGATGACGTTGGACATGACATTGGAACGATGTTGTGCCCGTACGATGGGCCCCCAGATGAAGACAAATTTCCACGGCGCGATCACCTTTTCGGCGTTGGGCCGCGCGTTGGTGCGCGGGATGGACGATAGCGATCATGCTGCGTCCTCCAGTCTCACCAGAGGCTTAATGCTAAAATTGTTCGCACCGAGGGTGTCTGCCCCCTTAGAAACCGTAAATTCCAACCCTATATTGATAGGCATGAAACCAATTCTTCGCGCCAGTTTTACGTTCTTATTCATGGCTTTGGCAGGCATTCCTGCCGCTGCACAATCCGTCACGCCTGACGACTGGATTGCCGCGCCCGACCAATTTGTCGACGCATCAGAGATAAATTTGAACGATTTTCTCTGGCGTGCGCGGGCCATTGTTGTGTTTGCCGACACGCCCTTTGATCCGCGATACATCGAACAGATGGACAATCTCGGCGCGGACATCCCTGCGCTCGTCGAACGCGGTGTCATCGTGATCACCGACACCGACCCGACCGCAGAGACCGCGTTACGTGAACGGCTGCGGCCACATGGGTTCATGCTCGTGTTGATCGATAAGGATGGCACGGTTGCGTTCCGTAAACCTGCCCCTTGGGACATGCGCGAAATCGGGAGGTCGATTGATAAATCCCCTCTCCGCCAGCAAGAAATCAACGCGCGGCGCATCACGCAATAATCCCCTCAACAAGGGCATAGAGCCCAACTGCCAAAGCAGGTGCCGCGAGGGCGATCACAGGGGCGACATCGCCGCCCCCATGCAGCACAACCGCCCACCAGCCCGCATAGGCGACCACAAAGGCCGCCATCTGCGTAAGAACTGTGTGAGCGTCGCGCATCATTATTCGAACTCAATGATGACTTCGTCGACGGCCATGCTGTCGCCAGCCGCTGCCTTCACCGCCTTGACGATGCCCTTACGTTCAGCGCGGAGGATATTTTCCATCTTCATCGCTTCAACGGTGCAGAGTGCCTGACCCTCTTGGACTTCGTCGCCTTCGGCCACGTTGACCTTAACGATCAGACCCGGCATGGGGCAGAGCAGCAGTTTCGAGGTATCTGGCGGCAGTTTCTCTGGCATCAGTTTCGCAAGTTCAGCCTGACGCGGGGTGCGCACGTGCACCTTGATGTCTGCACCGCGGAAACGAATGCGGAAGCCGTGGGTAATCTTATCGACCTTCAGAACCAGCGGTTCGCCGCCAACGCTCAGACGTGCAAGGCTATCGCCCGGTGTCCAATCGCTCTCAACCCGCAGAACTGCGCCGTCGATGGTGACGTTCGAGCCGTCACGATCTGCCGCGATTGTGGTCGCAAAGTCTTCGCCCTGCAGCGACACAATCCAATCGGTGCCAACACGACGTTCGTGGTTACCCAGACGACCCGACACTTGGGTGCGACGGATTTCGGCCACGCGGTTCATCGCAGAGGCTGCCGCCGCAACCTTAACCAGCGCATCTTTCGGCAGGGTCACACCGTCGAACCCTTCGGGGTATTCTTCGGCAATGAACGCAGTGGTCATATTGCCCGAGGTGAAACGCTCGTGGTCCATAACAGCCGCGACGAACGGCAGGTTGTGGCCGATGCCTTCGACCTCGAACGTGTCGAGAGCAACGCGCATCTCTTCGATCGCAGCCGCACGGGTTTCACCCCAAGTGCAGAGCTTTGCGATCATTGGGTCGTAATACATGCTGATCTCGCCGCCTTCGTAGACGCCAGTATCGTTACGCACGATGCCACCCGTAGTGGTCCGCCCTTCAACAGGCGGACGGTAGCGGGTTAGGCGACCGATCGACGGCAGGAAGTTGCGATATGGGTCTTCTGCATAAAGACGGTTTTCAATCGCCCAACCGTTGATTTTCAGGTCTTTCTGTTCGAACGGCAGCTTTTCACCAGCCGCGACGCGGATCATCTGTTCAACAAGGTCGATGCCCGTGATCAGTTCGGTCACAGGGTGTTCCACCTGCAGACGGGTGTTCATCTCGAGGAAGTAGAAGTTCCGTTCGCCATCGACGATGAATTCCACGGTGCCTGCGGATGCGTAGCCCACAGCCTTGGCCAGAGCGACCGACTGTTCGCCCATTGCCTTGCGGGTTTCCTCGTCGAGGAACGGCGACGGAGCCTCTTCGACCACTTTCTGGTTACGACGCTGGATCGAACACTCACGCTCGTGCAGGTAAACAGCGTTGCCATGGCTATCAGCGAGAACCTGAATTTCGATGTGACGCGGCTGGGTGACGAATTTCTCGATAAAGATACGGTCGTCGCCGAAGGAGTTCGCTGCTTCGTTCTTGGAGGACTCGAACCCTTCGCGGGCTTCGGTGTCGTTCCATGCGATGCGCATACCCTTACCACCGCCACCAGCGGAGGCTTTGATCATGACCGGATAACCGATCTGGTTCGAAATTTTGACGGCCTCTTCGGCGTCCTCGATCAGACCCATGTAACCGGGAACGGTGTTCACTTGTGCGTCCTGAGCGATCTTTTTCGACGTGATCTTGTCGCCCATCGCTTCGATTGCGCCAACCGGCGGTCCAATGAAGGCAACGCCAGCAGCCGACAGGGCCTCAGCAAATTTCGAGTTCTCAGAGAGGAAGCCATAGCCCGGGTGCACTGCTTCGGCCCCGGTTGCTTTGATCGCTTCCATGATCTTGTCGATCACGATGTAGGACTGGTTCGCGGGCGGCGGGCCGATGTGGTAGGCTTCGTCCGCCATCTGCACATGCAGGGCGTGACGGTCAGCGTCCGAATAGACAGCAACCGTTTTGATGCCCATCTTGCGGGCGGTCTTGATGACACGGCATGCGATCTCGCCACGGTTGGCGATCAGGATCTTCTTGAACATGTGCTGGGGTCCTTTGAATGCAAAACCGCCGTGGGGGCGCAATGCACCCCACGGCGGTTCAGGTGGTTTAGACGCCCCGAAGGGCAGAATGGGTTAGCGGCAGACGGTTGCGTAGTTGTCGCACGTTGCGCCAACGAGCGCGCCGCCAGTAGCGCCGATGATCGGATCGACACCGAGCGCATCTGCCGTGACCGCGCCAGCGGCAGCGCCGGCAAGCCCACGTTCGAGGTCGGTATCAAGGCAGGCCGAGAGACCTGCGAAAGCGACAAATGCGACGATCCAAATTTTGTTGACCATGAGTGACTGCCCTTTTCGTTTTTATTCTGCGCCAAAAGACCACGAGCAATTCGCGGCGCGGCCAAAGTAACAAATAGGTCGAGACGGACCTCTCCCGAAGTCGATCCGGTCTGGGGAAAGCCGGACCGACAAGGGGAAGGGTAACAGTCTTGACTGCTTGTCTTGGACGACCTGCTGGTTACGTCCTCAACACAGGCAGCGTGGCACGAAGTTTCGCCAGAGCCAAAGGCGAAATCTGTCAGGGCAGCCGCATGGGCTGTTTCCTGCCAAATCGCTGCCTTCATGGGCAAAATCGTGCCGATCCGTGTCATCTAACCCAGCACCCTCACTCAAAGAAATCGCTGTCAGGGTCAAAGACCGCCGGGAAACTGATCATCGCCTTATCGACGTCGATACGCAGAACGGCGTCATAGCTCTCTGGATCAAAGTCTTCAGGATATGCAGCAACAACCTCGCGGCCAAAGAGCCAGCTCAGACGGCCAGCATCCAGATTGCCGCGCTCAAACGGTTGGTCACCAAAGTGGTGCCAAAGGGCAGCCATAAACGCCTCGTCCACACGTTTATCCATGGCCTTACGGTCACGGAAACGTTCGCGGCGGGTCAGAGGGGTGACGCCACGCGGATTTGCACGGCGAATAACAAATTGGAATTCAGAACCAGGGAAACGACCTGGGAAACCACGATGTTTCAGCATCACACGCGCCCTCCAACGACGGGCGCGAGGGTCAGGACAGCCCCGTGGGACTGTCCCATTTGCGCATTAGTTACCGTATTTGCCGGTGAAAACAGGCTCTGTTGAGAGCGGTGCAGGCTCAACATAGACGGTTTCAGTGGGGTGTTGGCGGGCAGAACAGGCTGCGACGACAACGAGTAATCCAAGCGCACAGAGCGCTTTGATGGAATGAGACATGATATGCTCCAGACACTGCCTATGGGGTTTGTCCGGTATTTGTTCCGGCTTTCCCCTAACTTGTTACGGGCTACCTTTTGGTAACCTGCTGTCAGGATAGCAGAAATGCCGTTTCCAGCATATCGGGAGCTATGCAGATTTGCGCCCTGTGTCGGGCCTGCATCAATTCGGGTCATGATGAGTTCGAGCCTCGCAATATATTGTGGAGTCATCAGAATGGCTCCCACATGCAGCGACCGTCTTCAATCACGAAAGGGTCAAAGAACTGGGTTATTTCGGGTGCAGTCTCTCCAAACGGGACAATTTCCGCCGAAAGCGAGATCACAACCTGCTCTACACCCCCATCGAGTGAGGGAATCGCGACCGTTTCGCAGAGCGTCGCAATGTCAGCAGACACGTCAGCGTAATCGAGGTCGGCAATCGCAGGCGCGATAAAGCGGAACCGCGTCAGGCCCTCTTCGGCAATCACCTCATGCAGGGTCACGGACAGGCCAGACGGCATAGCGAAGTCTTCCGCTACCGCTGGAACTGCGAGGTTCCCTGCTAAAATGAGTGCACCAAAGATCACCTGTTTCCCTCCCATGGTCGGATCACACCTCCGACTGAGTGATTTGCGACCGCGCCACCCAGCGCGCTCTTTTCGTCGTATCGGCCAAGAGATCAGCGATGACCGTTTGAGTGGTGGTGGCGGGAAACGGTCCCGCCACCGATCCTCCGGCCCGCACAACAAGTCCTCCCTCTTGTGTGCGGACCTCGACAACCGGGGAAAAGCCGCGAAGCCCTTTTAGCGCGCGCCACAAATCCTGACGGATTTGAGTGGCAAGCCGGCCGCGTCTCAGCAACGGGAACGTCGTCTCTGCCGATACATCGAAATGTGCGGGCAGGCGGCGGGCGTGAGTAACCACACCTTCGTTGCGGATCGTATGCCAGCGGCTTTGCGCCATATCCCCTACTTCCGCCCTAAAATCAGAGCGGAATGTTGTCGTGTTTCTTCCACGGGTTCGTCAGCTTCTTATTGCGAAGCGAAGCGAACGCGCGGGTCACGCGGCGGCGGGTCGAACGCGGCTGAATAACCTCGTCGATAAAGCCCTTTTCTGCAGCCACGAATGGGTTCGCGAAACGGTCCTCGTAGTCTTTGGTCCGTGCCGCGATTTTGTCAGGATCGCCCAGTTCGTTGCGATACAGGATCTCAACCGCGCCCTTCGCCCCCATCACCGCGATTTCTGCAGTCGGCCAAGCGTAGTTGAAGTCACCGCGCAGGTGCTTCGACGCCATAACGTCATATGCGCCGCCGTAGGCCTTACGAGTGATAACAGTCACTTTCGGGACGGTTGCTTCGCCGTATGCAAACAGCAGTTTCGCGCCGTGTTTGATGACGCCGTTGTATTCTTGGCTGGTGCCCGGCAGGAAGCCTGGAACGTCGACCAGCGTCAGGATCGGAATTTCGAACGCATCACAGAAGCGCACGAAACGCGCCGCTTTGCGGGACGAGTCAATGTCGAGGCAGCCCGCCAGAACCATCGGTTGGTTCGCAACGACGCCCACGGTCTGACCTTCCATGCGGATAAAGCCCGTCAGGATGTTTTTCGCGTAATCCGCCTGAATTTCAAAGAAATCGCCTTCGTCCGCGATTTTGCCGATCAGCTCTTTCATGTCGTAAGGCGTGTTCGGGTTATCGGGGATCAGGGTGTCCAGCGATTCCTCTACACGATCCACTTCGTCAAAGAACGGACGAACGGGCGGCTTTTCGCGGTTGTTGAGCGGGAGGAAGTCCACCAGACGGCGCACTTCAGCCAGTGCCTCAACGTCGTTTTCAAACGCGCCATCCGCGACCGACGATTTCTTGGTGTGAGTCGATGCACCGCCAAGCTCTTCTGCGGTCACAACTTCGTTCGTTACGGTCTTAACCACGTCAGGGCCAGTTACGAACATGTAAGAGCTGTCACGCACCATAAAGATGAAGTCGGTCATCGCAGGCGAATACACCGCACCACCTGCACACGGCCCCATAATCACAGAGATCTGCGGAACAACGCCCGAGGCCATGATGTTACGCTGGAACACGTCCGCATAACCCGCGAGCGAGGCAACGCCCTCTTGGATACGAGCACCACCAGAATCGTTCAGACCGATGACAGGAGCGCCGTTCTGCATCGCCATATCCATGATTTTGCAGATTTTTTCAGCGTGGGTTTCAGAGAGCGAACCACCAAATACAGTGAAGTCCTGAGAGAACACATAGACCATACGGCCATTGATGGTGCCCCAACCCGTGACAACGCCATCACCCGGCATTTGCTGTTCCTGCATACCGAAGTCGGTGCAGCGGTGCGCTTTGAACATGTCAAATTCTTCAAAGCTACCTTCGTCTAGCAGTAACTCGATACGCTCGCGCGCGGTTAGCTTGCCTTTAGAATGTTGTGCATCAATCCGCTTTTGACCACCACCAAGCCGCGCAACTTCGCGACGGCATTCGAGTTCTTGCAGGATATCTTTCATCTGGGGTCCCCTCCGACAGGTCGTTAGCGGGACCGTATGTGAAAGATTATTGCGCGACAAATGAAATCGGGCAAATTTGCAAATAGTTGGATTAGCAAGACTTTGCATTTGCAAATCAGCTAACTTTACTCAACCGATCTGCTCGTCCCTTTTGCACAGATCATCCGTCAACTTTGCAGATAGACAGGGGCGGGTTTTGGGCGTAGCCAAACCATCATGAGCATTGATCAATCGGTCAAGATTTTGGACCGCACCACCCCGCCCCATACGCTGACGCTAGTTTTATTGGCTGGCATGTCCGCGCTCACCATGTCGATCTTTCTGCCATCCCTGAACGGTATGACAGTGTATTTTGGCACGGATTACAGCGTGATGCAGTTCGCCGTTTCAGGCTACTTTATCATGACGGCGCTTTTGCAGCTGATCATCGGACCGATGTCGGATCGTTACGGGCGGCGGCCTGTTCTGCTCATCTCTCTCGGCCTGTTCGTCATCGCGACCTTCGGCGGCATTCTCGCGTCGAACGTCTGGGTGTTCTTGGGCTTCCGTATGCTCCAAGCCTCTGTCGCATCCTGCATGGCGCTCAGCCGCGCGGTCGTGCGTGACATTTACCCTGCGGATCAGGCGGCATCGAAACTCGGCTATGTGACGATGGGCATGGCGTTGGTGCCAATGCTCGGCCCTGTGATCGGTGGCGTCTTGGATCAAGCCTTTGGCTGGCAATCGGCCTTTGCCTTCCTTTTGGCCGCTGGCATCGGCGTCTTTACCCTGACCTATTTCGACCTCGGCGAAACCGCCAAGGGCACAGGGATGAAGTTCAGCGACCAGATTAAAACCTACCCCGAACTGTTCCGCTCTGTGCGGTTCTGGGGCTATGTCGCTTGCACTGCGTTTTGCGCAGGTGCGTTCTATGCGCTCCTCGGCGGGGCGTCGTTTGTCGCGGGTACCGTGTTTGAACTGTCACCCTCCATGACAGGTGTCGCCCTCGGTGCGCCGTCGATCGGATATCTCTTTGGGAACTTCCTGTCGGGTCGCTACTCGGTCAAACTGGGGATCAACAAGCTCGCACTCTTTGGCTGCTCGATCACCGTTTCAGGCCTCATGGCGGCGTTGATCGTCACAACGACAATAGCCTCACATCCTTTCGTGTTCTTTGGGTTTACAACCGTTATGGGCCTCGGCAACGGATTGACGATGCCGAACGCCACGTCGGGTTCGCTCTCGGTTCGACCGCACCTCGCTGGCACGGCCTCGGGCCTTGGCGCTGCGATTATGATGGCGGGCGGCGCGGGCCTGTCGGCGCTTGCGGGTTCACTCCTTGACCCCGCACAACGCGAAGTACCCTTGCTGATCATCATGCTTATCAGCGCCTCGCTTTCGCTGCTGTCGATCATTCTCGTGATTTATCGCGACCGCCGCATCGGTTCGGACTTGCTGGATTGAGTTTGCAAACGTAACTTTGCAAGAACTCTATTCTGCAAAGGTGCCCTATGGCTGTCCAGAAACTCTATGCTGGTGTGAAACTGCGTGAATTGCGCGGACGACTGGGGCTGACGCAAAAGACCTTTGCCGAAAAGCTGGGCGTGTCTCTGCCCTATCTGAACCAGATGGAAAACAACAACCGCCCTGTGTCGACAGCAGTGGTTTTGTCACTGGCCCAAGAGTTCGGTTTTGACGTGACCGAACTGCAATCGGGCGATGAGGCGCGCCTGATCTCTGACATGCGCGAGGCTTTGGCCGACCCTGTGTTCACGGGTTCTGCCCCGTCGGTCGCTGACCTGCGACTGGTTGCCTCCAACGCTCCGACAATGGCGCGGGCACTGCTGGACCTCCACGCAGCCTACCGCCAGACCCACGAACGGCTTGCCTCATTGGACGAGGCCTTGGGCCGCGAAGATGCCCGCTTGCAGCCCTCCCCGTGGGAGGAAGTGCGGGACTTTTTTCACTACTGCGACAACTACATCGACGCCGTGGACCGCGCGGCAGAGAACTTCGCGCTCAACGCGGGCGACATACCCGTGCGTGACGCTGCAATCAAAACGCTTGATGGGCGCGGCGTCACTGTGCGTTTTGATGATACCGAGGTCATTCGTCACTATGATGCTGCCACCCGCACCCTGACCCTGTCCCGACGCGCTGCCGAAGGCACGCAGACGTTCCAATTGCTCTTGCAACTCGCGCTTCTAACCAAAGATCAACTGATCGAGGCCACGCTCGACCTTGCGCGGTTCCAATCGCCAGAGGCACGCTCTATCGCCAAGGTTGGCCTTGCGAACTATTTCGCGGGCGCTGCGCTCATGCCCTACGGACGGTTCCTTGAGGCGGCCCAAGAAACGCGGCACGACCTCGAACGGTTGGCGGATTGGTTTGGGGCCTCGCTGGAACAGGTGGCGCACCGTCTATCGACCCTGCAACGACCAGGGGCCAAGGGCATCCCGTTCTTCTTTGTTCGTGTGGACCCCGCAGGCACGATCACAAAACGCCACTCTGCCACTACGCTGCAATTCGCACGCTATGGCGGGGCTTGCCCGTTGTGGAACGTGCATCGCGCCTTTGAGAACCCGAACCGCTGGCTGCGCCAGTTGGCGGAAACGCCCGACGGTGTTCGCTATTTCTGCCTCGCCCGTGACACAACAAAATCTGGGGGATCGTTCCACGCGCCAACCCGCCGCTTTGCAATCGGCCTCGGCTGCGAGGTGAAACACGCGCGTGCGCTCGTCTATGCCGATCACATGGATATCGACACGGCCGCCGCGTTTGAGCCTATCGGGATTTCCTGCCGGATTTGTGACCGTCGCGATTGTCACCAGCGGTCCGTTCCACCGCTTGAACGTCGCCTGACGGTCGATCCAGACCACCGCGCCGTTCTACCCTATCAGGTCGAATAAAAAGGGCGGCACCCTCGCGCCGCCCCATCTAATTAGGCTGTTGCTGCGGACTTGAGCGCCGCTGCGATCTCGTCCTTGAGCTTCATCCGTTCTTTGCGCATCTCGATGATGAACATATCATCGGCAGGCTCAACGTTGGTTTCTGCAAGGTGGATTTTGTCATTCACCTCTTCATACCGATCAACCGTTTTCGCGAAATGCGCGTCAGACTGTTTCAGCGCATGGAGCGCATCGATCTGGGCTGGAAATTCTTCGTTCAGGCGGTGCGGAGTGTTCGACATATTGGTCCCTTTCCTCAGGTTTCGATTAAACCTAGGCCCCGCGCAGCCCCATCACTTTGACTAAAATCAATAAACGGGGGCGAGTTTACCTTTCCGCTGCATTTTGCAATCTCAGGCTGCTTTTTGAGACTTTTCTCAACCTTTTTGACTGAAATCACTACAAAATAACGAATTCTCGCGTAGAGTTGTCCCAAGGATGGAAATGACCCTCATAAGGTCCAACGAACGGAGAAGACCTGTGCAACACCTTGGAACGCTTATCAGAGCCGCGATTTTCACGGCCGTGTCGACTGCAGCTTCGGCATGTCCTGACTACAACCAATACGGCGCCGAATATCGGTATTCCGGTTCGGATCTGTATTCCGCGCGTCAGTTCAGCGTCGTCGCAGGTGGTGACAACAATCTGCAGTCCTGCGGTTTCAAGAACAACTCTGGCTACGTGATGACCGCGCCAGACTTTAGCTTCGACCTCTATAAGATGGGCGGCTTCGATGTTGAAATCAGCGTTCTAAGCAATTGTGATTCCATGCTTTTGGTCAACGATGCCAATGCGAATTGGTATTATGACGACGACAGCAACGGTCAGGCTGATCCCAAAATCCGGATCAGCGGCAGCGATGGCTACCTCGATGTTTGGGTCGGCACCTATAACGGGGAATATTGCGACGCGACGCTCTACCTCGAAACGTTCTAAGACAAAGGGCCGCGTGATGCGGCCCTTTCCTTTTAACGCTGGGATGTTTCCCAATTCGGGTTGATCCAAGGCTCTACGTTCTCAGCAGGGAGCGGTGTCCGACCAAGGATATGATCCGCCGCCTTTTCGCCCGTCATGATCGACGGAGAGTTCAGGTTGCCGTTGGTGATCCGTGGGAAGATCGAGCTATCCGCCACGCGCAGGCCATCGACGCCGATCACGCGACATTCGTGATCCACAACTGCCATCGGATCGTTCCGGTCACCCATTTTACAGGTGCCGCACGGATGGTAGGCTGATTCAACATGTTCGCGGGTGAACCCGTCCAGTTCGTCATCGGTCTGACAGTCTTTGCCTGGTTGGATTTCCTTGCCCGCGTAGGGTTTGAATGCATCCTGAGCGAAAATCTCGCGCGTGAGGCGGATCGCGGTGCGGAAGTCAGCCCAATCCTTTTCGTGCGACATGTAGTTAAACAGGATCTTCGGCTTATCTTTCGGATCAGCAGACCGCAGTGTAACCGACCCGCGTGACGGCGACCGCATGGGGCCAACGTGTGCTTGGAAGCCGTGCCCTTCGGCAGCGGCCTTACCATCGTAGCGCACGGCGATGGGCAGGAAGTGATATTGGATATCGGGGTAATCCACGCCAGCCGCCGACCGCACAAAGGCCGCGCTTTCGAACTGGTTCGACGCGCCCAGACCCTTTTTCGTCAGCAGCCACTGTGCGCCAATGATACCCTTCCAGAACAGGTTCCAGTATTTGTAGAGGCTCACGGGTTGGGTCGCGGCCACCTGAATGTACATCTCAAGGTGGTCCTGAAGGTTTTGACCAACGCCCGCACGATCCGCGACCGCATCAATGCCATGTTCGGCGAGGTGCGCGGCAGGCCCGATGCCCGACAACATCAGCAGCTTTGGCGAGTTGATCGAGGATGCCGCAATGATCACTTCGTTCGTGGCAGAGATCACTTCGGATCCGTTGCCTTTGTTGATCTGAACACCCGTCGCCCGACCGTTTTCGATCACGACCTTTTCGGCCAGACCTTTGACGACCGTCACACGTCCCGTCGCCATCGCGGGTTTGAGGTAAGCGTTCGCCGCCGACCAACGACGGCCTTGCCAGATGGTGCTGTCGAACGGGCCAAAGCCCTCTTGTTGTTCGCCGTTATAATCGCCCGTCACAGGATAGCCCGCCTGACGACCTGCCTCGACAAAGGCGCGGGTCAGTGGGTTCGTGCGCGGACCACGGGTCACATGCAGCGGGCCAGAGTTCCCGCGCCATGACGCGTCACCACCGTGACCACCGTCATGCCAGTTCTCCATCCGCTTAAAATAGGGAAGCACATCGGCATAAGACCACCCATGCGCACCGCTTTCGGCCCAGTGATCGTAGTCTTTGGCGTGGCCGCGCACATAGATCATCCCGTTGATCGAGGACGATCCGCCAATGACCTTACCGCGCGGCGTTGCCATGACGCGACCGCCCAGATGCGGTTCAGGCTCTGTCTGAAAGCCCCAGTCATAAAGCCCCATGTTCATCGGGTAGGACAGCGCCGCGGGCATCTGAATGAACGGACCCGCATCGGTGCCGCCGAATTCCACAACGATGACTGACTTGCCTGCCTCGGCCAAACGGTAGGCCATGGCGCAGCCAGCGCTGCCCGCGCCAACGATTACATAATCAGCCTGCATTAGAATGGAGCCTCGCATTTGTTCATGGACACGTAGACGGTCTTCACTTCGGAATAGTGATTGATCGCCGTTTTCGAGTTCTCGCGCCCAACGCCAGACAGTTTAGAACCGCCGAACGGAGCCTCCACTGGTGCGAGATTGTAGGTATTGATGTAGCAGGTGCCTGCCTCGAACCCTGCGACGACACGGTGCGCACGGGTCAAATCAGACGTAAAGACGCCAGCCGCCAGACCAAATTCGGTGTCGTTGGCACGGGCCATGACTTCTTCCTCGGTGTCGAAATCAAGGACCGACAGCACAGGGCCAAAGATTTCCTCGCGGGCGACGGTCATATCGTCAGTCACATCGGCAAAGAGTGCGGGTTCGATGTAATACCCTTCGTTGCCAATGCGTTTGCCGCCTTTGACCAAACGGGCGCCCTCTTCGATGCCTTTCTGGATATAGCCCTCAACGATCCCCAACTGGCGTTCATTGGACATCGGCCCAATTGTGGTTTCGATTTGCAGTGGATCGCCGATCACAGCGTCATCCATGCGTTCCGCCAGACGTTTCAAGAACGCCTCTTTGATTCCTTTTTGAACGAACACGCGGGTGCCGTTCGAACAGACCTGACCTGTCGAATAAAAGTTCGCATTGATCGCGCCAGAGATCGCGCTTTCCAAATCGGCATCGTCAAAGATGATCAGGGGCGATTTGCCGCCCAGTTCCATGGTGACATGCTTCATGCCAGCGGCAGCGGCGGCATATACCTTTTGCCCCGTCGGCACAGAACCAGTCAGCGACACTTTTGCCACGCGCGGATCAGTGACGAGCTGCGCACCGACGGCACCCAGACCTTGGATCACGTTGTAGACGCCCGCAGGTGCGCCTGCCTCATGCAGAATCTCCGCAACTTTGAGCGCGCAGAGCGGTGTGGTTTCCGACGGTTTGAACACCATCGTATTTCCGCAGGCCAGCGCAGGTGCGCCTTTCCAGCAAGCAATCTGGGTCGGATAGTTCCATGCACCGATGCCGACACAAACGCCCAGAGCCTCGCGGCGGGTATAGACGAAATCACCGCCACCCAGCGGGATGTGTTCGCCCGTCAGCGCCCCAGCCAGACCACCGAAATATTCAAACGCATCCGCGCCAGAGGTCGCGTCCGCAATCGTCGTCTCGGACAGGGGTTTGCCCGTGTCATAGGTTTCCAGAACCGACAGATCGTAGTTCCGATCCCGCATGATATCCGCCGCGCGACGCAGGATGCGGCCGCGTTCTGTGCCTGTCATTGCGGCCCAATCTGCCTGCGCCCGTTTTGCCGAGGCAATCGCACGTTCGACAATCGCAGGTGTCGCCGCATGAACACGGGCAATCACCTTGCCGGTGGCGGGATAGATGACTTCGATCAGTTCGCCTGCGGTGTCTTCGACATATTGGCCATCGATGAAATGGCTTGCGGTGGGTTGGGTATCATAGGGCATTATTTGGCCTCCGTTGGGAGTATTTCGGTAGCAAAGAAAAAGCGGTTATTCCCCACGGGGGAAGCGCTTGTTCTCTTCGAGGACGTTCAGGTCCATGTGGTTGCGCATGTATTGTTCAGACGCGAGCCGCAGCGGTTGGTAATCCCACGGGAAGTAGGCCCCATTGCGCAGCGCCTCATAGACGACCCAACGGCGGGCTTGGCTTTCGCGCACAGCGGCGTCGAACCGATCAAGGTCCCAACGCGCCAGCGATTTCGCCTTTAGGTCCGCAAGGGCATCCGCATGGGCCGGATCATCGGCGAGGTTGGTCAGCTCGTTCGGATCGGTCGCGAGGTTGAACAGCTGATCGGGGTCCAGCGCACATCGGGTGTATTTGTAGTCGCCTTCTCGGATGGACACGAGGGGCGCATAAGATCCTTCGGCGGCATATTCCATCAGGACAGGCTCAGTGCGCTGACCACCCTGCCCCAAGGACACAAGGCTCTGCCCGTCGGTCCACGGCATCACCTCGTCCATGCTGACGCCTGCGAGGTCACACATCGTCGGGCATACGTCGATGGTGGAAACAGGCGTTTCAACGAGACCCGGCTCCATCTGCGGGGCGGCGATCATCAGTGGCACGCGCGCGGAGCCTTCGAAGAAGGACATTTTGAACCACATACCGCGTTCACCCAGCATATCGCCGTGATCCGAGACAAAGAACACGATGGTGTTGTCATCCATGCGGGTGCGTTTGAGCACGTCGAGGATTTCACCGATCTTATCGTCGAGATACGAGATGTTCGCGAAATAGGCGCGGCGCGACCGACGGATATTGTCGTCGGTGATATCAAAGTTGCGCCAATCGTTCGCGTCCATCAGGCGTTTGTTGTGCGGGTCGAGGTCCTCGTAGGGGATCGTCGGAACCGTCGGTTCCAAATGCTCGCAATCCTCGTAAAGGTCCCAGTATTTCTTGCGCGCTACATAAGGGTCGTGCGGGTGTGTGAACGACACGGTCATCATCCACGGACGATCATCGAGTCCCCGCGACAGGTCATAGAGTTTCTTGGTCGCGTTAAAGGCAACCTCGTCGTCATATTCCATCTGATTGGAAATCTCGGCAACGCCCGCGCCCGTGACGGAGCCCATGTTGTGATACCACCAGTCAATCCGCTCACCCGGTTTGCGGTAGTCAGGGGTCCAGCCAAAGTCGGCGGGATAGATGTCGGTGGTTAGGCGTTCCTCGAACCCGTGCATCTGGTCGGGACCGACAAAGTGCATCTTCCCCGAGAGGGTCGTTTGATAGCCCGCGCGACGTAGGTGGTGCGCATAGGTCGGGATGTCCGACGCATATTCGGCAGCGTTGTCATAAACACGGGTGCGGCTCGGCAATTGGCCTGCCATGAATGATGCCCGCGCAGGTGCGCAGAGCGGAGAACCTGTGTAAGTGTTTTTGAAACGCGTGGACCGTGCAGCGAGCGCCTTGAGGTTCGGCGCATGGAGCCACTCTGCGGGGCCGTCAGGGAACAAGGTACCGTTTAACTGGTCGACCATGATGATCAAAATATTCGGCTTGGTCATTTCGTTTTCCCTAGTTCGAGATCAAGTGCAGCAAGCACATGTTTGGTCGCGGCTTTGCTGCTGGTTTTCGTTATGGTGAGGGCTTCGCGCAGATAGATACCGTCGATCAATCCGCCGATCCGATAGGCTGCGTCCTGCGCGTCATCACCCAAAAGCGGACGCAGGTTAAACATGAGATTCGCGTGCAAACGGCGCTGATAGATCGTCAGCAGCCTTTTCGCTTCGCTCGAAGTTTGGGCAAGAACGTAAAAATTAAGCCAAGCCGCAATCACCTCGCGGCGAAAGTTTGACGTTCCGAATCCAGCCCGAATGATCGCCTCCAACCGTTCGCGCGGCGTGTCAGCCATAATCAGCGCACCGCGAACTTCCGCGGCGTAAACGGATAAAGTGTGTCGCATTGCAGCCAGAAATATCTGTTCTTTTCCACCGAAGTAGTGGTGTGCAAGTGCAGATGACATACCCGCACGTTTCGCGATCTGGCTAACTGTTACATCCAACGACCCGTTTGCCCCGATTTCATCAATCGTGGCTTTAACCAAAGCGGCGCGGCGTATAGGTTCCATCCCGAGCTTGGGCATCTTTTCATCCAAAATAGCTTGCCAAGTGAAACTAGGTGGTTGTTTATTGACTCGTCAATCAACAAAAAACCATCACCAACGGGAGACCATACATGAAACTCAAATCTGCTATGTCCGTGCTTGCCATTTGTGCAGCTGCACCTGTGCTTGCTGATTGCGGCACCGTAAACATGTCCGATGTGGGCTGGACCGACATCACCACCACCACTTCTGCGTCCAAGCACGTTCTCGAAGCACTGGGCTATGACGTAGACGTAAAAATTCTCTCGGTTCCAGTGACCTACGCGTCGCTGTCGTCGGGTGATCTGGACATCTTCCTCGGCGCTTGGATCCCTGCTCAGTCGGGCGTTCTGGACCCATATCTGGCTGACAAAACCATCGACGTTCTCGCAACGAACCTCGAAGGCACCGTCTACACATTGGCAGTTCCGACCTACACCTTCGAAAAAGGTCTGCAGTCGTTCGCCGACATCAACAAATTCGCTGAGTCGCTCGACGGCAAAATCTACGGCATCGAGCCGGGCAACGAAGGTAACACCTACCTCGTCTCGCTGACCGAAAAAGCTGGTTCTGGCCTCGAAGGCATGGAAGTCGTCGAATCCTCCGAACAGGGCATGCTGGCTCAGGTTGCTCGCGCTTATGACAAGCAAGAAGACGTTGTCTTCCTCGGCTGGGCACCGCACCCGATGAACGCAAACTTTGAACTGTCCTACCTGCCGGGTGGTGAAGAGTTCTTTGGCGGTATCGGCACCGTTCAGACTCTCGCACGCGCTGGCTACGCCGAAGAATGCCCGAACACTGGCAAGCTCTTCAGCCAAATCTCGTTCACCCTCGACATGGAAAACGGCATCATGGGCCAGATCCTTGACGAAGGCGCTGATCCTGATGAAGCAACCATGGCTTGGCTGCAGGCAAACAAAGATGCCGTAATGGCATGGGTTGACGGTGTGACCACCGCTGACGGCGGCGACGCTGCTGCGGCTGTATCGGCTGCATTCGGCTACTAATCCCGACCAAACGAAAGGCCCCGTTGATCGGGGCCTTTCTGTTTCCCTCAAACAGGCACAGACCTGTCGCTGCATTTTAAAGGAGGTTTGGGTGATTAGTTTAGGTGAGTTTTGGCAATCGATGGCGGACGGAGAGCTGGGCAGCAAAATCCCTGTGGGGAAAGCTGCAAAGACCGTTTTCGATTGGATGCAAGACAATTTCGAATTCGTATTTGATTGGATTTCTGCGGTGATGGAATGGCTGATCGACGCTATCCTTGCCGTTCTGGAATACCCGCACCCCATCGTGATCATCGGGGCCTTTATGGCGCTGACATGGGTGCTTCAACGTAACTGGAAAACCTGCGTGCTGATCGCTGTCGGGTTCCTCTTTATTCTGAACCAAGAATATTGGGACGAAACCCTTGAGAGCCTCACACTGGTCTTGTCGTCTTGCCTCGTCTGCATGGCGATTGGTGTGCCGCTCGGTATTTTTGCCGCTCACAACCCCAAAGCCTACCGGTTCATGACGCCAGTGCTCGACCTGATGCAGACACTTCCTGCGTTCGTCTATCTGATCCCCGCGATCGTGTTCTTTGGCATCGGCACCGTTCCGGGCCTCTTGGCGACCGTGATCTTTGTTCTGCCTGCCCCGATCCGTCTGACCCACCTTGGTATTTCGTCGACGCCGCAAGCGCTCCTCGAAGCGGCGCGTGCCTTTGGCGCGACCAACCGTCAAGTTCTGTGGAAGGTCGAACTCCCCTCTGCCCTGCCGCAGATTATGGCAGGTCTGAACCAAACCATCATGCTGTCGCTGTCGATGGTTGTTGTTGCCGCGCTCGTGGGCGCAAATGGTCTGGGCGTTCCAGTGCTGCGCGCGCTGGGTCAGGTGCGCACCGACCTCGGCTTTGAATCTGGGTTCGTGATCGTGGTCGTGGCCATCATCCTAGACCGCATGCTGCGGATGGAGCGTAAATAATGGCTAAAACCGCAGTAGAATTCGACAACGTATCCATCGTTTTCGGGGATCAACCCGACCGCGCCCTGCCCCTCATGGACGAAGGTCAGACCCGTGGTGACATTCAAGCGAGCACAGGTCAGGTCCTCGGCGTGCATAACTGCTCGCTCACGGTGGCTGAGGGGGAAATCCTCGTTCTGATGGGCCTCTCTGGCTCAGGTAAGTCCACGCTTTTGCGCGCTGTGAACGGGTTGAACCCCGTGGTGCGTGGCTGCGTTCGGGTGTCGGACGGCAATGGCCTCGTTGATGTGACCCACGCCAAACCCGCAGACCTGCGCCATATCCGCCAGACCCGCGTTGCGATGGTGTTCCAGCAATTCGGCCTTCTGCCGTGGCGGACCGTTCGTGAAAACGTCGGCCTCGGGCTAGAGCTCGCGGGGCAAACCCCTGCACAGCGTAAGGCTGCTGTCGATGCTCAGCTAGAGCTTGTCGGTCTGGCAGACTGGGCCGAACGCAAGGTGGGTGAATTATCGGGCGGTATGCAGCAGCGCGTCGGCCTCGCCCGTGCCTTTGCGACCGAAGCGCCGATCCTGTTGATGGACGAACCCTTCTCGGCACTCGATCCGCTGATCCGTGCGAAGTTGCAGGACGAACTCCTCGACCTGCAGGCCAAGCTGAAACGGACGATCATCTTTGTGTCGCACGACCTTGATGAAGCGTTCAAAATCGGCAACCGCATAGCCCTGATGGAAGGCGGCCGCATCGTTCAGATCGGCACCGCACGCGAGATCATCGCGAACCCTGTCGACGACTACGTTCAGGACTTTGTCGCGCATATGAACCCGCTCGGCGTTCTGACCGCGCGTGATGTGATGACCACTGGGTCGGGCGATGGCGTTAAGATCGACGCGGAACTGCCAATCCGTCAGATCATCGCACAGCTACAGACAGACAAGGTGCTGACGGTCGTTGAGAGTGGCACCCCCATCGGGCAAGTGACCGAAGCCTCGGTTCTGACGCGCCTCAGCCGCTAAGAGACTCTGCAAAACAGCAAAACGCCGGTCCCTTGGGCCGGCGTTTTTCGTTTAGACTTTGGTTTGGTTCACAACCGGTGTCACCTTGCGACGCAACTGCGCCTCCCGCCATGTCATATAGCTGATCGCCCCGATGATGAGCGCCCCACCCGCCAGAACAAAGGGATCAACCGCCTCACCAAAGAGAACCGCGCCAAAGATGCTTGCCCAGACAAGCTGGAGGAAGGTCACAGGTTGCGTGACCGTCATGGGCGCAGAGGCGAACGCCTTGGTCATGCAATAATGCGCAGCAGAGGCAAATACCGCCACGCCGCCCAGCCACATGACCTGATGCAGCTCTACGGGTTCCCAGACTACAAACGCAATCGGAGCCAGACAAATCGTCACCACGCCCGACAGCATCGCCACAACGACACCTGCAGGAGCGATCCCGCTAAGCTGTTTGGCCACGAGGTAAGACAGGCCAAATGACAGCGCCGCGCCCAACTGGGACAGGTGGCCGATTTGGATTTCACGCATACCAGGGCGGATTACGATCAACGCGCCGATCAGCGCCACGCCAATCGCCAACATCCGACGCCGCGCAAACCCCTCGCCCAAGAGGAGCGCCGCACCAACCGTCACTACAATCGGGTTGAGGTAACCAATCGCCGTAACCTCGGCCATCGGGATGCGGGCCATCGCAAAGAACCAAAGGATAATCGCGACCGTATGGAGCGCCCCGCGCAGACCAAAGAGCTGCCAAGCCCGCGCACCAATCCCGCCCCGAAGGTAAGGTCCGAGCGTTGGAACGAGGAACACAAAACTCCACGCGAAACGGATGAATGCGCTTTGTGCGGCGGGGAGGTCCTCGCCCAGATAGCGCACGATCACGTTCACCACGACAAAGCAAAAGCCAGTGGCGAGCATCCACAACACGCCCTGAACGGGCCGATCCTGAGAGGGTGATGAAACAGTCATTGCACCTTCATGAACCTGAGCGCTTGCCGCCGCAAGTGGATTTGATCACATTTCAGCGAAGACCAGAGTTGCAGCTACAGACCACATCAAAAGCCCCACGCAGGTATCGAGGATA
This sequence comes from Marivivens donghaensis, assembly GCF_030410045.1. Taxonomy (NCBI): domain Bacteria; kingdom Pseudomonadati; phylum Pseudomonadota; class Alphaproteobacteria; order Rhodobacterales; family Paracoccaceae; genus Marivivens; species Marivivens donghaensis. The sequence goes on from NZ_JAUFRA010000005.1 coordinate 370,073, forward strand.
CGCCACGCGATGGGCCGTTCGAACACAGGTGCCAGTAGCCGCGCACCAAAGCCAAGCGTGGTGAAAAAGATCACAGATCCCGACATTGCACCCGCGCCAAAGACCCATTCGCGGCCTTCGAACTGCGCCGATAGGCTACCGATCAGGACCACCGTGTCGAGGTAGACATGCGGGTTCAGCCACGTAAACGCGAGGCAGGTCAGCATGACCTTGACCAGCGGAACACGGTCGCCTTCGCCTGCGGTCATGACCGCCCCTCCGCGCCATGCGGACAGGAACGACCGTGCGCCATACCATCCCAGAAACGCAACACCACCCCAACGCAGCAGCGGCATCAGCCACGGCAAGGCATCCACCGCCGCGCCGATCCCCGCAACACCCGCCGCGATCAACACAGCATCCGACAAAGCGCAGGTCGCAACCACCGCCAAGACATGTTCCCGCCGCAGTCCTTGCCGCAGCACAAAGGCATTCTGCGCCCCGATCACGAGGATGAGCGCGATACCTGTTCGAAGTCCGATCCAATATTCCATGGGGTTGACCTAGCGCGGCACAACAGGATTAATCAAATTAAATAAACTGAGTTAGAATTAGAGTTTCTAATGTATGATCCCGCTCAACTTTCCGCGCTTTCTGCCGTGATCCGACTTGGAGCCTTTGACGCGGCGGCCCATGCGTTGGGCGTCACGCCATCCGCGATTTCCCAACGGATCAAGGCACTTGAGGACCGTATTGGAACCACATTGATCCAACGCGGAACGCCCTGCACCGCGACGCCGACGGGCGCACGATTGGCGCGGCACTATGATGACCTCACGCTACTTGAGACGGCATTGGCGGCGGACATCGGGCAAACGGCGGCCCCTGCGCGGCTGCGGGTTGCGGTCAATGCGGATAGCCTTGCCACGTGGTTTTTGCCCGCTATTGCCGACCATCCCATACTGTTCGACCTTTTGATCGACGATCAGGATCACTCTGCCGATTGGCTGCGCAAAGGCGAAGTTTCTGCTGCCATCACAGGCGAGGCTGGCCCCGTTCAGGGCTGCGATAGCTTTGCCCTCGGTGCGTTGACCTACCGCGCAACCGCGAGCCCATCCTTTGTCCGTCAGCATTTTCCGAACGGCATTACGGCAGAGGCGCTGGCGACCGCCCCTGCCCTGACCTTCAACGCAAAGGACGCGCTGCAAAACCGCTGGGTCGAGATGATGGTCGGGAAACGGGTGCCGCTGAACACTCACCTTGTCCCATCGTCGAGCGCCTTTGTTGAGGCGAGCCTCTTGGGCATGGGGTGGGGTATGAACCCTGCGGCGTTGGTTGATAGGCTGATCGCAGAGGGTAAACTGGTCGATCTATCGCCAGAACGACCCCTTCTTACCCCGCTGCATTGGCAGGTTAACCGTCTGGTTGCGAAACCTCTGGCGGGGCTGACGGCTTCGATCCGCGCGGCGGCGAAACAAACGCTCTAAATGAAAACGGCGCCCGAAGGCGCCGTAAATCAGGGATGATCCCAAGGATTAGCCGAGCTGAGCCGCCACATCCTCTGGCACGTCAAAGTTCGCGGTGACGGTCTGAACGTCATCGTCGTCTTCGAGCGTGTCGATCAGCTTCATCAGCTTCTGAGCGGTTTCGAGATCCACATCGGTGCGGTTCTGCGGCTTCCAGATCAGTTTTGCTTCGGTTGCTTCGCCGAGTTCGGCTTCGAGAGCTTCGGACACCTCAGAGAGGTTTTCCATCGCGCAATAGACCCAGTGGCCGTCCTCATCGGATTCCACATCGTCAGCGCCCGCTTCGATTGCGGCCATCATCACGGTGTCCGCATCGCCAACGGATGCCGGATAGGTGATTTCGCCCACACGGTCGAACATGAAGGAAACCGAACCCGTGGTGCCGAGGTTTCCACCACCTTTGGTGAAGGTCGAACGCACGTTCGATGCGGTGCGGTTCACGTTGTCGGTCAGTGCCTCAACGATGATCGCGATACCGTTCGGGCCATAGCCTTCGTAACGGATTTCGGTGTAATCGTCGCCGTCACCCATCTGCGATTTCTTAATCGCGCGTTCGATCACGTCCTTAGGCATAGACTGCGATTTCGCAGCTTTGATCGCCAGACGCAGACGCGGGTTCTTATCGGGATCAGGGTCGCCCATCTTTGCGGCTACGGTGATCTCTTTGGAAAATTTGGAGAACATTTTGGACCGCGCAGCGTCTTGACGCCCTTTGCGGTGTTGGATGTTAGCCCATTTACTATGGCCGGCCATGGGGACCTCTTTTCAGTCTATCGGACAGTTCGCGTCTCTATATGTCAGTCGGGCGGCTGGCTGCAAGCCTCAGAGCGGCCAGATCAACGGGATGATGGCTGAACATAGGAACGCAAGCGATGCATTGAGCGGTACGCCGACCTTTAGGAAGTCCGAAAACTTATACCCACCTGGGCCGTAAACGAGCGTGTTGGTCTGGTATCCGATGGGTGTTGAAAAGCTCGCCGAGGCAGCGACCATGACCGCGACGACCAAGGGCCGAGGGTCCACACCAATCGCATTGGCAAGCCCTATCGCAATGGGCGTCATCACCACGCCGACCGCGTTGTTCGACACCAATTCGGTCAGAACCATCGACAGTGTGTAGACTGCAAAGACCACCACATAAGGCGGCAAGTCGGTCATGAACGGCGCTAGGCCATTACCGATCAGCGCCACAGCCCCCGAATGATCCAAGGCCGCGCCGACGGCAAGCATCCCAAAGATCAGCGCCAGTAGGCTACCATCCACATGCTCGAAAGCTTCTTCGGCATCGATACAGCCCGTGAGCAAAACCACAGCCACGGCCACAATCGCCAACAACAAAATCGGCGCCACATTGAACGCCGCCAAAATCACCACACCAAACATCGCAGCAATCGCAATCGGCGCATGGCTACGACGATAGGCACGGACCGAGGGTTTCGACACATCGCCAAGGCTCATATCAGCAGCAAGTTTCTGAATGTCCTCGGGCGCGCCTTCCAACAGGAGCGTATCCCCCACCCGCACAATCAAATCTTCGATCTGGTTGCCGATGTTTTTGTCACGACGATGCACAGCAAGCGGATAGACGCCATAGCGACGGCGCAAACGCATCTGGCCCAGCTTGCGCCCAACCATCCGCGATTCAGGGGTAATCAGCACTTCGACCGTGGTGGTTTCAATGGCAGACAACTGGTCCATCCGACGGAGTTCTTTGTTCCGCTGGAGGCCCAGCAGCTCTGCCATCGGTGTCCGCAGCACAACGCGGTCCCCGACTTGAAGTGTCACCCCTGTCAGATCGCGCCGCAGCGACTGGTCGCCACGCACTACGTCAATCAACCGCACGCCTTCGCGTTTGAACAACTGAACGTCGAGCACTTCACGACCAATAAGGTTCGATTCAGGTGGAATGACCGCTTCGGTAAAGAACCGCATGCGCGACCGATCTGACAAAAGCGAAGCCATGCTCGTGCGATCAGGCAGCAGCTTACGCCCGAAAATCAAAAGATAAGCCATCGTCCAAAGCGAGATCACGATACCAATAGGCGTGATTTCAAAGATCGAAAACGGCTCCATCCCAGACTGACGGGCTACACCATCCACCAACAGGTTGGTCGATGTACCGATCAGCGTCATCGTGCCGCCCACAATCGCGCCATAGGACAAGGGGATCAGCAACTTCGAGGCAGAGACACCCAAGGTCCGCGACAGCTGCACAAAAACGGGCAACATCACAACGACCACAGGGGTGTTATTCACAAAGGCCGAGGAAACGATGACAAAGCCCATCAACCCCGCCAGCGCCAATTTGGGGCGCTCCTCAGCATGAGCTTGCGCAAATTCCGTCATCCGCGCGAGGGCACCTGTCCTCACCAACGCTCCCATAACGATAAACATCGCCGCAATGGTCCAAGGTGCAGGGTTCGACAACGACGACACCGCCACGTCATAGGGCAAAATGCCCAAAGCCAACATGATCGCAACGCCTGTGATCGCCACAACTTCGGTCGGGTAGGTTTCCCGCAGGAACATGACGAACATGCCGACAACGATCATCAACGCGACGATGGCCTGACCTGTCTGCGACAGGTGTATTAGGTCGACCATGAAATTCCCCAAGCTATTGGCACTCTATAGTTGCCGCGCCGCATGTTCGGACGCAAGCCCCCTCAACTCAAAGGCGACGGGCCACTTTGTGACAATCGGCCTCCATGGCGGACCATTTCCACGCGGGTTGCTTTGCCTGTGCGGTCATCGGTTTCCACATATAGGCCCGATACCGTCACATCGCCCATCGCGGGTTCAAAACGGTTCTTCGCCATGCCCGTGATAAACCGACGCAGTGGTTCCGACTTGGTCATACCAATCACGCTGTCATAATCGCCGCACATCCCCGCATCCGACTGAAACGCCGTGCCCGCTGGCAAAATCTGCGCGTCGCCGGTCGGCACGTGCGTGTGCGTCCCCACAACAACCGAAGCCTTCCCATCGCAAAAGTGACCCATCGCCATTTTCTCTGATGTCGCCTCGCAGTGCACATCCACCAAGGTCGCCTGCACCAACCCACCCAAGGGAAACTGACGCAGCACCTGATCCACGGCAGAGAACGGGTCATCAAACGGGCGCTTCATGAACACCTGACCCAGCACTTGCGTCACAAGTACCTTCTGCCCCCGCCGCGCCGTAAACACCCGCGCCCCTTTGCCTGGTGCCACCTTGGAGAAATTCAACGGACGAATGATCCGCGGCTCTTGCTCGCAAAAGGCCATCATGTCCTTTTGGTCAAAGGCGTGATCGCCCAAGGTGATCACATCTGCGCCCGCGTCCAGCAACATCTTGGCGTGTTCGCCCGACAATCCCATGCCGCGCGTTGCGTTTTCGCCGTTCACCACAACGAAATCGAGCCCCCACGCGTCCCGCATTTTCGGGATCGCATCCACCACAGCCGCGCGTCCGCCACGACCCATTACATCGCCAAGAAAGAGTATTTTCATGAAATACCTCTAGGCCCGTGCCAATAAATGCGCAACCTCCGCCGCTCTCTGCGCTGCCTTTGTGCTTCAAATATCCCGGGGGTGAATGGGCCAAAGGCCCAGAGGGGGCAGCGCCCCCTGCCCTTTACCCGACCTCGATCACACCGTTTTCGGTCACGATCAGGTTCAATGGCTGGTCTACGGGTTCGAGTGGGATATTGGCATCCTCTTGGGCACTATAGGCAAACCCAATCGCCAGCGTTGCGCGTTTGGCACGCAGCTGCTCTAGCGTGCGATCATAGAAACCACCGCCATACCCCAGACGACCGCCTGTCCGCGAAAACGCGACGAGGGGCACGATGAGGATCTCTGGCTCGATCCAGTCGCCGCTTTCGGGGATCATTGCGCCGAACTCTCCCGCGATAAGGGCGCAGTCTGGTTCCCACTGGCGGAACTTGAGCGGCGTTGCAGCCCCCATGATCACAGGCACCCCGACAGGGCCGTGCGCTGCGGCCTCGGCCATTGCGGGCAGCGGATCAATCTCGGTCCGCATCGGCATGTAACCCGCGAGCGGCACGCCACGATACCCCGCGAGGACCTCTGACAGATGCGCGGATGTGCCAATGCCCGCTTGATGAGCCTCTTTGCGGCGGGCAAAGGCGGCAACGCGGGCCGCAGCCTTCTGTTCATCAAGCGTCATAGGAGCATCCATCCAGCCAAGCCAAGGAAAGCAAAGAACCCGACGACATCTGTCACCGTGGTCACAAAGGCACCAGAGGCCAGTGCAGGGTCGACACCAGCACGTTCGAGCGCGACAGGCACCATCGTGCCAGCAAGCCCAGCGACCACAAGGTTGATAACCATCGCCAGCGCGAGGACCACACCCAGCATAGGCGTGCCGAACCAGACGTAACCGACCAAGCCCATGAGCACCGCAAAGACCAATCCGTTCAAAAGACCGACCATCATCTCTTTGCGGATCACGCGCCAGACGTTCGATCCTGTCAGGTCGCGTGTCGCCATCGCACGCACCGCAACGGTCAACGATTGTGTGCCCGCATTGCCGCCCATCGACGCCACAATCGGCATCAACACAGCCAAAGCCACGAGCCCCGAAATCGTCGTCTCAAACAGGCTGATCACCATGGATGCGAGGATCGCCGTCACGAGGTTCACGCCGAGCCACGGAAGGCGCTGGCGCGTGGTCTCGAGCACGCTGTCCGACAGGCTACCTTCGCCCACACCCGCAAGACGCAGGATGTCTTCTTCGTGTTCTTCGTCCAGAAGGGTCATCGCGTCGTCGATGGTAATCACACCGACGAGACGGTCATCTTCGTCCACGACAGGCGCCGAAATGAGGTGGTAGTGGTTGAACGCATGGGCCACATCCGCCGCCGTATCGTTCACGTCAAAGACGCGGAAACTTTCCTCGCAAATGTCACGCAGCTTGGCGCTGCGGGGAGAAGACAGGATACGGCCAAGGGTCGCATAGGCCACGGGTTTGATCTTGGGATCAACCAACACGACATGGTAAAACTGATCCGGCAGATCGATACCCGACCGCATGAAATCAATCGTTTCACCAACCGTCCAATGTTCGGGCGCACGGACGATCTCCACCTGCATGTGGCGGCCAGCGGATTCTTCGGGATAAGCGAGCGCCTTTTCGACAACGACCCGTTCTGGTCCCTCAAGAACATCCAGAACCGCTTCTTGTTGGTCCTCATCGAGGTATTCAACAAGGTCAACAACGTCATCGGATTCGAGTTCACGGAAAGCTTCAGCCAATTCCGCAGGCGCGAGGCTTTCGATGATCTCTTCGCGGATACCTTCGTCAAGTTCGGACAGGATTTCCCCATCCATCCCGCCCTTCCAGACATCCAGCAGGTCCCGCCGTTCGCGCGGCGAGATCTGCTCGATCACATGGGCGATGTCCGCAGGGTGCAAGGGATCGAGCAGGAAATCGACCTGCTCGGCATCGCCCGCATCAACAGCCTCAAGAACCCCGTCAACGAGACTTTCTGTGACACCAAATGCCTCTTCTTCGTGGTCTTCGATCAGCTCGGCCATAACGCCCCCGTTTGTTGCCCCCAAAATACGTATTTGCCGTGCGGTCACAACACATAGAGGCTGCTTTTCTGCGATTTACGCAAAGGTTTGATCAGATTAGCATGACAGTATGACAAAACATCTCCTCATCGGGCAAACGCTCTCCTATTCGGGCAATCCTTTTTCCTCAGCGTGGGAAGAAGTTAGCCATCATTCTTCTCGCGGAGCGGTGCTGATCGACGGCGATACAATCGCTGCCGTGGGCGAAGCAGATGACCTGCGCTGCGCCCATCCCGACGTGCCCGTGACTGATTATGGCGATGCGTTGATCACCGCAGGTTTTGTTGATGCCCATATGCACTACCCCCAAACGGGCATTATCGCGTCTTGGGGCAAACAGCTGATTGATTGGCTGAACACTTACACCTTCCCTGAAGAATCGCGGTTCCATGATTTGGCTTATGCAGAGGAGGTCGCGGGACGGACGCTCGACCTCGCCTTGGCGCATGGGACGACGACCCTGACGAGCTTTTGCACCATCCATCCAGAATCGGTGGATGCGTTTTTCGGGGCGGCGACGGCACGCGGGATGGCGGTTGTTGCGGGCAAGACCTGCATGGACCGCAACGCACCAGACACGCTGCGCGATACGGCGCAGTCCGCTTATGACGACAGCAAGCGATTGCTGGAAAAATGGCACGGCGTCGGGCGCAACACCTATGCGATCACGCCACGGTTTTCGCCAACCTCGACCCCTGAACAGCTAGAGGCGCTGGGTGCCCTGTGGGCCAAACACCCTGATTGCCTGATGCAAACACACCTGAGCGAACAGCTCCCCGAGATTGAGTGGGTGAAATCGCTCTTTCCTGAATGCCGCGATTATCTGGACACCTACGAACGGTTCGGACTGCTGGGCAAAGGTGGCCTTTATGGTCACGCGATCCACCTGACTGAGCGTGAGATTGCCCGTTTGTCCGAGGTCGGCGCCTCAGTAGTGCATTGTCCGACATCCAACACCTTTATCGGGTCTGGCCTGTTCGACCTAATGGGCCTTGCGCAATCGACGATCCGTATTGGACTTGCCACGGACACAGGCGGCGGGTCGAATTTCTCAATGCTGCGCACGATGGCTACGGCCTATGAGATTGCCCAATTGCGCGGAGTTGCCGTGCATCCTAGCCAGTTGATGTGGCTTGCAACCGAGGGGTCCGCCTCAGCCCTGCATATGTCGGGGCAAATCGGTCATTTGGGCATTGGCGCAAAAGCTGACATCACGGTGATTGATTTAGCCTCAACCCCTGTGATTACGCAGCGCAGCGCCCGCGCAAATGACATTTGGGACGCACTTTTCCCGACCATCATGATGGGTGATGATCGGGCCATTCGCGATGTTTGGGTGGCAGGTCGGGCCGTTTAACACGGCCCACCAAGCACCAGAACCCATTCGTTCTGATACCGACCAAGGCCAAACCGCGCGATCCCGTCGAGCAGCATATTCGCCCGATGCCCTGGCGATGAGAGCCACGCGTTGAACACCTCGGCCTCGGACCGCTGGCCCCATGCGATGTTTTCAGCGACATAGCCGGAACAATAGCCCTGCGCTTTGGCGCGATCCCAAGGCATAGACCCATCTGGCCCACGGTGTTCGTGCGAACCCGCCTCGACCAAGGTGCGCGCATAGGCATTGGCCGTCGCTGTCAGTACCGCGTTTTCCTCAACCGGACCCAGCCCGTTCTGTGCCCGAAAATCCACCAGCATTTTGCCAAAGCCCGTGGTCGCGGGGGTGATGGTGATACTGCTCATGTCAGGTGTCGCAGGGCCGAGCGGGATCGGCACCACGACGCAGCCAGACAATGCGGCAATCGATGCAGCGGTGAGTAATGTGTAACGCATGGCAATGCCCCCAAAGCCGTTTCGTTTATTGTATAAGCGCCTTTGCCAAACGGTTTTGCCGTCCGATCATCTGCTCAAGGTCAATCGACACCAAATGGCCGCCCTGAACAATCTGACGCCCTTCTACAAAGAGTTCCTTAACACGAGTTGGCCCTGCAAGCAAAATCGCAGCCTTATCCCAGCTGCCTGCGGCCTCAATCCCGTTCATGTCCCAGATCGCAATGTCGGCCCGTTTACCAACCGCGATTTGACCGCAGTCGTGACGGCCCAGAACCTCTGCACCGCCGCGTGTCGCGATCCACAGCGCCTCGCGCGATGACATAGCGTCTGCCCCGCGTGCAACTCGTTGGAGGAGCATCGCCTGACGCGCCTCGGCAATCAGATTGCCCGCATCGTTGCTCGCCGATCCATCAACGCCAAGACCGACAGGCACGCCCGCGTCCCGCATATCGCGGAGCGGTGCGATCCCAGACCCAAGGCGACAGTTAGAACAGGGGCAATGGGCGACGCCTGTGCGTGAACGGGCGAACATATCAATTTCGGACCCGTCGAGCTTCACACAATGCGCGTGCCATACGTCCGATCCGGTCCAGCCGAGGTCTTCGGCATATTGCCCCGGACGGCAGCCAAACATTTCGAGGCTATAGGCAATGTCCTCATCATTTTCGGCAAGGTGCGTGTGCAGCATCACGCCCTTATCCCGCGCAAGGATCGCCGCGTCCCGCATCAGATCACGCGTCACCGAGAACGGCGAACAGGGTGCAATCCCCACACGAACCATCGCCCCGTCGCGGGCATCATGAAAGGCGTCCACAACGCGAATGCAGTCCTCTAGGATCGCGGGTTCTTGTTCCACAAGGCTATCGGGCGGCAGGCCACCGTTGCTTTCGCCAATGCTCATCGCACCACGTGTCGGGTGGAACCGCATCCCGATGTCTTGGGCCGCTGCGATGGTGTCATCCAACCGCGACCCGTTCGGATAAAGATAGAGGTGATCCGAGGTCAGCGTGCAGCCCGAGAGCGCCAGTTCCGCAAGGCCAATAGAGGCCGAAACATACATTTCCTCTGGGCCGAACCGCGACCAAATCGGATAGAGCGTTTTCAGCCACCCAAAGAGCAACGCATCCTGTCCACCAGGCACTGCGCGGGTCAGCGTTTGATAAAGGTGGTGGTGCGTGTTCACCAAACCGGGCGTCAGAAGGCATCCCTCTGCATGGACGACCTTTGCGTCCCCTTGCGGCAGATCGGGACCAACTGCGGTGATCACACCGCCATCGATCAAAACATCGCCCGTAAATTCACGCGCATCATCATCCATCGTCAGGATGGTTGCGCCTTTGATCAGTGTTTGTGTCATGTTTGTCCCGTCTGGAGTGTCCGCCTTAGTCTACAGTGCTTTGGCAGACCCGTCAGTCTTAAAGAGCAACGGGCGCGTTCTGGCGTTCATATTTGAACACTGAGATCGTCGAGTATTTTTCGACCTTGCAGGTAAAGCTGTGCCTCAGTTGTTCAATCAGCGCGTCGCCATAGCGGGTGAACTTGTTCATGTCATTCACCGAGGCGCAGCGAACTTGGAGAATAATGCTGCCTTCTGCGTCAAAGAGGATTTCTGCGGTCAGGATTGGTAGACGATCACCGTCTTTTTCCAAGGATTCTGTAAAGAACGCAGCCGCGAGTTTTGACGTCGGCTGGGACCCAAATTTGATGGCATAAATTCTGTAAAACATCGTGCCGCGCGAGCCCTTGACTGGTGATCTGTTACCATCAACGACTCTTCAACCTGAATTTGCACCACGTTTAACCAAATGATCGTGGGACCTATCCAAACGAAAAGGCCGCCCTGAGGCGGCCTTTGAGTGTTTTGTGTTCAGGTGCGATTAATCGCGATTGCCGAAAAGTTGCAGCAAGAACATGAACATGTTGATGAAGTCGAGATAGAGGTTCAGCGCACCCATGATAGCGGCTTTCCCTAGCCATTCCTGATCCATCGCATACGCGTGCTGGATGTAATCGTTTTTAATCTTCTGGGTGTCATATGCAGTCAGACCAGCAAAGATCAGAACGCCGAGGATCGACACTGCGTATGCAATCGCAGGCGACTGCAGGAACATATTGACGATCATCGCGACCAAAAGGCCGATCACACCCATCACAAGGAACGAGCCCATACCGCTCAGGTCTTTTTTGGTGGTGTAACCAACCAGCGACAGACCCGCAAAGGCGATCGACGTGATCAAGAAAACCTGCGCGATCGATACGCCTGTGAAGGCCATAAAGATCCACGACATCGACAGGCCCATGACGGATGCGTAGGCGTAGAAGTAAAGCTGCGCACCCGCAGCCGACAGGCGATTCAACGCAGCGCCAAAGAAGAACACCATGCCCAGCGGCGCGAACATAACGATCCAGCCCAGAATGTTGGGCTGCAGGGTCCGCGGGTCACGCAGGATCGAGAAGAGCGCATCGCTCGTCCCGAAGGCCCAAGCAACGATAAAGGTCAGCAGGGTGCCGACAGACATCGTCGCATAGACTTTGTTCATGTGGGTACGAAGACCCTCGTCAATGGCAGCGGTGCGGACACCGGCATTGGCGCGCATCGTGCGGAAATCAGCCATAAAATCCTCCAAGAGTAGCTGTGGTGGTGCCCCAATGGGGCTTTGGTATCCATATTGGCATGGAGGTGCGAGGATTCAAGGCTTTATGCCCGATCAAAATGTCGAACGTGTCCAATGATCTTGCGCGTCCCAAACGGAGCGCTCTGCTTCGGCCATCGCGTCCTGACGCGTCACACCAATATCGGCCAGCATATGATCATCGAGAGCACTGAGCTGGCGACGACTCCGTCGCAGACCAATGGCATGGAGGATCGCGCTCCAGAACCGACGGAAGGCAGGGCGGTTATCTGCGAGGGCGGGGTTACAGCACAGGTCAGACATGTCATTTCCTTTCGTGATACAAACATGGGGTTTATCATTTTCCTTGATACTGCACGCCAGAATTGCATAATGAAAATGAATGTATTTGAAGCAAATCATCACGGATTGTGATCATGGCCCGAAATCTCGACCTGACTGCCCTACGCGCCTTTGCCACCGTTGCAGAAACAGGCGGTGTGACCCGTGCGGCGACCCTGCTGAACCTGACGCAATCGGCCGTGTCGATGCAGCTCAAACGGCTTGAGGAAAATCTGGGCCTCTCGCTCTTGGATCGGTCAGAGCGCACCATTCGCCCGACCTCCGAAGGCGAACAACTGCTCGGCTATGCGCGAAAGATGCTCGACCTGAATGACGAAGCCTTGGGCCGTTTGACGGCTGATAGCTACGAGGGAGAGATCACCTTGGGCGTGCCGCATGATATCGTCTACCCTGTGCTACCGCCTGTTCTGCGCCAGTTTTCGATGGATTTCCCACGGATGCAGGTGCGACTGATTTCGTCCTACACAAAACAGATGAAAGAGCAGTTCGAACGGCACGAGATCGACGTGCTGTTGACCACCGAATACGGAACGCCCGAAGATGCAACGCTGTTGCGGTCAGTGCCTCTGGTCTGGATTGGCGCGCCCGAGGGGACTGCCTATCGCAATCGACCACTACGGTTGGCACACGAGGCCCATTGCATTTTCCGCCAAATCGCCCAGCGCAGTTTGGACGAGGCAAACCTACCTTGGCAGATGGCACTCGACACAGATTCTACGCGGACCGCAGAGGCGACGGTCGCCGCCGACCTCGCCATTCATACGATGCTCAAAGGGACGGAGCCGCCGCAACTGGCAGAGATCGACCACAATGGCGCCCTGCCCGATCTGCCTGTGACGAACATCAACCTCTACATTCAAAAGGGTCGCAATTCGCCAGTGATCCCCAGCCTCGCGGACCTTCTGACCAAGGCCTACAGCGTCACGGCGTAATCACGACCTTGCCTGTCGATTTGCGAGAGGCGAGCAGGTCTATCCCCTCCGCCGCTTGATCGAGGGGGAGGACATGGCTCACATGTGGCTTTAGCCGCCCCTGCGCATACCAGTCGAGCAACTCGGCGAGGCTTTCGGTCAGAGCCTCAGGCGCAAATTTCAGATAGCCACCCCAATAGACGCCAATCACATCGACGTTTTTGACCAAGAGGTGATTGGCGGGCACTTGCGGCACGTCCCCACTGGCGAATCCGATCGCCAAGAGACGAGCCTCGCGCTTGGCGGCCTTGAGCGCGGCGGTAAAGCTTTCGCCCCCAACCGCGTCATAGGCCACATCAATACCGCCCAGCGCCTTTAGCTCTGCCGCCAGATCGGCGTCCGCGTCGATCAGGTGATCCGCGCCCGCCGCCTTTGCCACCGCCAGCTTATCGGCCCCACGCGCCACAGCAATCACCCGCGCACCGAGTTGTTTGCCAATTTCGACCGCCGTTAGACCGACGCCCCCTGCAGCGCCCAAGACAACGAGCGTCTCACCCGCCTTTAGCCGTCCCCGCCGCGTGAGCGCGAGGTGCGAGGTGCCATAGGCGACCATGAATCCTGCCGCCTGTTCCGAGGGCATCGCATCGGGCACGGCGATACAACGGCCCGCAGGAAATACGCCGTGTTCCGCCAGACCGCCCTGCCCGCCAAAGACGGCCACGCGTTGGCCGACCTCTGGCCAGGTGACACCCTCACCCTGCGCCGTCACCACACCGCAGACCTCAAGCCCCAGAGTGAACGGCGGTTTTGGCGTGTCCTGATATTTGCCCTTGGTCATGAGCATGTCGGCGAAATTCAACCCACAGGCTTCTATCCGCAAAGAGACCTCTCCAGCCGCTGGTTGCGGCACGTCGATCTCGACCAACTGGGCGGGGCTGTCAAAATCGACGACTTGAAAGGCTTTCATACGGCGGGACTCCTTGAAGTTAACGGCTTTTTCCATAGCCTAAAGGATCAAATCCTTCTCGCCAACATGTGCGTTGGTGTGGACTATCGCACAGTCACTGAGCGAAAGAGCGATACAACCTGTCCTAAAGGTCAGGTTCAAAACGCAACCGTTACGTGTTTACTATCAGGCGTCAAAACAAAAAATCGTCGCGCACGAAAACGGCCTTCGACTGTTGATGGGGCAACAGTGCGAAGTGTGAGTGCTAGGCGAAAACCCGAGAGGAAACCCTATGAGCCATCCCGTTGATATCCATGTCGGTAAACGCGTCCGGCATCGTCGTTGGATGATCGGCACCACGCAGCAGCAGCTTGCCGAAAAAGTCGGCATCAAGTTCCAGCAGATCCAGAAGTACGAAACCGGTATGAACCGCGTTTCCGCATCCCGTCTTTGGGACATCGCCCATGCGCTGGGCGTCGATGTGTCGTTCTTCTTTGAAGGTCTGGAAAGCAATGCTCCGGTCTCTGAAGGCAACATGCCCAACGACATTCTATCGGACAAAGAAGCATTGGAACTTCTGCGGTCGTACTATGCGATTCCCGAAGCACAGCGCCGTCGTTTGTTCGATCTGGCCCGCGTCCTGAGCGACGCTGCCGCCTGAGCACTTGACCGATAGGCGCACCCCGCGTTACCGCAGCAGCGGAACAAAGGGGACGCGTCATGTCGAATACTATTGATACAGCTACTATGGGCGATCTTATCAGGGTCGCCCATTTGCTTGCCGATGCTGCGCGTCCCGAAACCCTGCGATACTTCCGCAGCGCAGGGCTGGATGCCGACAACAAACGTCCCGCCGATTTTGATCCCGTGACCGAAGGCGACCGCGCCGCAGAACGTGCAATGCGCGATGTATTGGCACGCGAACGCCCCGATGATGCGATCTTTGGCGAGGAATACGGCAAAAAGGACGGCACCACGGGGCTGACTTGGGTTCTGGATCCGATTGACGGCACGCGGGGCTATTTGTCAGGCACGCCGACGTGGGGCGTTTTGATCGCCGTGGGACCGGAGAGCGGCCCTGTGGTTGGCGTGATCGATCAGCCCTATATCGGCGAGCGTTTTATCGGTGCACCGACACTGGCCGAAGTGACAGGCCCTATGGGCACCTCTGCACTGTCGACCCGCTCTGCCCGTCCGCTGGCAGAGGCGATCGTCTTTACCACCTTCCCAGAGGTTGGCAGCACTGACGAGCGCGACGGGTTCACCGCTGTCGCATCAAAGGCGCGATTGGTCCGCTATGGCTGCGATTGCTATGCTTACGCTCTGCTCGCCGCAGGTCAGATTGATCTGGTGATTGAGGCGGGCCTACAGCCCTATGACATCCAAGCGCCTATCGCCGTGATTCAAGCCGCTGGTGGCGTTGTCACCGATTGGCAGGGCAACCCTGCGCATAACGGCGGCCGTGTGATTGCTGCGGCAAATGCAGAGATCCATGCAGAGGCGCTGGCGATCCTCAAAAACATCGCGGGCTAAAAATCAAGCTTCAGCCAAATCACGGGAAACAGAATCGATCCATCCCCACTGAGGTCGAGCATATCGTCGCCTGAAAGAACAAAACCTTTGTTCCGGAAGAACCCGACAGAGTTGCGCGTAGCAGGCCCGTAGAGCCCCTTGAGGCCTGCAAGCCTGCTTGCCGCTATGATCTGGTTGAACACTTCAGAGGCACAGCCGTGCCGCACGTGGTCTGGATCAGCGACAAGCATCCTGACGGTGCCATAGCCTTTGGGCATCTTTGACGTATCAGGCCCTTCACGCGACCACCCGCCAGCGGCGTAGATCGCACCATCCTGTTCGTAAACGTAATACTGTCCGCGGATGATCAGATCGACGGGCGGCCTCGCCATATAGGGCACAGCCTGTTCGATAAGGGACGGCGCATAATCGTCCGTCAGAAGAAGATTAAAGCTACGATTACAAAGCTGCGTGATCGCGGCGAGGTCCGATAGGACCGATTCACGGACAATACCCATAATAGAACGATACAACGAAAAAGGCCGCGCTGGTGTCGCGCGGCCTACAATCGATGTCGATTAGACAAAGGGTAAGATTACTTAATCTTACCTTCTTTGTATTCGACGTGCTTGCGAACAACCGGGTCGTACTTACGGACAACCATTTTCTCGGTCATTGTGCGTGCGTTTTTCTTAGTAACGTAGAAGTGGCCAGTACCCGCGGTGGAGTTCAGGCGGATTTTGATAGTGGTCGGCTTCGCCATGTCTCATCTCTCCTGATCGCGGGCCGTTATTAGAACGGCACATCGCGTGAATTCGTATGAAGCCCGCCTTTTACAGCCGCCCGCCCCCGAGTCAACCGCAATTGTAATGGGAAACGTAAAGATTATGCGCGGACGGCCTATAAGCCGGATTTTGTCCAAGGGTTTCCCCTCTGGATGACCATTCATCTAGACGATCTGTTACCAGACCGCCTCTAGCTGCCAACCCGGACCTCTCGGGGTTAGGCGTCCCTGCCCCATAAGAGGCGCGAGGTCCCTATTTGGCATTGCACCCGGTGGGGCTTGCCGTGCCGGTCCTGTTGCCAGTCCCGCGGTGGGCTCTTACCCCACCGTTTCACCTTTTCCCTGCATGCAGGGTAGTCTGTTCTCTGTGGCGCTTTCCCTGGGGTTACCCCCGCCGGGCGTTACCCGGCACCGTGCCTTCTGGTGTCCGGACTTTCCTCGGACCCAAAGGCCCGCGGTCATCCAGCCATCCGCGCGGCGTCGTCGCTATGCGGTTCTGCGCCATCGGTCAACGGGAAAGGTTGTTTAGCGCGCGCCAAAGACTAGCTCTGCGCTCTAAGCAACAGAAGTCTAGCGATGAAAACAGCAGTTCATGTCGTTTGGTTCAAACGCGACTTGCGGGTCGAAGATCACGCCCCGCTGTATGCGGCATCGCAGCTTAGCTTGCCCGTCGTGCCGCTGTACATCGTCGAGCCTGACCTATGGCGCCAACCCGACGCATCTCGCCGACACTGGCACTTTGTCAACGACTGCCTGAGCGAACTGAACGAACATCTCACCGTGCTCGGCCAGCCGCTGATCATTCGGATCGGATCAGCGGTCGACGTCTTAGCCCAATTGCACGCCAAACATGGCATCGCGCGGATTTCATGTCATGAGGAGAGCGGGAATGACTGGACCTATCGGCGTGACCGAGCCGTGATCCGCTTTTGCCGTTCTCAGGGGATTACCCTGCAAGAGATGCCATCGAATGGCGTAGTTCGCCGACTCGCCTCACGCGACGATTGGGCTGCGATCCGCAACCGCCGTATGGCCGATAAAATCATCCCAAAGCCGAAGCGCCTTGCGCCTGCACCATATGTGCACTCATCACCTTTGCCTAAAAAAGACGACCCAATGTTCGGTCCGCCCCTAAGCGGTAGAACACAAATTGGCGGTCGTCGTGCCGCCGTCGCGGACCTGAGATCATTTCTGACAAACAGGTCACGCGGTTATTTGCGCAATATCTCTTCCCCCCTTGTGTCGGACTATCATTGCTCTCGCATGTCGGCGCATCTTGCGTGGGGTACGATGTCGGTTCGCGAGGTCGTCCAATCCATCGGCAAACGGCGCAACCAACTCACCACGGCTGATACGGCGTCTTTTGGTCGAAATCTCTCCGCCTTTGGATCGCGGCTCGCGTGGCGGTGTCATTTCGTCCAGAAAATCGAGGACCAGCCCTCGATTGAGACACACTGTATGCATCCTGCGTTCGAAGCGCTTGACCGACACGACGCCAGCCATCCCCATTTCGCAGCTTGGGCCGAAGGACGCACCGGTTTCCCCTTTGTCGATGCCTGCATGCGGAATTTGACGGCAACAGGCTGGATCACCTTTCGCATGAGGGCGATGTTGGTCAGTTTTGCCAGCTACCAACTCTGGCTCGACTGGAGGGTTACGGGACAACATCTCGCGCGTCTGTTTACCGACTATGAGCCGGGGATTCACTACAGCCAACTGCAGATGCAATCGGGGGTTACGGGGATCAATACGATGCGGGTCTATAACCCCATCAAACAGTCCCAAGAGCACGACCCAGAGGGTCGCTTTATTCGAAAATGGGTTCCTGAATTGGCTCACCTTCCACGCGAAGCAATTCATACCCCATTGACGTGGGAAAAAACGTTTCTAGATCGGTCGGATTTTGTACTGGGCCGCGATTACCCAATGCCGATTGTCGATCTTGCGTCGGCAACCAAATCCGCCAAAGACAAGATCACGTCGATCAAACGCGGCATGGGGTTCAGCGATGTGGCGCGGGGGGTGCACCAAAAGCTAGGTAGTCGGAAGCGCCCAACGACCTGCCGAAAAACGGCAAAACGCGCAAACCCTGACCAACTTAGCCTGTTCTAAGCCCCGAGAGCCTTGCGGGTTCTGGCCTGCGGCGTTAAACGCGACAACGACCCAAATATTCGGAGAGGCCCATGTCGATCGACACGGATACCGCCCGCCGCGTGGCCAAACTGGCCCGCATCAAGGTGGAAGAAGACGCACTGCCCGCACTGGCGCAAGAATTCAGCGCCATCCTCGGCTTTATCGAGCAACTGGAAGAAGTGGATGTAGACGGCATCGAACCGATGACCTCTGTCACGCCACAACGCCTGAAACGCCGCGACGACGTCGTGACCGATGGCAACCAGCAGCCAGCCGTGCTGAAAAACGCGCCCGATGCGCGTGAAGGGTTCTTTGCTGTGCCGAAGGTGGTGGAATAATGACCGATCTGAACAAACTCACCATCGCCGAGGCGCGTGATGCGCTGAAAAAAGGCGAAACGACCTCTGTCGCTCTGACCGAAGCCTGTCTGGCTGCCATCGACGCCCAAGGCGTTCTGAACGCTGTGGTTCACAAGACCCCAGAACTGGCGATGGAACAGGCCAAAGCAGCGGATGCGCGCGGTTACGCGGACGCCCCTGCCCTGTCGGGTATCCCTCTCGGGATCAAAGACCTGTTCTGCGTCAAAGGTGTCGACACCCAAGCGGCGTCGGACATCCTGAAAGGTTTCAAACCCGAATACGACAGCACCGTCACAACCAAGCTGTTTGAAAACGGCGCGGTTATGCTCGGCAAGACGAACATGGACGAATTCGCCATGGGTTCGTCGAACGAACATTCGGCTTACGGCCCGTCCGTGAACCCGTGGAAGGTCGATGACCGTCAACTGACACCGGGTGGGTCCTCGGGTGGTTCGGCGTCGGCTGTTGCCGCTGACCTTTGCATCGGTGCGATCGGCACTGACACAGGTGGTTCGATCCGTCAGCCTGCGGCCTTCACTGGTACCGTCGGTATCCGCCCAACCTACGGCCGTGTGTCGCGCTATGGCATCGTCGCCTATGCGTCCTCGCTGGACCAAGCTGGCCCGATGACCAAAACCGTCCGCGATACCGCGATCATGCTGACCGCCATGTCGGGCCACGACATGCGCGACAGCACCAGCGCCGATATCGCCGTTCCTGATTTCGAAGCCGCCCTCACAGGCGACATCAAAGGCAAGACCATCGGTATTCCGCGTGAATACCGTCTGGACGGCCTGAACGCTGAGATTGCAGGTCTTTGGGACAAAGGGGCAGACATGCTCCGCGACGCAGGCGCTAAGGTCGTTGACGTGAGCCTGCCGCACACCAAATACGCGCTGCCTGCCTATTACGTGATTGCCCCTGCAGAGGCCTCGTCGAACCTCGCTCGCTATGACGGCGTGCGGTTTGGTCACCGCGCCACGCTCGGCGCTGGCGACGGCATCAACGAGATGTACGAGAAAACCCGCGCTGAAGGGTTTGGCGCCGAAGTGCAGCGCCGCATCATGGTCGGCACCTATGTGCTCTCAGCTGGTTTCTACGACGCCTACTACAACCGCGCCCGCAAGGTCCGCACCCTGATCAAGCGCGACTTTGAAAACGTGTTTGCAAGCGGCGTTGACGCGATCCTCGCCCCGACCACCCCATCGCCCGCCTTTGGCATCGGCGAAGTGTCGGATGCTGATCCAGTGCAGATGTATCTCAACGACGTGTTCACCGTAACGTTGAACCTCGCGGGTCTTCCGGGTGTGTCCGTGCCTGCGGGTCTGGATACCAATGGCCTGCCGCTTGGCCTGCAGCTGATCGGCAAACCGTGGGAAGAGGCTGATCTGCTGAACATCGCCTATTCTCTCGAAGGGTCCACTGGATTTGTAGCCAAGCCACAGAAGTGGTGGTAAACGGCGGTAAATCTGGGATTAGAGGTTCACGGTATGCGTGTGAATAAACTGTGGTTGGTTGGATCGGCACTTTCGGTGCTTGTCGCATGTGGAGAGACCGTTCCGGCCAGCAATGGTCCCGGTTTTGGTGATCCGCTAGATTGGCAGCGTGAAAACGCGCTGACAGGTGCGCCTGTGCAGTCGACAACGCTGTCGTCGACCACCAACACGTCCCAAGCAATCCCGACGGGTCAGCTGATCTCTGCTGGTATTCTGCCTGAAACCTCTGGTGACGGCACTGCCACCTATGTGCGCAGCACAGGTGTTGAGGCCTCGCCGAGCAACGCAGCCCCGACCCTGATCGGTGCAAACCTATCGGACGAACAAGATTTCCAAGCCGTCTCTGCCCGTGAAACCATTCAGTCCGACGCAGAGCGCCGTGCAGCTCTGGCCTCGCAATACGAAGTGGTGCAGCCAACTGCGCTGCCGACCCGTGTCGCCTCTGGCCCGAACATCGTGGAATACGCGCTCACTGCGCCCAACACCAAAGGTCAGGAATGGTATAGCCGTTTCATGCTCTCTGGCGAAGGTCGGTTCCTGCGCAACTGCGCCAAATACGCCAGCGCAGATGAGGCACAGCGTGACTTCCTCGCCCGTGGTGGCCCTGACCGCGATCCGCGCGGGCTCGATCCTGATGGCGACGGCTTTGCCTGTGGCTGGGATCCGGCCCCCTATATCGCCGCAGCTCGTTCGAGCGGCAACTGATCCGCAAGGTGACATCCCCCAATTTCGGGCCGCGACGTGACAACGCGCGGCCCGACCTCGTTGTGATCCACTACACCGCGATGGCCGATTGCGATGCGGCAGAACGGGTGCTGTGTTCCCCGGAATACGAAGTCTCCGCCCACTACCTCATCACGACCCAAGGCGAGGTGATCCAACTCGTCGATGAGGCAGACCGCGCATGGCACGCAGGCGCTGGCGCATGGGGGAGCGTCACGGATGTGAACTCTCGGTCCATCGGGATCGAACTCTCCAATATCGGCACGGCCCCCTTTGCCGCCGCCCAAATGGATGCGCTCGAAACCCTGCTCAGCGGTATCATGGAGCGTTGGGCGATCCCGCCCGAACGGGTGATCGGCCACTCTGACCTCGCCCCTGGCCGCAAAATCGATCCGGGTGCACGGTTCGATTGGACCCGCCTTGCCCGTCAGGGTCTCGCTATTCGCGCCACGGCCACGCCAACAGCCCCAGTAAACCCCGCCACCTTCGACGCGCTCCTGACGACGATCGGCTATCCACAAGTGCCTGCTGATACGCGCCTCTCGGCTTTCCGCCTGCGCCACAGGCAACATCACACAGGACCGCTCGACGGAACGGACATGGCACTAGCGCTCGATCTGGCGAAACGGTTCCCTGCGGCCTAACGCTTTGCTGCAAAAAACGATTTGAGCATCTCTTCGGCCTCACGCGCCGCGATGCCATCGTAGACCTCAGGCGCATGATGACACTGAGAATGTGAAAACACCCGCGGCCCCTGCGCCACACCACCTGATTTCGGATCCGCCGCCCCATAATAAAGCCGCCCGATCCGCGCAAAAGAAATGACCGCCGCACACATCGGGCACGGCTCTAACGTGACGTAGAGGTCATGCCCCACCAAACGCTCGCTCCCCAATGCGGCACATGCCTCGCGGATCGCCAGCGTTTCCGCATGGGCCGTGGGGTCCGACAATTCACGCGTCCTATTCCCCGCCCGCGCCACGACCGATCCATCAGGTGCAACAATTACCGCGCCCACGGGAACCTCACCGCGCGTGGCGGCCAATCGCGCCTCGTCTAGCGCCTGATCCATGTAGCTCGTGAATGTCATTCCTTCTTTTGTGCCGCCACAGCCCAATGCGCAAGCCCCCTGCCTTTGTGCCGCAAATATCCCGGGGGGTCTAAGGGGGGCGGCGCCCCCCTTGCCCGATCAGTATTTTCGTACCTGCCCTTCAGGGATGATTGCGCCGCAGCCCGCTTAGGCGCTATGGGACAGGTATGAGCACGCAAACACCGGACGGCGACCGCATCGCCAAAGTTCTTTCTCGCGCAGGCGTCGCATCCCGACGCGAAGCCGAACGTATGATCGCGGAAGGCCGCGTAAAGGTGAACGGGGTCGTCATCGACAGCCCCGCCCTAAACGTGAGCAGTAGTGACCGCATCATCGTGGACGGCAAACCCGTGTCGGAACCCGAACCCGCGCGTCTGTGGCTCTATCACAAGCCCGCTGGTCTTGTGACGACAGAACGTGATGAGAAAGGCCGCGATACGGTCTTTGGTGCGCTCCCCGAAGACATGCCGCGCGTGATGAGCGTGGGACGCCTCGACTTGAACTCCGAAGGATTGCTTCTTCTGACCAACGACGGGGAACTGAAACGCAAGCTGGAATTGCCCGCCACGGGCTGGCTGCGCCGCTACCGCGTCCGCGTCAAAGGCGATGGGTCGAAAATCGACATCGACGCGCTGCGCCGTGGTATCACCGTGGACGGCGTGAAATACGCGCCAATGGAAGTGGGCTTTGACCGTCAGCAAGGCGCGAACGCGTGGTACACCATCGCGCTACGCGAAGGCAAAAACCGCGAAATCCGTAAGGCGATGATGGCCGTCAACGCCACCGTGAACCGCCTGCTCCGCGTCTCCTACGGTCCGTTCCAATTGGGCAACCTCAAAGCCGGCGAAGTCGAAGAAGTCAAACGCCGCGTTCTTCGGGATCAGATGGGCTGGGACAACGACCAAAACCCGACCGAGACGCCGAAACCAAAACCCGTGCGCAACCGCAAACCACGTCCGCCACGCAAACCATAACATTCAAGGCCTTGCTACCGACAGTTGCAGGGTCCATGTTACGTATTGGGAACTTGGGGGCTACCACAGGCGCAGCGTCATGCGGATGTTGCGTTAAGGGGCTAAACCTCCTGATTACGTGTGGAAGGTTTTGATGCCCAAATCTGTTAAGAACATCGCGTTCGCGCTTTTGATCATGCTGCTCTTCGGCACAACCTTTGGCTGGATCGGAGGTCTGTGATGGCGCAGAAATACGGCGGCAAAAACAGCCCACAATCGCAACAGTCCCCCTCTGCCCCCGCAGCCCCTGATCATCGGGTCAAAGACGCGGCGGGTGCGCGTGCGAATGTTCTCTTTATCCCTGCGGCCATGCTCGGTTTTGTGTCGATCCGCGAAGGGGCGACCTTGATGATCGTAGGCCTCTCGGCTGCCGCTCTCATGTTGCTCGGCGCGTGGCTCACCCGTGAAGGGCTCCGCGCGGAGGCCGCTTATAACGCCCGCGCCATTGCCCGCCGCCCTGCTCTACCTCGTAAAATTATCGGGTCGGTTCTGATCGGGGTCGCGGTGGCCTTGGCGTCGATCCGCAGCGGATCGCCTGTCCTGGCCGCACCTGCCTTTGGGATCGTGGCGACAGCGCTCTACCTCGTCGCTTTTGGCCTCGATCCGCTTAAAAACAAACGTATGGAAGGCATTGATGACTTCCAGCAGGATCGCGTCGCCCGTGTCGTAGATGACGCCGAAGATTACCTCGCCGCGATGGCTGACCACATTTCCACGCTTAAGGATCGTGCCTTGGACGGTCGGATTGCGACATTCCAATCTATCGCCCGCCGCATGATCCGCACCGTCGAAGAAGACCCCCGCGACCTCACAGGTGCCCGCAAATATCTGGGCGTCTATCTGATGGGAGCACGCGATGCTTCGGCCAAGTTTGCAGACCTTTACAAGAGAACGGGCGATCAGAGCGCCCGCGCAGATTACGAACAGTTGCTCATCGACCTCGAACAGAATTTTGCGGCTCGCACCGACAAGATGCTGACCGACGATCGCAGCGATATGGATATTGAAATCAAAGTGTTGCGCGACAGACTGCAACGCGAAGGCGTAAAGCCGCTTTAATAAAGTCAATGTGACGGAGAACCATTATGTCCCAAGATATTCGCACCAAAGCCGAGGCCAGCTTGGCCAATGTTGAAAAAGTAACTGCCGTTGTTCTGGCAGAACCGGGCACAGAGATTGTGGCCTTGGATCAGGCGGACGCGACCATCAGCGCGGAAATCACCAAACGCATTTCCGAACTGGATATGAGCGATACCAACTCCATCGTGCGCTTTGGTTCGTCCGCTCAGGCGGAATTGCAAGAAATCTCGCAGTCGATGCTACAAGGCGTCCGTAACAAGGACGTTGGCCCCGCAGGTGACAGCCTGCGCAACATCGTGACCACGATCCGTGGGTTCTCGGTCTCTGAACTGGATGTGCGCCGCGAACGCACCTTCTGGGAAAAACTGCTGGGCCGCGCCGCGCCGATGGCGAAATTCGCGGCTCGTTTTGAAACCGTGCAGGGCCAGATCGACAAGATCACCGATGATCTGTTGATGCACGAACATACCCTGCTCAAGGACATCGAAAGCCTTGATGTGCTCTACGAGCGTACGCTGACCTTCTACGACGAACTCGCGCTCTATATCTCTGCGGGCGAGGCAAAGCTGAAAGAACTGGACGAGGATACCATTCCCGCCAAAGAAGCCGAAGTTGCCGCAGCCCCCGAAGGTGACGGCGTTATGGTCGCCCAAGAACTCCGCGACCTGCGCTCTGCCCGCGACGATCTGGAACGCCGTGTGCACGACCTGAAACTCACCCGTCAGGTCACGATGCAGTCGCTTCCGTCGATCCGTCTGGTTCAGGAAAACGACAAATCGCTGGTGACAAAGATCAATTCGACTCTCGTGAACACCGTGCCGCTCTGGGAAACCCAATTGGCGCAGGCTGTCACCATCCAACGCTCTGCCGAAGCGGCCAAGGCCGTGCGCGAGGCAAACGATCTGACCAACGAACTTTTGACCGCAAACGCCGACAACCTGCGTCAAGCGAACAAAGTCGTTCGAGAAGAAATGGAACGCGGCGTGTTCGATATCGAAGCGGTCAAAAAGGCCAACGCAACCCTTATCGCGACAATCAACGAAAGCCTCGAGATTGCCGACGAAGGCAAGCGTAAACGTGCCGAAGCAGAGGTTGAACTGCAGCGTATGGAGTCCGAACTCAAAGAGACCCTTGCCAGCGCCAAGGCACGCGGCAATGCTACTGGGTATAACATCGGCACTTCGACAGGCGCATAAATGAACGGATGGGGACGGCGATTTTCTATGGCAGCGGCTGGGCTTATGCTCGCTGCATGTGTGGACATGCCGTCCCCACCTCCGACAATTGCACCGCCTGAACCCGTAGCCCCTTCGCCAGAGGCGGAGTTGGACGGCCCATCGCAGCAGAGCCAACTGTTGTCGCTCTACTATCAGCGCCTCGAACGAAATGCGCTGGCCCAAGGGTTGATGCGGACGGATGACGGGCACGTTGACGCGCCCTTTACCGACACACAACTGACCGCGAATTTCATCCGCATTGCGCTGTTTGATGAATACACGACCAGTGGCGGCTCGCTTCGGGCACGTGCCACGTCGTCGGCCCTGCGGCGCTGGGATCAACCGATCCAGATGAACGTGCAGTTTGGCGCAAACGTGCCGTCTGACATCATCGCGTCCGACCGTCGTTATATCGCGTCCTTTGCATCGCGGCTGGCCTCCATCACGGGCCTACGCATCAATCAAGTCAGCAACGGCGGCAATTTCCACGTCCTGATCCTGAACGAAGATGACCGACTCGCGGCGGGTCCCCTGATCCGCAGCTTGATCCCGTCGATCGACGACAGTTCGCTGCGCTATGCGGTGAACCTGCCACGCGATCAGTTATGCGTCGTGATTGGCACCTTCAAACCCGACGGCCACACCTACCAAAGCGCGGTTGCGATCATTCGCGCCGAACATCCTGAATTGATGCGACAGTCATGCTATCACGAGGAACTGTCGCAGGGGCTTGGCCTTGCCAACGATAGCCCGCGTGCGCGCCCGTCGATTTTCAATGATGACGACGAATTCGCGCTGCTCACCCGACACGACGAACTTTTATTGAAGATACTTTACGATCCGCGCCTCAGCACTGGCATGACCGAAGCCGAGGCCACACCCATCGTCCGCCAGATCGCAGCAGAGCTGGTCGGCGGACCTGTGTAATTGAAAGGAGCCTCTTATGGGCATTTTGGATTTTCTGTCCGGTCAATTCATCGACGTTATTCATTGGACCGACGACACCCGCGACACGATGGTTTGGCGGTTTGAACGTGAAGGCCACGAAATCAAATACGGTGCGAAACTGACCGTTCGCGAAGGTCAGGCCGCGGTGTTCATTCATGAAGGGCAACTGGCGGATGTGTTCCAGCCTGGTCTCTACATGCTTGAAACGAACAACATGCCGATCATGACCTCGCTCCAGCATTGGGACCACGGGTTCAAATCCCCGTTCAAGAGCGAGATTTACTACATCAACACCACCCGTTTTTCGGACCTCAAATGGGGCACGAAGAACCCGATCATGCTGCGCGACCCTGAATTCGGCCCGACCCGCATTCGCGCCTTTGGCACCTATACGATCAAGGTGTCTGATCCTGCGAAATTCATGACCGAAATCGTCGGCACCGACGGCGAATTCACCATGGATGAGATCAGCTTCCAAATCCGCAACATCATTGTCCAAGAGTTCAGCCGTGCGATCGCATCGTCGGGGATCCCTGTTCTGGATATGGCCGCCAACACCGCCGATGTCGCGGCCTTGGTGAACAAGGCCATCGCACCAACCATCGCGGCCTATGGTCTAGAAATCCCAGAGTTCTACATTGAAAACATCAGCCTGCCAGAGGCGGTAGAGGCAGCGCTCGATGCCCGCACGAGCCGTGGGATCGCTGGTAATCTGGACGACCACATGAAATGGCGCGCAGCAGAGGCGATGGGCAATCCAACCTCTGGTGCTGGTTCGGCTATGGCAACGGGTATGGGCGCTGGTATGGGCATGGCCATGGGTCAGGCGATGACAGGTCCGTGGGGCGCTGTTCCACAAACTGCACCGCAGGTCGCCCCTGTTGCGCCTCCGCCGCCACCCGTCGAAAAGGTCTGGCACATCGCGGACAAAGGCGAAACCAAAGGCCCGTTTTCAAAGGCATCGCTGGGCCGCATGGCTGGTGACGGCGCACTGACTCGCGAAACACTGGTCTGGACCGCTGGTCAGGACGGCTGGAAACCTGCGGGCGATACAGAGCTCGCACTTTTGTTCACCGTCGCACCGCCCCCGCCGCCGCTGCCGTAATCACTGAACCCTAGCACAGGCTGCGTCCGTCTTTGGTTTCACACTCAGAGGCGGACTCGTTCCTCCTTTTCCATCGCGCTCGTGGCAGAACAGCCCAAGGATTTCGAATGACTGTTCAAGAACACCGTTTTCCCTGCGAACAATGCGGCGCTGACCTGCGGTTTGACCCAGTTCAGAACAAATTGGTCTGCGATTTTTGTGGGCATAGCGAGGCAGTGGAAAAGGGCGACTATGCGGGGACGGCGATAAAAGAGTTGGATTTTGAACAGGCGATCCGCCATCAACTCCCCCAAGCTGAAATCGAAGAAACCCGTGTTAGCACCTGCCCCAACTGCGGGGCGCAGGTGGAAATTCACGAAAAAGATCACGCTGTTGAATGCCCGTTCTGTGCGACGCCTGTGGTGACGGACACGGGCACCCATCGTCACATCAAACCCAAGGCGTTGTTGCCGTTCGGGCTCGATGAAAAGCAAGCGCGCGATGCGATGACGAAATGGTTGGGCCAGTTGTGGTTTGCGCCGAACGGATTGCAGGAATATGCCCGCAAGGGCCGCAAGCTCAACGGCATCTACGTCCCATACTGGACCTATGACGCGGATACAAAGTCGAGCTACACAGGCGAACGGGGTGACGATTATTATACCACCCATCGCGTCGTTCGGAACGGGAAATCCCAGACCGTGCGTCAGCGCCACACCAAATGGCGGCGTGCCTCTGGGCGCGTGGCGCGGTTCTTTGACGATGTGCTGGTGCTTGCCTCTAAATCGCTGCCGAAACGCTATACCGACGGGCTTCAGCCGTGGAACCTGTCCGAGCTTCAGCCCTATTCGCCCGATTTCCTGGCAGGGTTTCGCGCAGAGGGCTATCAGATCAGCCTTGAGGACGGCTACACCGAAGCCCGCGCCTATATGGATGCGATGATCCTGCGGGATGTCAAATTCGATATCGGTGGCGATCGCCAGAAGGTGCATAGCATCAACACCACGATCAGCGATGTCACCTTCAAACACATCCTGCTGCCCGTCTGGCTCGCAGCCTATAAATATCGCGGGAAAACCTATCGGTTTGTGGTGAACGGTCAGACGGGCAAGGTGCAGGGCGAACGCCCCTACTCTGCTTGGAAAATCGCCTTTGCTTCGATCATAGGTCTGATTGTCGCGGCAGGCGTGGGATACATTGTAGCGCAGAACAAGTAAGTTTAATCAGATGACTTGACTAATTGGTGTTTTAGCGGCACCCAGAGGTCTACTGTTAACGCTACCAGATGAGGCCCGAAATGATCCTGTGCTGCGGTGAAGCCCTGATTGATATGTTGCCCCGCACCTCGACCGAGGGTGAGGCATGCTATGCTCCCTACGCGGGTGGTGCTGTGTTTAACACCGCGATTGCGCTGGGTCGTTTGGGTGCAGAGACGGGTTTCTACTCTGGCATCGCGCAGGATATGATGGGCGATCTGCTCACCGAAACGCTCGTTAATTCAAAGGTCGACACCTCGGCTGTTGTCTATTTGGACCGCCCCTCGACCGTAGCCTTTATCAAACTGGTTGATGGTCAGGCGACCTATGCGTTCTACGATGAGAACACCGCAGGCCGCATGTTGTCCAAGGACGATTTGCCGACCGAGGTCGCAGCCGACACCCTGTTCTTTGGCGGCATCTCGCTGCCCGTCGATCCCTGCGGCGCAACTTACGAGGCGCTCTGCCATCGTGAGGCCGCAAACAAGGTCATCATGATCGACCCGAACATCCGACCGGGCTTTATCCGTGATGAGGCCACCTACCGCGCACGGATTGAAGGCATGCTGGCCGTGGCCGACATCATCAAAGTGTCCGACGAAGACCTCACATGGCTCTTTGGCGAAGGCGACATGATGGATCACGCCCGCAAGCTGATCAGCAACGGGGCAAAACTCGTTTGCATCACCGAAGGGGCCAAAGGTTCTTACGGTATCACCGCTGAGAACGTCGTATTTGTCGAAGCGCAGAAAGCGACCGTTGTGGATACTGTAGGTGCAGGTGACACGTTCAACGCGGGCGTTCTGGCGTCCCTTCAGTCGGCAGGCAAACTGACCAAAGCTGCCGTCGCTGAACTGGACGAGGACACAATCCGCACCGCCCTATCGCTGGGCAACCGTGCCGCCGCCGTGACCGTCAGCCGCGCTGGTGCTAACCCACCGTGGAGCAACGAACTGTGAGAGCCCTCGTCCAACGCGTATCCGAAGCATCTGTCAAAATAGACGGCGAAACCGTCGGCGAAATTGGCCATGGGATGCTCGTTCTTGTTTGCGCGATGGACGGTGACACAGACGAAAAGCCAACCAAATTGGCAGCAAAACTGTCCAAGATGCGCATCTTCAAAGATGACGAAGGCAAGATGAACAAATCACTGGTTGATGTGGGCGGTAGCGCCCTCATCGTCAGCCAGTTCACCCTCTCTGCCGATACCTCGCGCGGAAACCGCCCCGGATTTTCGACCGCCGCCCGCCCCAACGAAGGCGAACGCCTTTATGAGATGTTCAAAGACGAGGTCGCGAAACTCGGTATCCCGACGGCCTGCGGTCGCTTTGGTGCGGACATGAAAGTGTCGCTGATCAACGACGGCCCAGTGACGATCTGGACCGAGGTTTAACAAAACCATTGCGCGAAATGGGGAATCGCTGCTAACCAGCGTCCCATGTCGATCCTGATGAAGAAAACCATGACCAAGATGACCACCGCTCTGGCGGGGGACGTTTTTGCATGGTCTGATCGGATCTAAGCAAAACAAACCCCGCCGGAGACGGATGGGGTTTCAGCGACACAGCCAAAGCGTTCCCAATCCGCCTCCTCTGAAAAAAGAGTGAGACTATGAACGTGCATGTTGAACCACCCTACGCCGCCCCAGTCGTCGCCATTGTTGGCGCAACGGGTGCTGTTGGCATCGAATTGATCCGCAGTCTAGAGAGCCGTGGATTTCCCCTATCCTCCCTGCGTTTGCTGGCCTCTGCCCGTTCGGCGGGTCAGCGCATCGCCTTTCGCGGCAACGACCTGATCGTCGAAGAACTGACCGAGCAGAGCTTTGCTGGCTGCGATATTGTGTTCTTTTCCGCAGGGGCGACGATCTCGCGCCGCTTTGCGCCGATTGCGGTGCGCGCGGGCGCTGTGGTGATCGACAATTCGTCGGCATTCCGCATGGACCCAACCGTTCCACTGATCGTGCCAGAGGCCAATGGACGCGCGCTCACCCCACATGCGGGCATCATCGCGAACCCCAACTGCGTTGCGGCGATCGCCACGGTTGCCCTCGCCCCGCTTCAACGCTGCTGGTCAATCTCGCGCCTCAACATCGTGACCTATCAATCCGCTTCAGGCGCTGGTGCCGCCGCGATGGAGGAACTGCGTGATGCGACCGCCGCAGCCCTAAACGGCGAGGCCCATTCCCCGACCGTCCTGCCGCATCCCTACGCCTTTAACCTCTTTAGTCATAACGCCGAGATCGATCCCGAAACGGGTTACAATGGCGAAGAACTGAAAGTCGTTGAGGAAACCCGCCGCATCCTCGCCCATCCGCGTCTGCCTATCGGGATCACCTGCGTGCGCGTGCCTGTCCTTCGCGCCCATTCGCTCGCGATTTCGGTGCGGTTTGATCAGTATGTGTCGCCTGAATCGGTGCGTGCGCAGTTGGAAAACGCTGCGGGTGTTCGGCTTGTTGATAACCGTGACGCGAACCATTTCCCGATGCCGTCCGAAGCCTCAGGGATTGAAGACGTTCTGGTCGGCCGTATTCGCACGGACCTCGGTGATCCGACAGGTCAGACCATCGCGATGTTCGTATCGGGCGATCAACTGCTCAAAGGGGCTGCGCTGAACGCTGTGCAGATCGCGGAAACGCTGCTCACTCAGACTGCTAAAGCGGCCTGAGATGAATAAGGTCACGCACGGCGGCGCAACAGGCTCAGCACGAACAGAGCCGCCGCCGTGCAGACAATTGAAGGGCCCGCTTGGGTGTCTAGGGTAAACGACAGCCCCACCCCGCCAAGCGCCGCAACGATCCCACAGACAACCGCGATGACCGCCATCGCTTCGGGTGTGCGGGACAGGTTACGGGCCGCAGCGGCAGGAATGATGAGGAGCGCGGTGATCAAGAGCGCGCCGACGACCTTGATCGACACGGCCACAACGCCTGCGAGCAGGAGCGTCAGGATAAGCTGCTCACGACGTGGATCGATGCCCGCCGCATAGGCCAGATCGGGCGACACCGTTGCCGTCAACATCCGCGACCAGCGCCACGCGAGGACGCCCACGACCACAGCCGCGCCGCCCCAGATCACTGCCAAATCCGTTTTGCTCACCGTCAGAACATCGCCGAACAAATATGTGTCCAGATCAACCCGCGCCGAGGGCACCAGTGCCACCGCCAAAAGGCCGAGCGCTAGCGCTCCGTGAGACAAGACGCCCAGCACCGTATCAGCGGCAAACCCGCGCCCCGTCAGCGCCCATAGGCCGACCGCCATCAGCACCGCCACAACGCCCACGCT
The DNA here is from genome assembly GCF_030410045.1 of Marivivens donghaensis. Taxonomy (NCBI): domain Bacteria; kingdom Pseudomonadati; phylum Pseudomonadota; class Alphaproteobacteria; order Rhodobacterales; family Paracoccaceae; genus Marivivens; species Marivivens donghaensis. Next base: position 401,798 of record NZ_JAUFRA010000005.1, read on the forward strand.
GCCCAAGATCGACACTTGAAAGCCCAGCGCAATCGCCACACCCAGAACCGCCGCGTGTGCGGTCGCATCGCCGAAATAGGCCATCCGCCGCCAGACGACGAACGACCCGAGGAAGCCCGCCGCAATCGCCGTTCCAACGCCCGCGAGGGCCGCACGCATGATGAAATCGCTGAGCATCAGTGTGCGTCCTCGTGATGGCAATGGGGATGATCGTGGTCATGCCCGTGATCGTGATCATGGCGATAAAGCGCGAGCGCCCCTTTGGTTCCCGTGCCGAACAACTGGCGATATTCGGGGGCAGCCGAAACGACCTCTGGCGTGCCTTCGCAACAGACGTGACCGTTGAGGCAAATCACACGGTCCGAAGCGCTCATCACAACGTGAAGCTCGTGGCTCACCATCAGAACCGCACAGCCGAGGCTATCGCGCAGGTCTTCGATCAATTGGTAGAACGCCGCCGACCCCGGTTGATCAAGGCCCTGCGTCGCCTCATCCAGCATCAGGATATCAGGGGACGACAGGATCGCCCGTGCCAAAAGAACACGCTGAAACTGCCCACCTGACAATCCGTCCAATGGGCGTGTGCCGATCCCCACAACGCCCGTTCGCGTCAATGCGGCTTCGGCCTCGGCATCCGTGACCCGCGTCGGCAGGTCCAAGAACCGCCGCACCGTCATCGGCATCGTCGCGTCCACATGCAGTTTTTGCGGCACATATCCGATCTTTAGCCCTGCCTTGCGCACCACCTGTCCAGAGGTCGGCTGCAACGCCCCAATGAGCGTGCGCAGAAGCGTCGATTTCCCCGATCCGTTGGGACCGACAATGGTGACGATCTCGCCTTTCTGGATAGCAAAGCTGACGTTGTGCAAAACCGTCGCCGCACCATGGCGGACGTGGATGTTCTGTGCGGTCAAAAGGCTCATGCGTGGTCCTCTTGGCATGCGGGGCACAGGCCCTCGGCCTCGATCACGGTCTGTTCGATGCTAAAACCGCTGTCCCCAATCGCATCCGATAGCACGGACGGCGCGGTTTCGGCTTCGGCGACCTTGTGACAAGCGCGGCAAATCATGAACGCGGGATCGTGGGTCGCACCAGGATGTGTGCAGGCGACAAAGGCGTTAAGCCGTTCGATCCGATGCGCAAACCCCTGTTCGACCAGAAACCCAAGCGCGCGGTACGCCACGGGGGGCTTAGACCCCAACCCTTCGGTCGTGAGCCGCGCGAGGACATCATAGGCCCCCAACGCGCGATGGGATTCGAGCAATATTTCCAGAACCCGACGACGCACAGGCGTGAACTGCGCCCCGCGTTCTGCACAGGCGTTTTCAGCCGCCTGAAGCGCCGAATGGATACAACTGGTATGATCGTGCGGCGCAAAACCGCTGATTTTATGGGGCATGGCATCTTGTTATGTTATAACATCACCAGTATATCGACGCCGACCTGCAACCACAAGAGGCCCCGATGTCGATTCGTCTAGCTACCGCACTCACCCTCGCCGCTACATCCCTACAGGCGGAGCCGCTTCGCATTGTGACGGATACAGCGCCGATACAGTCGATGGTTCAGGCCGTCGTGGGGGATCTGGCGGAGGTCGAGGTTCTGCTCCCTGCGGGTGCTAGCCCGCATGACTACGCGATGCGCCCGTCGGATGCGATTGCGTTGGAAAATGCGGATGTTGTGGTCTGGGTCGGGCATGGCCTCACCCCTTTCCTTGAGGACCCGATTGAGACACTCGCCAAGGACGCCACGGTCGTTGAATTGTTGGACACCGAAGGTTGGCTTCCGATTGAACTCGACCACCACGACGATGACCACGATGAACATGACCATGGCGCCGTTGATCCTCACGCGTGGCTCGCCCCTGATGTGCAGAGCGCATGGGTCATGACGCTGGCTAATACGCTCGGCCAATTAGACCCTTCCAACGCAGCCACCTACCAGTTTAATGCAGCCACACAGACCACGGCGATCATCGACACCCAATCCGCCGTTGAGGAAGTGCTCGCCGATGTGCGTGGCGGTCAGTTCGTCGTGTCGCATGATGCGCTCGGTTATTTCGAACGGGCCTTCGACATGCCTGCCGCGGGCGCGATCACGATCAGCGATGCCTCTGCACCAGGGGCTGCGCATATCATTGAACTCCGCCAGATCATGCAGGATTTGGACGTGACGTGTATCCTCGTTGACCCGCAAACCTCTCCGAAATGGGCGCAGGTCGTGGCCGAGGGAACAGGAGCCAAGGTCGCGATGGTCGACCCCCAAGGTGCGGCCCTCCCCGATGGTCCGATCCGCTCCACTGGGATCATGCTGGATATTGCGACGGTGCTTGCGGACTGCCTCAAAGAATAGGCGCCAGAGCATTCGTATGCTCATAAGCAAGTTGGTCACCTTTTTGCCGTATTGCTCGATACACCCGAGCATGAGGCAAAGAGGCACCAATGGACGAACCCAAACAGAACGACCGCCGTATTCAGATCGAAACGGCAGCCTATGGTTTGTTGTCGCTCAAAGGCTACAAGGCGACCTCCATGCTCGAAGTTGCCAAACGCGCGAAGGCGTCGAACGAAACGCTCTATAAGTGGTATGGCAACAAACAGGGTCTCTTCCTGTCGATGGTTGAACGCAGCGTGGCCGCGTCCCGCGAACTGCTCGTTTCCAGCCTCGAAGGGGATCAGGACCTTGCTGCGATCCTCGATACCTTTGGACCTCAGCTGCTGCAGATGTTGACGAGCCAACGCACGATTGTGCTCAACCGTGCTGCGGCGGGCGATGTGCATGACACGGGTATGCTGGGCCGCACGATTACCGAAGGTGGACGCGATGCGATCCTTCCGATCCTCGCCCAGGTATTCGACCTTTCAGAGCCTAAGGGCATGACAGGGTATGAAGCCGCAGAACTCTACCTCGACATCTTGATCAGTGACCTGCAAATCCGCCGCGTGATCGGTGTTCTGCCGATGCTGTCAGAGACAGACGTCAAAGCGCGCTCTGACCGCGCCCGCGATATCGTCCTGAAACTGATCGCTTAACCCTGCGCTGCGATCCACGCGGGCAGTTCAGCAATCGACGGTAAGACCACGTCGGCATGGGGTGCGAGTTCGGGCGCCTCTGCAAGTCCCGTGAGCACTGCCACCCTGCGCATTCCTGCCGCCCGTCCCGCATGAAGGTCATGGGTGCTGTCCCCCACCATCACGCAAGCCTCAGGCGCAAGCCCCGTCGCATCGCAAAAAGCGATCAACTGACCCGCTGCAGGTTTCCCACCAAAGCCACTATCGTAGCCCGCGATAAAGTCGAACCGATCCACGACATTCGACGCAGCTAGGTGCGCGCGTGCAGGTGCCTCGGAATCGTTCGTCGCTACGCCGAGCTTTAGGCCCATACCGCGCAACCCATCCAGATAATCGGCTAAAGGTGCCGCTTCGACCTGCGGTGCTGTGGCGGCGCGGGCATTCATGCGGGCGATCAGCTCAGCTTTGGGCTGCGGCGGCAGATACGGCATAATCGCATCGGCAACCTCTGAGGCGGTGCTCGCAATCACAATGCTGTCTTTGCGGAACCTACGGTTCGCAACGTCGTAGCCCATCACATTCGCAAGGTCTGCTAAACGCGCAGGATCGTCGCCCACTTCTTCGGTCAAAAGACCAAGCGTCCACGCCCCCCACGTCGCATTGAAATCATAGAGCGTGCCGTCTTTGTCAAAGACGACGCCTTTGATGGCAATCATGGCTGTTCCTCAGGTCCAGTGGACGTTTTCAGCGCCAGGCAGTGCGTATCGCGCCTGAAGCGGGGTTTCGTAGGACAACTCCAGCGCATCACACATCTGCACGACCCATTCATCATCCATGGTCAGAAAATCGAGAACCGAGGCGAGAAACGCAGGTTCCGTGGCCTGCGTGCGGATGTCATCAATCGACGCCCCCGTTGCGCCCAAAAACACAGGACACAGGTCATCATTTGCGGCCAACCAGCCAAGGGCCCGAAGGGCGATTGTCTCTGCCTGTTCACGGTTCATTTGGAATTCCAACGTCTGTGCAAGAGTTTCTTAACCATTTTCGCCGCATCCTTAACCCACAGCCGTGGAGAACCAGAATGGCGGGACGAATCCTCATCATCGATACAGTTGCCACGAACCGCATCGTGCTCAAGGTCAAACTGGCCTCGGCGCAATATCAGGTGACACCCTGTGCCAATGTTGCAGAGGCCCGTGAGGCGATGAACGAGGGTGGCTTTGACCTCTGCCTGATCGAGATGACCCAATTGCCCCCTGCCCTGCGGGAATTTTGTCAGGATTTGCGGGACACGGCGGACACCCGTCATGTCCCGATCATTGCCACGGGGTATTTCGATAGCCCGTCCCAACGGCTCGACGCGTTGATCTGCGGGGCGGATGACGTGCTGGAAAAACCGATGTCGGATCAGATGCTTTTGGCCCGTATCCGCAGCCTATTGCGGGCTCGTGCAGCGGACGACGAATTGCGGCTGCGTGATGATACCAGTCGCGCGTTGGGCTTTGCCGAAGCGACGGAGGTTTTCGTGGCGGCGGGCGCTGTGACCCTGATCGCGGCCCAGCCAGACCAGTCAGCGACACTCTGCCGTGACCTAGGCGCGGCCCTCGCAGCATCGGTTCATCAGAAAACGCCCGAAGATGTGCTCATGGCCCAAGGCAAGGTGCCCGACCTCTTTATCATCGACGCACGTGGGTTCGACCCTGACACCGATGATCGGCAACTGTTCCGCCTCATTGCTGATTTGCGGAGCCGCACTGACACGCGCCATGCCGCCCAACTCCTGATCACCCCCAACGCGGGGAGCGACCTCTCCCCCATGGCGCTCGACATTGGCGCGAATGATGTGGTGCCGTCTCACGCGAGTGCCGCCGAAATCGGCCTAAGGGCCCGTAAGCTCATTCGGCGCAAGCAACGGATGGCGCAATTGCGGGATACGGTTCAGACAGGGCTAAAGGCCGCGGTGACCGATCCCCTCACTGGGCTCTACAACCGCCGCTACGCGATCCCGCACCTTCGCGCCATGGCGGAGCGTTCAAAATCCACGGGGCGCAGTTTCGCGGTTATGGCGCTCGACATTGATCATTTTAAGCTCGTAAACGACAGCTTTGGCCATAGCGCTGGGGATCGGGTCATTGCGGGCGTGGCTGACATTCTACGCGATAACTTGCGTAGCGTGGATCTGGTCGCACGGATCGGCGGCGAAGAGTTCCTGATCGCCCTTCCCGACACGCCCGTCGATCAAGCCCGCAAAATGGCAGAGCGCATCCGCGACATCGTGCAGAACACGCCCCTATCGATTGGTGCTGGAAAAATGCCCGTGGGGGTTACGCTGTCGATCGGCGTTGCCTTGGGCATGGGGGACGACGGTGATGTGACCGACGTCATCGAACGCGCAGATGCGGCCCTCTATGACAGCAAATCATCAGGCCGCAATGCGGTGACACTGGCACGAACAGCGGCCTAGCGGCGGTCACCGCCATGTCTCAATTCGCGCTCTAAACGATCCGCAAATCGTGCTCGTTCGTCGCTATCCATCGCGGTGATCCGATTGAGCAGTGCCTGCTGACCTGCCTCCATCGCGTTGCTGGCACGGGCGCGCTGTTCGGCAAACATCGTTTCAATCGCGGCAGGGTCAAAGTCGTCGGCGCGAACAGCCGCCAAGAACCCCTCCATCGCGGCGATGCGGTCCTCGTAGCGGGGCGGACGAATGTCGTGGCGTCCGCGTAGTTCGGAACGGATGGCACGACGGTCGTCATCGCCCAAAGCATTCGCGAACGGCCCAATTGTCATATCGAACCCGCCGAACGGCCCCGGCGCGCGGCCTTTCATAATGCCGCCAGCCACGACGCCGATGATCATCACGTTGAGCGCAAGCGAGGCGATCAGCAAGATCCGCAGACCCGGACGCATCCGGCTCTTTGGTGTATCGGTGGTCATAGTTAACCCTCCAATCCGAGAATATCTTCGGAGGCGAATAGCGATACATCAACGCTATCGGCCCAAATTACATCTGTCACAGAGCTAAGGCTCGCTGGCAGGGAAATCCCGATCCACAAGCCCGCCGCCGCCGCAGCCGCCAGACCAGAGGCCCCAGCCCATCCGCCCAGCGCCGCCCAAAGCGAGGCCAAGAGCGAACGGCGTTCCTCTGTCGGCAAAGTGACCTGTTCAAACCCATCGGCCACGTCGTCAATGTCGGCAAAGAGACGCGCCATGAAATCATCGTGCGGATCGGGGTCAGCCGTCCGCGCCGAGGCGAACAGATCATCGAGTTCAAGATCGGTCAGGTCAGTCCGTTTATCGGTCATCATCAAACCCCAATTCCGCTTTGCGCCCAGCGAGTATCGCTGCAAGGGCGCGTTTTCCACGAGACGTCAGGCTCTCTACGGCCTCAACGCTTATTTCCATGATCTCGGCAATCTCAGGATTACCAAGCCCTTCGAGGTGACGCAAAGCCACCGCTTGCGCCTGTCGGTCAGGCAAGGACGCCAAGGCATCCGTCAGCGCCTTTTGGCGCGCATCATCTTGCATTCGGTCCGTGACGCTGGGCGTCGGGTCCTCGGGTTCTGCGATCTGATCGATCCCGACATTGCGTTTGCGCCGCCGCAATCTGTCAGTGCAGAGGTTTGCCACAACTCGGTAGAGCCAAGTAGACACCTGCGCCTCACCCTGCCGCCACTCTGGTGCGATTTTCCACAAACGCATAAGCGCGTCTTGGACCACGTCCTCGGCCTCGGCACGGTCGGTCAACATGCGGTATGCCTGCCCCAAGGCACGGGGCGTCAATCGGATCGCCAACAGGCGTGCCGCCGCGCGGTCACCATTGGCGAAAGCCACCAAAAGCGCTCCGTCTGGCGCGCCATCATATTGATCAAAGGCCATATCCATTAACCGTCAAGGGTATCTGGTCTTTTTGAGTGCTGCAATCAGTGGCCCACCTGTTTGGCAGGCCACGAAGCTATTCTAGCGATTAGTGGCTTTGGCGACCGAAGAACCCACCGCGTTCGTGATCACCGTGGCCTTCGCCACCACGCTGCATCCGCTGAGCCATCTGGGCCTGCGCGGTTTGGAATTCTTCGGCCGTCACTGTGCCATCCGCATCCGCGTCGAGACGTGCGAACATCATCGCCAGACCCTGACCGTTTTTCGGCTGAAGCTCCTCCGCCGAAAGAAGGCCGTCACCATCTGTGTCACGCTCTGCGATCATCATCTGGGCGCGGTTCGCAGCCATCTGCTCCATCTGGGCGGTGACCATTGCGGCAACTTCGTCTTGGCTCAGGGTGCCAGAACCATCGGTATCCGCTTCGGCGAACTTCGCGGCTGGCATCGCTTGCAGTTCTTCCAAGGTCAGCACGCCGTCACCATCAGTATCGAGCGATGCGAAATCCATCGGCGCCTGCATCATACGGCCACCCATTCGACCGGCATCGTCGCCACGACCAAAGCCTGCAGCCGAAACAGAAGTCGCAGCAAGACCAGCAACAACTGCCGCAATGATAAGTTTGGTTTTCATTTTGGTATTCCTTTTCGAGGTTTCTCCCCAAGGCCCTCAACTGCCTGGGTTGACCTTAATACGGGGCAGCTTGGACTTTCCGTCGCAGATTTTTTCGGCACGCCTCAGAGGCCCTTTGCGACATCGGGCCGCAAGGACCGATTGCCCTCTTTATTTTTTACGACGAAAAGATCAGGAAGGGGTCTACGCCAAGGAGAGCTGCATGACTCAACACGTCGAAGCCATCATCGAAGAACGCGACACCAAGACAGCGGTGCTGCGTGGTTTGCGTCGCAAGTGTCCCTCTTGTGGCGAAGGACATATGTTTGTGGGCTACCTCAAGGTTGCAGACCAATGCCCTGTCTGCCGTGAAGAGCTTTCGCATCACCGCGCTGACGATGGCCCCGCCTATCTGACCATCCTGATCGTTGGTCACCTGATGGGTATCCTGATGCATGTGATCTTTATTCAATTCCGCCCCGAACCTCTGGTCATGGCAACTGGATTTACGGTTGGCTGTGTGGCGCTGTCGCTCTATCTTCTTCCGAGGTTCAAGGGCTTCATTGTCGCGATGCAATGGGCGAAACGCATGCATGGGTTCGGCAACGCCTGATCCCGAAAGGGAACACGATGGACAAATCCGCACTTCGCAACGCTGCAACAATCATCGTTATCCGTGATCGTTTGACCAATCCCGCTGTCCTTATGGGCCAGCGCGGATCCTCTGCGGCGTTCATGCCAGACAAGTTCGTTTTCCCCGGTGGCGCGATTGATCCGAACGATGGGCTGGTGCCGATGGCTGCGGACTTGTCAGAGCCAACACAGTCCCGCCTGAACGAAGACAGCGACCTCACCGCCACCACGATCATCGCCGCAGCAATCCGCGAATTGTGGGAGGAAACGGGCCAGATCATCGGGACCAAGGGCGACTGGCCCGACGCCCCCCAAGGCTGGCGTGGCTTTGCCGCTGCGGGCTATCTACCTGATCCATCTGGTCTAGAATTCGTCTTCCGAGCCGTCACACCCGAAGGTCGCCCTCGTCGCTTTGACGCGCGGTTCTTGCTCGTCGATGCAGAACGGCTCGCCACGGACCCCGACGATTTCTCTGGGGCTGAGGACGAATTACGCCACCTGCAATGGGTGCCGCTAGATCAAGCGCGCAGCTTTGACCTGCCCTTTATCACAGAGGTCGTTTTGGCCGAGATCGCAAAAAACCTGCACAACTCTGGCGCGCCCGACCTCGTTCCGTTTTTCCGCAACGATGATGAGGCCCATCTGGTCACGCGACTGGGCGGGAAATCCCCGTTCGATCAGTAACGCTGCAGATAGTCCGTCTTATATCCGTTGAAGTCGAGCATCGTGACCGCAGCGCGATAGCGATCCGCGCTGATCGTGTCCCGCGCAAGGATCGCGCCCATTGATCCGTCAGGTGTGCCGACAACGGCGGCTTGACCATCTTCGGCCAACCAGAGCACCCACATCGGATCAGCATCCACTGTGTATCGCCCCTGCCCCAGATACCGCGCAGGGCCACCCGCATAGGCATTCCCGCCCGAACAGCCCGTGAGGATCATAGTGCGATCAACGGAAAGAACGGGATCACAATCGGGGGTATCGGCATTGGGAAACCCAGCAACGACACGCCAGTTCCCTTCAAACGCAGCGGGATCAAACACCGCCCGCGAGGCTATCGGAACATTGCGGTCCCGATAACTGGTGATAGTTTCTGGCCCTGCCTTTGCACAGGCAATCAGGCTCGCACAGAGGACGGACAGGGCCAGAAGGGATTTCATCAGTAGGGCATCGGGTGCTGGCGGTGAACCGCGTCGATCTCTTTCATCACCTCATCCGAGAGCGATACCTGATCGCCCGCGAGAAGATGCGCCAACTGCTCTGCCGTCGTCGCACCAAAGATGGCCGAGATCGGGAATGGACGGCGGCGTTGCCATGCCATCGCCATGTGCACTGGATCGATACCATGTTTGGCCGCCAGATCGAGGTAGGCTTGGGTCGCGGCAAAGGCACGGTCGGTCTTGCGTCCACCCAGATCACCGTTGAGCGACAGACGGGACCCTTCGGGCACAGCGCCGTTCTGGTATTTGCCTGTGAGCAGACCCGCGGCCAAAGGCGAATAGGACAACAGCGTGATGTCTTCGTGCACGGAAAGTTCCGCCATGTCGGTGTCATAGAGGCGGCACAAAAGCGAATATTCGTTCTGCATCGTCGCCATGCGCGGCAGGCCATGTTTTTCAGCCAAAGCCAGCCACTTCATCGTGCCCCAAGCGGATTCATTCGACAGACCAATCGCCCGCATTTTGCCAGCTTTCATCGCACGATCCGCCGCTTCGAGCGTTTCAATCATGTTAGCTTCGACCTTTGCGGTGTCCTGTTTAGATGGATCAAAGCCCCAGTTCTGACGGAAGTGGTAGCTACCACGGTTCGGCCAATGCAATTGATAGAGGTCGATGTAATCCGTCTGCAGGCGCGACAGCGTTACATCGAGCGCCTCTTCGAACGATTTTCCATTATACCCACCGGGGCGGAACCCACTGTCACCGCAAATCTTAGAGGCAACGACAACTTCGCTACGACGACCTGTCGCCGCAAACCAATTGCCCAGAACCTTTTCGGAATCGCCCATCGTCTCTTTCAAGACGGGGTTCACCGGATACATCTCTGCAACGTCAAAGAAATTGATACCCGCCTCAAGCGCCATATCCATCTGGCGAAACGCGTCGTCTTGGTCTGTTTGGCGGCTATAGGTCATCGTGCCGAGGCACCAATCAGAAACTTCGATACCCGTCCGGCCGAGTTGCAGCATGTTCATGTGGTAAATCCCGCGTAGAAAATTGTTAGCGCAACCCTAACCGTCCCGCCCGTCGACGCAACCCCTCGGGCGCCGCCAGCACTCTGCGTGAGTGCACAGAAAAAGGGCGCCCTGTTGGGCGCCCTTTGGATCGGTTTGGATTAAAACGCGTAGGTCGTGCCGACGCGGATGTTGGTCACATCAGACTGACCGCTGTCCATCATGTCGCGGATGACTTCGACGCGCAGATCGGTCTTTGCGCCAATTTCGTAGTCGAGGCCGAGGCCAAAGTTTAGGCCATCCGCACTACCGCCACTGTCGAGGTCATAGTTGGTGTAGCCCAGACCACCCATCAGAGCGATCACGCCCGTGTCATGACGCGCCATCGCACGCAGACGCAGCGCACCGTAGTCGCCATCATTGGTCAGGCTGTAGTCGACTTCGGGGCCGAACGTGACAGCGCCAGCGCCGAAACGCATACCGCCCAGAACGGTGATACCAAGGCTCGCGTCGCCCGAATGGGGGTTCGCATAATCAAAGGCGCCGCCAGCATAAATGTCTTGTGCCGAGGCAAATGCACCTGCGCAGCAGAGGGCTGCAGAGAGGAGGAGGGTTTTCATTGGGTTGTTCCCGATTTTAATGAACTGCTCTGACGCGAATAATACGCTAACCTTAGATCATAAGGAAGAGTCCTTAGGCGCTGGCGTCCCGCACGATGCCCCGCTAAAAGGCGGATAACTGCGCATAGGATAGAACAATGGCAAGACACCTGATCACCTCGGCAATTCCCTATATTAACGGGATCAAACACCTTGGAAACCTCGTGGGTTCGCAGCTCCCCGCTGACCTCTTTGCCCGCTACCAGCGTGGTCGCGGTAACGAAGTGTTGTTTCTGTGTTCGACCGATGAACACGGCACCCCTGCCGAACTCGCAGCAGCCAAAGCTGGCAAGCCCGTGGCCGAGTATTGCGCAGAGATGCATGAGGTTCAGGCCCGCATCGCCGAAGGGTTCCGCCTGTCATTCGATCACTTTGGTCGGTCATCAAGCGAACAGAACCACGCACTGACCCAGCATTTCGCGGCGAAACTGGCGGAAAACGATCTGATCCGCGAAGTGTCCGAGACCCAGATGTACAGCCACGCCGATGGCCGCTACCTGCCTGACCGTTATATCGAAGGCACCTGCCCGAACTGCGGTTTCGACAGCGCACGCGGCGACCAGTGTGACAACTGCACCAAACAGCTCGACCCTGTTGACCTGATCAACCCGCATTCGACCATCTCTGGCTCGACCGATCTGGAAATGCGCGAAACCAAACACCTCTATCTGCGCCAAACCGCGATGAAGGATCAGTTGGACGCGTGGATCGACAGCAAAAAAGACTGGCCCGTTCTGACGACCTCTATCGCGAAAAAATGGCTGCACGACGGTGACGGCCTTCAGGACCGCGGCATCACGCGTGACCTCGACTGGGGAGTTCCCGTGAAAAAGGGCGGCGAAGATTGGCCGGGCATGGAAGGCAAAGTCTTCTACGTTTGGTTCGACGCCCCCATTGAATACATAGCCTGTTCGCAGGAGTGGGTCGACGCGGGCAAAGGCGCGGATTGGGAACGCTGGTGGCGCACCGACAAAGGCGCAGAAGACGTGACCTACACCCAGTTCATGGGCAAAGATAACGTGCCGTTCCACACCCTGTCGTTCCCATCGACCATCCTTGGTTCGGGCGAACCATGGAAGCTCGTCGATTACATCAAATCGTTCAACTACCTGAACTATGATGGCGGCCAATTCTCGACCTCGCGCGGTCGTGGCGTGTTCATGGATCAGGCGCTGGAAATCCTGCCTGCGGACTACTGGCGTTGGTGGCTCTTGTCGCACGCCCCTGAATCGTCGGACTCTGAATTCACGTGGGAGAACTTCCAACAGTCGGTGAACAAAGACCTCGCCGACGTTCTGGGCAACTTTGTCAGCCGCATCACCAAATTCTGCCGTTCCAAATTCGGCGAAGAAGTCCCTGCTGGCGGCGCATTTGGCGAAAAAGAAGCGGTGGTTATCGCGGCTTTGACCGAACGCCTAAAGGCCTATGAGGGCTTTATGGATGCAATCGAAGTCCGCAAAGCTGCGAGTGAATTGCGTGCGATCTGGGTGATCGGCAACGAATACCTGCAAGACGCAGCCCCGTGGTCGACCTTTAAGGAAGACCCAGAAACCGCTGCCGCGCAGGTTCGGTTCGGTCTGAACTTGATCCGTTTCTACGCGATCCTGTCCGCACCGTTCATCCCTGATGCCTCTGATGCGATGCTCGCCGCAATGAAATCTGACGACAGCGCATGGCCTGACGATGTGGCCGCAGCACTGAATGCCCTGCCTGCTGGTCACGGCTTTGCCGTTCCCGAAAACCTCTTCCGCAAAATCACGGATGAGGAACGCGAAGAGTGGCAAGAACGCTTTGCTGGCGTCCGCACCTAGTAGAAAGCCCGCCAAACGGCGGGCTTTTTCAATCGAACATGTCGTGTTGGCTGCGTGGGGCTTCTAGCCCCAGATGCCGCCACGCGCTCTGCGTGAGCATCCGACCGCGTGGGGTCCGTTGAATGAGGCCCTGCTGCAAGAGGTAAGGCTCAATCACCTCTTCCAGTGCATCACGGCTTTCAGACAGAGCGGCAGAGAGGGTTTCGATACCGACAGGCCCGCCACCATAGCTTTCAGCCATCAGGCGCATATACCGACGGTCCGCGCCATCAAGGCCGAGCGTATCCACCCCAAGACGGTTCAATGCACGATCCGCAATTTGACGGGTGACACGGCCATTCCCTTCGACCACGGCAAAGTCGACGACACGGCGCAACAGACGGCCTGCAATTCGCGGTGTGCCACGGGCACGTTTCGCGATCTCATGCGCCCCATCATCATCCGCAGGCGCACCCAGCAGCCGCGCCCCACGGGTGACGATCTGGTGCAACTCTTCAACGTTATAGAACTGCAACCGCGTCGGGATGCCGAAACGGTCGCGCAGCGGGGTGGTCAGCAGCCCCAAACGGGTCGTGGCCCCTACAAGCGTAAAGGGCTGGAGTTCGATCCGAACAGTCCGCGCCGCTGGCCCCTCACCGATCACGAGGTCCAGTTCATAGTCCTCCATCGCGGGATAGAGCACTTCTTCGACCGCGGGGTTCATGCGGTGAATTTCGTCGATAAACAGAACGTCCCGCGCCTCAAGGTTGGTGAGGATCGCCGCCAGGTCCCCCGCCTTGGCCAAGACAGGACCAGAGGTCATGCGGAAATTCACGCCCAACTCACGCGCCATGATCTGGGCGAGCGTCGTTTTACCCAGCCCCGGAGGGCCGTGGAACAATGTGTGGTCCATCGCCTCGCCCCGCATTTTCGCGGATTCAATGAACACACGCAGGTTCGCCCGCGCATCGGCCTGACCGATAAATTCATCTAGCCCCTGCGGACGCAGCGCGCGGTCGTTGTCAGAGGGTTTGCGATCCGGCGTTAGTTCTTCGGTGCGGTCCATCGGTTAGCCTTTCGGGGCTAGGAGTTTCAGCGCCGCACGGATGAGCTGGCTGGTATCGAGGTCGGGCGTGTCATTCAGCGCCTGCGCCACAGCGCCCGCCGCGTCAGAGGGCGAATACCCGAGGTTCTGCAAGGCCGATAGCGCCTCTGGCTGGGCGCTAGACGCTTTGGGCGGGGCGGCGCGGGGTTTCGGTGCGGGTTCAGCCTCGATCACATCGTCCGAAACGGTGGCCTCTGTGCCCGTCATTGCCATAACACTCGGCGCTTTGCCTTTGAGTTCCAGAATGGCTTTTTGTGCGGTTTTTGGACCGACACCCTTGGCGCGGGCAATCGCGGACCAATCTTCTAGCGCAATCGCGCGGCTCACTCCTTCGGGGCCAAGCGTGCCAAGGATAGCAAGCGACGCCTTTGGTCCGATGCCCTGAACGCCCGTTAGCAGACGATGCCATTCCTTTTCCACCAAGGTCGAAAAGCCGAACAACTGCATCAAATCCTCGCGGACGAGAAGATCAGTGTAAAGGGCCACGGCCTGACCAATCGGAGGGATCGTCGCCATCACGCGGTCGGAGCAATAGACGATGTAGCCGACACCGCGCACGTCGATCAGAACATGATCCAGACCTTTGTAGTCCACGATCCCCGAAATCTTTCCAATCATACGCCAGCCTTTGCGATAGCGCGGGACAGATGGCCCGCTGATTGACAATGATGTGCATGACAAATGGCAATCGCCAAGGCGTCCGCCGCATCCGCGCCCGCGATTTTTACGCCGGGCAATTGCAGCCGCACCATATGGTCGATCTGTTTCTTATCCGCGTGCCCGACCCCAACCACCGCCTTTTTCACGGCGTTGGGCAGATATTCCCCAACGCGCAGCCCAGCCTGAGCAGGAACCAACAGCGCGATCCCCCGCGCCTGCCCCAGTTTCAAGGTGGCAACCGCGTCCTTGTTAACAAAGGTCTGTTCGACCGCTGCGGCATCAGGCTGATAACTCGCGAAAACCTCGGTCAGTTGGGAATAGAGCGACAACAGGCGGTCCGACAAATCCGCAGCGCCATCCGATTTACAGACCCCATTGGCGACATGCGAAAGACGCGAGCCAGAGACATCAATGATTCCCCACCCCATGTTTCGCAGCCCCGGATCGATGCCGATGACGCGCATGCCTGTTCCTTTTTGTATGCTCTTTCGGTCACAAGTAGCACAAAAAGAGAACAAACGCCAAGTCGCAATATTAAGCAGATTTTCATGCCGCACCTGCGAAGGGCGCAAAAACGACCCTAAAACGACACTTCAAATTTCGGTCGCGACGAAATTAGGAGCTTAAAAACAAGGCTGTTTGTCTAAGAATAAGGCATTCCAAAAACGCATAAGAACTATGCAAAACCGACTATAGCTTTTGAATTTTTCCGCAACTACATGGCGATCACCAAGACAACATCGCTGCACTGCGGCGACCCGACCCATGAAGGACAAAGCTATGGCTATGGTTGACACCACCACCGCGTACACACCGCGTCTGGCCTATCAGGCCGTTTCGTTCGTCTACAACGTGATCACCAGCATTCAGCTCTGGAACGAATCTCGCAAGACCGTGAGCGTTCTGGAGAAACTGACCGATCGTGAATTGAATGACATCGGTCTGAACCGCGGCGACATCTACAACTTCGCTCGCACTGGGTCGTTCTAATCCGCCCCAACTAGACGCGTCATTGACGATACGACAAAGGCCACCCGAGAGGTGGCCTTTTGCGTTTTCCGGTGCTGCAACGATTATCGCATCATCAACACGTTGGTGACCCCACGATCAATTTGGACCGCCAATGTGCGGCTGACAACGTCTGCCTGCATGAGCCACGCACCAGCACGGTCGAGCATCGTTCCAGCACGCATTGCATCAATGCGTTGATTGTAAGCCATCTCACCAAGGTAAAGCAGAACGATGACCTTGAACGCGATCAGCGCGACCACCATCGTGAACAGCCCCTTGAACGGGATGCGGGGCGCACAGCGTCGGGCACGCGCTACGATCAGCCCATCATCTTGGACCACATGGTCGACGCCATTGGCCATACGAACCTGATAGGTCCGCTCTAATTGTTTTAGACGTGCATCGAACGTCGCTTTGTTATCAGCCATAGGATTACCTCCGGCACGGCCCCCACCGCACAAAAACACCTAATATTTCGATAAAATTAGCTGCTAATTTCGTCCAATTTAGGGCCGTTCGAGCACTGATTTGGAAACATTACTCGAAAATCAGGGTCAATGTTGTCCAATCGCCGATGGATTCGCGGTTTTTCACCCCAAATCCCTGCGCTTTGTAGGCTGCCAGCACGGAATCGGCCTGTTCGTTCAGAATACCCGACAGGATCGACACGGTGCCCGATTTCGAATGGCGCGCCATGTCTGGGGCAATGGCGATCAGCGGCCCCTTGAGGATGTTCGCAAAGATCAGATCGTAAGGTGCCGCCGCACCAATCTCTGGCGCGTCAAAGCCTGCAGCTTCAATACACAGAACGCTGCCCGACATGCCGTTGGCGGACAGGTTGGCTTCGGCGACCTCGACAGCGACGGCATCAATGTCGGATGCCAGAACAACGGTGTCAGGCCACAGACGTGCCGCACCCATCGCCAAAACAGCGGTGCCACAGCCCACGTCGATGGTGCGTGCAGGTGCGTAGCCTTCGTCGGCCAAACGATCCAAGGCGCGTAGGCACCCCAATGTCGTGCCATGGTGCCCCGTGCCAAAGGCCATCGCTGCTTCGATCAGCAGCGCAATACGATCCTCTGGGACCTTGTCCGCATCATGGCTGCCGTAGACAAAGAAACGACCTGCCTCAACGGGGGCCAATTCGCGCTTCACATGGGCGACCCAGTCGATCTGCGGCACTTCGGAAATCACAAAGTCCTTTGCGCCATGCATTGTCGACAACAGCGCCAGCCCCGCCCGATCTGGTTCTTCGACGAAATAGACCGCGACTTCGAAGAGGCCCGAACCATCCTCGATCTCAAAGCTGCCAACGCCAGTTGGTTCTGGCCACAGGTTTTCGCAATCGGCGGCAAGCGCCTCTGCCTGTTCGAGGGAGGGGACAACAGCGATGGCGGAATAGGTGAGGTCAGTCATGTTCGTATCGTCTTATTCAGCAGGAGCGGCAACGGGCCGCGTGAAAACAGTCTCATGCCCAGCCATAGGATGACGCGGGATAAGAAGCGATAGGCAAAGCGAAACAAACGCCATGCAGGCCGCAAGGATGAAAACGGCGAAAGGAGAATAGAGCCACAAAAGCCCCAAGAGCACAGGCAAGAACACAGCCGCGATATGGTTGATCGTAAAGGCCACAGCGGCGGTCGGCGCAATATCCGCAGGATCGGCGATCTTTTGGAAATAGGTTTTCAGCGCGAGCGCGAGGCCAAAGAAGATATGGTCCACGACATAAAGCGCGGCGGCGACTGCAACGCCCCAACCGAACCAATAGACGCCGCCATAGGCCAAGAACACACAGATCAGACCCGTGTATTCAAACACCAAGGCACGGCGTTCGCCCCAGAGATGGACGACTCTCCCCAGCACGGGCGCGATCAGCATGTTGGCGATCAGGGTCACGAGGTAGAGGCTTGTGATCTCATGCACCTCAAACCCAAACCGTTCGACCATCATAAAGCCCGCAAAGACGACAAAGATCTGCCGACGGGCACCCGCCATGAATTGCAACGCATAATAAAGGCCATAGCGACGGCGCAGGATGAATTTCTTGATCTGGGGGTTCGGGGCTTCGAACTGTGGGAAGGCGACGATGCAGTAGATCGCGACCAGCGCGGTAAAGCCGCCCGACATCAGATAGACCGTGTTGAACGACAGATCAAAGCTCTTCCACGTCATGACGACCAGTACATAGGCCACCAAGGTCGCCGCCGATCCCGCAGACATCAACCAGCCCAGCGTTTGCGGGGCCTTGGCCTTGTCGATCCACTGGAGCTGGAGCGATTGGTTCACGGTTTCAAAATAGTGGAACCCGATAGAGCTGAAGGTGGTGATCATCAGGATGCCGCCCAAGGTCGGGAACCATGCGGTCATCGCTGTCGACACCCCCAAAAGCAACAGCGCAGAAAGGCACAGCACCTGTTCGCGCACCACCATCAGGATCAAAATCACACCGATGGCCAGAAACCCTGGGATTTCGCGGACGGTGTGCAATAGGCCGATGTCATCGCCTTGGAAGTTGGCGACCTCTACGACGAAGTTGTTCAACAGCGCCGACCAGATCGAAAACGCAACGGGCATCCCCATCGCCATCAGGAACAATAGCGCAATCGGGCGTCGCCACAGGGGCAACTGGTCTGCGTCATTCAGAGGGAAAATGCGTCTCATACCCGCCCGATACGCCTTTTTATGGGGTATGGCGAGTGATTTTACCGCCCCGCCCTGTCTGATCTGGGTCAAAGATTTCGTATTTCAGAGTCCAGTATTCAGACATTCATATCTATAAAGAGGCATCGCAGCGGGGAGACTGATATGGATTTTCTGTCCATCGTCGAAACTTTGGGTGAAGGCCGCACGGCTCTCTTGATGGGGGTCATCACGGGCATCACCTTTGGCGTGGCCGCCCAACGGTCGCGGTTTTGCCTGCGTGCTGCGACGGTAGAATTTGCCCGCCGCCAGATGGGGGACAAGGTCGCGGTCTGGCTGCTGACCTTCTCAACGGCTGTCGTCTGGGTGCAGGCGGCAGGGCTTTTGGGCTACATCGACATTCCCGAGGCACGCATCATGGCCATCCCCGGAAGCTGGTCAGGCGCAATTGTCGGCGGTCTGATGTTTGGCGTCGGTATGATCATGGCGCGGGGATGTTCGGGACGTTTGCTGGTTCTAGCCGCGACAGGGAACCTGCGTAGTTTGGTGTCGGGCATGGTCTTTGCCGTGGTGGCGCAGATGACAATGGGCGGCTGGCTCAAGGCACCGCGCGACTGGATCGCCTCGCAATGGATCACCTCAGGCGGACGCAATGTGGACCTCTTATCCGCGCTGCACCTGCCAGAATGGGGCGGTTTGGCCTTTGGCCTGATGCTCGCCGTCCTCGCGCTGATCATCGCCCGCAAGAACCGCATCGGCGCAAGCCGCCTGATCTTTGGTGCGGGCGTAGGCTTTGCCGTGGCACTGGGCTGGGCGCTGACAACTGCGCTGAGCCGCGTGGCCTTTGACCCCTACCCAATCGAAAGCGCCACATTTACAGGCCCATCGGCCAATACGCTGATGTTCCTTCTCGATAGTGGAAACGCCGTTCTGGAATTCCCAGTGGGTCTCGTTCCGGGCGTATTCATCGGGGCGTTCCTCGCCTCTGTCCTCACCAAAGAGTTCAAATTCCAAGGTTTTGAATCAGAGGCCAATATGCGGCGGTCCCTCACGGGGGCGGCTCTCATGGGATTTGGCGGGATGCTCGCAGGTGGCTGCGCTATTGGCGCAGGCGTGACGGGGGGATCGGTCTTTGCAGGCACCGCGTGGCTCGCGCTGACCGCATTTTGGATCGGCGGTATGATTACCGACTTCCTACTTGATCAGCGCATCGCGCGCGTGTCAGAGCTTTAACCAACGAGCCTCGGTGGGTTCACCGTATTACGGTGACGTTCCTCAACGCCGATCCGCAATCCGCGCCCGATGCGATGGGCAAGTTCTGACCACGCCGCAGCCTGAAGCGCATTCAGGTGACGCCGCAGAACCGAGTCGAACAGACCGAGCCACACGTCGAAATGTTGCGGACGCACGTCGCCCGCATGCATGTGCGCACGCATCGGATTGCCATCGTAGACCTTGTCGAAAAAGATCACGTTGCGCCAAAAATTGACGATCTTGGCCTCATGGGCCGTCCAGTCCGTCACATGCTTATTAAAGATGGGTCCCAATCCGGGATGGGTCCGCACGACGGCGTAGAATTCGTGAACGACCAACTCGACCTCCTGCTCAGAGATCGGGAAACGGGGCGACAGTAACGACATGGCCCGTCCTTTCGACGTCGGAAACCCCCAATCGGTGATCAGTCCCAACGCACAACCGACCACATGATTAACTCTAGCAAAGCCACTCTGAGCCTTCATTGACAAAGAACAAGATGCGGCAATTTTAGTCAGGTGGCCACATAGACTTTACGCCAATTCCCGCCCGTCCTATAAGCCGCCCATGAAGGCACGTAACCCGATCATTATTCGAATTACGAACCCGGCTCTCTGAAACCAGAGCGGCCGGGCTAAGGTGTCTGAGACTTCGCACCGATCCTACCCATCCTGACCGAATTTTCGTGAAAAGGACGCCACCATGTGCGCCGACACACCTGACTACAAAGACACCCTAAACCTGCCAGAAACTGAATTCCCGATGCGTGCAGGCCTGCCGCAGCGCGAGCCTGAATGGCTTGCCCGTTGGGCCGAGATCGGCATCTACGATCGCCTTCGTGAAAAATCTGATCGCACGCCGTTCATCCTGCACGATGGCCCTCCCTATGCGAACGGCCACCTGCACATCGGTCACGCGCTGAACAAGATCCTCAAGGACTTTATCGTGCGTTCGCAGCAGATGCTGGGCAAAGATGCGCGTTATGTTCCGGGTTGGGATTGTCACGGCCTGCCGATCGAATGGAAGATCGAAGAAAAATACCGCGCTGAGGGCAAGAACAAAGACGAAGTGAACGTTGTCGACTTCCGTCAGGAATGCCGCAAGTTCGCCGAAGGTTGGATCGACATCCAGCGTGAAGAGTTCAAACGTCTGGGCATCACAGGCAACTGGGCTGATCCCTATTTGACGATGAACTTCCACGCGGAACGTGTGATCGCCGAAGAATTCATGAAGCTCCTGATGAACGGCACGCTCTATCAGGGCTCTAAGCCTGTGATGTGGTCGCCTGTTGAGAAAACCGCGCTGGCAGAGGCTGAGGTCGAATACCACGACCACACCAGCCATCAGGTTTGGGTGCGGTTTAAGCCTGTCGTGGGTGGCGAAAAAGTATCCAGCGACGACTTTACAGTCGTGATCTGGACCACCACCCCGTGGACCATCCCGCAGAACCGCGCTGTCGCTTATGGCCCAACC
The DNA here is from genome assembly GCF_030410045.1 of Marivivens donghaensis. Taxonomy (NCBI): domain Bacteria; kingdom Pseudomonadati; phylum Pseudomonadota; class Alphaproteobacteria; order Rhodobacterales; family Paracoccaceae; genus Marivivens; species Marivivens donghaensis. The sequence continues at coordinate 422,696 of NZ_JAUFRA010000005.1, forward strand.
ATCGAATACGGCCTCTATAAAGTGACCGAAGTTCACGAACACTCTGCCGCGACCGTTGGCGAGGTTGTTCTCCTCGCCAATTCGCTGGCCGAAAGCGTGATGCAGGGCGTTCGCGTCACTGCGTTTGAAAAAGTCGGTGATGTCGCTGCTGATGCCCTCGAAGGCATGATCCTCGCGCACCCCTACCGTGGCGTTGAGGACGGCAACGGCGAATGGGACTATGACGTTCCGATGCTGCCGGGCGATCACGTGACCGAAGAGGCTGGTACGGGCTTTGTTCACACCGCGCCGTCGCACGGTGACGACGACTATCAGCTCGGCCTGAAATTCGGCCTGCCGATGACCTACAACGTGACCGAGGATTCCTCTTACCGCGCTGACCTGCCGATCTTTGCAGGCATGCATGTGATCCTGCCCGATGGCAAAGAGGGTCCCGCAAACGTCGCGAACATCAAACAGATGGCCTACACGGGCGCGCTCTTTGGTAAGGCCAAGATGAAGCACTCCTACCCGCATTCGTGGCGGTCGAAGGCTCCTGTTATCTACCGCAACACGCCGCAGTGGTTCGCAGCCATCGATAAGGACGTGAACGACGGGCAGGACACCTATGGCAAAACCATCCGCGAACGCGCGCTGACCTCGATCGACCAGCTGGTGAAATGGACCCCACAAACGGGCCGTAACCGCCTCTATTCGATGATCGAAGCGCGCCCTGACTGGGTTCTCTCGCGTCAACGCGCGTGGGGCGTTCCGCTGACCTGCTTTGTGAAGAAAGACACCCTGCCGACCGCAGATGATTTCCTCTTGCGCAACGCGGCGATCAACGCCCGTATCGCTGAGGAGTTCGAAGTGGGTGGCGCCGACGTTTGGTATGTCGACGGCTTCAAAGAGCGCGTGTTCGGCAACGATGCGAACCCTGACGACTACGAACAGGTCTTTGACGTGCTCGACGTTTGGTTCGACTCTGGTTCGACCCACGCATTCGTTCTGCGCGACCGTGAAGATGGCACCGCGGACGGCATTGCGGACCTATACCTCGAAGGCACCGACCAACACCGCGGTTGGTTCCATTCGTCCATGCTTCAGGCCTGCGGCACCAAAGGTCGCGCCCCCTATAAGGGCGTTCTGACCCACGGCTTTACGCTGGATGAAAAAGGCATGAAGATGTCCAAATCCATCGGCAACACCGTCGCCCCCGAAGACGTTTGCAACGAATACGGCGCAGACATCCTGCGTCTGTGGGTGGCACAGTCCGATTACACCGCTGACCTGCGCATCGGCGATAAGATCATCAAAGGCGTGGCCGACAGCTACCGTCGTCTGCGCAACACCATGCGCTTTATGCTGGGGTCGCTTAACGACTTCACCGAGGCCGACCGTGTTGATCCGCAAGACATGCCAGAACTGGAACGCTGGGTTCTGCATCGTCTGGCGGAGTTGGATGAAGTCGTTCGCAAGGGCTATGCTGAATACGATTTCCAAGGCGTATTCCAAGCGCTCTTTAACTTTGCGACCGTGGACCTGTCGGCCTACTACTTCGACATCCGCAAGGATGCGCTCTACTGTGACGGCGATACCCTGAACCGCCGCGCATCGCGCACGGTTCTCGACATCCTGTTCAACCGTCTGACCACATGGCTGGCCCCGATCCTCGTCTTCACGATGGAAGAGGTCTGGCTGGAGCGTCACAAAGAGGACGGCGCATCAGTGCATCTGGTCGATATCCCAGAAACACCCGCAGCGTGGAAAGACGAAGCCTTGGCCGCGAAATGGGCAGGCATCCGCAAGGTGCGCCGCGTCGTGACCGCTGCACTGGAAATCCAGCGCCGCGATAAGGTCATCGGTGCAAGCCTTGAGGCCGCGCCTGTCGTCCACGTTGACGACAAGGACGTGCTTGAGGCGCTGAAAACCGTTGCGTTTGACGACCTCTGCATCACCTCTGGCGTTATGCTTACAAACGACCCTGCCCCTGCTGAAGCCTTCCGCATGGGCGAAGTTGAGGGCGTGGCCGTCGTCTTTGAAAAGGCAGACGGTGAGAAATGTGAACGCTGCTGGAAAATCCTTCCAGACGTTGGCACCCACAGCCACGCGGGCGTCTGCGGACGCTGTGACGCGGCACTGGGCTAATAGATCGGGGCGCCTTCGGGCGCCCTTTTCACAACGGGGAACCATATGATCACGATCGTCACCACAGCCGCAGACCGTCAGGCCTGCTATGACATTCGCACCACCGTTTTTGTGGGCGAACAGAACGTGCCGCCAGAGCTGGAACTGGATGATCTAGAGGACCAATGCACCCACTTCCTCGCACGGTTGGACGGGGTGCCTATGGCGACCGCACGCCTGCTCGACCGTGGGTATGCCAAGGTGCAGCGCGTTGCAGTGATGAAAGAAGCGCGTGGGACGGGCTTGGGCAAACGAGTGATGGAGGTCCTGCTCGATCACGCCCGCGACAAAGGCTTCACCGAAGCCCGCCTAGATGCGCAGGTCAGCGCCATTCCGTTTTATGAAAAGCTGGGCTTTACCGCTGAGGGGCCAGAGTTTGACGATGCAGGTATCCCGCACCGCCTTATGACAAAACCGCTTTAACCGTCTTTGCCGTAAACGACCTGCTGCATGGCGCCTGCTGCGATCAGGTAAACCGAGGTGATCACCAACCCGTAATGCGCCCAGCTTTCGGGATGGAAATCGACCCAAGCGGCCCATCCCGCAAACCCTGTCCATGCCAGCGCCATCGGCAGCGTGACCAGCCGCCAGCGCGCGGTGCGCGTCGGGTGAACGAATTTGATCGGCAGGAACATCGCGATCGACAGCACAACTACGAGGCCGAGGATCACCCAATAATCAGGGCGGATCGCAAAAACGACCAGCACCAGCATGTTCCAGCACCCCGGGAAACCAGAGAACGAATAGTCCTTTGTTTTCATGCGGGTGTCCGCGAAATACAGCGCCGAGGTAAAGGTGATCACCATGATCGCCACCCAGCCCGTCCACCCCGGCAACATCTCTGGATGTTTGAACAGCGCGTAGGCGGGCACAAAGACGTAGGTCAGGTAATCGATGATCAGGTCCAACAGCACGCCGTCATAGATCGGGCTATTGGTTTTGACGTCGTATTTCCGCGCCAACGGCCCATCGATCCCATCCACAAAGAACGCGACGACCAGCCATAGGAACATCAAGCTCCAATTGCCATCGACGGCAGCGAGCATCGCGAGCATCGCAAAAACTGCGCCAGTTGCGGTGAGAAGGTGAACGCCGAGGGCTTTGTGTGAAAGTGTCATTGGGGCTAAATGACCGAAAGCAACCCTAGGGGCAAGGGTTCAGTCGCGCGATCCCGCACCTGCGCGGGGGTGCGCTGATCGATAGACCTCCATCAGGCGGGCGGTATCGACAGCCGTATACATCTGCGTCGTATTGAGCGAGGCATGACCCAGCAATTCTTGAATGGCCCGCAAGTCCCCACCCGCGTTCAACAAATGCGTGGCAAAAGAATGGCGCAGCGCATGTGGGGTCGCCGTGGCAGGCAGGCCCAGCTGCATACGTGCCTGCGCCATCACCTTTTGGATCATCACGGGCGACAGTTGCCCGCCGCGCACACCCCGAAACAGCGGCGTGTCAGGGTCGATCTGATGCGGACAGTCCCGCACATAGGCAGCCACCGCATCACGGGCGGCGTCGATCACGGGCACGATACGCTCTTTGCCGCCCTTGCCGACGATCCTCAGAACGTTGGGCAAAGGATAGTCGCGGCCCTTGAGGCCCAACGCCTCTGATATCCGCAGACCACAGCCATAGAGCAACGTCACGACCGCCGCATCTCGGGCTGCGACCCAAGGTTCGCGGGCTTGCAGTTCCACCGTGTCGATCATCGCTTTGGCAGCGTCTTCGGCCAGTGGGCGGGGTAGCTTTTTCTGGAATTTCGGGGCGCGGGTCATGAGGACCGCTGAGGGGTCGAACCCCTCTCGCTCTGCCATCCATTTCACAAAGGATTTGACCGCCGAAAGCATCCGCGCGAGCGACCGCGCCGCAACACCACGACCGCGTTCATGCGCCATCCATGACCGCATGTCCGAAATGGTCAGTCGCGACAGCGCTACCGTGCCCTGCTGTTCACCGTGGTGATTTTGCAAGAACCCAAGAAATGCGAGAACGTCTGTTTGATAGGCCTTTATCGTGTTTTCGGCCACACCATCGACCGCCCGCGCATGGTCAAGCCAACGGGCGAGCGCATCGGTGAGTGCAGGAGAGATCACTCAAGCCAGCGCCGCATGGCGCGTTCAAAGACAGAGCCAAAGAACCCAAGAAGATCCGTACCCTGCTGCGGTGAAAACTGATGCGGGTCCTCTGCCCCCATCGCCAACATCCCCGGCAAACGCCCCGGACCAAAGTCGAGACGTAGACACGCCTCGGACCGGATGTAATCCGCTTTGTCACCGTAGAGGCTGTTTTCCTCTGGCTGCACCTGACGCAAAAGCACCTGACGCAACGGGGCATTACGGCCCTTGGTCATATAGTCCGCGATAAATCCGGGCTTCACCACTGAGAGAACATCGCCAAGGCTCCGCACGGCGTCATCCGCCTGCTCGGCCCCACTTTCGAGAACCAGACGCATGGAATCGACGCGCAGAATTTCCGCGACTTCGGTGCCGAGGTCCTGAAGGAAGGCATCGAACTTTACGGGTTCCATCATGCGCAACACGGCGCGATGAATTTGATTGGTGCCCGCGAGGTTTTCATAGGCGGCGGCGATCACGCTACGGTGGGTGTCCTCTAGGCGGTCCAGACGCGCCTCAAGCCGAGCCATCGCAATGCCGCGCAAATCAACAATATTGCCGCCCATCGCCTGTTCGTTCGCAGAGACGAGCGCGCGCATCAGATCAGTATCTTCGAGAACGACCTCAGGATCGGAGAGAATAAAATCCCGCACTTTCGGATCGATTTCCGGATTACCGCTCATCACTGACCTCATACTGCTTTGCGCGAACCCTAACAGGTTTTTGCGAGAGGTTGTGTAAAAAATCGCCCCATCGCGCAAGTCAGCAGAAAACTGCGACTGCGGATTGTGCAGGTTTTGCCACAGGTTAGCGGCATCACTTAACGCAAATAGGGGCAGCCGATAAGGCCGCCCCTAGATGTAGATTGGATAAGGTGAAGATTAGAGAATCTTCTGGCCTGTCTTTGCCCAGTCAGCTTCGAACTGTGCGAGGCCTTTGTCGGTCAGAACGTGGTTCGCCATCGCTTTGATCACAGCCGGCGGAGCGGTCATCACGTCAGCGCCGATTTTCGCACATTCAGACACATGGTTCGCGGTGCGCACAGATGCAGCGAGGATCTGAGTTTCATAGCCGTAGTTGTCGTAAACGGTGCGGATATCTTCGATCAGCTGCAGGCCGTCGAGGTTGATATCGTCGAGACGACCGATGAACGGCGAGATAAAGGTCGCGCCAGCTTTTGCAGCCAGAATCGCTTGATTCACCGAGAAGCAGAGCGTCACGTTAACCATGATCCCGCGCGAGGACAGTTCCTTACAAACGCGCAGACCAGCCCAGGTCAGCGGAACCTTAACCGCGATGTTGTCTGCTATTTTCGCCAGTTTTTCGCCTTCGGCCAGCATGGTCTCAAAGTCCATGGATACAGCTTCAGCCGATACAGGACCGTCAACCAGTTCAGCGATTTCCTTTGTCACTTCGAGGATATCACGGCCCGATTTCAAGATCAGGGACGGGTTGGTGGTCACGCCATCAACCATACCGAGGTCGTTAAGTTCGCGGATTGCATCCACGTCAGCAGTATCTACAAAAAATTTCATGGGATTTGCCTCACAGTGTGGGTTGGCCTTTGTCGGGTCAGCGTTTACCTCAGGTAGGGTAAAACCGAAACCCTGAAATGAGTGCGCTTACGTGAGAGAATTCTACGCAGAAGGAGAGCTGGTATCTGTGCTGACCGCGCAGCCCCTCGACCGTCTGCTGGACTACAAAGCACCCGAGGGGGGATGTTGGCGCGGTGCCTTTGTTGAGGTGCCTCTTGGACCGCGCAAGGTCTTGGGCGTGATTTGGGGTGACGGCATCGGTGGGTTCGACCTGTCCAAAGCGCGTTCCGTCAATCGGGTGCTCGATGTGGCGCCCATGCGCGAAGAGATGCGTCAGTTCCTGACCAAGGTCGGCGCCTATACCTTGACCACCATGTCCGCGATGCTGCGGCTCGCGACTCGGGCACCGGGATTGGGCGACGCGCCATCCATGCGCAAGGTTTACCGTCTGGGAAGCGTTGCCCCCGACCGCATGACCGACGCCCGCACCCGCGTGTTAGAGGTGCTGCGCGACTACGGCGGCTTGGCCTTTACCCTGTCCGAACTGGCAGAGATGGCAGGCACCTCGTCCTCCGTCATCAAGGGCCTCGTCAAACAAGGCGCGGTGAGCGAAGAGGACAGCCCCCGCGACCTGCCCTACCCGCGACTCGACCCAGATTACGGTGCCAAAGACCTGAGCGACGATCAGGCGGCCGCCGCCGAAACCCTGCGGGCGAAAATGCGCTCAGGTGCCTATGGCACCACGCTGCTAAAAGGCGTGACAGGATCGGGCAAAACCGAGGTCTACCTTGAAGCCGTAGCCGAAGCGCTCCGCATTGGGCGACAGGCGCTGGTGCTATTGCCAGAGATTGCACTGACCTCTGAATTCATCACGCGCGTTGAGGCTCGGTTCGGGATGAAACCTGCGGAATGGCATTCGGGCGTCACCATGACCGAACGCCGCCGTTGCTGGAAAATGGTCGGCAATGGCGACGCGCAACTGGTCGTCGGCGCACGGTCCGCGCTTTATCTGCCCTATCGTGACCTCGGCCTGATCGTCGTCGATGAAGAACACGACACCTCTTACAAACAGGACGACGGCGTCCTATACAACGCCCGTGACATGGCCGTCCTGCGGGCGTCACTGAACAACGCACAAGTGGTTCTGGCCTCTGCCACGCCAAGCCTCGAAAGCTGGGCGAATGTCGAGGCGGGGAAATATGATCGGATCACGCTGACCTCGCGATTTGGCGACGCGGTGCTGCCCGACATGAAAGCCATCGACATGCGGGCAGAGGATGTCCCCTCCGGCCGTTGGATTTCACCCAGCCTGCGCTCTGCCATCATCGGCCGTATGGAAAAGGGCGAACAATCGCTCGTCTTTCTTAACCGCCGTGGATACGCGCCGCTCACCATTTGTCGCGCCTGCGGGCATCAGATCGCCTGTGATCATTGCGACGCGCGGATGGTGGAACATCGGTTCCTCAAACGGCTCATGTGCCACCAGTGCGGCGAAACCAAACCCATGCCAGAGGTCTGCCCGAACTGTCAGGCCGAAGGCAAACTGAACCCCGTTGGTCCGGGTGTGGAGCGTATGGCCGAAGAAGTGGCCGAGCTTTTCCCCGACGCGAAAATCGCCGTCCTGTCGTCCGACCTCTTTGGCTCTGCCCGCGCGCTCAAGGAAAAGATCGAAGAGATCGGGCGCGGCGAAACCGACATCATCATCGGTACGCAACTGGTGGCGAAGGGGCACAACTTCCCGCGATTGACGCTCGTGGGCGTTATTGACGCTGATCTGGGTCTGCAGGGCTCCGACCTTCGCGCGGCCGAACGGACATTCCAACTGATGCGTCAGGTTGCGGGGCGTGCAGGCCGCGCAGAGACCCCCGGCATTGCCTTGCTGCAAACCTATCAGCCTGAACACCACGTGATCCGCGCGATCCTATCGGGCGACGAAGAAGAATTCTGGAAAGCCGAAGCCGCAGAGCGCAAGGCGGCAGGCGTGCCCCCCTATGGGCGGATGGCTGGCATCGTGATCTCTGGTCCCGACATGCAAGAGGTGTTTGACCTCGGGAATGGCTTGGCGCGGCGGGCGGACCCGCTGACCCGTATCGGGGCGCAAGTCTTTGGCCCTGCCCCTGCCCCGATCGCTCGCATCCGTGGCCGTCACCGTGTGCGCTTACTGGTCAAGGCCGACAAAACCGCGCCGCTGCAAAACGCGCTCCAGCGATGGGTGGCGCAGGTGCGGGTTCCGAACAACGTCCGCCTGTCGATCGACATCGACCCGCAGAGTTTTTATTGATCCGCCTTCGGACGCCCAAAGAGCCCCGCCAATGCGCGGCTGACGATTTGCGAAACTGTTGGTTTTGACGCCACACCCCACGGCAGCGGGCGGCATACTTCTAGTGCGGCCACACCGACCCGAGCGGTCAATGCACCGTTGATCACGCCCTCACCGAAACGGCGCGACACCTTGGCCAAGGCCCCGCCGCCAGCGACGGTTCCGATCAGATCATCACCCACCGCAACGGCCCCAGTGGCCACTAGATGCGTCAGCACCGTGCGAGTCAAACGCCAGCTTCCGAAGGTGCCAGAACGGCCCCCGTAAATCTCTGCGATACGACGGATCATCCGCAGGTTCGCGGTCAAGGCGGTGATCAGATCAGCCAAGGCCAAGGGCACAATCGCGGTAACCGTCGCGACCTGACGCGCTGCGGCCTCGACCTCCGCGCGGGCCCTGTCATCAAGCGGCAAGAGGAGCGTTTGCTCGGCCAATTGCAAGAGACCGTCAGCGTCCATCACCTCGGCTTCACGGTCAGAGAGCTGGGCCAATCCCCACTCTAAATCAGCGCGATTTTTGTAGAGTTTCTTTATATCTGACAGAACATTACGAGCCAAAGCTAAATCATTGCTCGCGATAGCCTCTTGGGCCTCTTTGTGGACCTTATCCAACCGTCTGAGCCGCCCAAACGCTGCCAGTTCCCGCAGCGAGATCAGCGCCATGACCGCGACAAAACCAGCGACCAATACAGTGACGATCAACCCCAAAACGGGCGACCGCGCGAGGAGTGCGTTCACGTAATCCCACGCAGCCAAGGACACGACAAAGCCAATCAGCGAGACAAGCAGCGACCAGAACCACTTTGCCAGACGCGAAGGTTTGCGCACCGACAGCGCCGCCAGATGTTGCATCGCGACGGGGCGTCCCGCGTCGAAGTCATCGACAGGCGGGGCCTCTGCGGGACTGGGCGACGGAGTGTCGAGGTCGATCAAAACAGGGCCATTGGTCGTCATAGTCGGTCCCCCAACAAAAATTGCGCAACACGGTCCATCCGGATGTGTGGCGGACCATCACCCGGTCGAAGGGTGAGCGGCGCAGGCGCGAAATTCATCACGGAATAATCGGCATCCAACCATTTTTCATCGCCCGAACGGGCTGGTGCGAGGAGATGCGCGGGATCATCAGGCAAGGCACCAGGGTAAAACGCGGCCTGCCGCCCATCTGACAGCAAACGCCCCCTCACCACATCAATGGTCGCACCATCGTGTTGAACGGTCTCCTCTGTCGTCGTGCGCAGCGCCGCAATCGACATCGCATTGGTCTGCGCACCCGCGAAATCCGCCCGATCCTTTGCTTCGCGCAATAGGGCCTGCGTGATCGCTGTCAGTTTGGCGTGTTGACCGTGGTGGAGGTGGTCTGCCTTGGTCGCTGCAAAAAGGATTTTATCCACCCGCTTTCCACCCAAGAGCCGCGTCAGCCACGCATTCCGCCCCGGTCGAAACGCCGCCAGAATATCGGCCATCGCGGTGCGCAAATCTTCGACCGCACGGGGGCCATTATGGATCGCACCCAGCACATCAACCAAAACAATTTGTCGATCTATTCTTGCAAAATGATCCTTAAAGAACGGCTTTACGATCTTATTCTTGTAACTTTCGAACCTTCTCTCAAATTCACGGTAGAGAGAACCACGCGGCGCACGGTCGATTTCAGGCAGCGGCGCAAAGGTCAAAACAGGCGATCCTTCCAGATCGCCGGCCAACAGAAACCGCCCCGGCGACAGGTCCGAAAACCCCTCCTCTCGGGCTGCATTCAGGTAGGCGGTAAAGCTCCCGGCCAAGGCCCCTGCGGTGGGCTCATCGTGCGGCTCTGCACCCTTCGCCGAGTGCATCGTATCTCGCGCTGATTGGGCAACAGAGCGCCCCTCCATCCGTGCCAAAGTTTCACGCGACCATTCCGCATAGGATTTCTCAAGAAGCCCCAGATCGAGCAACCATTCACCGGGGTAATCCACGATATCGATATGAACCGTGCGCGGCCCCGTCACTCCAGCCAGAAACCCTGTCGGCTGAACACGCAAGGACAGACGCAATTCGGAAATGCGGCGCGTACCCTCAGGCCAGCTCGGTTGCGGTGCGGTGAGCTTGGCGAGGTGATCCTCATACGGGAACCGCGGGATCGTATCGTCGGGCTGTGGCTGAAGATAGGCCGAGCGGATCGCACCGTTCGCCGCAGGAACCAGTTGTGGCATCCGCCCCCGATCCATCAGGTTAGCCACGAGGGAGGTGATAAAGACCGTCTTGCCCGCGCGGCTTAATCCTGTGACGCCTAAACGGACCACGGGATCGGAAAATGGGGCCGTTACAGTGTCAGTGACCGTCTCAAGGCTACGGGCTAGACCATCGGCAAGTGTTGAAAGGACCAAATCAGTCTCCTGCTCTATTGGGTCATAGATAAGCACTTGGGGCGGCTCTGTGTAGGGGCGCTGCCCCCGTCCGCCTGCGGCGGCCTCCCCCGGGATATTTTGAGCACAAAGGCAGAGCGGGCGCGGGATTGATTTTCGGGGCAGCGCGGCCTAATCGGGGGCCATGCCTCGTTACGCGTTTCAGATCGAATATCACGGTGCCCCTTTTGTCGGCTGGCAAAGGCAGGCAGAGCAATTGTCGGTGCAAGGCGCGATTGAAGCGGCCTTGGCCAAGCTAGAGCCACGCGCCCATACCATCGCGGCGGCGGGGCGGACTGATGCGGGCGTTCATGCGACCCATCAGGTGGCTCACGTCGATCTAGAGCGGGATTGGACAACGTTTCGGTTGATGGAAGCGTTGAACTATCACCTAAAGCCGTTGCCAGTTTCGATTGTCCGCACCGAAAAGGTTGCAGACGATTGGCACGCACGGTTTTCGGCAAATGAACGTCGTTATCTGTTCCGTATCATCACACGCCGTGCTCCATTGGTGCATGAGGCGGGATTGGTTTGGCAAGTTCGGCAACGGTTGGATGCGGCTGCGATGCAAGAGGCGGCCAATAGGCTCTTGGGGCGGCATGATTTTACGACATTTCGGTCGTCTATTTGTCAGGCTGATAGCCCGATGCGAACATTGGATGAATTGCGCGTCGAAGAGCTGGCGCGTCCAGATGGGCAAGAGATACGGTTTTACGTGCGAGCACGGTCGTTCCTCCACAATCAGGTGCGGTCTTTTGTTGGCACGCTCGAGCGTGTTGGCGCAGGGCAATGGACGCCTGACGACGTGGAGGCCGCGCTCCATGCACGTGACCGCGCAGCCTGTGGCCCCGTTTGTCCGCCGCATGGGCTATATCTTGCCGGTGTTGGTTATCCCGACGACCCATTTGCTTGACCTGAATGTGATGCGCCGTAGCTCTACCTGAGGTGCATTCCTGTTCTCAGTGGGATAGGTTAGGGTTAAGCAAACTCATCAAGCGGGTGAGTGATAAGGGGCAGAAAAACGCGTGTCAGGACCATTCAAAACACTCGTGTCGAGCATTTCCATTGCCATCATTGCGCAAGCGGCCGTGGCCCAAGATTTGACCATCGCGGTGGATGTCGCGGATCTGGAACCCGTGCTGCGGCAAGCCTCGCTGGTCGCCACGGTGCTTTCGACCGAGGACGCCCCTCTGGCCCAAGATTTGATTGCAGCCGCGCGGGCCGATTATCAGCGGATCATCGCGGGTTTGTATTCCGAAGGGTATTACGGCGGCACGGTATCTATTCGCGTCGATGGGAGAGAGGCCGCTTCGATTGCGCCGCTGGATGCGCCCGAAACCGTCGGCGCAATCATGATTGAAGTGAACGCAGGCCAGCGGTTCACCTTTGGACAGGTGAGTGTTGCGCCTTTGGCGGACGGGACCGTTTTACCTGATGGATTTGCCACAGGGCAGACGGCGCGATCTAGCGAGGTAAAGGCGGCAGTTGCCGCGGCGGTCGCTGCATGGCGAGCGGAGGGGCACGCAAAGGCCACCCCGACATCGCAGCAGATCACCGCGCGCCATACCGAGGCCGAATTGAACGTGGCCGTCGGCATTGATGCGGGTCCGCAAGTGTCGTTTGGTCCCCTGACCGTGTCTGGCAACGAAGATGTCCGCACCGACGCCATCACACGGATCGTCGGCTACCAGCAAGGCACCGTATTTTCCCCTGATGAGGCCGAAAAACTGGCGGATCGTTTGCGACGCACGGGGGCGTTTTCCTCTGTAGCTGTGATCGAAGGGGAAACGCTGATCGGGACCGCTATGCCGATTGAACTGCAGGTGTCGGAAAAGCTGCCGCGCCGTCTGGGCTACGGTGTCGAGATGTCGACCGTCGATGGTCTCACACTGTCGGGCTACTGGATGCATCGAAACATGTTAGGTGGGGCACAGCGGTTGCGGGTCGATGGGATCGTATCGGGGATCGCAGGCGAAACAGGCGGGGTCGATTATGGGACGACTGTGACCTACGCCTACCCGCGTCCCTTTTCGATTGATACCGAAGCCGTCGCGACCTTAACCCTCGAACACGAGGATGAGCCTGATTACAAACTCGATCAGCTGACAGGATCGGTGATTGTAACCCGACTGTTCAGCGATAATCGCGAGATCGAGGGCGGCATCGGCTTTGTCACCGCCCAAAGCGAAGATGCCAACGGTATCCGCGATTACACCCTTCTGACGCTTCCCATGGCGGGCAGTGTGGATCGGCGGGATTCCACGTTGAACCCCAAGAACGGCCATTACGCGACCTTGGACCTCACGCCCTTTGTCGGTTTTGGCGATGCGGGCACTGGCGGTCGGCTCTATTTCGATGGGCGCATTTATAGGTCCGTCGGCACCGACGATAACGTCACCTTTGCCATGCGCGGCCAATTGGGATCGGTCCTGGGCGTGTCCATCGCCGAAGCGCCGACTGACTACCTATTTTACTCTGGCGGCGGCGATAGCGTGCGCGGTGAAGGATATAAATCGCTTGGCTATACAACAGGCGGCCAAACCACAGGCGGGCGCAGCTTTGCCGCGATTTCGGCGGAGACCCGTATCGACGTGACGCCTTCTATCGGGATGGTCGGATTTGTCGATGCAGGCTTTATCGGTGGTGGCTCCATTCCTTTTGAAGATGGCGAATGGCAGAGCGGTGCGGGCCTTGGCCTCAGGTATAACACGGGGATCGGGCCAATTCGCCTCGACCTCGCGACGCCGACCTCGGGCGATGGTGCGGGGCAATCAATTAACCTTTATGTCGGTATTGGGCAGGCGTTCTGATGCGGAAATTTCTCTTCCTCCTCGCATTGGCTCTGCCGATCCCTGCTGCGGCCCAAGACACCGTAGAGGCCGACCGTGGTTTGATCGTCGACTTCCTGACCGACAACCTGTCGGGCGCGGGTCGCGAGGTGCAAATCTATGGGTTCCAAGGGGCGCTGAGTTCGCAGGCCAAAATCGATCGGCTTACCATTGCGGACGCCGATGGTGTCTGGCTCGACGCCCAAGGTCTGGTTCTAGACTGGAACCGCGCAGCGCTTTTGGCGGGGCGGGTCGAGGTGAGCGACCTTTCGGCGGACAGTATCGCGATGCTCCGCAAACCCCTGACCGAAGCACAGGCCATTGACCCGAGCGCGAGCAGCGCACCCTTTGCCCTGCCCGACCTTCCCGTTTCATTGACCGTCGATCACATGTCGGTTGGCGCGCTGAGCCTCGGCGCCGACCTGATCGGAGAGCCCGTGTCCCTGTCCATCACAGGCAGCGCTGCATTGGCAGGCGGCGCGGGGTCTGCCGACCTACGGGCGGAACGGATTGACGGGCAAACGGGCGAATTGATCCTCACGGGGTCCTTTTCAAATGAAAGCCGCGTTCTGGGCCTGACCCTCGCCCTGCGCGAAGGGGACGCGGGAATTGCCGCACGGCTCCTCGATCTACCGGGGTTGCCCTCTATCGCGCTGAGCATCGATGGCACCGCTCCGCTGGACGCCTATGAGGCCACGATTGCGCTGGATACCGATGGGCAGGCACGGTTGAGCGGGATGGTTGGATTTGGCTCTGTCACCACTGCCCCTGACTCGACAGAAAAGACGTTCCAATTTGACCTCGGCGGCGATGTGACCGCGCTGTTCCTGCCAGAGTATCGCGACTTCTTCGGCCCTGACGTGCGGCTCGCAGCGGCGGGTCGGTCAACCGAACTGGGAACCGCTCTTTCCGCCCTGACCATTGAAACACAGAGCCTGCGGCTGAACGGCTCGGCGAACTTGGACGAAACGGGCTGGCCGATTGATTTCGCCCTGACGGGTGACATGGGTCGTGCAGATGGCGCGCCCGTTCTGTTGCCCATCAGCGGGACACAAACCTACCTACGGTCCGCGACTTTGGACATTGGGTTTGATGCCACAAACGGCGACCAATGGAACGCAAAGATCGACGCGCAAGACTTTGTTCGAACAGGAATTTCCATTCCATACCTTACGCTAAATGGCGGCGGCACGATTGCCCCTAATCGTAGCGGATTGACTGCGAACCTGACCTACGGCGCGACAGGCATTTCGCTCGACGATGAAGGGCTGACCGATGCGATGGGCGATGAGGTGAGCGGTGCATTGTCGCTCGACTACGTGGCAAATGATCGGACGACACTGCGCGAATTTTCCCTGTCAGGCGCAGGGATTGATGCGCAGCTATCGGCCATCATCGACCCCACTGGGAACGAGATCGTCATCACACCTGACCTGTCCGTCGTGGTCAAAGGCCTGTCTCGGTTCGCCACCCTCGCAGGTCTGCCCGACCTTGCAGGTGATGCTGAACTGACCGCCAAAGGCACGGTCCACCCCCTACGCACCGCTGTCGATTTGGACGTTGTCGCACGCACCACCGACCTGTCTATCGGGCAACCGCAGGCGGATGCGCTCTTGGCTGGGGACGGTGTTCTGACCCTCCGCGCTGTGCGGGATGAGGCGGGCACGCGGATCGAAGGCCTTGATTTTCAATCGAGTGACACGGCCCTGAACGGCACCGTGGCGCTGACGGCGGAGGGCGTGTTGGGACGGGCGACGCTCAACACCCCTGCGGCTGGTCTGATTGACGGGGCGTCGGGCGCATTGTCCGTGACGGTCAACGGCGCTCGTGCGACGGACGGAACCCTGACGGCCGAGGCTGTCATCACCCGCGATGGCGACAGGATCGACCTCAGCGCGGACCTGCCTGCCGAGGGCCAAGGCCCGATCACCCTAAACGCCGAAGTGGCTGACCTTAGTCAATATGCGGCCCTTGCTGGCCTTGACCTTTCGGGCGGCGCGTCTGTGACCATCAACGGCACCGCCCAAGCGGACGGCCAAGTGTTTGACCTGACCGCCAATGCGACGACGCGCAACGTGGCGATTGGGAATGCGAGCCTTGACCCGATCTTGGCTGGTACTGGGCAGCTGGCGACACGCCTGCGCCGCGATGACCAGCAGATCACCGTTGATCCACTCACGCTGACCTTCCCGAACCTCACGGGCCAAGCGACCCTCGCGACGGACGGCACTACAGGTGGAGCAGAGTTCAACCTCCGCCTTGCTGATCTTGCCCTAATCGCGCCTGACTTCTCGGGTCCGCTCACGACCAAAGGCACCGCGACCCTGACAGAGAATGGCGCGTGGCAGATCGACACCCAAGCAGACGGCGCGGCGGGCCTTTCGGCCAATGTCGCGGGACAGATTGCAGGCTCGAACCTCGACCTGCGGATCAATGGCGCGGCACCTCTTGCGCTCTTGAATGGCGTGTTAGAACCGCGCCGTTTGACAGGCACGGCAGGGTTTAACCTCACCGTCTCTGGCCCCGCTGCCCTCGACGCAGTCGCAGGGCAAATTCAGATCACGCGGGCAGAGCTGTCGGCGCCGACCTTGGGCCAATCTCTGCGCGACCTCGACGGGACGATCACCCTCGCCAATGGATCAGCGCAGGTGGATATGACAGGGGCGTCCTCGCTCGGTGGCGGGTTGGCGTTGCGTGGCCGTGTTGGGCTGAGTGGTGGACTGAATTCGGCCCTAACCGTTGAAGCCAACAACATCGTTGTGCGCGATCCAACGCTCTATGAAAGCACCCTGACGGGGGCGATTGCAATCAATGGGCCGCTTGCGGGTGGTGCGCAGATCAGTGGCACCATTGACGTGGCCCAATCGGAAATTCAGGTGCCGTCCTCGACCGTTGGGTCCTTGGGCGATGTGCCTGATGTCACCCATATCGGCGCGCCATCGGACGTACGTCAAACGCTCCAGCGGGCTGGACTGACGGGGGAAGCCGCGACCACCACGGGCGGTGGCGGGCCTGCCTATGGCCTCGACATCACAATCAACGCCCCTGCCCGTCTGTTTGTGCGCGGGCGCGGGTTGGATGCGGAGCTTGGCGGGCGACTTACGTTACAAGGGACCACACAGCAGATCATTCCCGCAGGTCAGTTCGACCTTATCCGTGGGCGGCTCGATATCTTGCAACAACGCTTTGCCTTGACCGATGGCGCGATCACCATGCAGGGCGACTTCATCCCCAAAATCCGCTTTGTTGCGACAACCGAGTCCCTGAACGGCACCACCGTAAACGTCATCGTCGAAGGCCCCGCCAGCGCGCCAGAGGTGAGTTTTACCTCCGCGCCTGAACTGCCCCAAGACGAAGTTCTGTCCCAGCTTCTCTTTGGTCGCGACATGTCGTCCATCAGCGCGTTCCAAGCCGTTCAACTCGCCGCAGCCGTTGGCACCCTTACGGGACGCAGCGGCGGTGGTCTGATCGACAAAATCCGTCAAGGGTCGGGATTGGATGATCTGGATGTGACCACCGATGACGCGGGCAATGCGGCCTTGTCGGCGGGCAAATACCTCAGCGACAATATCTACACCGATGTCACCGTATCATCGCAAGGCGACACCGAAATTAACCTTAACCTTGACCTTGGCGGCGACTTCACTGCCAAAGGCGGGTTCGGAACCACTGGCGATACCTCGGTCGGTGTTTTCTTTGAAAAGGACTACTGATGACGATCTCGCTCGACCTGACTGACCGTAAGGGGCTCCCTGATCCGCTGCGCGTGTTGGTCACCGAATACCCGCGTGACCTCTGGGCCAGCGATCCGAATTTCCACGGGCTGGTGAGCTTTTGGCTCGACCGCCACATGACCTTCCGCCGTCTTTTGTCCGCGATGACCACGGCGACCGAGGATGTGATGGACAAGGGTGATCCCAAACGGTTCGCGACCGCGATTTCGCGTTATGGCTCTATGTTCGTCCAAGACCTCCATGGCCACCATCAGATCGAGGATCAGCACTACTTTCCGATCCTGTCGAAAAAAGACCCCCGCGTGACCCGTGGCTTTGACATTCTGGACAAAGACCACCACGCGATGGACGGCATCCTCTCTAGCTTTGTCGAGGTTGCGAACGGGGCATTGCAGACCCTTGATCGTGGCCCAAAATTGATCACGGGCGCGGGTGCGCTTCATGCGGAGCTTGAGAATCTGACCCGCCTGATGGACCGCCACCTTACCGACGAAGAGGAATTGGTGGTGCCTGTAATCCTCAAGTTCGGCGCAGACGGGCTTCACTAACACAATCTGATTTGATCATTTCTTTGATGTGGGGCAGAATTGGCCCCAATCAGACGCAGGAGTGCCGCACGTGAACGTCGAAATGCCAAAGGAACCCGCGCACCAAACGGTGTATCGACGCCTTCGTGATATGATCCTTTGTGGCGAGATGGAGCCTGGTCAGGCCGTCACCATTCAGGGCCTCGTGGCTGAACTGGATGCAGGCATGACCCCCGTGCGCGAGGCGATCCGCCGCCTGACCTCTGAACACGCGCTCGAATTCAAGGACAACCGTCGCGTTGGCCTGCCCGTTCTAAACCGCGCAGAAATTGACGAAATTTCCTTTGCCCGTCTGGCGCTAGAACCTCAGCTAGCCATGTGGGCCGCGGCCAAGATCACGCCTGAACAGATCGACCAGCTTGCTGCTATTGACGAGGACCTGAATCGCGCGATTGATCGTGGCGATATTCAGACCTACCTGATTCAGAACTATCGTTTCCACAGCACGCTTTACGCGGCCTCTCAGGCCGCGACGGTGATCGCGCTGGTGGATGCGCTCTGGCTCCGCCTTGGGCCGAGCTTGCGTGTTATGCGAGGACGGTTCGGCACGGCCTCGCTCGACGATCGTCACGCCGTCGCGGTTGAGGCTCTGCGTTCGGGCGATATTCCTGCCGTGGGCGACGCCATTCGTTTGGATATTGAACAGGGGTTCAACCAGATCCGCCTGTCGATGCGCGACTAAAACGCCATCTCCATAAAGATAAGATCAAATCCGTCGACCGTGGGATGGCCGAGGGCATACAACTGTCCCGCCTCAATCGCGGCTGCATAATTTGCGTCCATCGGCGCGGGACGGCGGCCGATCAGTGGGATGTAGTCCGCATAAGAGGTTTCGACGATCTGTTGCACCGCTGGCAAATCGGCAGGCGTCGCGGGACGAATGTCCATCAGAACCGATCTTTAAGACCGAACCACAGCATACCCAGTACCAAGAGAGGATGCCGTAGTGCCGCACCGCCGGGGAACCGTGGGCTAGGAACCGAGGCCATAATGTCGAACTTTTCCGCCTGTCCCGCGATGGCCTCAGCCGCGACCTTGCCCGCGAATGTGGCAAGGGCAACGCCGTGGCCAGAGAAGCCAGAGAGCGACAGGATATTGCCCGTTATCCGCTCCACATGCGGAAGGCGGTTCATCGTGATCCCGAGCGTCCCGCCCCACGCGTAATCGACGCGGATACCGTTCAACTGTGGGAAAATCTGCGCCATCGCCTTGCGAACGACGCCTTCGATGTCGGACGGGAATTTGTAGCCGTAGCTTTCCCCGCCGCCAAAGAGCATCCGATTGTCTTCAGACAGTCGGAAGTAATTGATGACGTATTTGCTGTCAGCCACGCAATGATTGCCTTTCATCACCAGTTCAGGATCAGCCAAAGGCTCTGTCGCGATGATGAAGTTGTTGATCGGCATCACACGGGCGGCGACGCGCTCTTGCATCCGACCCAGATAGCCATTGCAGCCCATCACCACATAGCGCGCGCGGATCGTAGCGCCTTCGGTATGCACAACGGCTGGTTCACCCTCTTCAACGCGGGTGACGCGGGTTTGTTCATAGATGGTCACGCCCAAATCGCGGCACGCCCGCGCAAGGCCAAGCGCAAAGCGCAGCGGATGAATGTGACCGCCGCCCATATCAATCGCGCCACCATGATAGGCATCTGATCGACAAAGATCGTAGAGTTCATCCCGATCCAATTTGCGGATTTTATCGTAGCCGTATTCGGTGTTCAGCTTATCAACATAGGCATGAGTATGCGGCACGAACCGCGCGCGGTGATCGGCTTCGATCACACCTGCGGCCCAGCCAGCGCCTGTGTCGTATTTCTGATCCAGCCCGCGCAAGACATCGACGGATTCTTGCGACAAGCCCCAGAGTTTGCGGGCCAAATCCTTGCCTACGAGTTCCTCTAGATCGTCCTGATGGAGACGTTGACCGCCAGAGACCTGACCACCGTTGCGACCAGAGGCACCAAAGCCGACGCGCTGCGCCTCGACCAAAGTGACCTGATAGCCCTGCTCTGCCAGATGCAGCGCAGTCGATAGGCCCATGAACCCACCGCCGATGACACAGATATCGCAGGACAAATCACCCCTTGCCGCGGGGAACGCGTCAAGGGGTGTAGCTGTCGCCGCATAATAACTGTCGGGGTATTCCCCAACGCGATCATTTGCGGTGAGAAAGTCCATTAGGCCGACTTCATCAGACCTGCGGCCTTCACTTTTTCATAGGCTTCATCGAGCGACTTGCGGGCACGCGCGATCAGCTCGTCCACTTCATCACGGGTGATAACCAGCGGCGGAGCGATGATCATACGGTCACCAACGTGACGCATGATCAGGTCGTTACCAAAGCAGCATTCGCGGGTCATGAAACCAACGGTGCCCGGTGCAGCTTCGAACGGCTTGCGGCTGCCTTTTTCAGGAACCAGCGCGAGCGACGCCATCATGCCAACGATCTTGGTTTCACCAACAAACGGGTGATCGCCAAGGCTGTGCCACTTCTCTGCCAGATACGGTGCGATATCGTTCTTTACGTAATCAACGAGGTTCAGTTCCTCCATGATACGCAAGTTTTCCAGCGCAACCGCACAGGCCACAGGGTGACCCGAGTAGGTGTAGCCGTGGTTGAACTCAACGCTATCAATCGCCGCCGCAACTTTGTCGTTCACAATCGACGCCGCGATCGGAATATAGCCCGAGGACAGGCCTTTTGCGGTGGTGATGATGTCAGGCTTGGTGCCCATGGCTTGGAAGCCGAACCATTCACCCGTGCGGCCAAAGCCACAGATCACTTCGTCAGAGATGAACAGGATACCGTATTTATCAACGATACGCTGGATTTCTGGCCAGTAGGTTTCAGGCGCAACGATCACGCCGCCCGCACCCTGCACAGGTTCACCGATAAAGGCCGCGACCTTTTCCGGACCGATTTCTAGGATCGCCTCTTCGAGTTCACGTGCACGAGCGAGACCGAATTCTTCGGGCGACATGTCGCCGCCTTCGGTCCACCAGTTTGGCTGGTTGATGTGGTGAATGCCTGGGATGATACCGCCCTGCTTGTGCATGCCCGCCATACCGCCGAGGCTCATGCCAGCCATGGTCGAGCCGTGGTAGCCGTTCTTACGACCGATCACGACCTGACGATCAGGTTCACCTTTCGCCTGCCAGTATGCACGGACCATACGCAAGTTGGTGTCGTTCGCCTCAGAACCCGAGGACGCAAAGAACACGTGGTTCAAATCACCCGGTGCGATTTCAGCGAGCTTATTGGCAAGCTGGATAACCGGCACGTGCGTGGTCATGAAAAAGGTGTTGTAATACGGCAGTTCCTGCATTTGCTTTGCCGCAACTTCGGCAAGGCTGTCGTGGCCGTAGCCGATGTTCACACACCACAGACCCGACATCGCGTCGAGGATACGGTGGTTTTCGCTGTCGGTCAGCCACACGCCTTCGGCGCGGGTGACAACGCGGGCGCCGCGCTTTGCCAGAACATCACCGTTGGTAAACGGGTGCATGTGGTGAGCGGAATCGAGCGCCTGAAGCTCTGCTGTGGGGGTTTGGGTGCTGATCATATTCATGAGGGCGCTCCTTTCGGCGCGAAACGCGCGCAGGGTTGAGGGCAAAGGTTACACGCAATTTCTGCGTTCTGCGGCAGGATAGAAATACGGCTCCGCCCCGTCAAGCAAGTTTGATCAAATTCCACACCCACATGACCCACTCTGGGCCGTAGAATCGTCTTTGGACGTCATCCGAAGCAGGGTCTAATCGCTAGGCCGCGCACCCAAAGCCCACTCGACCCCCAAGATTTGCCCAACTGCTAAGCATCCAGATCAACTGGCCTTTCTTTCTTTGATCAATAAACGCCTTATTTTTGACCAGAGACAGTCCGCATAGCAAAACATTTACGCAGCCCCGCTTGTTTTTTGCCCTCAGTCGTGGCGGGATGATTTTACCCCCTGCGACACAGAAAGGTTGCAATGTAGGCTACTTTTGATCAAATTGGGGAAAAAGGTCCGAATGGGCCACCAACTCGGGAGAAAGAAATATGACAAAAACCTGGTTGCCGATGACGGCTGCAATTGCGCTCGTCGCTGGCTCTGCGATGGCAGAAGAGGTGCGCGTTTATAACTGGTCGGACTACATCGACGAGGCGCTCTTGGAAAAGTTCGAAGCCGAAACTGGCTATGACCTGATCTACGACGTGTTCGACTCGAACGAAGTTCTTGAGACCAAAATGCTGGCTGGTGGTTCGGGCTACGACGTCGTTGTGCCGACAGGTACCTTCCTTCAGCGTCAGATCGTAGCTGGCGCGTTCCAGCCGCTCGACATGTCGAAACTGCCGAACGCTGGCAATCTGTGGGACGTGATCAAAGATCGCACCGCGCAGTATGACCCCGGCAACGCCTATTCGATCAACTACATGTGGGGCACCACTGGTATCGGCGTAAACACTGGCAAAGTGGCTGAGCTTCTGGGCGACGACGCACCGATCAACAGCCTCGAGCTGGTATTCAACCCAGCCAACATGGAAAAGCTGGCTGAGTGCGGCGTTCACTTCCTTGACGCGCCAACTGAAATGGTTCCGGCAGCTCTCGCCTATGCGGGCCTCGACCCAGACGCCAAAGACGCTGACTCGCTCGCAAAAGCCGAAGAAGTGCTGATGGCGGTTCGTCCGTACATCCAGAAGTTCCACTCTTCGGAATACATCAACGCTCTGGCAAACGGTGAAATCTGCGTAGCCTTCGGTTGGTCGGGCGACATCCTTCAGGCACGTGACCGCGCAGCAGAAGCTGAAAACGGCGTCGAAGTTGCGTATAACGCTCCGACTGAGGGCGCTCTGATGTGGTTCGACCAAATGGCGATCCCTGTGGATGCTCCGAACCCAGAAGGCGCACATGCATTCCTGAACTTCATCATGGATGCGCAGAATATGGCTGATGCGTCGAACTACGTTTACTACGCAAACGGTAACAAAGCGTCCCAAGAGCTGCTGATCGAAGACGTGATCGGCGACACTGCGATTTACCCTGACGAAGCAACGCTGGAAAACCTCTACACCGTGACCCCGTTCGGTCCGGCAGAGCAGCGTCTGCTGACCCGTCTGTGGACCCGCGTTAAATCCGGCGTCTAATCGCGCCTGACCAGCCCCGCGCCGTTTTTATCGGCGCGGGGATTTTCATTTTATGCCGGAGTTCATTTGATGGCTCAGTCCCCTCGCCCGTCCAGTAATCCAACCAATGTTTTTGCACCTTGGAATGACCCAAACGCCAAACCATTGATCCAGTTTAAGAACGTGACGAAAAGGTTCGGGGATTTCACTGCCGTTGATGACCTGACAATCGACATTTACGAACGCGAATTCTTTGCGCTTTTGGGCCCGTCTGGCTGCGGCAAAACCACGTTGATGCGGATGCTCGCTGGCTTTGAGAGCCCGACAGAGGGCAGCATTCTTCTAGGTGGTCAGGACATCGTTCCCGTGCCCCCGAACAAACGCCCCGTAAACATGATGTTCCAGAGCTACGCGCTCTTCCCGCACCTGACCGTATGGGACAACATCGCCTTTGGTCTGCGCCGTGATGGGCTGGGCAAGGATGCAATCAACGATCGCGTCAAAGAGATGCTGCGACTAACGCGCCTCGACAAATTCGCGAAACGCAAACCGCACCAGATTTCTGGCGGTCAGAGACAGCGTGTGGCCCTTGCCCGCTCTCTGGCGAAAGCACCGAAACTGCTGCTGCTCGACGAACCGCTGGGCGCATTGGACAAGAAACTGCGCAACGAGACGCAGTTCGAACTGATGGACATTCAGGAAAAGACGGGGACCACTTTTGTCATCGTGACCCACGACCAAGAAGAGGCGATGACCGTTGCCTCCCGCGTTGCGGTCATGGACCACGGTAAGATGGTTCAGGTCGACACGCCCGCTGGCATTTATGAAGCGCCGAATAGCGTTTACGTGGCGGACTTTATCGGTGATGTGAACCTGATCGAAGGCAACGCTAAGGTCGAAGGCAACACCGTTACGATCCATTTCGCCGAATGTGCTGCACCCATCACTGCGGTCTGCGAACGCCCCATCGCGGATGGTCAACGCGTGTCCTATGCGATCCGTCCTGAAAAGATCTCTGTGAACCGTGAACCGCTCGACGATCGTGCGAACCACGTCAAAGGCAAGATCGAGGACATCGGCTACCTCGGCAACGTGTCGACCTATCACGTCCGCCTGCCCTCTGGTGAACTGGTCAGCGCCTTGATGACCAACTCGCGCCGCCTCGCCCGCCGTGATTTCACATGGGAAGACGAGGTATGGCTTAGCTGGACGGACACCGCTGGTGTCGTCCTGACGGAGTGAGCGGCATGAACCTACGCCGCCTCATCGTCATTGGAATTCCGTTCACGTGGTTGCTTTTGTTCTTCCTCGTGCCCTTCGTGATCGTGATCAAGATCTCGCTCTCTGATCCCGCCATCGCGATCCCGCCCTATTCGCCCACCTTGGAATTGTCTGGGGGCTTGGCGGGGCTCAAGGCGTTCTTTAGCCAGTTGGATTTCGAGAACTTCACCTTCCTGACGCTCGACCCGCTCTATTACACGGCCTATCTGTCCTCGCTCAAGATCGCCTCGATCTCGACCCTGCTGACGCTCGCCGTGGCCTTCCCAATGGCTTACGGCATGGCCCGTGCGCCAGAGGAATGGCGCGCCACGTTGATGATGCTCGTGATCCTGCCGTTTTGGACCTCCTTCCTGATCCGCGTGTATTCGTGGATGGGAATTTTGGGCAAAGAAGGCTTCTTGAACATGATCCTTCTGTGGCTCGGCATCATCGACGAACCACTGACGATCCTGAACACGAACACCGCGGTTTATATCGGTATCGTCTACACTTACCTGCCGTTCATGATCCTGCCGATCTATTCGACTCTAGAAAAACTGGACCTCTCACTGATCGAAGCGGCAGAGGACCTCGGCTGCACGCGCACCTCTGCCTTCTGGCTCGTCACGGTGCCGCTTTCTGTTCCGGGTGTGGTTGCTGGGTGTTTCCTCGTCTTTATCCCTGCCTTGGGTGAGTTCGTGATCCCGTCCCTCTTGGGCGGCTCGGACACGCTGATGATCGGTAAGGTTTTGTGGGAAGAGTTCTTCTCGAACCGTGACTGGCCTGTGGCCTCTGCGGTGGCTGTGATCCTGCTCGCGATCCTGATCATCCCGATCATTCTGTTCCAGCGGAACCAACAAAAGCAGTTGGAGGGCGACCAATGAAAAAGCTGAGCTGGTTCAACCTGACCACCCTCACCCTCGGGTTCGCCTTCCTTTACATCCCGATGATCGTGCTGATCGTCTATTCGTTCAACGGCGGGCGTCTGGTGACGGTTTGGGCGGGG
The DNA here is from genome assembly GCF_030410045.1 of Marivivens donghaensis. Classification (NCBI taxonomy): domain Bacteria; kingdom Pseudomonadati; phylum Pseudomonadota; class Alphaproteobacteria; order Rhodobacterales; family Paracoccaceae; genus Marivivens; species Marivivens donghaensis. The sequence continues at coordinate 447,732 of NZ_JAUFRA010000005.1, forward strand.
TTCTCGACCAAATGGTATGGCACACTGTTCCATAACGAGGCGTTCCTTGATGCCGCTTGGGTGACGATCCGCGTGGCCGTTGCAACGGCAACGCTTGCAACAATCCTTGGCACGCTGGCAGGGTATGTGCTGGTGCGCGGCGGACGGTTCTGGGGTCGCACGCTGTTTTCTGGGATGGCCTATGCGCCGCTCGTGATGCCTGACGTGATCCTTGGTCTGTCGCTCTTGCTGCTGTTCAAGGTGATGTTCGGCAGCATGGGCATGACCACGATCATCCTCGCGCACACGACCTTTGCGATGTGCTATGTGTCGGTCGTCGTCTCTTCGCGCCTTTTGTCCTTTGACAAATCATTGGAAGAGGCCGCATCGGACCTCGGCGCGACGCCGTTCGACACGTTCATGTCGGTCACGCTGCCGATCATTTTTCCCGCGGTTCTGTCTGGCTGGCTCTTGGCCTTTACCTTGTCGCTCGACGATCTGGTGATTGCGTCCTTTGTGACGGGTCCCGGTGCAACGACCCTCCCGATCAAAATCTACTCGGCCGTGCGTTTGGGCGTTTCGCCCGAGATCAACGCCCTTTCGACCATCATGATCGGGATCGTGACCGTTGGCGTTCTAACTGCATCGTTGCTCAACAAACGCAAAGTTGTTCAGCGCCTCAAGGACGAAAAAGCCGCGAATTAAGCGAGTTCAGCGACCGTGCGGCGAGCCCAATCAAGGATCGCCGCCGGATCGTTGGGCAGTTCCTCGCCCAATCCTTCTGTAAAGGCGTGGAACGCAGGCAAGGTTTCATCACGAACAGCCAAAAGGACGGGAATACCCGCCGCCAGTGCCGCACCGATCACAGGACGGAACCCGCGCCCCTCGGCCTCTTGTTTGCCGAACTTATTCGCCAAGAGTAGCTCTGCCCCATCGAGCGAAGCCTCAACCAGCCCCACAGCCTCTTCCAATGCGGTCGGGTCCAGTCGACACCCCGATGACAAGGCGCCAAGGTTCTGGCTGATGCGGATCACCCTCCCTGACGGGATCATATGCAGGTCCATGTGATAAGGGCTTCCGTCCTGCGGATCATCGTTGATCTGGCAGGCCCCCGCGACCACGACGCCCTCTGCCCGCAACTGGCGTATCGCCTCTGTCAGCGTTGGGTTTGCGGTGCTGGTTTTGGACGCGATTACGTAGCCTAACATTATGCCCTCTTGTGCAAGTCGCACCACGATGACAGCCTGAGCCGCGAAAGAAAAGGGACGCAATGCAGCAAACACCAGTCATGATCCTTGCAGGCGGTCAGGCCACCCGAATGGGCGGCGGCGATAAGCCCCTGATGCTGTGGCGGGATCGCCCTTTGATCGAGTGGCTGCTGGAGGATCTACGCAAACACTCCCCCAAAATAGCGATCAACGCGAATGGGGACCCGCAGCGGTTCGCGACATATTGGCTGCCAGTGGTTCCTGATGAGCTACCAGATTGCGGCCCGCTCTCTGGTATTTTGACTGCGATGGAATGGGCTGCGACCTCTGGATTTTCGCATGTCGGGGTGATTGCGGGAGATACCGTTTCGCTACCCGATGACCTTTTGGAGCGTTTGGGCACTGGACCGTCCTACGCCGCCTCGCTGGTCAACTACGAATGGCGCGCCCATCCTACGGTCGGTGTCTGGCCCGTCGATCTGGCCGCGGGATTACGTGATTACCTTCTGTCTGGGGAACGCCGCGTCATGGGCTGGGCTAAATATGTGGGCGCAACCGAGGTGCGGTTTGACGGCGACGTCTTCCGCAATTTCAACACGCCAGAGGACCTAAAGGGCTAGCCCCTTCGGATCAGATAGGCCTGCCCGCGGTCGACCTCTTCCATACCGAGAAACTCATGCCCCGCCTCGCGACAAAACACGGGCATGTCAATCTGCGCCATCGCGTCGGATGCGAGAATACGCAGCACTTGCCCCTCTGCCATCGACGCTAGAACTTTCCGCGCCTTCAGGACAGGCAGGGGACATAGCAGCCCAATGGCGTCGACCTCAACGTCAGCCATGGAGCTTACGATCCCGCAAAGACGCCACGAAGGATGCGCCGATGAGGGCCGCACCGATCAAGCCCGTGACAGCTTCGGGCACATGGAATTCGACGTGTAAGAACATCACCACGGCCAAAACAAGGATCGACCAGAATGCCCCGTTTTCGAGGTAACGATATTCGTTCAACGTGCCTTTCTCGACCAACATGACCGTCATCGACCGCACATACATCGCGCCGATCCCAAGGCCTATGGCGATGATGAACAGGTTTTGCGTCAGCGCAAACGCACCGATCACACCGTCAAAACTGAACGAGGCATCGAGCACTTCAAGGTAAAGGAACGCCCCCAAACCTGCCTGCCCAATAGCACGACCCGCCTTTTGTGCGTCCAGATAATGGCCGAGCACATCGACCAGCAGAAACGTCAGCAGACCCCAGATCGCCGATTGTAGAAACGCGCGGCCTGTCACTGGATCAAAGAGGTTCGACACAAGCGTGATCACCCCGATCACAATCGTCACCACCAACAGTTTCGCGCCTGACATGCGGCACATCATCCGTTCCACACCAGGCAGCCAATGTACGGTCTTTTCTGGGTCAAAAAAGTAAGAAAGCGCGACCATCAACAGAAACGTCCCGCCAAAGGCGCTGATCGGAACCCGCGCACCGTCCATGATCGCGGCGTAGCGGTCAGGATGCGCCCAAGCGAGCTCTACCGCCGCCCATGGCCCGATCTTGGCCGCGATACACACGACGGCCAGCGGGAAAATGATCCGCATCCCAAAGACAGCGATCAGAATACCCCATGTCAGAAACCGCCGCTGCCAAACTGCGGTCATCTCACGCAGTTTGTTCGCGTTCACGATCGCATTGTCGAATGAGAGCGAAATTTCCAGAACCGACAGCACAGTCGTGATGAACAGCACGTTCAACATACCCGCCACGGTGCCAAAGATGCTCCACCCCAAAACCAAACTGAGGATAAGACCGCCAGCGGTCACAGCGAAAGCCAGCGTGAAATAACGCAACGCAGGTTTCGAACACGGTTCTGCCAATTCAGACCACCATAAAAAAGGACCGCCGCCCGATGGGGGCGGCGACGGTGATTATTTCTGCGCTTCGAGCGCGTCGAGCCGCGCCTTGAGCGCTTCGTTCTCTTCGCGGGCTTTTTGCGCCATCGCGCGAACGGCGTCGAATTCTTCACGGGTGACAAAGTCACGGTCCGCAAGCCAGCGATCCAGCATGGATTTCATCGCGTTCTGCGCTTCGTCCTTGGCCCCTTGCGCCACGCCCATAGCGTTGGTCATCAATTGGGAAAAGTCGTCTAGAATTTTATTGCGGGTCTGCATTGTCAGCCTCCGTTCAGTGTTAAGCCCTATATGGGGGGCGAACCTCAAAGGGGCAAGTCGCAACCTGTTGACTCTGACTATTCGTCCCATCAAACCTGCGGCCATGATCGCTCTTTCTGCTCTCGCCTTTCCGAATGTGTCACCGGAAATCTTCACCATCTCGCTCTTCGGGATGGAGTTTGCGCTGCGTTGGTATGCCCTCGCTTACATCGCTGGAATCGCTCTGGGCTGGTGGATGATCGCAAAGTCGCTCAAACAGCCCGCGTTTTGGCCCGCGAACACCGCGCCGATGACCGCCAAACAGCTCGAAGATCTTATGACGTGGATCATCGCGGGTGTGATTTTGGGCGGACGTTTCGGCTATGTGCTGTTCTACCGCTTTAGCTACTACGCCCAAAACCCGCTTGAAGTTCTTCAAGTCTGGGAAGGCGGCATGTCCTTCCACGGTGGGTTCCTCGGTGTGATCGTGGCGACCTACCTTTATTCGCGCCATCAAAAGCTGCCGCTCGGGTCGGTGGCGGATTGTTTGGCGATGGTCGCGCCCTTGGGCCTCCTGCTCGGGCGATTGGCGAATTTCATCAATGGCGAACTATGGGGCCGCGTGAGCGATGTGCCGTGGGCCGTCGTCTTCCCCTCTGAAGCGGCGCAGCAGTGCCTCTTGCCCATCTGCGCTCGCCACCCCTCGCAACTCTATGAGGCCGCGATGGAAGGCGTGATCCTTGGCCTTATCATGCTCTGGCTCGTGCTGCGTGCAGGCGCGCTGAAACGCCCGTGGACCTTGGCAGGGACATTTTTCGCAGGCTACGGCGTATCGCGCTTTATCGTTGAATTCTTCCGCCAACCTGACGCGCAATTCATCAGCGAAGGAAATCCGCTCGGCCTTGCGTTTCATGTGAACGGCTGGGGCCTGACCATGGGGCAAACTCTGTCGCTGCCAATGATCATCATCGGCCTCGTTCTGATCGCACGGGCGAAACGGACATGACGGCGCTGGCGGACCTCCTCAAACGCAGGATTGCGGCGACGGGGCCAATCACGCTCGCTGACTATATGTCAGAGGCGCTTTTGCACCCAGAACACGGCTATTACACCACCCGCGATCCGCTGGGTGCGACGGGCGACTTTGTCACCTCGCCCGAGATATCGCAGATGTTTGGCGAAATGATCGGGCTGTGTTTGGCGCAGGCTTGGATCGACCAAGGCCGTCCGAATGGCGTTCTGGCAGAGCTCGGCCCCGGTCGCGGCACATTGATGCAAGACATCCTTCGTGCCACCAAAGGCGTCGCTGGGTTCCATGACGCGCTCGACCTGCATCTGGTCGAAGCCTCGCCCGTCCTGCGTGCCGCCCAATCCGCGCGCCTTCCGAACCCGACGTTCCATGCGGATGTATCGACGCTGCCCAATGCGCCCTTGTTCCTTGTGGCGAACGAATTCTTTGACGCCCTCCCTGTGCGCCAATTCCAGCGCGACGGCACGGGCTGGCGTGAACGGATGGTCGGGCTAGAGGGTGACACCCTCACCATTGGCCTATCTGCCGCCGCCCCGATTGCGCTGCTGGATCACCGCCTCGCCGATACCAAAGACGGCGATCTGGTCGAAGTATGCCCAGCCCTCCCCGCGATTATGGGGCAAATCGGCGAATGGATCGGCACCCGTGGCGGTGCGGCGTTGATCATCGATTACGGCGATTGGCGGTCCCAAGGTGACACGCTCCAAGCCCTGCGTGGACACAAACCCGTTGATCCGCTTGACGCACCGGGCACCGCAGACCTCACGACACATGTGGATTTCGAGGTCATCACCCAATCTGCAGCCCCTGCCCGCTTTACCCGCATCACGCCTCAAGGCGTCTTTCTCGAACGCCTCGGGATCACGCAGCGTGCGCAGAGTTTGGCTCAGTCAATGTCGGGCGATGCGTTAGAGTCCCACATCGCCGCACATAGACGCTTGACCCACCCGTCAGAAATGGGTGACCTCTTCAAAGTGGTCGGGATTTACCCCGATGCCCACACACCGCCCGCAGGTCTGGAACCATGACGCTCGAAATTATCACCCATGATGACCTTATGCCGATCCGCCACGGGTTCTTTACCCGACGGGGCGGTGCATCGTCTGGCGTGTTTGCGGGCTTGAACTGTGGTGGTGGCAGCAGCGATCAATCCGACATCGTCGTGATCAACCGTGGCCGTGTGGCCGCAGCGATGGATGTGGCGCCTGAGGCTCTTATTGGTGTGCATCAGGTGCATTCGGCTGACGTTGTGACCGTGTCTGACATCACCACGCCCCGCGCCCAAGCCGACGCCTTGGTCACCGATGTTCCGGGCATTGCGTTGTCCATCCTCACCGCCGATTGCCAACCTGTGCTCTTTGCCGACCATGACGCAGGTGTCATCGGTGCCGCACACGCGGGCTGGAAAGGGGCGCTTAGTGGCATTCTCGAAGCGACGGTTATCGCGATGGAAGACCTCGGCGCGGACCGTGAAAACATGGTCGCAGTCATTGGTCCGACCATCAGCCAACGCGCCTATGAGGTTGGTCAGGAATTCTTTGACACGTTTCTGGACGAAGACCCCGCCTTTGCTCGATTCTTTGTGAATGGCAAAGAAGACGGGAAGTTCATGTTCGATCTTCCTGCCTTTGGTCTATTCCGTCTGCGCACCGCTGGCGTGGGCACCGCAGAATGGACGCGCCACTGCACATACTCGGACCCAGACCGATTCTACAGCTACCGTCGGACCTGCCATCAAAAAGAGGCCGATTATGGCCGTTTGATCGCGTCGATCCGCCTCTGACCCGCCACAATCGGGTCACTTCCGCTTAGCCTCACGCTCTCGCACCCCTTTGCGTAAAGGGCTTTCGCCGTTCTGAGACAGTTTCCCCATGAACAGGGCAAAGTTTCACAACTTCGCCCAACTCTTGCCGCCTGTGCCCTTGATAGTGGGATCAACGCCGAAACTGGCAACGACTATCCAAGAGGACAGAGCAATGAAAAACAAACGCTGGCTCACCACTATGATCGAAGACGCCAAAGCCTGTGACACGCAGATGCCTTGGGCGCGTGGTCTGCGGCGCGAGGCGATGATCGCCCGCCGCACAGAAACTACCTCCCCCGAATTAGAGGCCAAAGTGGCCTGATTTCTCCCTCGGAAGCAGACACTTCCAAGACCTCAAGGCGGCCAGTGGCCGCCTTTTTCTTTGCGATTCGGGGTGAGCGGCGTGAAATTAAGGCCAGATTAACGCCCCTAAGGTGAACAATCTGAGGTTGCCAACCCCACTTTGTTACCCGCTGATCCACAATACATTGATTTCTTTGACAAGTCCGACCAACTTCTGCCACATTCTGGTCAAGTTGAACGACCCGATGTTGTCGGTGGGGGCCGACGGAAGGTCAACCGTAAGGTGGACCAGTATGCATATGCCCCGTTCGGCAGCCGCTCTAGGCGTGTCAAATAACCTACCGGTCTCTCAGGACCGGATCGCTCGGAAAGACGGGCGACTTCAGCGCAACCAGCCTCTCATGCGCAAATACGAAGTCGCCCATCTGACCAAAGATGGCCTCTGCCATGAATTCCAGAAAACAGCGCCCGCGCACCCTCTGTTCGAGGAAGCCTTTTCTGCCTTTGCTCGTGGCCTGCTATTCCAAACAGAAAACGGCCCAATCGCGGTCGAAGACCTCTGGCCCGGGGACCGCATCCGCACAGCCAACGGACGCCTCCGCACGCTCATGTGGAAAGGGTCGATGATGATCGTGCCGCATGTGGCGAGTGAAACGACATCCATGATCCGCGTTGGGACAGAGGCGTTGGGGCTTCATCGTCCATCGCACGACACAATGTTCGGACCATCAGCGCGTGTGTTTCATACGTCACCCCGCATCAGGGCCTTCAACGGGCAAGACGGCGCATTTGTTCCGCTGGCCGATCTCGTCGATGGGGACGGCATCATCGAAATCACGCCGATGGCGCCCGTGCAAGTGTTCCACTTGGGCTTTGCGACCCACGAACGCCTCAGCGTCGCGGGGCTAGAGGTCGAAAGCTATCACCCCGGCGCGCCGCATCGGTTCCCCTTGCGCGGCGAACTCCTCGACATGTTCATGCCGCTCTTCCCGCATATGCGGGACCTCGGGGATTTCGGGATGGATTGCCAGCCGCGCTTGCGGATGGCTGATCTTACGGTGTTTGACGTCGCCTAAGCGTCGCGAGCAAGGCGTTCCTCAAGCACGTCAAACGGCACACCCGGTTCGTCCTTCGCACAGCGGATAACAAGCGATGTTTTCACATGCGCAACGTTGTCCGCGGTGAGCAGTTCACCCGTCAGGAAGCTCTGGAAGCTGCGCAAATCAGGGGCCACGCATTTGAGGATAAAGTCGACCTCACCGTTGAGCATGTGACATTCGCGAACGAGCGGCCAGTTGCGGCACCGTTCTTCGAAGGCAGAGAGGTCAGCTTCGGCTTGCTTGTGCAGACCGACCATCGCGAACACCTGCACTTCAAAGCCCAATTCGCGGCTATCCACGTCAGCGTGGTACCCACGAATATAGCCCTGCTCTTCGAGCGTGCGCACACGACGCAGACACGGCGGCGCGGAAATGCCCACTCGTTTTGCCAATTCGACGTTGGTCATGCGACCATCCGCCTGCAATTCGGCAAGGATCATGCGATCGATTTCATCGAGTTTGCTGCCCGGCATTGGTATCCCCAAAGAAAGTTTCGCGAACCTTACGTCGAATGAACTTTATGCGCAACAATATTTCAAAGTTGCGCAATTTCATTTCTCATTCGCATGCATAAAATTCTTGCAATGTTTTAATCCCGCTCGCCTCTTTCCCGCGGCGGGCGGCGTGGCTATATCGGGGGGAACGGATATTGAAAAGAGGCTGACATGTCTGACGCACGCCACACGAAGGTTTTGATCATTGGCTCTGGCCCTGCAGGCTATACCGCAGGCGTTTACGCAAGCCGCGCCATGCTGAACCCGATTCTGGTTCAGGGGATGGAACCGGGCGGTCAGCTGACCACCACGACCGAAGTTGAAAACTGGCCGGGTGAAAAAGAAATCCAAGGGCCGCAGCTGATGGTGAACATGGAAGAGCACGCCAAGGCGATGGGCTGTGAGATCATCATGGACCTGATCTCTGACCTCGACCTGTCCCAGCGTCCTTTCGTGGCCAAAGGCGACAGCGGCACCACCTACACCGCCGATGCGATCATCCTTGCAACAGGTGCTCGTGCAAAGTGGTTGGGTCTGGAGTCGGAAGAAGCCTACAAGGGCTTCGGCGTGTCGGCCTGCGCGACCTGTGACGGGTTCTTCTACCGCGGTCAGGAAATCGTTGTGATCGGCGGCGGCAACACCGCAGTCGAAGAAGCACTCTTCCTCACCAACTTTGCGACCAAAGTGACCCTGATCCACCGCCGTGACTCGCTTCGGTCGGAAAAGATCCTGCAAGAGCGTCTCTTGAAGCACGAAAAGATCGAAGTGCTCTGGAACCACGAACTGGAAGAAGTCGTTGGCGAAGGCGATCCTAAAGGCGTGACAGGCGTTCGTGCAAAACACGTTGAAACGGGCGAAATCACCGAAGTCCCAGCCAAAGGCGTCTTTATCGCTATTGGCCACGCGCCGGCGAGCGAGTTGGTCAAAGACCAGCTGGAACTGCATTCGGGTGGCTATGTGAAGGTGAAACCAGGCTCGACCGAAACCTCGATCCCTGGCGTCTTTGCTGCGGGCGACCTGACCGACGCGAAATACCGTCAGGCGGTCACATCTGCGGGGATGGGCTGCATGGCGGCGCTGGACGCAGAACACTGGCTCGCCGCACAAGAGTAACAACAAAAAAGCCCCGCAATAGCGGGGCTTTTTCTTTGGGGGTTAGCGCAGCTTCATCCGCGCCATCAGGTTATCCTTGAACACGAACTGGTGGACCAACGCGCCGAGGATATGCAGCCCCAGAAGGCCGAGGCCCAAGGTGAACATGACCTCATGCACCTCGCCCGCATCGCGGATGCCACCAAACCAAACGGCGATACCCGACAGCGGGATCGTGATCATCACGACATAGAGGCCGAGCTTGACCGCCTTAGCGAGCAAAGCCTGCGCACCGCTACCCATTTCCACAGGTGCGGGACGAGTAAAGCGCATCACAATACGCACCACGGCGAGCGCCAAAATCGCAATACCGACAATCACGTGCACACGGGTGCCGATGCCAATATCGGTCACGCCTTCGCGGACAAAGGCACGGTAGCTATCCTTGATCGCATCATGGCTAAAGAAGCTCACGAAAAAGAGCAGAAACATCAACCAATGCAGAACAATTTGGGGTTTTGAGAATTTTTCGGGATGTGCCAACTCAGGCCTCCTTATCCATACATAACAAAATTATAATTTAATTTTTAGGGCACTTGCAATCGTCAAACAAAAAAGGCGCCCTCTTGGGCGCCTTTGTCACATCAATGCACCGCCATCGGTGTCATGTCATTTTGTCGAGCCAGCACAAAGGCCATCTGACGATCCGCAACGAGCGCGATCTGTTCGCCCGCTTCGGTATGGACCGAAAACAGCTGTTTGCGGCCTCCTGCCTGTTCCTGAAGATCTTCGGGAAGATCAGCGACATCGACCGATTTGACATAAACAATCCGGTCTTGGGCGTTTCTGAAATCGTATTTCGCGTTCATCATTCGGACCCTTTCCTAATCTTGATCGTCTGCACCACTGTTTCAGGGAGTTTGCGCGTCAAATCGACGTGCAGCAAACCGTTTTCCATCACCGCTTCGCCAACATCGACGCCATCGGCCAACACAAACGACCGTTGGAATTGGCGGGCCGCGATACCGCGATGCAAGAAGATACGACCATCACTGTCGTCCGATTGGCGACCACGGATGACAAGGCTGCTGTCCTCAACGGTGATCTGCAAATCGTCCTCAGAAAAGCCAGCCACAGCCAGCGTGATCCGATAGGACCGTTCTGATGTTTGTTCGATGTTATACGGGGGATATCCGTCATTGCCGGATTTCGCGGTGCGTTCGACCAGCCGTTCCAGCTGTTCAAAGCCCAGAAGGTAGGGATGCGCCCCTAATGTTAGTTTCGTCATACGACACGTCCTCGTCCAAGCGACCGTCAAATTGGCCCCGATCACGGCAGCCATAAATTGAATATGGTCTTTCAATCCGACCGCTGCAAGGGCTAGGCGGAATCGATCAAACCGCTTATGTTAAGAACTCGCGGCGCGAGAAAGTATCGGGTGAGTCCATGAATAAATCCGCACGGATGGAACAGATTGAGGTCCTTCGTTTCGAACTTGAGGTTCTCAAGCGCGAACACCGTGACTTGGATGAGGCTATTCATGCCCTGGAAGATCGCGGAACAGGCGATATGCTGACCCTGCGTCGCTTGAAAAAGCAGAAACTGAACCTCAAGGACAAAATCGTCGTCCTAGAGGACCGTATTTTCCCCGATATCATCGCCTGAGTGCATCGCGGGCAATTGCACCCTGCCCCATGCTCGCTATAGTGCCGCTTCCTATTCCAAGCGGGGACACATCATGACCACACCGCAAGTCGGTATCATCATGGGCAGCCAGTCCGACTGGCCGACAATGAAACTAGCCGCCGATATTCTCGACGAACTGGGCATCACCTACGAGAAAAAGATCGTCAGCGCGCACCGCACGCCAGATCGCCTGTGGGCCTATGGCAAGGCGGCAGCGGATCGCGGCCTTCAGGTGATTATCGCTGGTGCAGGTGGTGCGGCGCACCTTCCGGGCATGATGGCATCGAAAACCCGCGTTCCTGTAGTTGGCGTCCCTGTTCAGACCAAGGCGCTGTCGGGCGTTGATAGCCTCTATTCCATCGTTCAGATGCCCAAAGGCTACCCCGTTGCGACCATGGCAATCGGTGCGGCGGGTGCATCGAACGCTGGCCTGATGGCCGCTGGTATCCTCGCCCTCCAAGACGCCGATCTTGCTGCCCGCCTTGATGCGTGGCGCGAGGCGCTTTCTGCTTCTATTCCTGATGAGCCCGTCGATGAGTGATATGCTGAAACCTGGTTCGACGATTGGCATCCTTGGTGGAGGTCAGTTGGGGCGTATGCTCTCTGTCGCGGCATCGCGGTTGGGCTTTAAGACCCACATCTATGAACCCAGCGCGAACCCGCCCGCGGGCCATGTTGCGGACCGTGTGACCACTGCGCCCTATGACGACGCCGAAGCGCTCGCTGATTTCGCGGCTTCTGTCGATGTGATCACCTACGAGTTTGAAAACATCCCGACCGAAGCGCTGGACCTTCTCGAATCCGTGCGCCCGATCCGACCGAACCGCAAGGCATTGGCCGTGTCGCAGGATCGCCTTGTCGAAAAAGCATTCTTGAACGATCTGGGTCTGAAAACCGCACCCTTTGCGGCGGTCGATGATGAGGTCGATCTGGCCGAAGCCATCGCCGAGATTGGCACCCCTGCCATTCTGAAAACCCGTCGGTTCGGCTATGACGGCAAAGGTCAGGCGCGTCTGAAATCCGCTGATGATGCGGAACAGGCACTTGCTGACATGAACGGTGCGCCGTCGATCCTCGAGGGTTTTGTGAACTTCACCCACGAGGTGTCAGTGATTGCCGCACGCGGCACCAACGGTGAAGTTGCCTGCTATGATCCGGGTGAAAACGTCCACAAGGACGGCATCCTCGACACCACCACCGTTCCTGCGAACCTCACAGGGATGCAGGGCGTGGATGCGGTTCTACTCGCTGGGAAAATCCTCAATGCGCTGGATTATGTCGGCGTCATGGGCGTTGAGCTGTTCGTCACCCCCCAAGGGCTGATCGTCAACGAAATCGCGCCGCGTGTTCACAACTCTGGCCACTGGACCCAAAACGGCTGTGCGGTCGACCAGTTCGAACAGCACATCCGCGCTGTTGCGGGCTGGCCTTTGGGTGACGGCAAACGCCATTCGAACGTTGTGATGGAGAACCTGATCGGCGACGACGTGGACCGCATTCCAGAGATCGCAAAATCAGGTGATGCCATCCACCTCTACGGTAAGGCTGACGCAAAACCCGGTCGCAAGATGGGTCACGTGAACCGCATCACGGGTCCTGCGGGTCAATAAGCCCTTCGATCACGTCATAGACGACCTCTCCGCTCCGATCGAAGCGGCCGTCTTTCAAAAAGGTGACAACCTCCGCGATGACTTGGGGGTTGTTCATCATAAAGGTGTGGGTCACGGGCAAAACCATGTGATCCGCGCCCTTCAATCGGGTCGACGCGACCGACACTTTGCCATCGTCGGGACCGTCAATCAGCGATGAATAGATCGGGTTCAGGCTCTGATCGCCCGCGATTATCCCAACCTCAACGTTCAGATCCCCCAGCGATAGCGGCACGCTCCCCGCCCCAGTGCCGAGCTGTTCGCCCGCGGGGCCGTTGATCCACTCGAACGGTTCCCAATCGCCGAATACATCGACCAGCTCAGACCCTTGGTTCGGCGGGGCCAGCATCACAACGCGCCCCATATCAACAGGCGTATGCCCCTGAAGCCACGCACGGATCAGGATGCCACCCATCGAATGGGTCACGAAATGAACCTTGCGTGCCCCGCAAGCCGCCACATCATCGGTGATCTGCCCGACGAGTTCTTCAATCGGCTGCTTGGTCGACGGGTAGCCGCGATTGACGACCTTATAGCCCTCGGCCTCTAACACCTCCCCCATCACAAACAGAGAGGCAGGCCCACGCGCCAGCCCATGCAGCAGAACAACGCAATCCTCTGCCTTGGCAGGGGCAGCGGCGAGAAACAAAAGTGAGGCGAGTAAAGTTTTCATATACACCACATAAGCGCAAAAACGCATAATCCAATCAACCAGCTTGCGCGACGCTGCGGCACAGGCCACTGTAGCGCATGTCCAGATCAATCCGTCTTGCCACACGCGCCATTATTTTACACGAAAACAAATTGTTACTCGTGAACGCTTGGAAAAATCGCGATCACCTGTGGTGTGCACCTGGGGGCGGCGCCGAAGCGCATCAGAGCCTGCCTGCTAACCTATCGCGTGAAGTGCACGAAGAAACGGGACTGATCGTTAAGGTGGGTGAACCCTGCCTGATCAACGAATTCCACGACCCGAAGGGCGATTTCCATCAGGTCGACCTCTATTTCCGCTGTCAGATTATGGCGGGCGATCCCTTTGGCGACTGGACCGATCCCGAAGGCATCGTGAGCAAACGTCGTTGGGTCACGCGTGAGGAAATGTCGAAACTCAGGGTAAAGCCCGATAGCCTCGCGGCGGTGGCATGGGGGGACGCAGATGCCCCACCCTATGACCCACTAGAGCCGATCCAGCGTTAGCGGCGGAGCGGCGTCTCTGATAGACGAATGGGCGTTCGGATTGCAGGAATACCGTTTTCCATAACCTGCATGCCGCGTGCAACGACCTGTGGATCGGCAAAGACCTGATCGACCGAATTGATCGGCCCCGCTGGTACAGTCGCCTTTTCCAACGCCAACAAAAGCTCGGACCGATCCCATCGCGACAGGACCACCACGACCTTGTCCCGCAAGGGCACCCTATTCGCCACGCGCAGCGCATTTGTTGCAAAGCGCGGGTCCTCCTCCAGACCCAGCACGTCGCAGAACCGACGGAATTGGCCATCGTTGCCAACGGCCACGATGATATCGCCATTCGACGTCGGAAGAACTTCGTAAGGGGCGATGTTTGGATGCGCATTGCCCATACGGCGAGGGGCATTTCCCGATACGAGGTAGTTCATCCCCTGATTGGCCAGCACCCCAACAGCGCAATCGAGCAGTGCCATATCGACATGCTGCCCGCGCCCCGTGGTTTCGCGTGCTTTCAGCGCGGCCTGAATACCGATCACCGAATAGAGCCCCGTGAAGATATCAGCAAAGGCCACGCCGACTTTTTGCGGCTCACCGTCTGGCGCCCCTGTGAGGTCCATCCAGCCCGCCATGCCTTGGATCAGGAAATCATAGCCAGCACGGTCCGCATAAGGCCCGTCCTGCCCGAACCCTGTGATCGAACAATAGACCAGCCGCGGATTGATCGCCGACAGCCCCGCATAGTCGAGCCCGTATTTCGCCAGACCACCGACCTTGAAATTCTCGATCACCACATCGGCGTTGCGGATCAGGTCGATCACGATCTGCCGCCCCTCTTCGGTGCGGAAATCGGCAGTCACCACCGATTTTCCAGCGTTCGTCGCATGGTAATAGGCAGCGGTGCCGTCATCCATGAACGGTGGCCCCCATGTGCGGGTATCGTCGCCGTCGGGGCTTTCGACCTTAATGACCTCTGCCCCGAGGTCGGCCAGAACCTGACCAGCCCAAGGACCAGCCAGAATACGCGCCAACTCGACGACTTTCACACCGTTCAGCGGTTGCATCAGAAGAACGCCTGCAGACCAGTTTGCGCACGGCCAAGGATCAGCGCGTGGATGTCATGCGTGCCCTCATAGGTGTTCACCGTCTCAAGGTTGACCATATGGCGGATCACACCGAATTCAGCCGAAATCCCGTTGCCGCCGTGCATGTCGCGTGCGTGACGCGCCACATCGAGCGCCTTACCACAGTTGTTACGTTTGATCAGGCTGATCATCTCTGGCGCAGCCTCAGCGGCGTCCATCAAACGACCGACTTGCAACGCAGCCTGAAGGCCCAACGTAATCTCGGTCTGCATATCCGCGAGCTTTTTCTGGAAAAGCTGGGTCTGCGCGATCGGTTTGTTGAACTGCTTACGATCCAGACCGTATTGGCGTGCCGCGTGCCAGCAGAACTCTGCCGCGCCCATAACGCCCCACGCGATACCATAGCGTGCGCGGTTCAGACAGCCGAACGGTCCCTTGAGGCCCGACACATTGGGCAACAGCGCATCTTCGCCCACCTCAACGCCGTCCATGACGATCTCACCCGTGATGGACGCCCGCAGGGATACCTTGTTTTCGATCTTCGGCGCCGACAGACCCTTCATCCCTTTCTCAAGGACGAAGCCTTTGATCTTACCATCATGCGCTTCGGACTTTGCCCAAACCACGAACACGTCCGCAATAGGCGAGTTGCTGATCCACATTTTGGACCCAGTGATTTTGTAGCCATTCGCGGTCTTTTCCGCGCGGGTTTTCATGCCCGCAGGGTCAGAGCCCGCATCGGGTTCGGTCAGGCCAAAACAGCCGATCCATTCGCCCGACGCCAGTTTCGGCAGGTATTTCATCCGCTGCTCTTCGGTGCCGTAAGCGTAGATCGGATACATAACGAGCGAGGACTGCACCGACATCATCGAGCGGTAGCCGCTGTCCACACGCTCAATTTCCCGCGCAACAAGGCCATAAGAGACATACGACCCGCCAAGCCCGCCGTATTCCTCTGGCACTGTGACGCCCAAAAGGCCCATCTCGCCCATCTCGCGGAAAATCGCGGGGTCGGTGTGTTCGGTCAGGAAGGCGTCCTTCACCCGTGGCAGCAATTTTTCGGTCGCATAGGCCCGCGCACTCTCTGCGATCATGCGTTCATCTTCGGTCAGCTGACCAGACATACGCAGCGGATCGGTCCAGTCAAAGGAACCAAGATCGGGGGCGTCTTTGGGCTTGAGTGCGGGCATGAGGGAAACCTTTCGTCTGAAGTTGCGCAGAGACTGCCCCTAAGGGCGCCAAAAAACAAACGATTTAATAATTGAATTTGATGAGTTATAGTCATGAACATGCGCCAGAGTTACACCCCATCCATTCCCGAACTACAGTCTTTCACCGCATGTGCACGGCTTGGCACAACGACGCTCGCCGCGGGGCATTTAAACCTCACGCAAAGCGCGGTATCGCGGTCACTTGCCACGCTTGAGGATCGTCTGGGCGTTGCCCTCTTTAACCGTGTGCGAAAACGGCTGGTGCTGTCCCCTGCCGGCCATGCCTTTCTCGACAAAGCCGAAGCCATATTGGCGCAACTCGACGATGCCTCTGTTGGCGTAATGGCCTTTGGTGGGCGCACGTCAATCCTGCGGATCGCCGCCCTGCCCAGCTTTGTCCGCAGTTGGCTGATCCCGCGCCTACCGGGATTTACGGCGATTGCGCCTGACATCAGCCTCGACATTTCTGCCCGGCTCGACCCCGTGGATTTCATCCGCGATCCTGTCGATCTGGCAATCATGCGCAAAACGCATCAACCGACAGGATCAACGGCAGAGATCATCTTGCCCGAAAATCTGGTGGTCGTAGCCTCCCCTGCACTACTCAAAGGGGCATCAAATCTGTCGGACACCGACCTGTTGAATCTGCCCCTGTTGCAGCAATCCACTCGTCCGACCCTCTGGCTCGACTGGTTTCGCGATGGAGAGGCAGACCCGCGTCGGGCACTACGAGGGGCGCGTCTAGACCACTTTGACATGGTAATCGATGCCGCGATTGCGGGACTTGGCGTTGGCATCGTGCCGCATGTGATCGCGCGGCAATCGCTCGACCGTGGCACTCTGGTTCTGGCCAGCGGGCGAAAGTTCGAAACAGGCGATGCCTACGCCCTGATCCTTCCCGATGGCCAAGAGCCCAGCGCCGAGGTCAGGCTTTTTCGTGACTGGTTGCGGGCTGCAGTAAGACGTTGATCTGGCTTGCTCCTCTGCCACCACTCCGCAATAGTCAGCCCGAGGAATGGAGGCGGACAGCGTGACGGATTGGCTCTCACCAGCGGAATGGCAGGCGGTATCCCTGTCGCTGCGCGTTGCCTTTTGGGCAACCGTGCTGAGCCTCCCCGTCGGGATTTTCACCGCCTACGCTTTGGCCCGCTGGTCCTTTGTCGGGAAACAGGTTCTCAACGGGATCGTCCACTTGCCGCTCGTCCTGCCACCAGTGGTGACGGGCTATCTACTTTTGCTGACCTTCGGGCGGCGCGGCCCTGTCGGTGAGTTCCTCGAACAAACGTTCGGGATCATCGTCGCCTTTCGCTGGACGGGGGCTGTCCTCGCTGCGGCGATCATGGCGTTTCCACTGATGGTCCGCGCGATCCGACTGTCGATCGAGGCCGTAGACCCAAAGCTGGAGGAAGCCGCATCAACCCTCGGCGCATCGCGGGCCTGGGTATTCATGACCGTGACCCTGCCTCTGATCCTCCCCGGTATTTTGGCGGGTTCCATCCTCGCTTTCGCCAAGGCGATGGGCGAATTTGGCGCCACGATCACCTTTGTGTCAAACATCCCTGGCCAGACGCAAACGCTTCCCTCTGCGATCTACGTCTTCCTGCAAGTCCCCGGCGGTGAAGCCTCTGCCCTGAGGCTCGTCATAATTGCTGTGGTCATCGCGATGGGTGCCCTCCTCTTGTCCGAGGTCGTATCGAAACGCATCGCCGCTAGGGTATCGGCATGACGGTTTCGGTTCAGATCACACACAAACAGGGCGATTTCATCCTTGATGTGGACTTTGACGCGCCTGATGGGCTGACAGTTCTATTCGGTCGCTCTGGCTCTGGCAAAACGAGCGTGATCAACGCCATTGCGGGCCTGCTGCGCCCTGACGCGGGGCGCATCGCGATTGGGGGGCATGTGCTCCAAGACAGCGCGACGGGCCTTTGGCTGCCGCCCCATAAACGGCGGATCGGTTATGTGTTCCAAGACGCGCGTCTGTTCCCACATCTGTCCGTTCGCCAGAACCTCACCTACGGGCAGAGGTTCAGTGCGACGAAGGCTCCGATTGATCCCGTGGTCGAAATGCTCGGCCTTGGTGATCTGTTGAACCGCCGCCCTGCCGCCCTCTCTGGCGGGGAAAAGCAGCGGGTTGCGATTGGGCGAGCATTGTTGTCAGGGCCAGAACTGATCCTCGCCGATGAACCTTTGGCGGCGCTGGATGAGGCCCGCAAAGATGACATTCTGCCGTATTTCGAACGGCTCCGCGATGAGGTGGGTATCCCAATTGTCTATGTAAGCCACGCCGCGGGCGAGGTTGCACGGCTTGCCACCACAGTGGTCGTCATGGATCAGGGGCGCGTCAAACAAATGGGACCAGCGGGAGAAGTCCTCTCTGACCCGTCGGTGATCCCTGTCGGCGTACGCGAGGCTGGCGCAATGATTGAGGCGCGGGTTGGCGCCCATTCCGACGATGGGCTGAGCGACCTGTTGATTGGCGATCTGGTCGTCACCATCCCCAATTGCGGCCGTCAGATCGGCGATCTGGTTCGACTACGTATCGCAGCCCAAGATGTGATGATCGCCACCCAGGCACCCCAAGGGATCTCTGCCCTCAACGTGCTGCCTGCTACGATCAAATCGATCCGCATGGGTGACGGCCCCGGCGCGATGGTCCAGATGGAGGTTGGCGGCGCGACGCTTTTGTCACGGATCACCCGCCGTTCGGTGCAAACCCTCGGCCTGACCGCTGGGCAAAAAGTATTTGCGGTGCTCAAGGCGGTAAGCGTTGCGCGGTAACGGGCGTTAGCGGTATCAATTCGTTACACTTAGCACGAATAGGCACAGCATGACCCAGATCGGCACAGACGGTTTCAACGGCCATTGGATCAACGATCCTGTTCATCGGGCATTTCTGGAAAACGACGCCCACGCGCAATTGGCGTTTTATCGCAAAGCGTTACGTGCGGACGGGGCCTATGACGTTCTCGCCATCGACGGCACCCCTATCGCAGGGTCCGCTCAACAGCTCCACAACACCACGCGGATGGTGCATTCCTATGCGCTGGCCTCGCTCTGGGGGGCGAAGGGGCATGAGGACATGATCGACGCGGGCATGGCGTTCCTATGGAACCAACACCGCGATACGACACATGGTGGCTATGTCTACGGCCTAAAGGACGGCGCAATCGTCGATGACAAAAAGCTCGCCTATGGGCATGTCTTTGTCCTCCTCGCGGGGGCGAGCGCAAAGAACATCGGCCACCCAGATGCGGACCGTCTGATCGCGGACGTCGCCGAAGTGCTGGACACGCGGTTCTGGGATAACGACGCGGGCCTGTTCTTTGACGAGTTCAACCGCGACTGGTCACCGTTTTCGACCTACCGTGGTTACAACGCCAATATGCACGGGGTTGAGGCGCTCTTGGCCGCCTATGAGGCGACGGGCGAGACGCTGTTCCTTACCCGAGCGGGCCGCATCCTGTCGTTCTTTATGGAAACCATCGCGCCCTCGCATGACTGGCGTTTGCCAGAGCACTACACCCCAAATTGGACGCCCGATCTGACCTATCAGGGCGACCCGATGTTCCGTCCGCGCGGCACTACACCGGGGCATTCGTTCGAACTTGGCCGGCTTTACCTGCAGTATTGGGATTTAGCGGGCCGCAAAGATGACGGCTCTGTCGATCGTGCCCGTTCGTTGATCGAAACCGCGCTGAACGATGCGTGGGTTGAGGGCGGCGGATTTGTCTACACCCTCGATTATTCTGGCGCGCCGCAGGTCACAGACCGCTACTGGTGGCCCCTGACAGAGGCTATCGGGGCCATGGTATCACTGATCAAACTCGACGGTCGCGACAGTGACGAGGCATGGTATCGCCGTTTGTGGCAAGCGGCCTCTGACCTCTTTATCGACCACGAAAACGGTGGTTGGTTCCATGAGGTCGATGCAACTGGAAAACCTGCACAAAAGCAGTTCATCGGCAAGCCTGACCATTACCACGCTATTCAGGCGGATCTCTTCCCTCTCGACCAGAGGTTGACCCGCCTGTTTACCTAAGCGTTCAGAGGCGGAACAATTTCCCCGGTGCGTTTGGCCCAGCCTTGCAGCCTGCCAACTGCGCCATGTGCCATGCCAGCGCCTGATTGCTGCTGACGACAGGTTTGCCCAACTCGTCCTCGAGCGCGTCGATGATATCCATCGTGCGCAGGTTGGTGCAGGACAGGAAAACCGCGTCGACCTCTGGATCGCGACCGATCTCTAGCGCTGCGGCTTGGATCGATTTGGGGTCAATGCGGGCAACGCGGGCCTCTAGCTCTTCGCCAAAGGATAGCGTCTTTGGCACCTCAAATCCTCGTGCGACAAAGGCATCCCTGATCGCATCCGCGACCGTGGCGATATAGGGCGATACGACCCCCAAACGCGTAGCCCCCAGCGCACGCAGCGCCGCGACCGAGGCGGTCAGAGGGTTCGTAACGTTCCGCGTCTTGGCCCCCTCAGCGACGAGGTCGGCCACACGATCCTCGCCAATCAGCGTTGTGCCAGAGGTGCAAGCATATGAAATAGTGTCGAAATCTAACGATGTCGGGAACAGAGACGCCGCACCCGTGATGTGCCCCGCCATCGTCGCGATGGTATCTGGGTTCAGTTCTGCTCCCGCAGCCACGCGACTAATATAGACCGCGACATCCCGTTGCGGGAACATGTGCCAAAAGTCCTGTTCGACCGTTTCGTCGGTGGAAAGCGCGATCAGACCGAGGATCGAAGTGGACCCTATCGGGCCCGTCAAATCATAGGGATAAGTCGTCATATCAAACCTCTGGCAAGAATTCTGGTGCGCGGGTGGAGAGGAGTTCTGGACCCTCCTCGCGCAGGACGATGTTTTCCTCGTGAACGAGGATGCGGTTCGGGGCGATCTCAACCCCCGGCTCTAGGGTCAGGACCATCCCCACCTGCAGTTCGGTTGTGTCAAGCGGGGTGAAAGACGGCCATTCGGTCAGGGTAATCCCCAGCCCATGGCCGAGCCGACCACCGCCAGCCACGGCGCCCTTGTTCGTTATGGCATCGGTGAGGATACGGTGGACGTCCCGAGCCAGCATCCCCGGACGCAAAATATCTAACGCAACATCAATCGAATGGGTCAGCGCCGCTTGGGCGCGTTTGACGTCATCGGACGGCGCGCCGACGGCATAATTGCGGTCGAAATCACAGAAATACCCGTCCTTCACCGCACCCGTGTCGAGCATGAGGATATCACCTGTCCGCAACGGCTCTGGCCCAGCGGGAGAGATCACATCGCCATAGCCGCCCTGCCCTGCACCGCCGGCGGTATAGCTCACCCAATCCGCGCCTTCGTCCAAGAGAACCTTTTGGAAATCGCGGAACACTTGGTCGAGGGGGCGGCCAACGCCTGCGAACTCTGGCACGCGGGCAAAGGCGCGATCAGCGACGCCGCAGATGGTGCGGATTTTTGTAATTTCCGCCGCTGATTTCACCTCGCGAACGCGCTGGATGGTGTCGGTGCCGTCCACAAATCGACGCGGCGTTATGCGATCCGCGATCCGCATAAAGTCACCCAACGGCAAACGGGCCGAGGTTTCCAACCCCATCGGGGTCGCGATCACACCGCCCGCAGGCACCAGATCGCAAAGTGTGTCAGACAACAGCGATACACCATCATCCACAGGGTCAGGCGCGGCCCACGTCCGAATGTCGTCAATCCACGTCCGCCCCATCAGATCCGCCCCAATCGCGGGGATCACGGCAATCGGATCACCCTGCGCAGGCACCACGATGAACCACGGACGCGCGGGACTTTCCCAGAATCGCGTCAGGAACCCCGTGACGTAGAACACATCAGCGGGCGAGGTCAGCAACAGCGCGTCTTGCCTCGCCGCGGCCATCCGCGCTTGCAGTCGATCAACGCGACCACGGTATTCGCTGCGTGGAAAAATGAGAGAGCGGTCAGACATCTTCGGGGCCTTCGCTGAGGATACACATGACATGCGCATCAGGCCCGATCCCGTCGATCCCTGCAATGAGCGCAGCCAATCCTGCCCCGCCCGACGGAGTCGTGGCAAATCCATGTTGCGCCAAGACCGCGATGCCGTCAGCCGCCTCTTTTTCGGTCAGGGTCAGGAAGATATCGGCATCCCGCGACAACCCCGCGAGGGCAATCATCGAGGGGGTTTTGCAATCCAAACGGCCCATCTCTGACACGCCACCTGAAGAGGTCACAAGTGCACCTGCACCGATGCTATCGAACAAGGCGGGTGCTTGGTCAGGTTCTACAACGATGATCTGCGGACCATCGCCCCAGACCGACCGCGCATAGACTGCCGCCGCCGCTGCAAGCCCACCTACGCCCGCTTGCAACAGGATGTGCGTCGGGGCCGCGTCGATCTGCACTGCAGCCTCTGCCGCCAACTGAAGATAGCCCTCCATCACGTGGAACGGCGGATCGGTGTAGCCCGGCCACGAGCTATCGGAGAGCAGCGTATAGCCTTTTTCCGCGGCCCAAACCAACGCGGCCTCCATGCTTTCTTCATAATTCGCGCCAGCCCGTTCAACCTGCGCTCCTTTGGCTTTGAGCCTTGTGGCAAAGGCTTCGGGCACGGTGTTCGATAAGAAAATCACCGCCTGCGCGCCAAATAGGTGGGCACCAGCGGCGACCGACAGACCGTGGTTGCCTGCGCTCGCCGTGACGAAAACGCGACCCGAAAGGGCACTGCCCCAATCGTCGCCCTGTAAGGCTTCTGCCGCCTCGCGGGCAATCGCGAATGCCGCGCCGAGCGCCTTGAAACTGCCCAAGCCCATCCGCCCGCGTTCATCCTTGATCGTGATGCGGGCTACACCGACGGTTTTTGCCAGTTCCGGGGCTTCGACCAACGGCGTTTGAGCGTGCGCGGGGCACATCGATAACAGTTTACCCACGGCACTCGCGTCCGCGGTCGGGTAAAGCGTCATGTTCGGCAGGCCAGTACCGCGGAAGGGGTTGGGGCATGTGATGGGCATGGGGAATCCTTTTACTTTGCAATAAGAATAGCGCAGGCGGTCAATCCGATCTCGGCAAAGAGGGGTACGATTAGGCCGAAAAACCGTGTTCTGAACCATCAGTTGCGGATTTTCGGACCAATCGGAGAATATACCGTGACAACGGGCGTATATTCCGACCAAATCCCCACATGGACAGCTTTGACACACTCATCCTCGACGCCCTGCAGCACAACAACCGCCTGACCGCCGAAGCGCTCTCGGAAAAAGTGGGGCTATCCCCTGACGCTTGCCGCAAACGGCTTGCCAAATTGCGGTCATCGGATGCGATTGAACAAGAGGTCGCGATCCTCAATCCGCAGACTATTGGCCGAGGGCTGATCATGATTGTGGAGGTGACGCTCCAAAATGAACGGCCTGCGGAATTGGACCGTTTTAAGGACAAGATGAAAGCCGCGCCAGAAGTGATGCAGTGCTACTATGTCACTGGAAACGCGGACTTTATCCTGATCCTCTCAGCCAAGGACATGGCCGATTACGAAGATTTCACGCGACGCCACTTCTTTGCAGAAGAAAACGTCGCGCGATTTAGAACGAGCGCGGTTATGGACCGCGTGAAGGTCGGCTTTACGATGCCAATCGGTTAGAGGTCCTTACCGATACGCAGGGCATCATAGATCGCCGCGTGGGTGTTGCGCGCCGAAACAGCGTCACCGATACGGAACAGACGGAACGTGCCCTCAGAGTTGCGCATCACGGTCTGCGGCGCACCTGTCGACAGCGCGTCGTAATCCACCTCGCCAAGGTTCGACGACAGCGGTTTCAGATCGAAATAGATGTCATCGAGCGGGCGCGTGCCATGGTTCACCACAACCTGATCCACGATCCGTTCACGGGTCACCCCGCCGTAATCGCTGCCCAAGGTGGCGCGTAGTTGGTTGCCCTCTTTCGCGACCGCTATCAGACGCCACGTGACCGTAAAGGTCGTGTCGCGTTTTTGCAGGTTACGCATGTAAGGAACAAGGTTCATCGCCATGACTTCGGGAGCGAAACTGCGGTCGGGCGTGACGATTTCGACCTTCGCGCCCGTTTCCGAAATAACATCCGCCGCCTGTAGACCCGCGTGATCGCCTGCATCGTCAAACACAAGCACGTTCGTGCTCGGCTTCACATCGCCTGACAGAATATCCCACGCGGAACAAACCAGTTCATTGCCAGCTTCAAGCACCTCGGTATGGGGCAAGCCACCTGTCGCGACGATAACCTCGTCTGGCTTGGTTTCCAGAACGGTGTCCAGGTCGGCAAAGGTGTTGAAATGGAACTGCACGCCGCGTTTGGTGCACTGGTCAAAGCGCCATGCGATGATCGACGTCATCTCGCGACGGCGTTCTTGCAGTGCGGTCAGTCGGATTTGCCCGCCGGGTTGGTCGGCGGCCTCAAACACATTTACAGTGTGACCGCGTTCTGCGGCGACGCGCGCGGCCTCCATCCCTGCGGGGCCTGCACCGACGATCGTGACCCGCTTTTTCGTGTCCGCAGGGGTGATCGTCTGCGGGACTTCCATTTCGCGGCCCGTTGCGGGGTTATGCAGGCAGAGCGCCATGCCGCCCTGATAAATACGGTCGAGGCAGTAGTTCGCACCGACGCAGGGACGAATATCATCCTCGCGCCCCTCAATGATTTTGCGCACCAGATGCGGGTCGGCCATGTGGGCGCGGGTCATGCCAACCATGTCGAGCTTACCGCTCGCAATCGCGTGGCGGGCGGTGGCAACGTCAGGGATTTTGGCAGCGTGGAAGGTTGGGAAATTGGTCGCTGCGCGAATTTCGCCCGCAAAATCAAGGTGCGGCGCGTTCCGCATCCCTTGAATCGGGATCAGATCGGTCAGACCAGGGTCTGTGTCGATATGGCCCTTCACGATGTTAAGGAAGTCCACGAGGCCACTGTTTTTGAGCATGTGAGAAACCTGAAGCCCCTCATCCTTGCCCATGCCGCCCGCCATATCCTGATCGCCTGTGTAGCGCACTCCGACGATGAACTTCTCGCCACAGCGGTCACGGATCGCTTGCAGAACCTCCATCGTGAACCGCAGACGGTTTTCAAGCGAACCACCATAGGGCGCGTCAAGGTCGTTGGTCAGCGGGGACCAGAATTGTTCAAGGAGGTGGCCGTAGGCTTCGAGCTCGATACCGTCAACACCCGCTGCTTGCATACGTTCAGCGGCATCCGCGTAGTCCTCGATGATACGAGTAATGTCCCAGTCTTCTATGCGTTTTGGGAATGCACGGTGCGATGCTTCGCGTTCGTGGCTGGGCGCTACAACGGGCAACCAGTCCGCTTTGTCCCAGCGCGTGCGGCGGCCAAGGTGGGTCAATTGGATCATCACAGCGGCGCCATGGTCGTGACATTCATCGACCATCTGCTTCATATAGCCGACGACTTCGTCCTTCCAGGCAAGGATATTGTTGAACACAGGCGGGCTGTCGCGCGCGACCGAGGCCGACCCTGCGGTCATCGTAAGCGCCACGCCCGCCTTTGCCCGCTCTACATGATAGGCGCGGTAACGATCCTTGGGCATGCCGTCTTCGGGATAGGCGGGTTCATGACTTGTAATCATGATCCGGTTTTTCAAAGTGAGGTGTTTCAGCCGATACGGCTGGAGAAGTGGATCGTTGGACATAGCGCGACTCCGCAATTGGATTTGCCGAAGGATTCCGAAAATGTTCATAACTGTCAAGTTTAGGTTCACCTATGAACATTTACTTGAGCACCCTGTCATTCACAGGTAGCCTACCCGCATGACTCAGGCTGAAGACATCGATACCGGATGGCGCGGATCGCCAGAATTATGGCTGCAAGCGGCCTATGATGCCCTGATCGAAAACGGCATCGATGCGGTGAAAATCCTACCACTTGCGGCGCAGCTGAAATTGTCGCGCACCAGCTTTTATTGGTTCTTTGACAATCGCGGATCGCTGCTCCAAGCGCTGAGGGCATTGTGGGAGGACCGCACAACAACCCCCCTGATCGCCGCCACAAAGGAATACGCAGAGACCCGAACTGAGGCGATGTTCAACGTCATCAGTTGCTTCCTGCGCGAAGATGCCTTTGACGCGCGGATGGAACACGCGGTGCGCAGCTGGGCGATCCAAGACCCAAAGATGCTCACCGAACTGCAGGCTGCAGACAATCGACGGCTCGATGCGCTGCGCGGGATGCTTGAGGGCTGGGGCTATGACGCCCAAGATGCCGATGTGCGGGCGCGGACGATTTACCTTGTTCAGATTGGCTATATCTCGATGCAGACGACAGAACCCTTGACCGAACGACTGGCCCGCGTTGCCAATTATGTTGAGGTCTACACGGGCCAAAAACCCAATGATCGCGAGGTGGCGCGGTTCTATTCGCGGTTCGGAGTAACACTATGAAAATCGGAATTATCGGTGGCACGGGATGGCTCGGCTCTGCTTTGGGTAAGGCGCTGTTAGATCGTGGTCATGCGCCGAACGATTTGGTGATCGTAAACCGTAGCGGTCCGCGTGAGGACTATTTCGGGCGTCAGGTGGTTTGGGCGGCGGACGTAGCTGATCTGGTGGACCGCTCGGACGCGATCATCCTATCTGTACGACCACAGGATTGGCCCGCACTGAATTTTGACGCTAAGGGAAAATTGGCGATTTCGTTTATGGCAGGCGTGAACATCGCGGCACTTGGTGATCGTGTGATCCGCGCCATTCCGAATGCGGCCGCAGAGATCGGCACGTCCTATTCGCCGTGGTTCGCGGGGCCTGCGGTCACTGCAGATGACAAAGCGACCGCGAATGACATTCTGTCCGCCTTTGGCACCTGTGATGAACTCGCGTCAGAGACGGATATCGATCTAATGACCGCGCTTTCTGGATCAGGTCCCGCCTACCCTGCCCTTATGGCTGCTGCGATGATGAAATTTCTAACGGACAATGGCGTCAGCCCCGACATTGCCGCCCGCGCGACCGAGGCGACCATCTGTGATGCGGCGCAATTGTTGCGCGGTGAAGCGCAGAACGCGACCGAGTGGGTGAAAGTCTTTGTCGATTATGCGGGCACGACGGCGGCGGGTCTGACCACAGCAGAGGCGGGTGGGTTTTCCACCGCGCTCTACTCTGGTCTTTCTGCCGCGACCCAAAAGGCCAAGGATATGGGGGCGGATTAAGCCTCCACCTCCACATTGCCCAAGGGGTGCGAACAACAGGCGAGGATGTAGCCGGCGTCAACTTCGGCATCGGTGATCCCGCCGTTGTGGACCATATGCACGTCGCCCGAGATTTTCTTGATCTTGCAGGTTCCGCACAGACCAAAACTACAGCCCGACGGCAGCGGCACACCATTGGCACGCGCCAAGGCAAGCACGGTGTCCGTTTCTTTGCCCAACGCGGTCTTGCCCGATTTCGCAAAAGTAACCTCTGCGGCTGCCGTGGCATCGGCTTCAACATCGTTGAATTCGGGCAGGTCTTTTTCATCCTCAACAGGGGCCGAGAACGCCTCTTGATGATAGCGATCCATATCATAGCCGAGCGAAATCAGGATCTCGCGCACGCTGTCCATAAAACTCTCAGGGCCACAGCAATAGACATCGCGCTCGAGGTAGTCCTGACACATCAGGCCCAGCATCAACTGGTTAAATCGACCGCGATAGCCCGTCCAAACCTCATAGGGGTCGTTTTGACCGACTACAAAATGCAGGTCGATACCAGCGGTCCGCGAGGTCATCAGTTCCAGCTTTTGCCGGAAAATCAGGTCGCGTGGACGTTTGGCGCATTGGATAAAGCAGATATCGGGGTCGTTGCCCAATTCATACAATGTCGTAGCCATCGACATGAGCGGCGTCACGCCAGAGCCCGCCGAAATGTAGAGGTATTTGCCATCGGGCTGGTCAGGCAGGTGGAAGATACCCGCAGGACCGTAAGCCTTAAGCCGTGTGCCGATCGTCAGATGATCGTGCATCCAGCGACTTCCGACAGAACCCTCTTGGACCTTGACCGTCACACTGATGTAGCCCGCCGACAGGGGCGAAGAGGACATGGTAAATGTCCGCTGCACATTCCCGCCTGGCACGGGCAGATCGAGCGTAATGAACTGCCCCGCCTTGTAGACAAATGTCGCACCAGAGGGTGCGCGGAAGCTAAAGGTTTTGACGTTCGGTGCCTCAGGCAGAACGGCGACACACTCTAGCAATTCCGCATCGGTCCAAACGGGCGAGGCGCGGTTCGGCATGGGGATCATGACGACACCATGTGGTTTTGCAGCGTCTTGCAGTACCAGTCCACGAACTGGTTCACGCCGCCTTCTTGGGCCTTGCTGTAGGGACCGGGTTTATAGCCAGGAGATTGGACGCCACGCTGGTTTTCTTCAACGATTTGGCGGTCCTCATCGTTGGTGTGAATCCAAACTTCGGTCAGGCGGTTCAGATCGTAATCCACGCCTTCGACCGCATCCTTGTGAACGAGCCACGTCGTCGTGACTTCGGTCCGATCTGGGCCGAGCGGCATGACGCGGAAGGTCAGCACCTGATCCGACAGGAAGTGGTTCCACGAGTTCGGATAGTGGAAATAGAGACAGCTGCCTGCATCATCAAAGGGCACTGTACCAATACGTTTAGACACCGCAGCCTTACCGTCCATCGTGTAGCTGACGGTATCGCGCAGGAACGGAATACGGACAAAACGCCATGTTTCGGTCGGGTCGATCACATAGCGCGCAGGGAAGTTCGCGGCCTCACATTTTTCAATATGCTCGCGGCCCATGTTACTGGTCGTCGCATCATCCGCACCAACGAGGTTCGGATCATCAGGGAAGGTCACACAGAGCGACGGGTGGTTCGACGCGCAGTGGTAGCACTCGCGGTTGTTTTCCATCACCAGCTTCCAATTCGCCTCTTCGACGATGGTGGACTGGTAGGCGACCTTGAGGTTGGCCACGTCGTGAGGGCCGAGATAACGGGCAGCTTGATCCGCGAGGTCACCGCTGTCAGGCGCAACGGCGGCGAGGCAGATGTAGATCAGCCCCTGCACTTCGCGACAGTGAACGACACCGAGGCCGTGCTCTTTGGGATTAAAATCATCGCCCATTTCACGCGCCCAGAGAAGCGATCCGTCGAGGTCATAGGTCCACTGGTGATAGGGGCAAACGAGTTTAGCAGAGGTGCCTTTGGTCGCCGAACAAATGCGGCTGCCACGGTGACGGCAGGAGTTGTGGAACGCACGCGCGACACCATCAGCGCCCCGCACCACGATGATCGACGCATCGCCCAAGGTGACGGTCACATAGTTGCCAGCGGCAGGCAGTTCCGCAGCGCTCGCCGCGAAAATCCATTCGCGGTGCCACAGGTCGCGCATGTCGGCGTCATAGGCCGCTTGGGACAAATAAAGCCCCTGCGGCAGCGAATGCCACGGTTTACGGGACAGGAGGAGAGAGAGGACATCACTGTTCGAATGCATCGGTCGGTCTTTCGTTGAATCAGCCATACAGAACCGCAAAACGCAGGTCTCTCGCAATCGCAAAAAACCTATCATTGACTTACTTGAATTAAGCCATAAAGGTTTTTGCGTTCACCTCAGGATTACCCCATGCCAGCTCGTTATCGTTCGCTCCCCTCTCTCACCGCGATTGCCAGTTTTGAGGCTGCCGCGCGGTGTGCCAGTTTCAAAAAGGCCGCCGATGATTTGAACGTCACCCCCGCCGCGATCAGCCATCAGGTCAAATCGCTCGAGGCCGAACTGGGGTTTCAGGTATTCAACCGTTATCACCGTGGTGTCGAATTGAACGAGGCAGGCGCGTTTCTCTATGTCGCAATCCAGCGCGGTTTTAGCGAAATATCCAGCGCAATCGAACAGTTACAGCTTCGCGCGGATGACGACGCGGTGACAATCGAGGCGACGACGGCGGTCTCTGCGTTCTTTCTCACCCCGCGTTTGACACGGTTTTGGGCGCACCGCGGACACATCCCCGTGTCGCAAAACGTCACCGATTTGCCGGGGACGTCGCCCACCAGTGACCTGTGCATTTTCTACGGTGAGGATGCCCCGAATTCTGGCGATTGCCGCCTCTTGTTCCGTGACCGTATTTCTATTCTTGCCTCACCAGAGTTCGCAGCGCGTTTTTCTGCCCAAAATTTGACCGATTTGACTAAGATGCCTTTGATCCACCTGACAGCGTCAGATGCGCGATGGACGGGCTGGCAGAGCTTCCTCGAAATGCTAGGGGTGACGATTGATCTGGGTCCGTCACACTACGTGAACAACTACGCCATTGCGCTTCAAGCCGCCCAAGACGGCGTTGGTGCGGTGCTGGGATGGGAAACGCTGACACGCGGGCTGATCTCATCGGGTTCGCTGGTCAAACTCTTTCCCGACAGCATTGAGGCGCCGCATGGGTTCTATATCACCGCTCGAAAAAACGCCCCTGCGCGGGCGATTGAGTTGCGAGATTGGCTACTGGCTGCGGCCTGAATTGCGATTATCAAACCCAAGCTACGAAACCTTATCGTCAAATCGCTGTGGTGCGTCGCGCCAAAGTTAGGTTGAGTGGGGTCGATCTATAAGGTTCGGATTATCATGACAAAATCTCGATACTACTCCCCGACGGGCGGGCTGCCGCCGCAGACACAGTTGCTCACGGATCGCGCTGTGTTCAAAGACGCCTATGCCGTCATTCCCAAAGGCACGATGAGCGATATCGTGACCAGCTACCTGCCGTTTTGGGACAAGTCCCGTTTTTGGGTTCTGGCGCGCCCGCTGTCTGGATTTGCAGAGACGTTTTCGCAATACATCGCTGAGGTTGCTGAGGGCGGCGGTTCGGATCGCCCAGAGACGGAGACGGGCGTTGAGGCTGTTCTCTTTGTCGTGGCGGGTGAAATGACGCTCACGCTGAACGGTGAAACCCATGTGTTGGCTGAGGGCGGATATGCCTTCCTCCCGCCAGATGCGACATGGTCCCTGCGCAATACCAAAGCTGCACCACTACGGTTCCATTGGCTGCGCAAACGGTATCAAGCGATTGACGGGCTGGACATGCCGCCCGCCTTTGTCACGAACGAAGCGGACGTGGCCCCGAATGCGATGCCCGACACGGATGGCAAATGGGCGACGACGCGGTTCGTTGATCCGACCGACCTGCGCCATGACATGCATGTGAACATCGTGACCTTCCAACCCGGTGGCGTAATCCCATTTGCGGAAACGCATGTGATGGAACACGGGCTTTATGTGCTTGAAGGCAAAGCCGTCTACCGTCTCAACGATGATTGGGTCGAGGTCGAGGCTGGCGATTTCATGTGGCTTCGGTCGTTCTGCCCGCAAGCCTGTTACGCGGGGGGACCGGGGCCGTTCCGATACCTTCTCTACAAGGACGTGAACCGCCACATGCCCTTTGCACCACTGGCCCGATAAACGAAAAGCCCCAGAGTTTCCTCTGGGGCTTTTGCTTTGTCATATGCCCTGCCCCGCCACTGCGGAGCAGGGTTTTTGATTACTTCTTGGACCCCGACATGCCACCCGACACTTCATCAGTCGCTTCGACTGAGAGGTGCGCAGGCAGGATGAGGTTCAGAACAATCGCGATCAGGGCCGCAGGCAGGATGCCCGAAGTTGCCAAGATCTTGATCGTGCCCGGCAGATACTGCAGCGCATCAGGCTCGAGCTGGAGGCCCAGACCCAGCGACAGAGCGATCGCAAAGATCACCATGTTGCGGGAGTTCCATTCAACGTCCGACAGCATCGAAATACCCGAAGCCACGACCATGCCGAACATGACGATCACACCGCCGCCCAGAACTTCGATCGGAACGGTCGAGATGATCGCGCCAACTTTGGGGACCAGACCACAGATGATCAGGAACACAGCGCCAAGGGTCACAACGTGGCGGCTCATGACGCCCGTGATTGCGATCAGGCCAACGTTCTGGCTGAACGAGGTGTTCGGCAGTGCGCCAAAGAGGCCAGACACAGCAGTGCCCAGACCGTCTGCATAGGTCGCGCCTGCGATCTCTTTGTCAGTCGCTTCGCGGCCAGCGCCACCTTTGGTGATACCAGACACGTCACCCACGGTTTCAACAGCCGACACGAACGCCATTGCGCAGAAGCCGATGATCGACGCCGCGGTGAATTCCATGCCAAAGTGGAACGGGTTCGGCAGCGAGAAGGTCGCAGCGCGCCCCACGTTACCAAAGCTCACCATGCCCATCGCATAGGCAACAACGTAGCCAGCGATCAGACCGATCAGAACGGCAGAGATCGACATCATGCCGCGGGTAAAGAACTTTAGACCAAGCGTGACAACGATCACCGTGCCAGCGACCAGCCAGTTCGCGCCAGAGCCATATTCAGGCGTGCCAATCGCAGGAACACCGCCTGCCGCATACTGGATACCGACTTTGACCAGAGCGAGACCGATCATCATAACCACAAGGCCAGTCACCAGCGGCGGCAGAGCAAAGCGGATCTTACCAATGACCGTGCCGAGGAGTGCGTGGAACAGACCGCCCACGAAAATACCGCCCATCAGGACAGCGATAGCATCAACGCCCTTGCCCGCAACGAGCGGGATCATAATCGGAATAAAAGCAAAGGATGTGCCCTGAACGATAGGCAAACGTGCGCCGACGGGACCGAAACCAATGGTTTGGAACAATGTCGCAATGCCCGCAAAGAACATCGACATCTGAATCATGTAGACCATTTGCGGGAAATCAGGCGAGTTCGACCCAAAGCCGAAACCAGCCGCGCCACAAACGATGATCGCAGGGGTGACGTTCGAGACGAACATCGCCAAAACGTGTTGGATACCGAGCGGGATCGCTTGGCCTAATGGAGGTGTATAATTTGGGTCCTTTAGCTGTGCAGCTGTCCCAAGTGACGTATCAGCCATAGTGTTACTCCCTTTTGACTGTTGTTAGTCGCCCCCATTCTGCGGGGAGCGTTTATTGTGGGACGTCAATAATCACTGGCTCTTTGAACCAGTGTTCCACCAGATTATTGCCGTCCCCAATTCGGTCGATCACGATGTATTGGCCATCGCGATCCAGTGGCGTGAGGACCCCATGCCATGTGTTTTTATGTAGGTTGATCGATTGCCCCGGCTGGCTGATGAAAGCCTCAATCGGGCCAGGAGTTTCGCCCGCCGCCGCAACCACAACAATCATCGGAACGCCCGAGATCGGCACAAAGGCCTGACTACCCAATGGGTGACGTTCAACCAATGCGACCGTCATCGGCAGGCTACGCGCCTTTGCGTCAAAGAGGCTGATGCCCGCGCGACCCTCGCCGAAATCGACGTTTGCGCGGTCGTGGTGACGCCCGCACATGCCCTGATTGATGATCATGTCAGGGGCGCCCGAAACTTCGATCACGTCACCATAAGGCGCAAAGGCTTCGGCGGTGAGGGGTTTGGGCGTCACGTTAACTGTCATGCGAAGAGATCCTGCAAACGGAACTCTGCGATGCGTTCGACCTGTCGGCAGGCCTCTGCAAACTCGGTCGCGCGGTCGTTGTTGATCCGACGTTTGAACGCAGCTAGGATCGATGCCTTATCGTGGTCGCGCACGGCGATGATAAAGGGGAACCCGTGTTTTGCGACGTAGTCCGTGTTCAACGCGGTAAAGGTTTCGCGCTCCTCATCGGTGAGCATATTCAGACCCGCGCTGGCCTGTTCTGATGTGCTCTCTGCGGTGAGACGACCAGCCGCCGCCAGTTTCCCAGCCAGATCAGGGTGCGCCAATAGAACGCCCAGACGTTCATCCTCGGTTGCGGAACGGAACATACGGCATAGCGCGTTGTGAACGCCTGCAGCACAGTCATGCGCGGGGCCCAGTTCCAACTCGAACGCACGTTCGGCAATCCAAGCGGAATGTTCAAAGATGCCACCATAAAGGCTGACAAAACGGTCTTTGGTCATCTGGCTCGGTCGTTCGATCCGTTTGTGCGGATGATGCGTCGCCCAATGCTCTGCGATCTCGATGCGGCGCGGGCACCAGACATCGCTATGTGCCTGAATATGGTCGATGAATTTCTTGAGGCCCGCGATTTTACCGGGACGGCCAACCAGACGGCAATGCAGCCCGACGGACATCATTTTCGGCGCGCCAGCCTCGCCTTCGGCATAGAGCGTATCGAAGGCATCGATCAGGTAGTCGCCAAAGTCCTGCCCTGTGACCCACCCCGGTGCACCCGCAAACCGCATGTCGTTTGCTTCGAGCGTATAGGGGATGATCAGCTGATCGCGGTCGCCGCATTCCATCCAATGCGGCAGGTCGTCGTCATAGGTATCGCTGATGTAGTCGAACCCACCCTCTTCGGCGACGAGGGCAACGGTGTTCATCGAGCAACGGCCCGTGTACCAACCGCGCGGGCGTTCGCCGACGACCTCGGTGTGAAGACGGACGGCCTCAGCGATCGCTGCGCGTTCCTCGTCCTCGGGCATGTCTTTGTGTTCAACCCACTTGAGCCCGTGGCTCGCGATTTCCCAGCCTGCGGACTTCATCGCGGCAACCTGTTCAGGGTTGCGGGCCAAGGCAGATGCCACGCCGTAGATCGTCACGGGAATATCTGCGCCCGTAAACAAGCGATGCAGACGCCAAAACCCAGCGCGGGCGCCGTATTCGTAGATCGACTCCATGTTCCAATGACGCTGACCTGCCCACGGCGCAGCACCCGGAATATCGGACAAGAACCCCTCAGAGCCCGCATCCCCATGGAGCAAGCAGTTCTCACCGCCTTCTTCGTAGTTCAGAACAAATTGCACAGCCACTTTGGCCCCGTTGGGCCAGTTCGCATTGGGGGCCTGCGGCCCGTATCCGCGCATGTTGCGAGTATATCGACGCAATTGAATTCTCCTGCAGTTCGCAACACTGTATTCTGAGAGCCAGTGAAACGGTTTCAATTTAATCTTGAAAGTCCTTATTGCTGCTCAGGTATCGCTTCATTCTGAAACTGCGGCAAAAAAGGGCAAAAGGAGACTGAAATGTCTGGATATTTGACTACTCACGTTTTGGACACGGCGCGTGGCTGCCCTGCGCAGGGTCTAAAGATTGACCTCTATCGGATTGAAAACGAAACCCGCACGCACATCCGTAGCCTCTCGACAAACGCGGATGGCCGCACCGATGAACAGATCCTGCCCGCAGCCGAATTTGCGACGGGCGTTTATGAGTTGGTGTTCCACGCGGGCGACTACCTCGATGCTTGCGGCACCCCACCTGAAACCCCACGGTTTCTGGATGTGATCCCGCTGCAGTTCGGCATGTCAGAGGCATCGCACTACCACGTGCCGCTGCTTCTCTCGCCCTTCGGGTATTCGACCTATCGCGGCAGCTAAACCGATAGCTGTTCGTCGATCCGTTTGACCATAAAATCTATAAAAACCCGTGCCTTGGGGTCTTGCCGTCTGCGGTGCATGAACAGGCATCCCATCTGAATGGGCACGGGTGGTTCGTCTGGCAGCACAGGCACCAGACGCCCAGATTCGAGGTGCTCTGATATCTCGAACACCGATTTCAGAATGATCCCCTGCCCATCCAAGGCCCAATTGGTCAGCACGTCACCGTGGTCGGTCTCAAACGGCCCCGACACGGGGACACGACGCACACCCTCTGGACCTTGCAAAGGCCAGCGAAACTCTGGCGCGCCGGGGTAGCGCAGGTTCAAACAATCATGAGCATCGGTGCAGAGTTCCGCACTCGATGTCGGATAGCCCCGCCGCGCGAGGTAATCAGGCGACGCGCAGAGCACCCTCTGGCAGTCGGTGATTTTGCGAATGCGGAGGTTGCTGTCCTCGGGATTGCCAAGGAAAAACAACACATCAAGCCCTTCCTCGGCCATATCCAACTTGCGGTCGGACAGACGCAGGCGAATATCCACAAGCGGGTTTTGCGCCCGAAAATCAGGCAACGCGGGCGCGATGACCCGCTGACCCAGCCCGAGCGGTGCAGCGACATAGAGCGTTCCGCGTAATGTGCTTGTCGCGGTGCTAATGTCGGCTTCGGCCATATCGACGGCCTCAATGATGCGGCAGGCCCCTTCATAAAACATCCGCCCCTGTTCAGTCGCAGCGAGCTTGCGGGTCGTGCGCTGGAAGAGCCGTGTGTTAAGGTGTTCTTCTAACTGCGAGATTCGAGATGATGCAACCGCAGCAGAAATGCGTAAATCTCGTGCAGCCGCCGACATATTTTCAAGTTCATAGACCCGAATGAAGGTTCTGATATTGTCGAGGTAAGCCACGTGATATTTCCGTATTTCTTGAAGCTGCCTTGGAATTTTCAAGAATACTCGAAAAGCTATCACTGGACTAGACTCTTCGCAAAGACAGGAGATGGGGAAATATGCAGGACCTTGTAGTATTGTGGGATTGGGCCGCCTTTGCAGTGCGCTGGCTTCACGTGATCACCGCGATGGCGTGGATCGGATCATCCTTTTATTTCATCGCGTTGGACCTTGGTCTTCGCAAAGTGCCGAACCTTCCAGTGGGCGCGCATGGCGAAGAATGGCAGGTGCATGGCGGTGGGTTCTACCACATCCAGAAATACCTCGTTGCCCCTGAAAACATGCCCGACCATCTGACGTGGTTCAAATGGGAGAGCTATACGACTTGGCTCTCTGGCGCGGCTCTGTTGATGATCATCTACTGGGTGGGTGGTGAACTATATCTCATCGATCCAGCCAAGGCTGACCTCGCCCTGTGGCAGGGTATCCTGATTTCCGCGGCCTCCCTCAGCATCGGCTGGCTGGTTTATGATTTCCTCTGCAAATCGCCTCTGGGCGAACGCCCCACCGTCCTGATGGTTCTGCTGTTCGTCCTGCTCGTCGTTATGGGTTGGGCCTACAATCAAGTGTTCACAGGTCGCGCAGTCATGCTGCACCTCGGCGCGTTCACCGCTACGATCATGACGGCGAACGTGTTCCTCATCATCATGCCGAACCAGCGCATCGTTGTAAAAGACCTCCAAGAAGGTCGCACACCTGATGCGAAATACGGGAAAATCGCGAAACTGCGGTCGACGCACAACAACTACCTGACCCTTCCGGTCGTGTTCTTGATGTTGTCGAACCACAACCCGCTGGCCTTTGGCACCGATTACAACTGGATCATCGCAGCGCTGGTGTTCCTGATGGGCGTAACAATCCGCCATTATTTCAACACCCGCCACGCTCGCAAAGGCAGCCCAAGCTGGACATGGGCCGTGACTGCGATCCTGTTCATCCTGATCGCGTGGCTGTCGACCGCACCGCTGCGCTACGACACATGGGAAGAATCTGACGCGCGTCCGCTGACCCCGACCGAACAAAAGTTCGCAAATGCCGAAGGGTTCGAGGATGTGGCATCGGTGATCCCTGGCCGCTGTTCGATGTGCCACGCGCGTGAGCCGTTTTATAACGGTATCCGCAACGCGCCCAAGGGAATGCTGCTCGAAACGGACCATGATATTGCCCGCGCCGCGACCCAGATTTTCCTGCAGGCCGGCGTCACTCACGCCATGCCGCCCGCGAATGTCAGCTACATGGAAGACGACGAACGTCGGATGATCGTGGAGTGGTATCGCAACGCCACAAACAGCTAAACTGCTTCTCCCTGCAAAGAGGCCCTGCCCGAGAGATCAGGTGGGGCCTCTTTCTGTTCAAAACACCGTTTATATACGAAAAATCTACCCTCTTTTCCTTTCCAAACCCAAGGCTTTGCGACACTCTACTGCCAAGGGAAGAGGAGAGATCGAATGCGTTCATTGACCTTAGTTTTGACGTTGGCAGCCCCAATGGTTCAGGCGGCGGGAATACCTGCGCCGTTGACGGATGATGACTTCCTGCCGGTGCGCCAAGACGAGGCCGAATTGGGCCAGTTGCTGTTCTATGATCCCATCCTGTCGGGTAACAAAGAGGTCGCCTGCGCGACCTGTCACCATCCGTCCGAGGGAACAGGCGACGGGCTATCGCTATCCATCGGGGATGGTGGTCGCGGGCTCGGCCCGAACCGCGTTTTGGACATGGCGAACCTGCCTGAACAACGGATTCCCCGTAACGCGCAACCGCTCTTTAACCTCGGCGCCAAAGAGTTCCGCGCGTTGTTCCATGACGGTCGGGTAGAGCTCGACCCGAACCGTCCGTCTGGCCTGCGCACCCCTCTTGAGGACGAGATGGTCGCGGGCTTTGCCTCTATCGTTTCCGCGCAGACAATGTTCCCCGTTTTGTCCGCCGATGAAATGGCGGGCCATTATTCCGAGAACGAGATTTCGCAGGCCGTGCGTCTGGGCACGCTGACGGGCGAAGGCGGTGCGTGGGATTTGATCGCGCGGCGCGTTGCGGCCATTCCTGAATACGCGGATAAATTCAGCGCGGTGTATGACCACATTTCGTCGCCTGACGACATCGCCTTTACCGATATTTCCAACGCCATTGCCGCGTTTATGGAGTTTGAGTGGCGGTCGGACACATCGCCCTTTGATGCGGCCTTGCGCGGGACTGCTCCGCTACCAGAGACCGCTGCCCTAGGGATGGAGTTGTTTTATGGCGAGGCTGGATGTGCGTCCTGTCACGCAGGAAAATTCCTGACCGATCATAGCTTCCACGCGATGGGGCAGCCTCAGGTCGGACCGGGTAAAGGTGCGCGGTTTGAAACCAATGCCCGCGACGAAGGGCGGTTCCGTGTGACAGGCGATCCCGCAGACCTTTACGCATTCCGCACTCCATCATTGCGCAATGTAGCACTCACAGGGCCTTGGGGGCATGCGGGGGCGTATTCGGACCTGACGGCATTCGTCAAAGGTCACATTGATCCCGTTGCGGGTCTCGAATCCTACGACCGCTCGCAGGTCGTGCTGCCCGAGGCCGAGTTCGCCGATTGGCGGATTATGGATGATCCCGCAGAGGTGGCAGCTATCGCCGCAGCAGTCAGCATTGAACCCGTTGAACTGTCGGATGACGAGGTTACGGCGATTGTCGCGTTCTTGAACAGCCTCACCGACACTGCCGCGCAGACAGGACGTTTGGGCGTTCCCGAAACGGTGCCGAGCGGTTTGACGATCCCTAACCCTTAATGGGTTAGGGTCAGCGTTTGGTTCACAGGGGCCGTGGCCGTGGTCACTGTCCCGTTCGGCCATTCCACTGTGATCGTCGCCTCAATCGCGTCGCCAAGACCGAAATGCAACGGTACGGCCTGGCCGCCAGCGTGACCGCCGCCGATGGTGACTTGCTGGGTTTCTTTAAACGTACCTGCCTCAACCGTGATCTGCGCGCCGATTGCATTGCGGTTTCCACCGCCCTGCTCCAGCGCGACGTTGAGCCAAGCGCCAGTATCTGGCGTCACGTTGCGATAGATTTCCATTGGGGCACGACGGTTCAGCACCAGCACATCAAGCCGTCCGTCATTGTCGAAATCGGCCAATGCCGCACCGCGGGCACGTTCACCACTGGCCAGCCCCGCCTCGAGTGCTGCCTCAATAAAATGACCATCGGGCTGCTGCATCAGAAGGTTATTCGGATCATGGATCGCGTTCGATGGCATCTGATCGACATTGCCTTTCGCGATGAACAGATCGGCGCGACCATCGTTGTCCACATCGCCAAACTGCGCGTGCCATCCTGTCGACGGTCGGCCATCATCGCCGAGATATGGGCGATGCGCCGATGTGCCCATGTTAAACGGCGCAGCGGTATATAGGCCTTCGTCCGTTGCGATCTGCAGAAGCTGATCGCCCATTGAGGTCAGCATGACCTCGTCGCGGCCATCACCGTTCAGGTCGCGACTGGCGATCCCCATGCCCCAGAGAGACACCTTCGCCCAGCCGTCCTCTTCGCCTAAAAACCGTGCTTCGGCGATGTCCCACATCTGCTCGTAACCGCCGCGCACGTAATACTGACGGTCGTTCGAAATGCGGAGCCGCTGGGTACCCGATGCATCCCGCGCCGCAAGCATGGAGAGTGCGCAAAAGCCGGGCTCGAGGTTACTAGCCGTGTATGTGCCGTTCTCAGGCGTCAGTAGCGTATTGCTATCACAGGCGAAAAACGGCCCCTTGGGGTTGCTGCGATCGACGTAGTTGCCGACCGCCATCTGAGGCAGACCGTCATCGACCCACCACGCTGTAAAGGAGGTGGACCACTGATCTGTCTCTGGCACACCATAATCCGCCGTCACATCGGTAAAACTACAATCCGCGCCGCCCTTCAGCACTCTATTCGCGCCGATCCGCAGGACGAAAAGGTCCATGTGACCGTCCGCATCAATGTCGATCGGATAGGCACCTGTGGTCTCTGTGATTTCGGGAAAGTCACCTGCGTGGAACTGGAAATCACCGTCGTTGATGAACAGCGATGCTGGCCCCGTTCCGCCCGCGGCGAACACATCAGGGAGCGTATCCCCATTGCAATCCATCACCGCAACGCCGCCGCCGACGAAATGGTCCCAGCCGCCGCTGTATTCGTGGGGCGGCAAATTCTGGGACATATTTTCGAAAACTGGACCCGCAAAGGCCGGAGCCGCGCCAAAGACCGCGAGTAGCGTTAGGTATTTCATGCTGGTAACTTCGTCTCTCCAAAGACCCGATTGGTCAATTCACTCAGCGCAAGCGCTGCTGCCCCACGGGCCCAGACTAAGTCATCCCATGTCTGGATTTCAATTTTACTTCTTGGTCGCGCCTGATTGAGCGTCAAGGAATGCGTCTCCGCAAGCACTTCGGCGGCGTAGAGGTAGTCGAACCGCATCCGTTCGCCCGACAGAATGATCAGCTCGGGATCGAAAAGGTTGATGATATTAGACAGGCCAACCGCCAAATAGCGCCCTGCCCGCTGGAAAATCGTCCGCGCACCACGGTTGCCCGATTTCGCTTTTTCGTAGAGCGTTTCGAGCATGACAGGCAAGCTCTGCGGATTGTTCCGCGAAATACCCAAGGCCGTCGATGCCTCACGCGCCAAAGCGTAGTCCGCAAGGTAAGCTTCGAGACATCCACGTTGCCCACAACGGCAGAGCGCACCGTCGAGTTGCACTTTGATATGGCCCAATTCCATGCCCATGCCACGGGTGCCGCGATAGAGCTGGTTGTTAATCACCATGCCCATACCCACGCCATGTTCGACCGTGACAACCGCAAAATCCTTACGGCTACGGCCCGCGCCGAACCACAGTTCAGCCAGCGTCAGCATATTCGCGTCGTTTTCGAGGTGAGCGGGACAGTTGAACCGATCCGCGATGGCTTGCTCCATCGCGACTTCGGTTTCAACAATGAGCGGCGACCATGTGACCACACCACAGGAATGGTCGACAACACCAGAGATCCCAACACTGATTCCCGAGACCGCCG
Source organism: Marivivens donghaensis (assembly GCF_030410045.1). Taxonomy (NCBI): domain Bacteria; kingdom Pseudomonadati; phylum Pseudomonadota; class Alphaproteobacteria; order Rhodobacterales; family Paracoccaceae; genus Marivivens; species Marivivens donghaensis. The sequence goes on from NZ_JAUFRA010000005.1 coordinate 489,006, forward strand.
AGAACGGCAGGCCCGCCGTGGTCATCAAACGGTTCACAAGTTCTTCGAGTTCATCAAGGATAGTGGCGACGGGCTTTTTCGTGGTCGGAATGTTCAACGCGGCAGAGGCAACCACCTGCCCCGCGAAATCGGTCAGCACGGCGGTGTGGCGTTCGTCAGAGATCTTAATCCCGATGACCCGCTTCACCTCTGGCACCACCTGCAATGCGACGGGAGGACGGCCACGACCCGCTTCGCGTGCAGCACCCTCAACCTCGCGCAGATACCCTTCGGCGATCAATTCGGCCGTAATAGAGGTCACAGACCCCGGCGAAACGTTCAAAGTCCGCGCGATCATCGCCCGCGACACCTGCCCATTTGCCCGCACCTGTTCAAAGACCTGCTGACGGAGAGATTTGGAATCACGCAACCCCACAAGGTTAATCGGCCCGCACCCTTCCTGTGCGTGCTGCGATTCGAGAAGGACCTCCTCCAACCCAGATTCCATAAGTTCACCTCCTGAACTATTTCTGCACCTGCGAGAAGATTTCCTCCGAATTTCCCTCAGGTGAGCGTAGTATTCGGGCGAAAATTGCCCGCTGTCCATAAATTTTCCGCAATTTATGATTTTTTTATTTTGACAATTGAATTTAATCAGTCAAGCTAAGGAGGCCTACGAAGAGAACGATCTTCGTTGATAGAATTCTATGGGAGGAAACACTATGCATAAGGCAATTATCGCGGCTGCTGTGGCAGTTGCAGGCTTCAGCGGCTCTGCTGCTCTGGCAGACGGCATGAAAATCGGCGTATCCTGGGCGAGCTTCCAGGAAGAGCGTTGGAAGATCGACGAAGCAGCAATGGTTGCAGCAATCGAAGCTGCTGGCGACACCTATGTGTCCGCAGACGCTCAGTCGTCGTCCACCAAACAGCTTGCTGACATCGAAGCACTGATCGCTCAGGGCGTTAACGCACTGATCATCAACGCATGGGACAAAGACGCAATCGGCCCGGCTATCGAAATGGCAGCGGCTGAGGGCATTCCGGTTGTAGGCTACGACCGTCTGATCGAAGACGACCGCACCTTCTACCTGACCTTTGACAACATCGGCGTTGGTCGCATCATCGCTGAAACCGTTTCGGCAGAAGTTCCAGAAGGCAACTACGCAATCATCAAAGGTGACCCAGGTGACCCGAACGCTGCGTTCCTGCTTCAGGGCATGATGGAAGTTATCGGCGACGACGTTGCTGCTGGCAAAATTAACATCGTTGGCGAAGCGTTCTCGGACAGCTGGAAGCCTGAAAATGCTCAGAAAAACATGGAGCAGATCCTGACCGCAAACAACAACAACGTTGATGCTGTTCTGTCTGAAAACGACGGCATGGCTGGCGGTGTTGTTGCTGCTCTCTCCGCTCAGGGTCTCGTTATCCCAGTTGGTGGTCAGGACGGCGACTTGGCTGCGATCAACCGCGTTGCACGTGGCACCCAGACCGTTTCGGTTTGGAAAGACTCCCGTCAGCTCGGCACTGCAGCAGGTGAGATTGCTTCGGCTCTCGCAGCAGGTACCGCACTTGACGCAATCGAGGGCGCTGTGAAGTTCTCGGGCGGCGAAAAAGGCATCGAAATGAATGCGATCCTTCTGTCCCCGACCCCGCTGACACGCGCAAACCTCAGCGTTGCAATCGACGCAGGCCACATCTCGAAAGAGCAGGCATGTGAAGGCGCAATCGCAGGCGTTGACGGCTGTAACTAAGCCTCAGACACGGGTGCCAGACCTCGGTTTGGCACCCGACACTCTTTGAATTTTCGACATTCGGACGCTTTGCCGTCCTGAAACGCCGCAGCAGCTTGCCACGAAGACTAGGTTTGAGCACTGCACCCTGCGTACCAAGCAGATATTTGGAAGGTTCCATGACCGACACCACAAACAAACCCACCGGCTCCGCGTCGAAGACTGGGCCGATCACGCGATTCCTGCGTGCAACCGAGATTGATACCCGCCTCCTCGGCATGGTCGGCGCTTTGCTGGCGATCTGGATCGGGTTTCACATGTATGGCGTAATCTTTAACGATTTTGGCGCCTTCCTCACACCACGCAACCTGTGGAACTTGTCCGTTCAGATGTGCTCCATCGGGATCATGGCAACGGGTATGGTTCTAGTCATCATCACACGCAACATTGACCTGTCGGTGGGCTCTCTTGTTGGTGTGACTGGCATGATCATGGGTATTTTGCAGGTCGAAATCCTGCCGCAATACCTCGGCCTCGGAAACCCGTCGATCTGGATCATCACCGCTGTCGTTGGCATCCTGTGTGGTGCGATCATCGGCGCATTCCACGGCTGGCTTATCGCTTACCGCGGCATCCCTGCGTTCATTGTGACCCTCGGTGGTCTGATGATCTGGCGCGGCGCTGCATTCTTGTCAAACAACGGTAAAACCATTTCCCCCGTTGACGCGACCTTCCAGCTTTTGGGCGGCGGACCTTACGGCACCGTGGGTGCAACTGGCAGCTGGATCGTTGGTGGTCTGGCCTGTGCAGGCATCATCTGGTTGATCTACGCAGGTCGTCGCAATCGGATCGAGCATGACTTCCCGCTGCGTCCGATGTGGGCTGAACTGTTCGTAGGCGGCCTAGGCTGCGCGATTGTGGTTGGTGCAGTTCTTCTGGTGAACTCCTACCCATGGCCGAAAGGCATCGTGAACCAATGGGCGGCGAAAAACGGCGTTGAGGTTCCTGCTGAAGGCCTCTTCATCAGCCACGGCTTTGCTATCCCTGTGATCATCCTGATGGTGGTCGGCATCCTGATGACCATCCTGATGACCCGCACCCGCTTTGGTCGCTACGTCTTTGCGATCGGTGGTAACCCCGAGGCTGCGGCTCTGGCTGGTATCAACGTTCGCTGGATGACCCTGCGCATCTTCGCACTGATGGGCGCATTGGCTGGCCTTTCGGCTGTTGTTGCCTCTGCCCGTCTGAACAGCGCGACCAACGCTCTGGGCCTTCTGGACGAGCTTTATGTGATCGCGGCAGCCGTGATCGGCGGCACCTCGCTCGCTGGTGGTGTTGGCACAATCTACGGTGCGATCCTAGGCGCGCTGGTAATGCAGAGCCTTCAGACCGGCATGGTCCTGATCGGCTTTGATACAGCAGTCCAACAGATCGTCGTCGGTAGCGTCCTCGTGATCGCTGTCTACCTCGACAACCTTTACCGCAGCCGTTCAAAGTAAGGAGACGTGACAATGACCAACACGCAAAACCCTCTTGTCGAATTGCGGAACATCGAAATCGCATTCGGCGGTATCAAGGCCGTGGATGATGTCAGCGTTGACCTCTACCCGGGCGAAGTTGTTGGCCTCTTGGGCCACAACGGTGCAGGCAAATCGACCCTGATCAAATGTCTATCGGGCGCGTATAAAAAGGACGCAGGTGAAGTGCTGATCAACGGCCAATCCGTTGAGATCAACAACCCGCGCGACGCCCGTTCCTACAACATCGAAACCATCTACCAGACGCTCGCGCTGGCGGATAACCTCGATGCAGCGTCGAACCTGTTCTTGGGCCGTGAGATCGTGACCAAATCAGGCATGCTCGACGAAGCAAAGATGGAAGCTGAGACGCGCAAGATCATGGCGCGTCTCAACCCCAACTTCCGCAAGTTCAACGAACCAGTGAGCGCGCTTTCGGGCGGTCAGCGTCAGTCGGTTGCGATTGCTCGTGCGGTGTATTTCAACGCCAAAATCTTGATCATGGATGAACCGACAGCGGCGCTCGGCCCGCATGAAACACAGATGGTGGCAGAGCTGATTCAAGAGCTAAAGAAACAAGGCCTTGGTATCTTCTTGATCGACCACGATGTGCATGCGGTAAAACAGCTTTGTGACCGCGCGGCGGTTATGAAAAACGGTCAGTTGGTCGGCGTTGTGAAAGTGGATGAAGTGACCGAGGACGACCTCCTCGCGATGATCATCCTTGGACGCAAACCGGAACATCTGGCAGCATAATGTACATCGGACTTGATCTAGGCACTTCGGGCCTAAAGGGGATCGTCATTGACGATTCCCAAACTATCCTCGCCGAAGCAACGGCCCCCCTCACCGTCAGCCGCAAGGCAGATGGTTGGTCAGAACAGGACCCCGCGGATTGGATCACAGCCGCGCAAACTGTTCTGGGTGCTCTCAAGTCCAAACTTTCGCTCGACGGTGTGCGTGCCATTGGCCTCTCTGGTCATATGCATGGTGCAACGTTGCTGGATGCCTCGGATACAGTGCTACGGCCCTGCATCCTCTGGAACGATACGCGGTCCTCAGCTGAGGCGGCAGCGCTGGATGCTGACCCGCGGTTCCGTGCCCTTACGGGCAACATCGTATTTCCGGGCTTTACCGCGCCGAAAATCGATTGGGTTCGCAACAATGAACCCGAAATCTTTGCCAAATTGGCGAAAGTTCTCCTGCCCAAGGATTACCTGCGCCTATGGCTCACAGGTGAACACGTCGCTGAGATGTCGGATGCGGCAGGCACATCGTGGCTCGATACAGGGGCGCGGGCGTGGTCCGATGACCTACTCGAAGCGACCCACCTGACACGCGATCACATGCCGCGTCTCGTCGAAGGGTCTGATGTTTCGGGCACCCTACGGGCCGACATCGCAGCACAATTCGGCCTCCCCGCCAATGTCGTCGTGGCAGGCGGCGGCGGTGACAACGCAGCGAGCGCCGTGGGCGTGGGCGTTGTGAAATCTGGCGATGCGTTTATCAGCCTCGGCACCTCTGGCGTGCTCTTTGCGGCCTGTGACGCCTATTCCCCTGACGCGGCGAGCGCAGTGCACACCTTCTGTCACGCCCTGCCCGACACATGGCACCAGATGGGCGTGATCCTCGCAGCTGCGGACGCGATGAACTGGTTTGGTCGCGTGATGGGCGCGGCACCTGCAGAACTCACGGGCGCGTTGGGACCACTCACCGCCCCTGCCCGCACGTTGTTCCTGCCCTACTTGGGTGGCGAACGTACCCCGCACAATGATGCGACCATCCGCGCCTCGTTCCTGCACCTTGACCACGCGACCGACAGCGCAGCGATGACACGAGCGGTGCTAGAGGGCGTCACCTTTGCGGTGCGTGATAGCTATGACGCGCTGACCTCTACTGGCACACAGATCGAACGGTTGATCGCCGTTGGGGGCGGGTCAAAGTCTGACTACTGGGTGCAAGCGATCGCAACCATCCTCGGCATTCCGATCGGGTTGCCTGTGGCTGGTGACTACGGTGGCGCGTTCGGCGCGGCCCGTTTGGGCCTAATGGCAGCAACAGGTGAAACCACCGCAGCAGCAAGCGCCCCGCAAATCGCGCGCACCATTGATCCTGTTCCCGCTTTGCAAGAGGCATTCCTCGCCCGCCACGCTGATTATCAAGCGGCCTATAAGGCGCTTAAGACACTCAACTAGAGGTTCCTATGACCGATTTTTTCAAAGGCATTCAGGCCGTCAAATACGAAGGCCCCGAGACTGAAAACGAATTTACATTCCGTTACTACAACCCTGACGAAGTCATCATGGGCAAACGGATGGAAGACCATCTGCGCTTTGCCGTCGCCTACTGGCACAGCTTTGCCTACGAAGGCGGCGACCCGTTCGGTGGTCGCACCTTTGATCGCCCGTGGTTCGGTGACTCCATGGATGCCGCGAAACTGAAGGCTGATGCGGCGTTCGAGATGTTCGACATCCTCGGCGCGCCATACTTCTGTTTCCACGACCTTGATGTGCGTCCTGAAGGTAAGACCTTTGCAGAGAACAAACGCAACCTCGAAGAGATCGTCGACTACTTTGCGCAGAAAATGGAAACCTCAAAGACAAAGCTACTTTGGGGCACCGCGAACCTATTCACCCACCGTCGTTTCATGGCTGGTGCGGCGACCAACCCTGATCCAGAGGTTTTTGCCTACTCTGCTGCGACCATCAAATCTTGCATGGACGCAACGATGAAACTGGGCGGTGAGAACTACGTTCTGTGGGGCGGCCGTGAGGGCTATGAAACCCTGCTGAACACCGACCTCACCAAAGAGGCCGAACATGCGGCGCGGATGCTCGAAATGGTGGTCGAGTATAAGCACAAGATGGGCTGGGACGGTCAGATCCTGATCGAACCGAAACCCCAAGAGCCGTCCAAGCACCAGTATGACTTTGACGTGGCCACCGTTTATGGCTTCCTCAAACGCTTCGGCCTTGAGAACGAAGTGAAGATGAACATCGAACAAGGCCACGCGATCCTTGCGGGTCACAGCTTTGAACACGAACTGGCCTTGGCTGGGTCGTTGGGCATGCTGGGTTCGATCGACATGAACCGCAACGACTACCAGTCTGGCTGGGACACCGACCAATTCCCGAACAACGTTCCGGAAATGGCGCTGGCCTATTATGAAGTTCTCAAGGCTGGCGGCTTCACCAAAGGCGGCACCAACTTTGACGCACGTATCCGTCGTCAGTCGCTCGACGCAGAGGATCTGATCCTCAGCCACATTGGTGGCATGGATTGCTGTGCACGCGGCCTCAAGGCGGCGGCTGCGATGCTTGAGGATGGCAAGCTCGAAGCGGCACGTGATGCGCGTTACGCAGGCTGGGATACCGATGGCGCGAAAGCGATGCTGGGCAGCGATCTGGCCTCGATCCAAGAGCGCGTTCTAGCTGACAACGTTAACCCAGAGCCCCGCTCGGGCCGTCAGGAACGTCTGGAAAATCTGGTTAACCGCTACCTGTAATCAGGTGCGAAAAGGCCAAAGAAAGGGGTGCCATCGGCGCCCCTTTTGCATGTCAGGCATCACGGGCTAGGTCAGCAGTTCGCACATCAATCCAAGATTGATAGTCACATGCGCAGCCTCCCTCGCGCTCATTGCAAAACTTTTCTTTTCGCAGACAGTTTAGCGCTATCAATTTCACGAAACTGCGATACCGTTTTCCCTAGAGTGGAGGACGTTATGCCGAAAAATCTTGATCGTAAGTTAGACGCCATTCGTTCGGGCAAATACAAGCCGAACGACTTTATCATTGCGGACGCCAAAGACGGCGATATGGCCTTTGGCTGTGCCACCCCAGGAAAAGGGGCTGATGGCCGCATGAAATCGCTGCGTGCCTATCGCGACGATATGATCAAGGTGACGAAATCTGGTTTGGTCGACATCATGCTGATGTCCCTCTCGACCGCAGAGGTGATGCAGGCCGAGGGGCTGTTCCACAAATCTCACGTGACCCCTGCTGTGCGCCTGAACGATACCACGGATATTTGGCACGTCCGTGGCGGGTGCTATCCCAAACACATGATGAAGAATTTCCGCTCTGCCCGTTTGGATCGGGTCAAAGCGGTCGCGCCTTTAGGCCTCTATTCGGTGACGTTCTACAATGACCTCGAACGGGATCACAAAACGCTCGAAGAGTTCGCGAAGTTCCGTGATGAGGCCTCTGCGGAAGGGGTCGATTACTTCCTCGAGGTCTTTAACCCCCAAATCCCCGTCGAAACCAACGGCGACTTTGCGACCTACAACAATGACATGATCGTGCGCTGCCTTGCGGGCGTGTCGCGGCATGAACGCCCCGCCTTCCTCAAGGCAGCCTATAACGGTCCCGCCGCGACCGAAGAAATCGCAGGGTACGATCCTGAGAACCTGATCTTTGGTATTCTTGGCGGTGGCGCGGGAACCACGCGCGATTGCCTTGAACTGATCCGTCAGGCGGAAAAATACGGTGCACGTGTGGCTCTGTTCGGGCGCAAGATCTACTACTCTGAGGACTCGGTTCTCATGGTCAAAGCGATGCGCCACGTGATCGAAGACGGCGTTACCAGTGAGGAAGCGGTGAAGGCTTATCACGGTGATCTTCAGGCCAATGGTATCACGCCTTTCAGATCGCTCGACGACGATCTGGTGATTTCTGAAAACATCCTCAAGCCCAACGTGTGACCCATGCGCAAGGGGTTTGTGACCGCAGGCACGTGGTGTGTTGATCGCAACATTACCGTCGATCAATGGCCCAAAGAGGACATGATCGCCGCCGTTCAAAAGGTCGAACTGGCGGGTGGCGGGTCTGGTTGCAACTTTGCCGTCGATATGCGCCGTCTCGACCCTGACATGCCCGTCTGGACCCAAGGTCTGATTGGTGCGGGCGAGATGGGCGATTTCCTGATCGGGATCGCCGACGAATACGGCATTGATCGCAGCGGCCTTTACCGCACTGCTGACGCACAGACCCAAGTGACAGACGCCTATGTATCGGCCCAAACGGGTCGTCGCACGCATATCCTGTTCTTTGGTGTCGCGGACCTGATGACGCCAGACCATTACGATTTTTCGACCTGTTCGGCGCGTGTTCTACACCTCGGGCTTCCGGGTATTCACAAACAGATGGACGCAAAGTGGGGCGGCGATGCTAATGGTTGGGTTACGGTGCTCCGCAAAGCTAAGGCCGCGGGACTGAATACCAACTTTGAATTCGTCGCCGGGCCTGAGGACAAGATCAGAGCGGTCGGGCACCCTTGCCTACCGCATCTCGATACCTTGGTGGTCAACGATTTCGAAATTGGCGCGCTGGCTGGGCGCAAAACCGTTGAGGACGGCGTGACTGATCGCGATCAAGTGTTTGCCGCCGCCAGAGAGGTCCTTGCCATGGGGGCCATGGAACTCGTCGCCGTTCATTTCACCGAAGGCGCGGTTTTGGTCACTCGCGACGGCACCGAAACCTTCCAACCCTCGGTGCGCATCGCAGATAAAGACCGCAAGGGCGCAAATGGCGCTGGTGATGCCTTTGCCGCGGGGTTCCAATACGGGCTTCACGAAGGATGGACAGGGCAAGACTCGCTCAAACTCGGTCACGCAGCTGCCGCCGCCTGCCTACGGTCGGTCGGCACTTACACGACCGTAGAGACAGCGGCGGAGTGTTTGGCTTTGGCCCAAACGTGGGGATGGCGCGACTAGTCCCTCAGATGAGGCCGGCCAGCCAGAGGTAGAGCGGCAGACCTACTGTGATGTTGAACGGAAACGTCACGCCGAGCGATAGCGTCAGGTAGATCCCCGTTTCTGCCTTGGGCAGCGCGATTTTCATGGCCGCAGGCACCGCGATGTAAGAGGCCGACGCCGAGAGCACCATCAACAAAAACTGACTGCCCGTTTGCAGGCCGATCAAAGAGCCAAGACCCATGGCGAAGATCGCACCAATCAGGGGCATCATCACGCCAAAGGCGAAAAGGCCTGTGCTGAGAAGGTGACGGTTTGTGATCAGGCTCCGCCCCGCAGACAGACCCATATCCAGCAAGAATAGGCAGAGGATGCCGACAAAGGGTGTCACGACGAAGGGCGCGATCATCTCCATCCCTTTGTCCTGCGTCAGCGCACCGATCAAAAACGCGCCGCTCAGTAGAACGATTGACCCATTGGCAAAGAGTTCACGCATCGGGACGCTGGCCTCTTGGCCGTCGCGACCAAACCGATTTGCAATCCAAAGCGCAGAGAGGATCGCGGGCACCTCCATCACGGCGGCAACAGCCACCATGTAGCCGTCCGCCGACAGACCCGTCAGGTCCAGTAGGCTAGACGCCGCGACAAAGGTCACGATGGAAATCGAGCCATAGTGCCCCGCAACCGCCGCTGCCGTGGTCGCATCAAGCCGCGTCATTGTGCGGAGCAGCATGTAGGCGAGGAACGGCAGAAGGAATGACAACAACAAACCCGCTGCCAGTGCGAGGAACACCTCAAAACTGAGCCCTCCTTCGGCGAGGCTATGCCCCCCTTTGAACCCGATGGCGAGCAGCAGGTAGAGCGACATGAACTTTGCCGCGCCTTCGGGAATAGACAGGTCGCTGCGCACAAAGGCCGCGACAAGGCCCAGAACAAAGAACAAGATCGTCGGCACCATCAGGTTCCCAACAAGGCTATCGAACATTTGCATAATTAATCTCTCCAACAGGTTTGCGGCCTGTTGCCCTAAATTTACTGATAGCTTAAATACAAATTAACATTTTTATTCATAGTTTGAGGCTATGTATGCGCCCGACCCTGCGGCAAATGGAATATATCGTCACCGTTCACCAGTTGGGCGGCTTTGGCCTCGCTGCGGAAAAGCTGAATGTCAGCCAACCGAGCCTATCGACCCAGATCGCCGCCGTGGAAAGCGACCTTGGCGTTCGGCTCTTTGATCGGAGCCGAGCTGGGGTTGAGGCGACAGCGCGCGGGTTGGATTTTGTGAAACGCGCCCAGCGTATCTTGGCCGAGGTCGAAGCCCTGCGCGGCACCATGCTCTCTGACCTGCCATTTGGCGGCAGGCTACGATTGGGGGTTTTGCCTTCCATCGGGCCCTATCTGTTGCCTCAAGCAATCACCGCGCTGCACGACGCAGAACCCGATCTGCGCGTTGTGGTGCGCGAAGAAAATACCCTCCTGTTGGATGACGGCATCCGCAGCGGTCGGTTCGATGCGATCATATCGACACCCGAAGACCACCCCAACACCATGCAACATCCGTTGTTTGTGGAACCCCTTTGGGTCGCGGTCGCGCAAGATCACCCGCTTGCCCATCGGTCGAGCGTGACAGCCGCCGACCTGACGGGGCAGCGTCTGTTGACGTTGGATACGGGGCACAGATTGTCACGCATCGTCTACGGCATCGCTGGCGCGAGCGGCGCGATAGTGTCCGACGACTACGAAGGCACGAGCCTCGATTCAATCGTTTTGATGGCAGCGACGGGTGCAGGGATCGGCATCCTTCCCGACCTTTTCGCCCGTAGGCAAGGCATCCACCGCAGCGAAGTGCGTATCATGCCGCTGGTCACGCCAGACTCCCACCGTACCATCAGCCTCTTGGTGCCGAGCGATCGGACCGAAAAGTTTGCAGGCGCTTTGGCTCGCATTCTGCGCAGTGCGGCTAAGGCACTGGAATTGAACGTAATCGAATAGCCCACGTAGATTTGCTTTTTGGAAATGGAGTTGACCACAAAAACTTTACCCGAACTAACATCGGAACCAGCAATATTGGACCACCTCATTTGGGCCTTCGGTACAAATTAGTGAACTCTCCGAGAGACCTTCACAGCCTAAAATTAAGCGCTATCCCAACCATATTTCCATGGACCCCTTCGATGTGACCCGCGTTGAGGCTATGCACCATGGAAAAGGTGAAGGACGCATTGTCGATGGCATGGATCGGCGCTGAATATTCAAAGCCAATGTCCATTTGACGGGCCTCGGGTGCTAGATCGGCTGCGATAGTTCGAAAGGCGTCAGAGCCAGCGGCCAGAGCCGTCGTCTCGTTGGCGAGGCTCACATCCACCGTACCGCTGGTGATCGCTGAAGGACGTGCGAGAGAAACGCTGAGAAGCCCGCCATTCGGCAACGCGCGATCCATTGCGACCTTCACGCTGTTGAAAGTGACGTCGTTAAAACGACCCAGCATCCCTGCGCCGTGACCGTCGGCTTTGCCCGCAGCCCCCTCGAGGCGCAGACCGATGCTGTCGGCCAGTTGCACACCATAGGCAAAATCCAGAGCCGCAGAGCGACCACGGATGCCATCCTCAAAACCAGGTGCCGTCACGCCGACGACGGACCCGACCTCTTGCATCGCTGTAAGACCAGCCGAAAAGTAGCCACCGTCGGTCGCGAAGGTATGAGCGAGGCCTAAACCAGCGCCACCGTTGTTCCCTTCGATCATGCGCAGATTGGTCTGGCCGAGGGTCAGGTCGCGCACGAAATTGCCCGTTTGCGCATAGGCATTCATGGCAACATCAGCCTCGATCATCGCACCATAGCCCTGCCCCGCTGAGAGGGATTGAGCGGTCGCAGCGCGGGCCGAAAGGCGCGGCTCTGCTGACAACGCAGCAACGTCGATCGAACTGAGCGACCCCACGGTCCCTGCAACGATATCCGAGGCCGCGATGTCAAATGTGCCTTTCAAACTGTCGGAAGCATAAACGGTCTCGCTCGACAGTGCGTCGGCAAGGGCGTTCCCCGACAACGCGCCCGACACAGCCGCCACCTGCCCCGCAGACAGATTGATGCTCTGTCCTTCGGCAACTGGAACGCTGGCCGTTCCAATCGGCAAAAGCGCCGCCCGCAAATCAAGGAACCCATGTCCGAATTCATCATTATAAGCGTGTGTGACGCCCGACCCGAAATCAATCGACCCCGTGAAATCTGTCATCCAAGCATTATCGGCAGAGGCCAAAAGGCGGTCGCGCAATTGCGAGGCGGAGAGGTCTGGAAAGGCCTCAGCCAGCAGCGCCACAGCGCCAGAAATTTGCGGCGTCGCGTAACTGGTGCCCGTGCCTGACGTGTAGCCGATATCGGTGTAATCCGTCGCGATGTAGATCGACCCATCCGCAGTCATACAAAAGGCCGCGGTTTGCATGCAGGCGGACGAGATGCGCTCTACCGAGGTGATCCCATATTCATCAAACGTTGCCGCACCATTTACAACGGTGATCCACGACCCTTCGAGATCGGGATAGAGGAGCGGCAAAGCCCCGACGTTATAAGCGTCCAATTCGTCATGATAGTTCGACAGAGCAAAGACCACGACGCCGCTCTGTGCATAGTCGCGCATCGCACTGATATACGAGGAGGCGACGGAATACTGGCCAAAGTAGTACTCGAAGGTCGATTGATTGAAATCACGCGACAACTGCCACGAGTTATTCATCACAATAGCACCAGCGGTATCGGCTTCACTCACCATTACGGCGCGTTCATTCCACGTCGAACCTGTCTGATAATCCCACGTCCCGAGGAATAGATCAGCCCCAGAGGCAACGCCTTCGACGGCATCGATGCCAGTTCCGCCTCGACCAACAGCGATACTCGCCACTGCCGTGCCATGGTCATCGCGCGCATCCAAATTTGATACGGAAGAGTGCGTCACGTTCACGCCGTCGAACGTCTCATGGCTCAAACGGACCGCGTTATCCATGATGGCAATCGTTTGCCCTGCCCCCGTCAGACCGACGGACCGCGCATAATCGACACGCGCCGCTTCAAGCGGACGGCCACCGCGCCAATTCACGTTGTTGGAAAAATTCGCGGTGCTTTGGACGGCATGAACGGCCGCCATCGAGAACTCGGTCACGAACCCACGAACCCACCCAGTTCCGAGTTCGCCGCCAGGACCCCAAGTCGATTTCGAATATTGCTCGCTCAGTGCAGAGCTAGAGCCACCGTAAGAATAGTCAGTTTCGTCCTCACCACTGCCGCCACAACCGATAAGAGCGCAAAGCGATAGTATGGAGGTCGTTCTGTAAATTGCAGAACAACGCATTGCATGAGCCTTAAAAAAGCACAGCAACAGACCTGCCGCAGCAGGAAACCCAATAAATCAATACAAATGTAACAACTGCATCCGCCAAAATAAGCGGTAAGCGATCCGTTGCAGAAATCAAAATGAGGTAAAAAATCACCACTTAAGGTTTAACAACTAATGAGGTAAATCTCACACGAAGTTAGGTCAAGGGTTGAAATGCCAATTCTGACGCTCCGTAATTACGAGGCGCCTTAGTCAAATGACGAGCCGCCCCTTTTCGAGGCGGCCTATATCTCAGATTATAGTTGGGGGCCGTTACTGCGCCGTCCAACCACCATCAACGGGGATCACCGCGCCTGTCACATTGTGCGCAATCGGGTTGCACAGCCAGAGGGCAAGAGCCCCGATTTCGGACGGGTCAGAAGTCCGTCGGCTTGGCTGTTTTTCGGCGAGAAGTTCGGCGATGCCTTTCTCGCGGTCGCCACCATATTTAGCCGCCCGTTCGATGATCTGCGGTTCAATAATCGCGGTCTCGGTCCAGCCGGGTCCGATACAGTTCACCGTGATGCCGCCATCACGTTTGGACCCTGCCGCTGCGTATTCCAAGGCAGCGACCTTTGACATGCCCACCAGCCCGAACTTTGACGCGCAATAGGGAACCTTGGCGACCGAGGCGACAGTGCCGTGGACGCTGGCGATGTTGATCACGCGGCCATAGCCTTTTTCAGCCATCTTCGGCATAGCGAGCCGCATCGTGTGGAACGGACCAGAGAGGTTGATGCCGATGATCGCGTCCCACGTTTCTTTGTCCATATCGGCAAGCATGGCGGTTTTCTGGATGCCCGCGTTGTTCACCAAAACGTCGATCCCACCCCATTCATCGACTTCTGTCATCATTCGTTCGATGGCTGCCACATCTCGCATATCCGCCTCAAAGAACCGCACTTCAGGTGCACCTGCGGCCAGCAGAGTATCCACCGCAGCTTGCGCTAGGGCAGCATCAGCCAATCCATGAACCGCAATGCGTGCCCCTGCACCTGCCAGTTCCTTTGCAATCGCCAAACCGATGCCTTGGACAGAGCCCGTAACCAGAGCCGTTTTACCTGTCAGGAATGTCATGTGGTGGGTTCCTTTTTCATACGGTCTCTCAATTCAGTCTTGAGGACTTTGCCGTAGTTGTTTTTGGGGAGTGCATCGATAAATCGATAGGCTTTGGGCCGTTTGAAACGAGCGATGCGGTCGAGGCACAGCGCATCCAATTCTGCGGACGAAACGTTAGCGTCAGGCAGTGTGACGACAAATGCGATCACCTCTTCGCCCCATTCGGGATGAGGCGTGCCGATAACCGCAACCTCATGCACATTCGGGTGGCTCAGTAGAACCTCTTCGACCTCGCGGGGGTAGATGTTTGAGCCGCCAGAAATGATCATGTCCTTTGATCGGTCCTGCAAGGTGACGTAGCCGTCGTCATCCATGCGCCCCATATCACCCGTCCAAAGCCACCCATCACGGATCGCTTTTTGGGTCGCCTCAGGGTTCTGCCAATAGCCAGACATCACGGTCGCACCTTTGACGACGATTTCGCCGATTTCACCTCGGGGAAGCTCTGCGCCGTCCTGATCAACGATGCGCACGCGCACCGCGCTCTGCGCCGTGCCGACGGAATTCAAACGGTCCCGCCAGCGTGGATGACTGCGGTCTATCACGTCACCACGAGGCAAGGCCGTAATGCCCATAGGACATTCCCCCTGCCCATAGATTTGAACAAAGCGTGCGCCCATCACCTCGGTCGCGTCCAAAATATCGGCCTCATACATTGGACCGCCCGCGTAGACGATGGTCCGAAGGCCTTCGCCCGTTTCAGAACTGGCTTTCGCGGTATCGACCAGCCGCCGCACCATGGTCGGCGCCGCGAACATGGAAATCGGCCCCATTCGTTTGCCCAGCATCAGGATTTCTGCCGCATCAAAACCACCACTTTCGGGCACCAGATGCCGCGCCCCGCGCATCACATGCATAAAGTTATAGAGCCCAGCGCCATGCGACATTGGCGCGGCATAAAGGATTGCGTCCTCCGCGAAAACATCATCCACATCGGTGAAGTAGGTAAAAGTCATCGCAGCTATGTTGCCACAGGTCAGGGCCACGCCCTTGGGTTTGCCCGTGGTGCCTGAGGTGTAGAACAGCCAAAGGAGATCGCTCTCGTTCAGACCGACTGGCGCTGGCATCGGATCAGCCTGTTTCATCTCTGCAAACGCGGTCCCGTTGACGGAAATGATCTCTCGCCCTTCCGACAGATCAGACAGATCCCCGACCAATACGTCATCACTGAATACCAAATCAGCGCCCGCATTACGGATGATCCAAGTCGCCTCTTTGGGATGTAGCTTCGCGTTGATTGGCACTGCCGCCGCGCCCGCATACCAACTGCCATAGAGCGTTTCGAGGAATTCAGGACAGTTATACATGAACACCGCGACGCGATGCCCCGCGCCAATTCCGCGTGCCCTCAACGCAGCCCCAATCGATGCCGCCGCGCGGTCAAAACCCGCGTATGTCGATACGAGGGTTTCGCCAGAATAGAGCGCAGGACGATCAGGGGACCGCGTTGCCGTTCGTTTCAACCATTCAGCGGGGTTCATCGAACGGCCTCTAGGATTGAACAGTAGTTCGCAACGCCCGAGCCACCCATGTTAAACACACAGGCCAGTTCCGCACCTTCCAGCTGAACGCCACCTGCCTGCCCCGTGACCTGTTGCGCAGTAAGGACATGCATCGACACGCCCGTTGCGCCAACGGGATGCCCTTTGGCCTTTAGCCCGCCCGACAGGTTGATCGGAAGACGGCCACCACGCAGGGTCGCGCCCTCAGTCACCAGGCTGGCCCCTTTGCCTTTTTCGGCAAGGCCCATCGCCTCGTAGATCATCAGTTCCGCGATGGTGAAACAATCATGGACTTCAGCCAGATCGAGATCATCAACGGTGATCCCCGCCATTTCATATGCGGTTTCAAAGGTGCGCCGCGCGGCGGTCAATTCGGTCATATCGCGCCGCGACATTGGCAGAAAATCGTTCAACTGCACGGCAGCGCGAAATCCCGCAACATGGTCGAAATCCGCCGTCATATCGTCTGCCACCATCACCAGCGCCGCTGCGCCATCGCTGATCAGCGAACAATCGGTGAGCCGAAGCGGGGCCGCGATCATCGGGTTCTTTTCACTGACCTCATTGCAGAAATCAAATGTCACCTCGCGCTGCAGGTGGGCCAGCGGATTGCTCAGAGCGTTTTCATGGTTTTTCACCGCGATCCGCGCAAGCGGTTCGGATTGATCACCAAAGGCATCAAAATATCCCGCGGCGATACGGCCAAAGATCAGCGGGAAACTCACGCCTGCTTCTTCGGCGGAATAGGATGCACCAGCGAGGGCCGCCGTCACGCCTTTGGTGTCGAGTTCGGTCATCTTTTCGACGCCGATCACCAAGACACAGCGCGCGTCACCAGCGCGGATCGCATTGCGCGCCGCATAGACCGCGGCAGATCCCGACGCGCAGGCGTTCTCCACGCGGGTCGCTGGTTTAAACCGCAATCCGTCATCCATCCCCAACACGAGCGAGGCGGCAAAGGCGTCAGGCACCATGCTGTTGTTAAAATGACCGAGCCAAATCGCGTCGATATCGTTCGGCGTGAGACCTGCGCTTTTGATCGCCTCAGACGCCGCCTGCTGGATTAACGCCTCTAGGCTCTTGTCACGATGCACGCCAAATTTGGTGTGCCCCCAGCCAACTATTCTTGCGTCCATACTTGCCTCCATTCCCTTTCCATCGGAATACTCCAGCGGGTCGGGCCGCGCGATCCGTGAAACTACGTAACGGGTGACAAGAGATGGACAGGTTTGCCGCACTAGCCTTTGAGAGCGCGCCAGTCGGTTTGATCTACGCCGAGGATCGCGTGATCCAGCGCTGCAACGCCCGCTTTTGCGAAATGTTCGGATTTGCGGCCTCCGAACTTCAGGGGCATTCACTGTCAAAACTGTATCCCTCGTCAGAGGAATTTCAGCGCATTGGCCAGATCGGCGCCGAAAAGATGCGCGGGCTGGGGCGCTATGCCGACGAACGCATCATGCGTCGCAAGGATGGCAGCCTGTTTTGGTGTCGTGTTCGGGGGCAGTCGCTCGACCTTGATCAGCCCTTTGCAAAATCGGTGTGGAGCTTTGCAGACATTTCGGACAATCGCCCTGTGACCGAACTCACGCGCCGCGAACGACAGGTGGCGCAGATGCTGGCCGAGGGACTAACGTCCAAGGAAATCGCGCGTCGCCTAGAGATCAGCCCTCGCACTGTCGAAGTTTACCGCGCAAAGCTCATGGACAAATTCGGTGCCCGCAACGGGTTGGAGCTCGTTGCGCATCTCGCGGGTATTCCGATCGCCTAGACCGCGCTTATCGTCGCTGCGACCGCGCGTTTCCATGCTGCGTAACGTCGGTCTCTGACCGTGTCCTCCATCGCGGGTTCGAAACGAGCATCGACCTTCCAGCGGCGCGCGAAGGTGTCCTGTTCGGGATAGAACCCGACGGACTGCCCAGCCAGGCGCCTATAGGTCGTGATCTTACCCCCAAACGTCAGCCGAACGCCAACGGCCCCACCGCCAACCTTCTGCAAATCCTGAAGCGATGTCTTCATCCCAAACGCAGCTACGGCCGCAATCAAACACGCACGTGCCTTTGCCGAGTAGGCGGGCGTTAAAACTATCGTGAATTCAGAGACTTAAAGGCGAAACAGAAAAAGCTGCCAACTTTGCGCCTCGATCCCACCCAAAAACA
This sequence comes from Marivivens donghaensis, assembly GCF_030410045.1. Classification (NCBI taxonomy): domain Bacteria; kingdom Pseudomonadati; phylum Pseudomonadota; class Alphaproteobacteria; order Rhodobacterales; family Paracoccaceae; genus Marivivens; species Marivivens donghaensis. Next base: position 507,067 of record NZ_JAUFRA010000005.1, read on the forward strand.
ACACATCGGTGTTCAGGATGAAAGGCGCTAGTCGTGCAGCTTCTGTAATGTTCTACATCGACGTCTTTCGACGAATGCAGCAACCTTGGATAGACGCACCCAACTCGGCGCGAACCAGCCTAGCTTAGCCGAGCATTTGAGCCCGTTTGCGAGCCAGTTTACGCTGACGGCTGATCGCTTCCTTCTGCTCGCGCGCTTTGCGGATGGAAGGTTTCTCGAAATACTCTTTCAGACGCATTTCGCGATAAACCCCTTCACGCTGGAGCTTTTTCTTTAACACACGCAACGCTTGCTCGACATTATTGTCGCGAACCGAAACTTCCATCTTTTTCCTGCTATGTTTGCAAAGAGAACTTTGGCGCAGCTTGCAGAGAGCGAGGAAGATTTCAAATGAAATCGACAGAATACTCCATTAGGATATGCTTTTGATGGGGTCAGTCGGTCATTTTTGCCTCACCCCGCGACCAAACGCAGCTAGTTGGCCCCTACACATTACATTTTCATTATATTATATGTGGCAAAAATTCATGAGGATGAACGATGAATCGCAGAGTTTTCTTGGGCGCCGCCGTCATTTCAACCGCCGCAATCGGATTCGGGCTGTATCAACCTGAGGCTCACGCCGAAAACCTCACGCTAGAAGCGCTCAGTGGTCAGGCGCTTGCCACATCTGAGGACACATTGCTCGTCGACATTCGGCGCCCCGAAGAATGGAAGCAAACAGGCGTGATTGAGGGCGCTCTGCTCGTCACCTACACCGACCCGCAATCGTTCCTTCAAGCCGTTCAACCACACCTTCGCGACGGGCAAAAGCTGGCGCTCGTGTGTCGATCAGGCAATCGCACATCCCAAGCCACGCGCCAGATCGCCCAATTGATCAACGGCCCCGTGATCGATGTCCAAGGCGGCATGAACCGCATCCTGCGCGAAGGCTACACCCCAGTCGCCCCCACACGCGAACGCGGCTGTTCGACGTGTTAGGCTAGACGTCGCGTCGAAATCGAGAATTTGACACGCCGAATTAATATCGCACTATGGCGACCTTGAAGTCAGCTTTCGCGACGTGAGCACTTATGCCTGATCTTACCCCCAAACCTGATCACCACGAAATTATCGTCATCGGCGGTGGTGTCGTTGGAATGAGCATAGCCTTTCGCCTTGCCAAAGAAGGCAGAGAGGTCGCGCTTATCGAACCTAATGAATTGGGCATGGGTGCGTCTTACGGGAATGCTGGCACAATTGCAGATTATGCAACAATTCCAGTGGGTACGCCTAATGTGCTTCGCAATTTGCCCAGTCTGTTCTTTGACCGTAACAGCCCATTGTCTTTGCGTTATCAGACCTTGCCAAGCCTCGCGCCTTGGTTGATCGAGTTTTTCTACCAAAGCCTCCCCAAGCAAGCTGAAAACAATGCCCAGAGGATCGGCGCGCTCCTGAAAAACGCGAGCGACATGTGGCATGAACTTAGCCTCGAACTTGGCGCATCACATCATTTGCATCGGCGAGGATGCTTGTACCTTTATGAGTCAAACAAAGCCTTTGCCGCCGCAAAATACGACGAAAGGCTGCGGAGACAGAACGGCGTCGCGGTCGAAGTCATAACCGCCGACGAGGTCTTGCGCCTCGAACCCAATTTACAGCCCTTTGAGGGCGGCGCTCATTTCTTTCCCGACGCAACGAGCATCGACAACCCTGGGGAAGTTATGAAGATTTTCGCCAAGAACTTGGTGGAACGGGGAGTCACGATCTATCCGACGGCCGCGTATGCAATCGACGACAGTGACGGAACACGGATAAAGGTTCACTGCACAGACCACGTTCTTCAGGCCAATAAGGTGGTTGTGGCCGCGGGGGCGTTTTCGAAACCTTTGGCACGCTCGGCGGGCGATACTGTGCGCCTTGATACCGAACGCGGGTATCACTTGGAGTTCGACATGGATACGCCGCCGGTGACGCGGCCAGTATGCTCTGCCAAACGCGGCTTTTACGCCTCGCCAATGGTCGGACGATTGCGCATCGCTGGAACGGTCGAATTGGGCGGACTTTCTTTGCCGCAGTCTGAACACCGACTAAAAATGCTAGAACGCGGAGCACGTGACATGTTTCCAGCCTTGGGGGTACCTAGTCGAACTTGGTTCGGGTTTCGCCCATCCATGCCGGATTCAGTCCCCGTTATCCGAGCCACAAAACACAACAAAAACGTGATCATGGCATTTGGACATGGCCACATCGGCGTCACTCTCGCACCCGCCACCGCCGCAATCGTGAGCGATTTGGTAAAACTGGGTTAACCGTTGGTTCCGACTACCACACAGCAACATTGCTGACGCATCACAATCGTCGCGAATATCCCATCTCCTGCAGACTACGGAACTGAGGCCGCCAACTCGGTTTTCGCGCTGGATTGGCATACCACTCGCCAAGAGTTCCGATGCACAAGGTCTTAATATTCCCTCGGCTGTCGTGATTGCCGACTGGGCCAAAACCAAAGAATGTTGCTCCATTTGATTGCTACACCCTCGGATTGCCCTAACTCAGACACAGAGAAGAAGTGGCAACGGGGAGTCCAAGCCGTGGGTGTAGTCATTATTATTGGTTCAGGACCTGGGGCACTTCAGTCAAGAGATTGGCGCCGCAGTTCGTCCCAAACCATCGTCGCGATCAACAATGCATGGCAAGTACGCCCCGATTGGGACTATCTCATTCATCCCGAGGATTTCCCGATAGACAGACGTCCACGATTATTTAAAACAGATCAAAAAACGATCTGCGCAAATGATTATGTACCTCTGCAAAACCAATTTGGTGGCTTTGTTTATGCTGGAGGCACTATGGCCTTCACCGCCGCTTACTGGGCGCTTGCCGCGCTCAAACCACGCGTTATAGCCATGATCGGTTGTGACATGGTTTATCCCCAGACCGGGCCAACGCATTTTTATGGCCAAGGAACGGCTGACCCATTGCGCGACGACATCACCCTGCGATCCCTTGAAGCAAAATCAGCGCGTCTTTTGGCACTCGCATCTCAGTCGAACTGCGCCTTGGTAAACCTATCGAATGCTCCTACAAGCCGTCTGATTTATCCAAGAGCCGTTCATTCAAGCCTAAACTCTGTTCGACCTATCAGGTTTCAAAGCAGCCTTATTGAGCGTGCACTGAGCGCTGAAGCGCGCGCAAACTACATGGTGCCAAATGGACGATACTGGAAAGTCGCAGATCAATTTGATCCCAAGGTTATAGACCAAATTGATCAACTGTGGCTGGATGTCGCTGAACATATGATGCTTAACAACGACCTCTCAGAAGCAATATAAAAGGTACTTTTCCGGACACTCACCCAGAAAAAGACAACTGCCGTCGATCCAGCACAGGTCAAGGCTGCTGTCCCGCGATGCTTAAAGGGCCATCGCCGCGAGGGAATGTCGGCTTGTAACGAGGCGATGACACTTGCCTTCATATGAAAAAGCGATCTCCTCGATCCTACGACCGTTGGCGAGTTCATTGAGATGGCGCAGGGATCATGTTGCGTTCGATCAGCTCCGCACTTTGCACGGGCTCAGGAAGCGCAGGCTTCGACGATACAGGTCATAAGCCGCTCTTGCGTCTCATAGTGGTGAGCGCCCGCCAGCGTGTCGATGCGTCGGATGAGCGGGTCGTAGTCAAACACGAGCGCCATCTCGTCTCGCGGAACCATCACAAGATGTGAGGAAATGGTAAGTGTCAGATCCAGAATATGAGCATCCGGCACAACGTCATCCGGACCGTAAGACCCGATCCGCACGGCGATCATGCGAGACCTGCCTGTTCAAGGATACGTGGGATATTTTTCTTAACCTTGAAGAAACCTGCAGTGGCGTGGGGCCAGATCGCCTTATCCCAATCGCGCTGCCACTCGCATAGCGTTATGCCATGCTTGACCAAAGATGGAGTGGCCGCATCCAGCCAATCTCGCAAAGGACCGCGCGTCACATACGGCGTAACGATCTGTGTTGCACCCGCATCCGCCGCCCATCGCGCCAAGCCGCTGGGATCGTTTGCTTGCATCTCTACTGAGGCAAACCCAGCGCGCGCAGCCGCATCTGCCAACGCACCATTCTCGAACTGAAGAACACGATTGGATACTGGCAAAGGGGATCGCAGATGACCCGCCACAAGCGTAGCCACCGTTCGAATATCCAACGCAGAACTGTCGAAATCCTCGATCCGGCAATCCTCGTCCGTGATCAGCAGTGCAGTTGGGAGATCGGGTTTCGGTGACAGGACCGAACGCAGCGGCACGACTGGAGGCAGGCCGTCAGGCTCGGTTGCCTCAAGCCCTTGGGTTACCACCGCCAGATCACTGCGGCGCGGAGTAAACCGACCGGCTGTGAATGTTGCGATATTCTGCGTGTCGGCCGGATATGGCTTGCCACGCGTGTGCAGTCCTGCCACCCAGCGCCAGCTCAGCGTGTTTGAGGCGACATCACCATCAAGCAGGTTACGAAAAAAGAAATCCGCACCTAACCGCCATGGCAACCCAAGAGTAAATATCCAGATCGAAGCGAACCACATCCGAGCGTGATTATGCAGATAGCCAGTCTCCACCAGTTCGGCTGCCCAAGCATCAAAGCACTCTAGTCCCGTTTGCCCAGACATTGCACGGTCGACATCGCGGCGCATACGGCGGTCACGGTCAAGCACGGCAATATCAGCGTCCAGCCCCTTGCGATAACTGTCCCAGACCTGCGGTCGGTGTTCCAACCAGCCTTTGAAATAGCCGCGCCAGATCACCTCTTGCACAAACTTTTCCGCATCTTGCGGCCCATGGGCGGTTAACGCCGCTGAGACCGCATCCGCCTCCAGAACCAACCTGCGCCGAATATAGCGGGATAAAACCGAAACTGCTTTGTGTGCGCCTGGGCCATGATCCGTATTGCGGCCATTGGCGTATCGACGCCCCATTCGAGGCCCAAAAGCCGCTAAGAGCTCTTCGCCAGCGGTGCGGGTCGGGATTAAGTCTGTCATTGTTTCGATCTCATATTGTCCTCTGAGTGACCTAACGCGCGGTCGCCAGAGTTCAACTCGGCCGAAACACCCGAAATGATCAACAACCACGCCGCCTTGGGGTTGTTCTATTCGCACCGAGAAGCAGTTCAACCTGCTACAGCGGTGGCGCGGCCTTCCGCGCCAACCCACTGAAAGGGATGTACTTTTTAGATCCGTCTCGATTTCGCCGAAGGACGGGTAGAAAGAGACGCGAAGCGTCCAAAGACCGATATCAGCCAGATCGCCAGTCTTCGAAAGTTGGATTGCTCCGATAAACTTGGTTGAAACAAAAACGGCCCCGTAGGCGACCTGATCCCGTGATTGCAATGTGCAAGCGACGGTGCTGTCAGCCCTATCCGAACTGGATTTAATCTATCCGCTCTCCACAACCTATCTGGAGGCACACCGCAGAGCCTCAAGCCTGTGGCCGAAAAAGGGGAGTCGACGTCTAAATGATCAGACAAAGGGTGGCAAGAACACCAAACTGCATGCTGTCACGGACACGAGCGGACGCCCGATCCGTTGCTTCATCACAACTGGCCAGGTCAGCGATTATACTGGTGCAACGGCTATACGAGCAGTCTACCGGATGCTGAACGGCTAGTGGCTGATCGAGATTTTGATGAGGGATTGTGGCGGAAGCGGTGAGAGCCGCCAGCAATTCACACCCAAATTAAACCAAACACAATCAATTACTTAGAAAACAATCGCCCAAACCGTAACGCAAAATGTGTAGCAAAATGTGTAGCAAATTTTAGCGACCTACAGATCACTCAGAACCCCATTACTGAAGCAGTTTGAGGGGCTCTACGACAAGAGCATTCCCGATATAGAACGAGGGAGCCCGTAGGAGAATGGTGACGCCGAAAGCTCTAAAGGCAGGGACCGCGACGAGCTTTTGAATGACGAAGTCTTCTACACTTTATGAGAAGCCCACATCATCATTGAACAGAGGAGGCAGCACTACAACATAATGATACCGCAGAGCTTTAGGATATCATCCACCCGCTCTTGAAGCCATCCTACAGAAGGACCGTAGGCCCATTGGTTCACTCCAAACGGCAATCAATTCGAAATCGATCTCACCAATTTAGCAGACATTCTCAACGGTCGCTTTTAAGATCCCGACAACTCCATCGAGCATTCACAAAGAACGCCAGCAGGATGGATTGCGCGATGGATCATCACCTCACTTCCCCCACCTTCCCGAGCAATAAAGATAAGCTTTGAAGGGGGTAGTCATGGGGCTTTAAGGGTATGAAGTTGATGAGAACTCATGAGGACTATCGTCTTTAAGATTTTGATGGGGTCAGCGGGATTGTTGGGATTTCGATGAAACGCTGCCAGAAAAAAAAGAAACCGGCGATAGGAAATAAATTCCCGCCCCCAAAACCCATAGGATATCTCACCTAGGGGGTCGTAAATTCGGCGGAAATGCGCAGTTCGGTATTGCATGCACCCTCCCGAAGAACCCACGATCGATTCATACCCTAAACTATTGATCGAAAATCTAGAAAACAGAAAGACCCAGCACCCAACCAGCTAATGCCTTTGGGTATTGGGTCGATCTTGATCGCTCGTTTAAGCGGTTATTTCAGCAAACCATTTTTTCGAGGGCTTCCAAAAAGAACGGCCTGAAGCCGACTGGATGTTCACTCATCGGGAAGTGGCAGAGTTCATCCATCACGGTCAACGTAGAGCCCGGAATAGCCTTTGCAGTTCGCTTTGCGTCTTCTGGGGTACACGTCGGGTCATATGCGCCAAAGATGATATGAACAGGCGTTTTACTTGTATCAATCGACGGCAGCCGCGCAATCAGGCTATCATCTTTCGTGTAAAAGCTGAGGTCACCATCGAAGTCATCGGTTCAATCGCAATGATTACGGCTATCGCACTGGCATTTTTGCGCGTGCCCCTTGCGTTCGCCCTTATGGCCGTCTCCGTCCTTGGCATCGGTTTCGCTATCAATTGGAATATCGCGTTTCAATTGGTGCCACTTACCATTTCAGATGCAGTCCTGTCCTACGATCTCGCAGTGGTTCCGATGTTCATTCTGATGGGCAACGTTATTTCCAAAACGGGCATTGCGAATGATCTGTTTCGCGCTGCATTTGCCTTTGTCGGTCATGTGAGAGGCGGGCTGGCTCTTTCAACAATGGTTGCCTGTTCGGGGTTTTCTGCCGTATGCGGATCAAGCTATGCGACAGCTGCGACGATGGCGAAGGTCGCATACCCCAGCATGCGCAAATATGGATATTCTGACGAGATCGCATCTGGAACGATCGCAGCTGGTGGAACGTTGGGTATCCTCATCCCTCCATCGATTATCATGGTTGTCTTCGGCATCCTGACGCAAACGAACATTGGCGATCTCTTCGTTGCGGGTGTTGTTCCAGGTTTACTAGGCTTGGCCTTCTATATGATCGCGATCCGGTTTATCGCGGCCCGCAATCCTGAACATGCGCCCAAAGGCGAAAAAGTTGGTTGGTCGGAACGTCTTTCCGCACTCTCGGGTATTTGGCCGTTCCTGTTACTCTTCAGCCTCATTATCGGAGGTCTCTACGCAAAGATCTTCACCCCAACCGAAGCCGCGGGGATGGGCGCGGGTCTGGCAATCATTATTGCAGCGCTGCACGGTCGCTTGACCATCAAAGTCCTAAGGAAGGTGCTGTCAGACTAATTCGAACTCGTCTCCGTTTGTCACTTAACCAAGTCTTCAGATCGCACCAAGTTGGCGCCACTCTGCGAGAGCAGCGGCGCGTAAGGTCTTTAAGTTGCCTCGGCTATAGTGGTGTCGTTCCTGATTGAAGTGATTGTGGACGGAAGAGTGAACAGCGGCGAATTTCTGCAAACATCGCATTTGCCGAAACCTCAGCATGGCACGCTCTCGTCGTCGAAACGGAAGGTGAGAATTCTCAATACGGTTGTTGAGCCACCTGCCCGTTTTCTGCTTCTCAGTATTTCCCAGGTCTCTCATAGCTGCGCCATAAGACCTCAGATTATCGGTGACTATTGCCTGAGGGCTTCCGTATCTACGCAGAGATTTCCTAAGGAATTTCAGTGCTGCCTTACGGTCTCGGCGCTTTGTGACATAGCTTTCAAGCACCTCCCCTTCGTGATCAATGGCGCGCCACATGTAATGCCGGACGCCATTCACTTTCACGAAGACCTCGTCCAGGTGCCATTGCCAATTCGAGCTGGATTTCAATCTGTCCGCTCTTCGCTTTCTGATTTCAGAAGCAAACAGCGGACCAAATCTGTTCCACCAATAACGGATCGTTTCATGGCTAACATCGATCCCCCGCTCATGCAGGAGATCTTCCACATTACGAAGAGACAGAGGGAACCGTACATAGAGCATGACCGCTAAGCGGATCACCTCTGGGCTCGTCTTGAAGTACCGAAATGGAGAGCGCTTAGTCATACCAAAACGCTAACCACCTACACTACCCTGCTCAAGGACGTTTAGTCTGACACTGCCACAATGCCCTACAATGCCTCTTAAAAACTTGCCGCAGGTGCGCCGAAAACCGACACGTCAGGCGTAATGCCCAGACCCGCACCAGTTGGGCGTTTGATATATCCGCCCTCAATTTTGATGCCGTTTTCGGGGTCGTAGTTTCCTTCGATATAAGGCGCCGCAAGCCACGCGCCTTCGCACAAATCGGGACGCATGGTAGAGGCGATTTGCGTGCAGGCCGCAGCGATGATATCCCCACCCCAAGCGTCATCACAGGTATGTGGCAGGTTCCGCGCCTCGCAAATCTCGCGGAAGGTCCGCATATGCTGCAACCCGCCGATCCGTGTGATTTTCATCCCAAACCCATCAACCAAACCCGTTCCCACGGCAGAGATCACCGTGTTCAAATCGACGCTGTTTTCGTCCATGTAGATGCCATGAGACACCAGCGATCGAATAGTTCGAAGGTCTTCGATTGTGTTACACGGCTGCTCCATGATGAACGGAATGTCAGGACATTCACGGCTAACCCGAAGCGCGTCTCGTGTCTTCCAACCACGGTTCCCATCAACGGCGAGCCGCATCCCTGTGCCGCGGATGACCTCCCAAACTTTGCGAATGGTTTCGATGTCGATCTCGACGGGACGACCACCAACTTTGATCTGCAAACGAGGATAGCCTTCGGCCAATTTTTCAGCGGCAATGCGAGCAATGTCATCGGGCGCGCCCACACCGCTAGCATAGTAAGACGGCACATTATCGGTCACCGCCCCACCAAGGAGATCAGCCACCGAAACGCACAGCGATTTACCCAAGAGGTCATGCGCCGCGATATCAATCGCAGCTTTGGCGTAGTTATGACCGTTCAGCAAACTCGCCATTTTACGCTGCAACATTGCGGGCCAAATCTCTGCCCCGATCAGGTCAGGCGCCATCAGTGCGAGAGCCGCACGCGCACCCGCCGCGTGGGATTCCGCATAGGTCGGTCCGACAGGACAGGTTTCCCCCCATCCTTCCAATCCGTTGTCACCCACAATGCGGACAAGCGTTGTATCTAAAGACCAGACAGTTGCATTCGCCATTCGATAAGGGCCATTTTTGACCGGTAGCGCGTGGTGATAAATGTGGATTTCACGAATGCGCATGTCTGATCCTTTCAGGTTAAACGCCCACGTTGCATCATCGGCGTCCCCCCATAGGCGAGCCGGTAAACTCTTGTGAAATGTCCAGAGTTCCCAAACCCACAGGCCATCGCGACTTCGACGGCGGACATTTCAGTTTGGAGGAGAAGGTTCCGCGCCCACTCTAGCCGCACTTCTGCGTATACCGCCTGCGCTTGCACTTGTCGGAACCAGCGCCCTAACGAGATCACGCATGTAGACCAGACCAACAGGCTTGCCGTTCGCCATCACTCGGAAAATCTGATCTGCATCCCCACCAGAAAGCGCAATCACAGACTCCAGCGTATCTTCGGCATCGACTTCACCAGAGATCGACTGCTGTGCGTCAGTTTTCAACGCCTTCATGATAGACCGAACGCGCAAAACGCGGGCGCGGTTGATATCCGAGATAAAGTCGACGATGTAAGGATCGTTTGGCCGCAACAGGATTTCTTGCGGTTCGCCTTGCTGCACAACACGGCCATCCTTGAGAATGACCAGATGGTCAGCAAGTTTGAGCGCTTCATCCAAATCATGGCTGATAAAGATGATCGTTTTATGCAGTTCGTCCTGAAGTTCCAACAACAAGTCCTGCATGTCTGTGCGGATCAGCGGATCGAGCGCGGAGAAGGCTTCGTCCATGAGCATAATCGGCGCATTCGACGTCAACGCACGGGCAATACCGACACGCTGCTGCATCCCGCCCGACAGCTGGTGAGGATACTGACCGCCCTGCCCGCCAAGCCCAACACGATCAAGCCACTTGAGAGCATCTTTCTCGTAATTCGGCTTTTTCTCGCCACGCACAGATTGCGCAAGGCCAGTGTTTTCCAACACGGAACGATGCGGAAGAAGAGCAAAATGCTGAAACACCATCGACATTGTCAGTCGGCGCATTTCGCGCAGGCGTTCTTCGGAAAACTCCAGAACGTTCTCGCCGTCCACCCAGATTTCGCCCGCAGTCGGCTCGATCAAGCGGTTCACGTGGCGGATCAGCGTTGATTTACCAGAGCCCGAAAGCCCCATAATCACCGTGATCTTGCCCGCATGCATATCAACGTTGATATCGCTCAGCCCGAGAACGTGGCGATGTTTATCCATCAACTCTTTCTTGGACGCGCCATCATATACGCGTTTGAGAGCCTCTTGCGGGTTAGACCCAAAGATCTTGTACAGATTGCGGATCGAGATGCTTACTTGGTCAGTCATAATACGATCCTTAGTGACGCGGGACGCTGTTGGATGCGTTAACACGCGCGAGAGCTGCTTTGGTGACGCGGTCAAGGATCACAGCCAGCAAGACGATCCCGAGCCCAGCCACAAGCCCCACCCCGAGTTCAAGGTTACGGATGCCGCGTAGCACCAGCACACCAAGACCTGGCGCCGAAACGAGCGAAGCAATCACGACCATCGCAAGGCTCATCATGATCGTTTGGTTCACGCCAGCCATAATGTTTGGTAAGGCGAGTGGGATTTGCACGCTGTAGAGCTTTTGGCTCTTGGTCATGCCAAATGCGTCGGCGGCTTCGATCACCTCTTTGTTCACGAGCCTAATGCCAAGGTCGGTCAAACGGATCACAGGCACAATGGCGTAGAGGATGATCGCAATACCGTAGAGTTTTGGCTCCGTGACTGAGAACAAGAAGATCAGCGGGATAAGGTATACAAATGTCGGAAGGGTTTGGAGCATGTCCAATATTGGGATCATAATCCGCTGCATCCGATCACTTCGTGACATCACGATCCCTATCGGAACGCCAAAGAGCACGCAAAGAGTGGCGCACACAAAGATGATCGACAACGTTTGCATCGCAAACGAGTAGTGGTCGATAAAGGACAGAAACAGAAGTGCAGAGGCCACAAAGCCAACCAACTGAAGTGACTTGGATGCGACGTGCACGAGGAGCAGGATCAGAGGGATCATCAACCACCAAGGCGTCGCAGCAAAGAGCCACAGCGTCCCTTCCAAGATCCAGCTTAGGGGTTGGGTCAACGGATCGAGAACGATCTTGAGGCTGTCCTTGGCACCCAAAAAGGCGTCTTCAACAGCTTTTGTTAGATCACGTGTCCGAGCAAGCGAAGAGCAGGCTTCGTTCAGTTCATCCAGAGACGGAAACGGAACCGACATTGCCTTGTTTAGGAAGCCCTCGCTATCGGACCCTTTTGATCCGGCAAGGAGCTCGGCCATAGTCATTGGTCCGCTAGACTCTTTGACGCCGCACCAATCCCTTAGGCCAATGCTGTCAAAGATAAAATCATATGTCGCCATCAGACCGACCTCTTCATTTCGTCGTACCGTTCAAAAAATTGCCGAGGCGGATTCACACCCGCCTCGGCCAATTCATTACTTGAGGATCGCGCTCAGCTTTGCAGCGGCATCTTCGCTAACCCAGCTCATAACGTTGTCTTTGTTACCCATCAGGTAATAGACAGCAGCTTCTTCCGAAGACGCACCGTTATCTGCTTGCCATGCCAACAGCTGGCTCAGCTCGAGCGAGGTGAACGAGATTTTGCTGACGAGATCAAAGACCTCAGGGTTACGCTCTGCGAAGTCAGAGGTGACAACGGTCAGAACAGGCGCAGCTGGGTAAGACGATTTCGCTGGAGTTGCGCAATCGACGGTCTGGTTACATGCGTGGATTTCGGCGTCATATGGACCCATATCGACGGCAACCATTGGGTAACGACCCAGAACTGCGGTCGGGCCATACATGTAGCCAAAGAACGGCTCTTTGTTTTCATATGCCGATGCCATTGCAGCAGAAAGCGTTTCGCCCGAACCGTGGTTGAACACTTCCATGCCGTGACCTGCGAAATCGAACGCTTTCACAAGGTTGTCGTTGGCGATACGGCAGCCCCAGCCATCAGGACAGTTGTGGAAACGACCGCCAACCAGCTCTGGGTTCGCCAGAATGCCGTCGATCGTTGCCAATTCCGGATGCTCTGCAACCACGTAGTCCGGCACGAACCATGCTTCGGTACCACCGTCAGAGAACACATTGGCAGCGGTGATCGCTTTACCTGCTGCTTCCAGTTCGTTGTAGAGCGGCGCAGAGTTGACCCAGAGTTCAGGCACTACATCAGGCTCATTGTTTTCAGCAAGCGATGTCACAGCGGTGGTGGTCGCCGAAGGCACGAGGGTAACCTCGCAGCCGTAACCTTGAACCATCAGGAACTCGGTGATCTTGGTGATGATCGAGGCAGATGCCCAGTTCATCTCAGCGACCGAGACTTCACCGCAGTCGGCCATAGCAACGCTAGGTGCGGCAAACGCCCCAAATGCGCCAGCAAGCAGTAGTTTCTTCATGTTTACTCTCCCTGAGTAATTATGTTTGAGAGCAGAGCGGTTTGTTCCGCCTTTTTCTGCATTTCATTGGTTGCATTGCCACACGGCAAAGCGACGAAGACCATTCCTTTATTGCACTCATGAACAGGGCACAGTTCGTGCCAAACCCAAGTGCTCGGTCCATTCAATATTCGGGAAGAATACACTTCAATCAAACAAATACTTCTAAACTAAATTTCAGATATTCTGAAACGCAGGATTTTTCATTGCACGCAAAGACAAATCCATAAACCCCAAATTTAACAGGGCTTAAGGCGATACAATCGCTACGACTGATCGAAGATGGGTCTATGCGATAATAGCGGATATTTTATCGAGAATTGCGACATTCACATTGACACCCTCAACCTTGGCCAGCGCCCGTTTCGCACCCCTTCCATCCCCCGGAAGATGTGCGCCCTCCTGATCGTGAATTATGGAAACAAGACGTGTCAAACGATCTACAAAGTGACCGCCAGAGGTCGCCACCGGATCAATCGCGAGGAAAAACTGACCTGTTTTAGGCGGACCACCCGCAGTTCCAGAAAACGGTGAAGCATCCGCGCCCAAAGTTGCACCCGTCATAGCGGCGGCAAGGAGTTCGGTCATCAGCGCGACACCAACCCCCTTGTACCCACCCGAAGGCGACATAGAGCCCTTCAATCCGACGTTCGGGTCCGTTGTCGGGTTTCCCTCGGGATCGAGAGCCCAACCAACTGGGATTGGTCGTCCCTCTCGAGCACGTTTCATAACTTCGGATTTAGCGATCGTGCTTGCCGATTGATCAATAAGAATTAGCGGTTCACCATTTTCACCGGCCGCCGCAATTGAAAACGGGTTGGTACCGACGACAGGTTTCGCGCCACCCGAGGGGGCGATTGATGCGGGGGCATTTGTGAAACCGATCCCCAATAATCCCGCCTGCGCAAGACGATGGGTGTGATACCCTAAGACCCCGCAGTTATAACTATTATCAATCGCAAGCGCGGCAATTCCCTGTGCTTTAGCAAGAGGAATAAGCTCTGCAAAACCAAGATCGATTGCAGCATGTGCAAAACCAGTGGCCGCATCGACTTTGACCACGCTGGGCCGAGGCCGCGTGACAATGGGAACGGCTTCCCCATCAACTTTACCGCATTGGACGTGTTCACAGTAAATCGGAATGTAGGCGAGCCCATGGCTCGAAACTCCGTCAGCCTCAGTTGCTGCGGTTGCAAGCGCGAGCGGGCGTGCGTTTTTCTCTGAGGTGCCCGCGGCCACCAGCGCCCGCATGGCCAGATCTTCGATGGCCTCAAGCGACAAATTGCGGGTTTCGATCATAGGTGCCTCTCATTAATCATTATCAGATAGCCCTGCACCAGCGCCTTTGAGGCGGCTTTCATCGGTCGCAGGCGCATAGGTGCGTTTTGCAAGGGTTTCGAGTTCCGCCCAATCGGACGGGTTAGGTCTAGCGCGAGACGACGGACCCTCCGCACCCAAAACCGTATCCGTCAATCGGATCGACAGCGCGGATGCAATTTCTGGAAAATCGCCGGTAAGGGTCAGTGACTTCCCATCGGTCAAAGCGCGACACCCGTCACATTCCACTTCGACTGTTGCCCGCAGTGTCTGCGCGGCCATTGCCGCAAATGGCAACAAAAACAGAGGGTCAGAAATGTTCTGCAATTCAACCGCACCTTTACGCAGGTCAGCCGCGCGGTCTGACAGAGCTGCGCCACATGCCAAAGTGGACCCAGCCGCCACCCCATTAGTGAAAACCGCAACGGCCTCGGCCACACCGTCTTGTCCTTGAGCGCACAACCAGCGTGTGGCCTTCCCCGCATCTTCGGCCAAGCCCCACTCGAACCCAGCCCCCCGAGCAGCCTTGCGGGCCATAGCCTCAACTTCATTTAGCGACATCGTCATGACGCTGCCTCGGGGTAAATCCAATGCTCGCAATTTTGCGCCGACAATTCTGTCGGATATGGCGCGCCAGCATACATGCAGACCCGCACCCATCGATCAGAGCGCGGATCAAAATGCGTCACCCCAAAGAACGACAGTTTTGCCCGCAACATATTGATCGGCAGAATATCGTGAGCGATCGTATTTGACCTAATCTCAGCATAGGGCGCGAAACGGGCCATTTGTGCGCGTCGGACTGTGTGGCGACAGTCTGGGTGACGTGTTAAGAAATCAGCCGTCGTCTCATCGCGTCCAAAGGCTTGGGCCTTGCGATAGGCATCAGCCGCATCACGTGCAGGCGCAAGTGGCTGCTCATATGCAGCGATAGGTTCTTCGAATCGATTACCCAGACGCGGCTCTAGCTTTTCCTCTGATACATACCACGCCATTGCCGTATGTTCGGGCGCGTTCCAATCCACGTCCAATGCCCAACCGAAACTTTGTTCGATCAGCGAAAGCAATTCTGACACTGGCATTGAGCCATCGACGATATTGGCCTGCGTATGACTATCGGCCATGCAGGTCCCCAAACCATCAACCAACTCGCCATATGGCTCGAGCATGAGAGACGCCAACCACTCTTGACCTTCCGATGTGAGATGGTTCTCAGCCCAGTTCCACAATGCATCCCAAGGACGTTCAGAATGAAAATCAAAACCTTTCAGACGTTGAAGCAGAGTTGCAATGTCCGCCCCTAATTCCGCTAGCTTTTCGATCTGAATTGGATGTTCAGAATACCACGCCTGAACCGATTTCTCTGCTCGCGCGACCAAATCATTAAAACAGGCGATTTCATCTGGTGATGCGCGTTCAACGCTGCGGACGCGAGCGATGGCTTCTTCACGCGCCATGATCCAATTGTTGAACAAGACAGGGTGATTGACGATGAACGGGGCCATTCCAAGCCCTGTCGAGTTCCCGATACCCAGGCGCGCAGCAATAACGCGATCAAGCTTGACCGCAGCCTCTCCGCCTTTTGAACGCGCCATATGTTCGATGAGGTCGCGCACGAACCAACGGATCAAATAAACCGTCAGCATCTCGGCCTGAAACGGAGCCTGCATTTCGGGGCGGTTGGCAATCACTTCGCGGTCAGCTGCACCGAGTTTTCCCGATCCGTAGACTGCAGTCGTGCGCATCAAATAACCAACCGCATCGAGTTGCGCAGGATCAGGCTGGTTGCCAGATGCGAGGGCTTCGACACAATGGTCCCAAAGTCGAACCGAGCGATTGGCGCGACTGACGGTCAGTTCGCTCTCGCTCACGCGACCCGCTTCTTGGAGCGGAATATTCTGCGACAGCCGTTCGATGTCCGCTACCGTTGGCACCCCATCGAACAAGGTAAAAGTCGCATCCCACGCCGTGGCGATAACACGGTCCGACCGAAGCTCTGGTGGCAAATCATGTGCAAAGGCCACTAATGAATATAACCGTTCAGGCCCCTTTGCAGTATACACCGCATGCCCAACACCATTCGCATCAATGTTGAAGGCGTGGGTGTGAAACGACCAACCCTCGCGAGCGATCCGACGCGTCAACTGACGCATAAAGCTCAGACGCGATTGATGCAGTGACCCCAGACGTTCTAGGGTCATCACGACGTCAGGCGAGCGACGCTCGATCATGACTGTGCACCCTGCGGAACAAAGTTCTTTTCAAAGAAACGATACCAATTGCCGCCCATAACGGCTTTGATTTCATCAGCATTCATTCCAACATCTCTGAGACCCTTTTCGAGGTTCCCAAAGTCGCGATTGTCTTTGAACCAATGCGGCATCGGCGGAAAACCAGCGTCTGACGCCGAGCCTTCACCATAGTCGATCCGTTTGGTCCAGCGCCCGACACGCATCCATTCGACAACACTATCAGGTTGGTTCTGACACAGGTCAGAGCCGATCCCGATATTTCCGATGCCGTATCGATCAGCGGTGCGCGCAATCATTCCGCAGAACTCCTCTAACGTACAATTAGACTTGTCCTTGAGATGGTGCGGATAGAGCGAAAATCCAATCATGCCGCCATTTTGCGTCACAGCGCGGATCACATTGTCCTTTTTATTTCGCAGAGCTGGGAACCAGTCATAAGGATTGGCGTGGGTGATCGCGATGGGGCGCTCTGAGATTTCAGTCGCCTCTATGGTCGAACGATCTCCAGAATGGCTCATGTCGACGACAAGCCCGACACGGTTCATTTCCTTAATCACCTGCCGACCCATCCGCGTGATCCCAGCATCTTCGGCCTCATAACATCCCGCCGCTAGAAGCGACTGGTTGTTATAGGACAACTGCATGAAGCGCGCCCCGAGTGTGTGAAGGATTTCGACCAAGCCAATATCGTCCTCCATCGAGGACGGGTTCTGAAACCCGAAAAACACGGCCGTTCGCCCCGTTTCACGCGCTCGATCGATATCGCTCGCCCATTGTCCCTTCATAATGAGATGGTCGTATTTCTCGAACCATCGGTTCCATTGTTCAAAGTTCAGAACCGTTTCACGGAAATTCTCATGGTACGCGATGGTGACATGAATCGCATCGACACAACCTTCTCGCAATTGCTCAAAGATTTCTTCGGACCAGTTGGCATATTGAAGGCAGTCGATACGCATCATACTGGGCCCGCGCTGATATAAGCTGTCTTTACTGTGGTGTAGAACTCGGCTGCTGCTTTGCCCTGCTCGCGCGAGCCATAAGAGCTATCCCCGCGACCACCAAATGGCACATGGTAGTCAGTTCCCGCGGTCGGCAAGTTGATCGTCACAACGCCTGTCCGTGCATTTCGGCGGAAGTGCGTTGCCCGCGCAAGGCTCTTGGTCACGATCCCAGAGGTCAGACCGAAATTGGTGTCATTCACGACCGACAGTGCCTCGTCGTAACTGGCGACTTTAATGACCGACGTGAGCGGCGCGAACATTTCTTCGCGGTTGATGCGGAAATCATTGAGAGTGTTGAGAAAAACGCCAGGGGACATGTAGAAACCGTCGTGGGGCATCTCCAGACGCTCACCACCACAGCACAGTTCTGCCCCTTCGGACTTGCCCAAATCAACATAGGCCAAGTTCTCCGCCAACTGTTCCGCGCTCACGACAGGACCCATTTGCGTCCCCTCTTCGAGCGCATGTCCGACCTTCATCGCTTTGGTCCCTGCGACCAGCTTTTCAACGAAAGTGTCGTGGATAGCTTCATGCACGACCAAACGTGAGGACGCGGTGCATTTTTGCCCCGTGCCACCAAAAGCACCGCCCAAAGCCAATGTCACAGCGAGGTCAATATCAGCGTCATCCATGACAGCGAGCGCGTTCTTTGACCCCATCTCCATCTGAACCTTGGTGAGGTTTTGAATAGCTGCGGTAGCAATCCTTTTACCCACAGGCACGGACCCAGTAAATGTAACTGCGTTGACCTTTGGGCTCTGAACGAGACGTTCACCAATCCCACTACCAGAGCCCATCACGAGACTAAAAAGCCCCTTGGGGATGTCTTGCCGCGCGATGATCTCGGTCAATGCATAGGCTGACGCGGGTGTGATGTTGGCCGGCTTCCAAACCACCGCATTGCCATAGCAGAGCGCTGGAGCAATTTTCCACGACGCCGTAGCGGTTGGGAAGTTCCAAGGGCTAATGACTGCGACCACACCAACTGGTTCGCGACGCACGTCCACTTCGATATTGGGGCGCACAGAGTCCGCGTTTTCCCCGATCTGACGCAAACACTCAGCGGCGTAGTAAGTAAAGAACTGCCCTGCCCGATAGACCTCGCCCTTACCTTCGGCGAGAGGCTTACCTTCCTCGCGGCTCAGAAGTGCGCCAAGTTCAGCCGAACGCGCCATCAGTTCGTTACCGATGTTCATCAAAACGGCCTGCTTGCGCTCCATGCCATAAGCGGCCCATTCGCGCTGCGCTTGTTGCGCCTGATCCAAAGTGGCCTCTAGCTGGTCACTGCTTGCCTGAGCAAAAACCCCAATAAGATCCGTCACATCCGAAGGGCTACGGTTTTCGATTTCGCTTTCACCAACCAGCCATTCGCCAGCGATCAGATTCTTGTGCAGCACGGTCTATCCCATTCTTTTCTGTCGTGTTTTACCAATGTGGACAATTCGCCCCATGTCAGTCAAACTCAAATCGTTGAAATAAATTTCAGGAATCGTGAAGTCATGAGCATCAAGATCGAAATGCTCCGTAGCTTTTGTGCGGTAGCACAGGCTGGGAATTTGTCGGACGCAGCCGATCAGCTCGGCCGAACACAATCGGCTGTCTCCATGACGCTAAAGCAACTCGAAGCGCACCTCGGAAATCCGTTGTTCGAAAGTGACCGAAAGAACCGTCTCACCCCACTCGGCGAACAGGTTTTGCGCCTTGGCCTAACCCAGATCAGCCAGTTCGATAACACGATCGCTGCAATCGAAAAATCAGCGCGGGCACCACAGGGCATCCTGCGCATTGCAGCGGTTCCGTCTGTCGCGATTTCAATTTTTCCTGAACTTGTTCGCACCCTATCCGAACGGCACCCCTCTCTGAAAATCGAGCTACGCGATACCGATACCCAGCAGGTTCTAGAGGCACTTGGACAGAGCTGGGCAGACATCGGCATTGCCTCGGCTCAAAAATCACTCAATGGGATTAAGACATCGATCTTGTTCAGTGACCGCTACGGGCTGGTCATGTCCGAGAACCACCCGCTTACCCAGAAAACTGACCCAATTCAGATCGACAACGTTTTCTCGGCCCCGTTCTTGCGCAATGCCCTTTGCGATCAGATTGAAACACCTGAATTCGCGGAAAAACTAGGGACCGCAGACATAACTGTTCATAACACCCAGTCCCTTCTCGCGATGGTCCGGAAAGGAGATTGGGTAACGGTCCTGCCTCAACTCGTCACAGAGATTGCACCCGAAGGGCTCGTGTTCCGCCCTATCGCTAACCTTCCTGACATGCGGAAGGTCTATCTCTACGTGCGCGAGAAAAACGTCTCCTCGAATTTCGTCGAAGAAGCCGTAACGATTATGCGCAGTTCAACTCTGCAATTGTTCGAAGAGGCAAGCGAGGTCTTAACGTAACCTCACCGCGGTGCTTTCGAGCGCGTGACACAGGGCTGCTGCAAAGGTCCGCATACCCATGATCGTTACATGGGTATCGCTGCGACGGATGAGGTAGACGCTCATATGGTGAAGCCCCGTCCGAAGCGCGGTTCCGACCCCAAATCCATTTAAGTCAATATTGACCAGTTTTTCCAACAGACCCTCAAGAGGTTTGAACCCGTCGTTCGAATAGACATCAAACGCCACCCAGCCATCCGTCTGTTCCGTGACAGCGCAATCAGGCGCAGCCGCTTTCACAATGGCAGCAAAGTCCTCATGCGCGCGACCCTCTCCCTCAATGAACCACTGGTTCGGAGCCGTCCAAAATGCGGAGACTTCTGGACCCGCCAGCCATTGCCCGACATCTGGCATAGACGTCCCAAGGATCGTCGGGGCACCCTGCCCCCGACCAAGGCTGAGCGACGCAAGAGCCAGTTCAGTGTTTTCGCGGATCACGAGGCCACCGATTTGAAACTCGTATGGGGCAACTGCGCCAAGCGCTGTGATAGCCATTAAATCAGTCACGGAGCCGCCCTCCCTCTGGGTCAACAAAATGCGGTGAAACGACCTCTACACGGACTTCACGCCCTTCTAGGGGGTTTGCCGCAATAACAACCTCGCCCATGCGGGCATCCCCCTCTTCGAGGAAACCAATCGCAATCGATGACCCAACATGCGGCGAATATGCAGCCGAGGTGATCCAACCTTGGTCGGTTGTCGTGTTGCGCGTTTCACCTTGAGTAAATAAATGCGACCCAGCCACGATGGCTTCGGATTTATCGATGGGACTGAACCCAACCAAACGTCGCTTGTCTTGCGCCAAGCCTTCGCGACGTGACATGACGGCGCCGATACTGTCCTTCTTTTCAGAGACCATCCGCCCAAGAGAGAGCATCTGCGCTGTCGTTTGGCCGTTCAATTCAGAACCAGCCGCATGACCTTTTTCAATCCGCATAACGCCGAGAGCTTCAGTCCCATAAGGCGTCGCACCAAGATCGGCACCGACCTGTGCCAATCGCTCCAGCAAGGCATTGCCATAGCGCGCCGGAACAGCGATTTCGTAAGCCAACTCGCCAGAAAAGGAGATACGGAATAGTCGGGCTCTGAGGCCACCGCAAACCGTCAACTCTGCGCAGGCCATAAAGGGGAAAACCTCATTCGAGAGATCAAACCCATCGACGACCCGCGACAACAACGTTCGTGAATTCGGCCCCGCGACAGCAATTTGCGCCCATGCATCCGTCGTGGAAATCAAGCTTACATTCAGCTCGGGCCACAGACACTGACGTGCGAATTCCATGTTCCGATAGACAATTGCAGCGTTGGCTGTGGTCGTCGTTACCACAAAGTGGTTCTCCGAAAGCCGCGCACACGTGCCGTCATCATAGGCGTGACCATCCTCGCGCAACATGACGCCATACCGCACGCGACCGACCGCAAGGGTGCCCATCATGTTGCAGTAGATCCGATTGAGGAACTCTGCTGCATCGGGTCCTTGAACGTCGATTTTGCCAAGTGTTGTGACGTCGCACAGTCCAACCCCACTACGAACCGCCAGGACTTCGCGATCAACAGATTGCCGCCAATGGGTTTCGCCTGGCTGAACAAAATACTGAGCACGCAACCAAGCGCCCACTTCCACAAATGTCGCTCCTTGAGATGCGCTCCATTGATGCGTTGGCGTGTAGCGCGTTGGGCGGAAATGTTTGCCCGTATCGCCTCCACCCAGCACGGAAAGCGTGACCCCAGTATACGGAGGGCGAAAGATCGTCGTCCCCGTTTCAGGCAAGGACTTGCCTGTGAGTTCCGCCATGACGGCCAATGCCGAAATATTCGATGTCTTCCCTTGATCCGTTGCCATGCCAAGGGTGGTCCACCGCTTCAGATGCTCGACGGGTCGCATGTTCTCTTGATGCGCGAGAACGATGTCTTTGACGGTGACATCATTCTGGAAATCCACCCAAGCACGTCCTTTGCGCGAAACATGCCAAAACGCGGTTTGAGCAGCAGCTGTATCATCTGCATCAGGCAAATCGATGGGCTCGGCCGCAATGCCTAGGGCGGCGAGGCTCGAAACAGCCGCCTCCACCCCACTGCGGAGCGCCTTGACCGTCGTCCCTTGCCCAACCGCAGCACCCGCGACAATCATCCCGTTCGGTAGATCTTTACCAGGAACAAAAGCAAGTAGGGCGTCATCCCAGACGGGCTTGGACCTGTGATGGGAACTCAGATGAACATTGGGGTTCCAACCACCAGATACGCCGAGAGCACCACAAGGCATCCAACGTGATTGACCGTTTTGGGTCACACGAACCGAGGTCAGCCCAAGCCTGCCCTTTGTGTCGTCGACAACGCCCGTGATCAGCTCATAGTCACCAAAGGTTGGAGCGTCGCTACGCGGGTCCACAACCGCTGAGACGGGCACGCCTTTGGCCAAAAGATCGGTCGCAGTCCTGTGTCCATCGTCATTGTTTGTAAAAATGATAACCGGATCGCTTGGATGGCGCGTTGGGGATGCTGCCCAACGATTGGCATAGGCCCGCATCGCACCAGCAAGCATAATCCCAGGGCGGTCATTATTCGGAAATGGGATATGTCGCTCTGTTGCGCCAGCAGCCAAGATTGATCGCTTTGCCGTAATACGCCAAAGGGTTTGTCGCACTGCACCATCGGCTGCGGACAGGTGATCAGACACCCGTTCGACAGCGCCGTAAATGCCGTGATCATAGGTCCCAAAGACCGTTGTGCGAGGCATGACCCGAACATTCTCAAGCCCAGCAAGCTCAGCCATCACCGCGGTCACCCACGATGTCGCAGGCATACCGTCGAGTTGATGAGTTTCAGCCAAAAGTCGTCCGCCAAACTGGAAATCCTCGTCTGCCAGAATGACTTTTACCCCGGCACGACCAGCACCAAGTGCAGCAGAAAGACCAGCAGCCCCACCACCAATCACCAATAGATCACAATGCAGGAAACCTTTGTCGTAAGCGTCAGGATCAGCCTCGCCAGACAACCGCCCAAGGCCAGCCGCATGACGGATCAACGGCTCATAGAGCTTTTCCCAGAACGCGCGCGGCCACATGAAGGTCTTATAGTAAAACCCCGACGCAAATAACGGCGACAGTAGGTCATTTACCGCCATGAAATCACGGTGCAATGGCCCCACATGGTTTTGACTGCGCGCCCTAAGACCGTCGAATAGTTCTGTCACAGTCGCACGCGTATTAGGTTCTTCGCGCGCGCCACCACGTAGCGTGACAAGCGCGTTTGGCTCTTCTGAACCTGCACTCAGAACACCCCGCGGACGATGGTATTTGAAACTACGCCCGACCAGTTGCACACCATTCGCAAGGAGCGCAGAGGCGAGCGTGTCCCCTTTGCGTCCCGAATACGTCTTTCCGTTAAAGGTAAAACGGAGCGCTGTCTCATGATCAATAACACCACCAGTTAGTCGGGTCATGCCAGCACCTCTGATTTAACGGCGCTTTCGCAGGCCAGTTCAGCGTTCAGGATTTCGTGCGTCAGAGTGTTACGTGTCACAATGAGCCAAGAGCGGTCCCCTTGTTCATGAAACCACAGTTCGCGGTGTACGCCGGCTGGGTTGTCGCGCAGATAGACATAGTCAAAAAACGCGACCGCCGCATCTGGGGACGAGGCATCTGGGCGGTTCAACAGCGAAGCATCACCGAGGTAGGTAAACTCTTGCGCATCACGAAGACCGAGGAGCGGGTGAGGGATTAACATCTTAGCGCCTCAATGAAGGTTAGGTTGGGCGCCAACGCCCTTTTCATCAATCAGATAACCGCGCGCAAATCGATCTAGGCGATAGGCGGTTGCGGTCTCATGTGGACGATCTGTCGCGAGAAGATGGGCAAAGGCAAACCCAGATGCAGGCGTTGCTTTAAAGCCGCCGTAGCACCAACCACCGTTGAAATAGAGCCCATCGACCGAGGTCCGATCAATGATCGGGGATCCGTCCATCGACATGTCCATGATCCCACCCCAGCTCCGCAACAGGCGCGCGCGTCCGATCATTGGCATCAGGGCCATCCCCCCCTCGAGCACGTCTTCTACAACAGGTAGGTTTCCGCGCTGCGCATAGGAATTATACCCGTCGATATCGCCCCCAAAGACCAAGCCACCTTTGTCTGATTGGCTCACGTAGAAATGACCCGCGCCAAAGGTAATGACACCGGGGATAACTGGCTTAAGCCCTTCTGAGACAAAAGCTTGCAGGACATGGCTCTCGACAGGGAGCCTCATGCCCGCCATCGACATCACCCGACTGGAGCTACCAGCAACCGCGACGCCGACTTTACCAGCCGCGATATAGCCACGCGATGTTTCGACACCGAGGACTTTACCCCCCTCAATTCGCATCCCAGTAACTTCACAGTTCTGTATGATATCAACGCCACGCATGTCCGCGCCGCGCGCATACCCCCATGCGACACCATCATGGCGCGCCGTGCCCGCACGCCTTTGGAATAGCCCACCTTTGATCGGAAAACGGGCATTGTCGTAGTTCAGGAATGGAACCATCTCGCGCAGCTCGTTGGGCGACAAAAGCTGCGCATCTGCGCCAGCAAACAGCATGGCGTTCCCGCGCCGACGATACGCATCCCGCTGAGCATCAGTGTGGATCAAATTGATGATCCCGCGTTGCGACACCATCGAGTTGAAATTCGTTTCTTGCTCTAAGTTCTCCCAAAGCTTCATGGAAAACTCATAAAAGGGCTCGTTACCCGGCAAGAGGTAGTTGGAGCGAATAATCGTGGTGTTCCGCCCGATATTCCCCGACCCAAGCCAACCCTTTTCTAGGACGGCGATCCGAGATTTCTGGAAGGTCTTCGCAAGGTAATAGGCTGTCGCGAGGCCATGCCCGCCGCCACCAACGATGACATAGTCATACCGAGGCTGAGGCTCTGGGTCCCTCCAAAGAGGACGCCACCCTTTTTGGCCCAACAAGGCCTCTTTTATGACCCGAAAACCGGAATACCGCATCCGACGCTCCTTCGTGCTTCATCTCTTTCTAAGCAGCTGAAGGGAAAGTTCCTTTTATAAATTTGACATTTATTTACATAAATAGGACAAATCGCTCATGCCTATGAAACGGATCGCTTTTGTTTTGCTCGACGGATTTGCGCTGATGTCAACGGCATCGGCACTCGAACCTTTGCGAGCGGCCAACCAATTCTCGACCACACCGCTCTACGACATTTCCCTTCTTTCGCTGGCAGGTGACAGCGCCACATCGTCGCTTGGGTCACGGTTCTCAACCCAACCCTTCGACAGCGTAGACCCAAACTTTGATCTGGTTTTCATCGTTGCTGGCGGCGACCCGCGACATTTTCAAAACCAAACCCTGTTTTCATGGCTGCGTCGCCTCGATGCCTCTGGAGTTGCACTTGGCGGTATATCGGGCGGCTCCGTGGTGCTCGCGCGTGCAGGCCTCCTCAATCGGCATCGCTTCACTGTGCACTGGCATCACTACGATGATTTTGAGATCATTACAGGGCCGTGGTTGCTCGAACGGCGATTGTTCGTCATCGACCGCAACCGATACACTTGCGCTGGTGGCTCTGCCCCTCTCGATATGATGCACGCGATTATCGCAGGGGACCACGGAATTGCGTTTGCTCAGAAGATTTCCAACTGGTTTATTCAAACCGAAATCCGGAGCGCTGATGCCCCCCAAATTGCGACAATTCCAGCGCGATACGGCCAACTTCCGCAAACAGTTGAGGCCGCTATAGGCTATATGGAAACCCATATTGCGGACCCGTTGGACCAAGAACAATTGGCGCAGCTCGCGGGCTTGTCCGTGCGACACCTCCAACGTCTTTTCCACGAACATATTGGACGCAGCGTTATGGACGAATACCGCATGATCCGCCTCGAAACCGCTAAATATTTGCTCGCGTCGACGTTGCTTCCCATGAGCGAAATAACCGCAATGACTGGTTTCGCGAACCAAGGTCACTTATCGAACCGTTTCAAAATGGCCTTTGGCATGTCGCCATTGCAGTGGCGGAAACGAAACTCTGACCCTGTCTAGGCTCAGGACCCGCTATCCGCATTTGGGGATTAGATGCCCCCGAGACAGATGAGGCTGGCGGGAGAGCTGCCACTCAAGCGCTCAGTGATCTCATCGAAAGTCAGACCCTGTCCTGCCATATTAAAGATGTAGATCGATACAATCGCATTGTTGGGCAGTGTTTCCTCGAAGATGGAAAAGACATCGCTGCCGAGATGATACGCATAGGCCTGGCCTTCGAATATTGTCGCTATTCAGGAGGCTATTACGGCACCTGCTAGAAACCAAAGCAACTAGCTCAGGCAGGTTCAAACAGCTTCACGAATTTATCGACTGTTTCGAATAGCCTCTGATCTCGCTGGATCATTTCTTTTAGATCAATGACAGCAGCCTGATTACCTTCTTCAATTGCCAACTTCAAAGCGTCATTCAGACACTGTAGCTCGTCTATTTGAACAGCTCTCGTCCGCTTTGCCCGCTCCAACATTTTGAGCTCTTCTTCCGAAACCGGACCATGTATTCTTGCCTCTCCAGTTCGCATGTTCAGGATGATATGATCCGGATGCGGCAGCACGGGAGGTAAATCCGTTAGTCCATGCTTTGCGCGCCGCTCAAGTTCCGCAGTTGCATCACGCTTGTAATCCAGAAGCGCCTCGAAATATTCGACGTGATCCTTTAGTTTTTTTGCCTCTGTAGTGAGCAAGATTTCGGCAAAAAGCTTTTGTGATCTCGGTTCACCTTTCATGGCTTTTAAACCAATAGAACGCATGACCGCAGCTGCAGTTGAGATCGTTAAGATCTTATCACCCTCTTTGATTGGCACGTCCCGATATGCTTCCTCGAATATGATGTCATAAAATGGCTCATCATATGCAGGGCGAGGTTTGTTCTTAACGCCCTTCGGACGCCCCTTCGGATTGCCCGATTTGCCCTTTTGGAATTTCCCTGATGCGGGTGGTGTCGCGTACCCCACGTCATAGTTTGCAGCATTATGCTTGAGACGATTGCTCAATTGCTTTTTGGTGAGCTTAGTCATCTAAGCCCCCTCAACACGAGACCAGCCACATAGGACCTGCTCTGCTTGTCGTTTTGTGGCAGCCTCCCAGCGCGCCAGGATTGTGTCGCAATAGAGGGGATCCAATTCAACGAGATAGGCGCGTCGCCCCGTTTGCTCAGCGGCCATAAGCGTGGATCCGGAGCCGCCGAAGGGATCGATAATAATCTCCCCCCTACTCGAAACATCCAGAATAGCGTCAGCGATCATCTCGACGGGCTTGACCGTTGGATGCATCGCGAGCTCTTCACCACGCTGTGCGTGCAAAGAATTGATACCGCGGTATTCCCAAACATTGGTGCGATAGCGGCCGTGCTCTCCGAGCCCAAAGTTGTTTTGGTGACGAGCCGTCCCTGTCTTGAAGACAAAAACCAATTCATGACGTGATCGGTAGAAGCTGCCCATACCTCCATTGTCCTTGACCCAAACAATAAGGTTCTTGAGCTCAGTATAAGCCTCCTGCCCCGCCTCCAACATCTCAGCCATGTGCCGCCAATCCATGCAGACGTAATGGATCGATCCTTCGACACTGAAAGACACCATGTTGTTGAAAGCCGATTTTAAAAACTCGGTGAATTCCCTCACCGACATCTCACCGGATGCCATAACAAACTCGCGGTGTTTGATCTGACCGGAGTTTCCAACATGTCCATCAATCGGAACATTGTAGGGTGGATCTGTGAACACCATCGCGGCGCGTTCCCCCCCCATGAGCCTCTCGAAAGTCGCGCGCTCCAAGGCACTGCCACAGATGAGGCGATGCTTACCCAACTGCCATAAATCACCAAGGTTACTCCTCCGAGGCGCTTTTTTCGGCAATTTATCAAGGGGGTTGTCCTTCGTGATTTCCGTGTTCTGATCTAGCAGCAAACTGTCGATCTCAGGCATCTCAAAGCCCGTGATCGTAACATCGAAGTCGAGATTGAACTCTAGGAGAGCTTCGAGTTCCTCGGCTAAGATCACTTCATCCCAGCCTGCATTTAACGCCAATTTGTTGTCGGCCAGAACATAGGCTCGTTTCTGTTCGGGCGTCATATGATCCAAACAAACACAAGGGACCCGCTCTATGCCAATACTCTTTGCAGCTTCGACCCGCGCGTGTCCCGCGAGGATATGATATTCTGCATCGATCAGGACTGGGTTGGTAAAGCCGAAGGTCTCGATGCTATCCGCAACTTGGCGAATTTGCTTCTTCGAATGAGTACGTGCGTTCTTCGCCCAAGGTTTCAACTGGGAAACTGCAACGTACTCAATCTGCGAATTCGGTGTATCCATGCTAGACACTCCTTCAAGGAAGGTTGCGCAAAGTTTCTGGTCTCACGGCGCAGATTGCTGCGCCGTGAAGTGAAAATCAGCCTAGTCACGGGTCGGCTATCGAACTGCAAAAGAAGGAACCTGCGCGATCAGGCATCCACAAAATTACAGATGTTGCGGATATCGGAGGCCTCTTAAGATGACCCCACAAGCGATATCTCGACGTTCTTCCCGTTGTCCGTTCTGTCCTGATCTAGGGTGCAGTAACGGGTGGTCTGAACGCATTTTGAAGTTACGAGAATCAGCAGGATGTGGTCAAGCGCCTCAGGCACATCTCCACCTAATTTCGTGTAATAACACTATATTTTGTGTTTAAATTCTCATCTGGACTTCCTTAGCGGAACGAGCGTGAGTGTGTCGTGACGCGATTTAGGGAGCGACACAGGTATGCGATGGACGGACGTGGAACCGCTTGGACGCGAGGGGCTGACTGAAGCATGGGTGGAGGTGATTGGAACACCACCACCTAAGAAGATGAGCCAAGGATTTATGCGCAGCATCCTAGCCTATGAACTTCAGGCGCGGGAATTTGGGGACCTCAAGCCAGGCGCCCTGAAGCGGATCAAGACTGCAGGACAGGAGGGGCCCCGATCAACCAATCGCGAACGAGGAGCCCTAAAGCCTGGTGGGCGGCTAATCCGAGATTGGAATGGGGTCAGTCATATCGTTGAAGTCACGGAGGCAGGGTTTGTTTGGCAAGGCCAAACCCATCGCTCATTGTCTGCCATAGCACGCGCCATAACCGCTACCCGCTGGTCTGGTCCACGGTTCTTCGGTCTCTAGATGAGTGAGGGCAAACCAAAGACCCGCTGCGCGATCTACACGCGCAAATCCTCCGAGGAGGGGCTCGAGCAAGAGTTCAACTCACTTGATGCTCAATACGATGCCTGCACCTCTTACATCGCGTCTCAAAAGCACGAAGGATGGCAACTCCTCAGTCAGCGATATGATGATGGTGGTATCTCAGGAGGCACGATGGAGCGCCCTGGGTTACAGCGGCTCCTGAGTGACATTGATGCCGGTCTCATTGATATGGTCGTTATCTATAAGATCGACCGTCTGACACGCTCACTTGCGGACTTCGCGCGCCTTGTAGAGCGCCTCGAACAGAGGGGTTGTTCGTTTGTCTCCGTGACCCAGGCTTTCAATACGTCTACATCGATGGGCCGGTTGACCTTGAATGTCCTGCTCTCTTTTGCGCAATTCGAACGTGAGGTCACTGCAGAGCGCATTAGAGACAAGATCGCCGCCTCCAAGAAGAAGGGCCTCTGGATGGGTGGGCTTGCACCCTTGGGGTACGACCCTCACCCAGACAAATTGATCCGCAGCTTGGTCATCAATGAGGCCGAAGCCAAAGACGTCCGAACGCTCTTTGATCTCTACCTGACCCACGGCAACCTCAGGCTGGTAGAAGAGCAGGCCAAGCGTCAGGGAATACGATCAAAGCAGAGGCAAGATAAGACGGGGCGGCAGACAGGAGGAGCGCCACTGTCTCGCGGACAGATCCACCACATGCTAACCAATCCGATTTACAAGGGAGACATCCGACATAAAGACAAAACCTACCGAGGCCAGCACGAGGCCATCGTCTCTGCTGAGATCTGGGAGGAGGTCCAAGCCAAACTTCAAGAGGTCAGTGCAAAGACTCGGGGACGAGGGCCACACCTGAATGCCTCTAAGCTTCCCACACATGGTATCCTGAAGGGCAAGCTCTTCGATGAGACCGGAGATCGGCTCACACCCAGTCACACGAAGAGTAAAGGGACATACCACCGGTACTACGTCTCAAACCGGCTCATCTCAGGGGGTAAAGACCCATCTGCATGGCGTATCCCTGCAGACCAACTCGAGCATTGTATTACATCGGCAGTAGCAAACCACATTGCCTCAACTGCAGACAACTTCACCCTAATAAATCAAAATTCAGAGGAGATCGACAAGATTAAAGTCACCTCAGAAAACATTGTAAATAAATTAACTAATCGAAAAGAGCACCTCATAACAAAGCTCCTAGAGAGAGCTACATTCAGCAAAGGCAAGCTTGATTTAAAACTCTCCGCGCATCACCTCAGCGCGGCACTGAACATAGAAAAAAATCGGCTCTCGACACATCTCACCAGCTTCACTGCTCCACTTACCCTTCGCAAACGAGGGGTCGAAGCAAAACTTATCGCGGGGGAACTTCAATCTAAGCCTGACCAAACTTTGTTGTCGGCTTTATCAAAGGCGGAAGGATGGATTGAGCAACTTAAGATGGGAACCATGATTGCAGAAATTGCGGCGGCCCAAAGATGCAACGAAAGCTACATACGTAAGCGTATCCAGCTCGCGTTTCTGTCGCCTGATCTTAAACTCGCAATCCTACAAGGACGTCAGCCAGTTGATTTGACGCTTGAAAAGCTGACCAGCACGGCCATTCCTCGCAGCTGGTTGGAACAACGGAAACGCTACAAACTCGACGCTCCCTGATATTCCCTGCTTTACCTGTTTAAATCCCTGTTATTAAAACCAAATTACCCTGATATTGAAATTTAAATTCCCTGATAATTTGATAACAGGGAAATCGCAGAAATTTTCAATGAATCTAGAGTGTTACAAGCATAAAAGGGCGCCGAAAGGTTCGTATTTCGACCAAAAACAGAAAAATTCCCTGTTAATTCCCTGTAAACGCCAGAAACCGCACCGTGCTCTTTGCCCAACAGAGACTTCTGCGGAAGAACAGGCATGTTGGCGGACCACGGGCGTCTCTCAACAGAAATGCCCAACATAACCCACGGAAAAACCGTAAGAATACAGCGTAAAACCGCCAGAGATTGGAATTTAGGGGGTGGTTGGCGGAAGCGGTGGGATTCGAACCCACGGTACGGTTCCCCGCACGCTAGTTTTCAAGACTAGAGCCTTAAACCACTCGGCCACACTTCCTGCGCCTGCGGTGACTAACGGCATGCTTTTGATTCTGGAAGCTAAAAACCAATGTTCGGAAAACCGCCGACCTTTGGCGCTGAAGGCTTTAAAACGTGGTGGCGCAACGCTATGGTGTTCGCGACGAGAGCAGAACGCACTAAAACAGGTGCAGCGGCAACTCCGCATAATGATAGGGGCAACATAATGTCGGGCAAAATATCGTGGGTTGTGGCAGGCCTTCTTGCAACGACCGTTCTGACAGGCTGTGACAGCGACGGCCAATTCCAATTCCCACAGTTGGGCGGCGCGGCCTCGACCGAGCAAGCAAGCCCAAGCGTGCAGCTGGTAGAGCGCGACGTTGAAGCCCCCGAAGTGTTCCAAGTCACCGATAACGGCCTATGGGACGGGCGTCCGTCGCTGGGCGGTGTCTGGGTGGCGCATCCTGATGTCGTTGACCCAGAGCGCGTGATTATTCGCAACACAGAAAACGGAAAATTCGTGATTGGCGCCCTGTTCCGCCGTGAACGCGAACAGCCTGGTCCTGCGTTGCAAGTGTCCTCTGACACGGCTGCGGCATTGGGTATGCTGGCTGGCGCACCTGCGTCACTGCAAGTGACCGCGCTTCGCCGCGAAGAAGCCCCAGTTGAGGCCCCTGCCCCAATTTCGAACTTCGATGAAACGGCGATTGCGGGCGAAGCGGTTCAGACCACGTCGCTCGACCCGATTGCGAATGCTGAGGCGGCGATCTCTGCGGCTGAAGCGGAACAAGTGGCGACAGCCGCTCCTGCGCCGCAAGCAGCGGTCGCGACATCGGCCCTGACGAAACCCTATATTCAGATCGGTATCTTCTCGATCCAATCGAACGCGGACCGCACGGCTGAGATTTTGAATGGGAATGGCATCACTACGACCATTCTTGCCCAAGAAAGCCAAGGCCGCCCATTCTGGCGGGTCGTTGTTGGCCCTGCGCAAAGCTCGGCTGAACGTTCTGATCTTCTTTCGCGCGTAAAAGGCCTTGGATACGCTGACGCCTACGCTGTGACCAATTAAACGAAACGGATTGCTTTAAGATGATCATCCGCCTTTTGACAGCATGCCTTCTGGCCCTGACCGCAACGTTTGCCGCCGCGCAATCGTTCGAAACCAATGCCCGCGCCGCCTATGTCTATGACATGACGACAGGCACGGTCCTATTGGAAAAGAATGCGGATACGCCACTGCCTCCGGCGTCAATGTCGAAGCTGATGACACTTTACCTCGCGTTTGAGGCCATAGCAGACGGACGACTGTCGCCCGACGACGAACTGCTCGTGTCTGAACACGCGATGAGCTACCAAGGGTCGTCGATGTTCCTGCGCAGCGGTGAACGTGTCCGCGTCGAAGATCTGATCCGCGGCGTGATTGTCCTGTCGGGCAACGACGCGAGCGCAGTTCTGGCGGAAAACCTGTCGCCCGATGGTACCGAAGCTGGCTTTGCCCGCATGATGACTTCGCGCGCCCAAGATCTGGGAATGATGCATTCCACCTTCGCCAACTCGAACGGCTGGCCTGACCCGAACCAGCGTATGTCTGTGCGCGATCTTGGTATCCTCGCTCAACGCCTGATCACCGATTTCCCAACATACTACCCGATTTTCGCAGAGGAAGAGTTCCTCTTTGACGGTCGCGTTCCGTCGAACAGCCAGAACCGCAACCCGATCCTTGGCCTTGGCCTTGGTGCCGATGGGATGAAAACTGGCCACACCCAAGAAGCAGGCTATGGCCTCGTTGGTTCTGCAAAACAGGGTGACCGTCGCGTTGTTTTCGTGGTCACTGGGCTCGACAGTGCAGCCGCTCGCGCCGAAGAGGGGCAGCGCATCCTGAACTGGTCCTTTCGTCAATTTGCCGAGAAAAATGTGATCGAAACAGGCACCCGCGTCGCAGAAGCCAGCGTATGGATGGGGCAAGCCCCGACTGTCGGACTTACCGTTGCCGAGGACGTGTCTATGCTTGTGCCAATCCTGAGCGGGGATAGCATCGACGGTGAAGTTGTTTTCAACGCCCCGATTGAGGCGCCGATTGCCGCTGGCCAAGCCTTGGGCGAGTTAATCATTCGCTTTGATGATCTTCCAGAGCGTCGCATCCCGCTCGTCGCTGAAGCTGACATTCCTGTCGGTGGATTTGCGATCCGTATGCGCACCGCCGTGATGGTTCTGTTGGACAAAGTCATGAGCAACGCCGATACGGCAACAACAGACGAAAATGCCTGAGGCGATAATGACCCGCGGACAACTCATTACCTTTGAAGGGATCGACGGGTCCGGCAAATCTACTCAGGCCAAGATGTTGGCTGAACGGCTGCGTGCCAAGGGCCACGATGTGATCCACACGCGTGAACCTGGCGGCAGCGTCGGCGCCGAAGAAATCCGTCAGCTTATCCTGACAGGCGACACCGATCGCTGGTCCCCTGAAACGGAAATCTTGCTGTTCACTGCGGCTCGCCGTGATCATTTGGAAAAGACCATTCGCCCCGCACTTGAGGCGGGAAAGATTGTTGTCTGTGACCGCTTCGCGGACAGCACCCGTATTTATCAGGGCGCGACCCGTGGCGATCTGCGGGCGAAAGTCGATCAGCTGCACGATTTGATGATCGGCCAAGAGCCTGACCTCACCTTTATCATCGATATGGATCCTGCAATTGCATTGGCTCGCGGATTGGCTCGCCCCGATGCAGAGGCCCGTTTTGAGGATTTCGGCCTCTCGTTCCAAGAAACCGTTCGTCACGGGTTCCTTTCGATTGCACGTGCGCACTCTGACCGCTGTGTCGTAGTCGAAGGCAATCGCACAGCAGATGAAGTCGCTGCAGAAGTCCTCGCCATTTTTGAGGATCGCGCATGAGCGATGACCTCCCCGAACCAGATCGGATCGAGGGTGCACCCCACCCGCGTGAAACCGAAACCCTGTTCGGTCAAGAGCAAGCAGAAGCCGCGTTCCTAGAAGCCTATAACTCTGGTCGCCTCCATTCGGGGTGGCTGATCACAGGGCCCAAAGGCATCGGCAAAGCGACCCTCGCCTACAAAATCGCTGCGTTTTTGCTCACCGAACAACCCGCCGACGGTGGCCTCTTTGGTGACGCGCCCCCTGCCCCGACATCGCTGTCGATCAGTTCCGATCATCCTGACATGGCGCTGATCCGTGCAGGCAGCCATCCGCGGCTTTCGATCGTGCGGCGTCCAGTGGATGAAAAGACAGGCAAGTTGCGCACTGAAATCACCGCTGACCCCGTGCGGGATCTGAAAAAGTTCTTTCACATGTCCGCCGCTGACGGGGGTCGCCGCGTGGTGAT
The DNA here is from genome assembly GCF_030410045.1 of Marivivens donghaensis. NCBI lineage: Bacteria > Pseudomonadati > Pseudomonadota > Alphaproteobacteria > Rhodobacterales > Paracoccaceae > Marivivens > Marivivens donghaensis. The sequence goes on from NZ_JAUFRA010000005.1 coordinate 541,688, forward strand.
CGTGGACGTGGCCGATGAGATGAACGTCACGGCTGCAAACTCGATCCTCAAAGAACTCGAAGAGCCGCCAGCACGCACAACGCTCCTGCTGCTCGCCCACCAGCCTTCGCGGCTGTTGCCGACAATTCGGTCGCGTTGCCGGGAACTGCGGTGCAAGCCCTTGTCCCCTGCCGACGTCGCGCAAGCCTTGGCTCAGGCCGACGTTCACGTGGACGAAACAGAAGCGCTCGCCACCTTGTCAGGCGGCTCTGTTGGCGAAGCGATCCGTTTGATGAACCACGACGGGCTGCAGATGTATCACGATCTGGTGCATATGTTCGACAAACTGCCGAACGTTGATCGCGCTGCCGCATTAAAGCTCGCGGAAAGCTGCGCCGGTAAAGGGGCCGAGGCGCGGTTCCCGATGGCGCTCGACTTGATCGATCTCTTCCTTGCCCGTGCGGCGCGGACAGGCCTCGTCGGTGAACCCAGCACCCAAGGAGCGATGGGCGAAGCACGCCTCTTGGCACGGATCGCGCCGCATGACCTTGCTGCGCGTCGATGGGCGGAACTACAGCAGGAACTGTCGCTCAAGGTGCGCCGCGGTCGGGCGGTGAACCTTGACCCTGCCGCGCTCATCCTTGATATGGTTTTCAGGATCGAAGAAACGGCCCGCTCCGTGGCCGCAGACTGAGGCAGATATGTCCCCCAAAGCCCAAATCGTTGATAGCCACTGCCACCTCGACTTCCCCGATTTCGACGAGGAACGCGATGACGCGATCGCCCGCGCGATTGAGGCTGGCGTGACACGCATGGTGACGATCTGCACAAAACTGCACAACGAACCCAAGGTGCGCGCCATTGCAGAGGCCCATCCCGAGGTCTTTTATGCCGTGGGTATTCACCCGATGAGCGTTGAGGCACAGCCTCTCGTCACGGTCGATCAACTGGTTGGCTATGCTTCACATCCAAAGATGGTCGGTATTGGCGAAACAGGTCTGGACTACCACTACACGCCCGACAGTGCAGAACTACAAAAACAGTCGCTACGCATCCACATTGACGCCGCCCGCGAAACAGGTTTGCCGCTGATCATCCACGCCCGCAATGCAGACAAGGATATGGCGCAAATCCTGCGTGAAGGTATGGATAACGGCGCCTACACCTGCGTTATGCATTGCTTTAGCTCTGGTCCAGAACTGGCCCGCGCTGCGCTGGATATGGGGTTCTATCTCTCGATGTCTGGCATCGCGACCTTCCCCAAATCCCAAGAGGTCAGGGACATCTTTGCATCCGCCCCGCTCGATCGAATTTTGGTGGAAACGGACAGCCCTTACCTCGCGCCGAAACCATTCCGCGGCAAACGCAACGAACCAGGTTATACGATCCACACGGCGCAAGTCGGCGCGGACGTGTTCGGCGTTTCCTATGAGGACTTCGCCCAAGCGACGACCGCGAACTTTGATCGCCTGTTCACAAAGGCGAAACTCTGATGGCTCGGCTTGAGGTTACAATTCTCGGCTGTGGATCGTCTGGCGGTGTGCCGCGCATTGGCGGCATCTGGGGCGATTGTGACCCCACCAATCCCAAGAACCGCCGCCGTCGCTGTTCGATCATTGTCACCCGCTGGGACGGCGACAATGCGACCCGCGTGTTGATCGACACTGGCCCCGATATGAAAGACCAGCTTGTCGATGCGGGTGTTGGAGAGCTTGACGGCGTGGTCTTTACCCATGCGCACGCCGACCACATGCATGGCCTCGATGACGTGCGCCAGATCGTCTTCAACACGGGCAAGAGGTTGCAGGTCTGGGCCGATGGCGACACGTCAGAGAGCCTTCTGTCGCGTTTTGGCTACGCCTTTGTTCAGCCCAAAGGATCGCCCTACCCGCCGATCTGTGAGTTAAACATGATCGATGGCCCCGTGACAGTTTCGGGCGCGGGCGGTGATGTCACGCTGACCCCGTTCAGGGTCAACCACGGCTCTATCGACGCGCTGGGTTTTCGGATCAACGGCGTCGCCTATCTGCCCGATGTTGCCTACCTCTATGACGAGGCTTGGGACCATCTGAATGACCTCGACTGCTGGATTGTTGACGCTCTGCGTCGCACGCCTCACCCGACCCATTCCCATCTGGAACAAACGCTCCAGTGGATTGAACGGGTCGCGCCCAAACAGGCCGTTTTGACGAACATGCATGTCGACCTTGATTACGAAACGGTTGCTGCTGAAACGCCAGAGCATATCATGCCCGCTTATGACGGCATGACATTGTCGTTCGACATCTAACTTTTCCGTCTCGGAAGGCTTCCTCATGTCTGCTTTGATACAGGTGGTTTTACCTGTCTTTATCGTCATTGCCTTTGGCTATGGCGCCGCGTGGCGCGGTTGGTTCAAGGCCGAGGCCGTGGACGCGCTCATGACCTTTGCCCAAGGGTTTGCCATCCCCATGCTGTTGTTCAGGTCGATGATGAACCTTGACCTAGCAGGGTCGTTTGATGCCGCGCTCTGGGCGTCGTTCTATGTGGGGGCGCTGACGGGTTTTGGCGTGGGTATCCTCGGTGCGCGGTTCATTTTCCACCGCACATGGGAAGAAGCCATTGCGATTGGTTTCGTCGGTCTGTTTTCGAACTCGCTCCTGCTGGGCCTGCCGATCACAGAGCGTGCTTATGGGGTCGATGCCCTATCGGCTAACTTTGCGATTATCGCGATCCACTCTCCGTTCTGCTACGCCGTTGGCATTACTGCGATGGAGATCGTCAAAAATCGCGGCGGGTCTATCGCGCAACTCCCCGCAAAGGTGCTCCGCGCGATGTTCCGCAACATGCTGATTATCGGGATCATTTGCGGTGTGATCGTGAACCTGTCTGGCTTTACGCTCCCGTCTGCCCTGACCGAAGCAATCGACCTCATGGTTCGCGCGGCGCTTCCGACGGCTCTGTTTGGTTTGGGCGGCATCTTGTTCCGCTATCGTCCAGACGGCGACCTTCCCACAGTGGGCTTTATCATCACCGTGTCGCTTATCGTGCACCCTCTCGTCGTTTGGGGCATGGGCAAGATGCTGGGGCTGCCGCTTTCGTCATTCCGCTCTGCCGTCGTGACCTCTGCGATGGCACCCGGGGTCAACGCTTTTCTCTTTGCCAACATGTATGGCCAAGCGCGGCGGGTGGCTGCATCAGCGGTTCTTCTGGGAACGGCGGTGTCGATACTGACGGCCTCGTTCTGGCTAGTCCTTCTCCCATAAAAAAAAGGCGGCCAAGCGGCCGCCCTATTCAATTCAATTCCGCGAAACCTTAGCCTGGTGACATACCGCGCAGGCGTTCGGATCGACGACGCAACAGTTCCAGCGTGGTCAGCAGCATGATCGACAGCACCACAAGGATCGTAGCAACAGCAAGGATCGTCGGGCTGATCTGCTCGCGCAGGCCGATGAACATCTGCCACGGCAGCGTCTTTTGCTGAGCTGAACCCACGAAGAGCACAACCACCACTTCGTCGAAGGAGGTGATGAAGGCGAACAACGCGCCAGAGATCACGCCCGGCAAGATGAGCGGCATCTGAACACGGAAGAACGTGGTCACGGGGTTCGCACCCATCATCGCAGAGGCGCGGGTCAGCGAGCGGTCAAAGCCCACCAGCGTCGCAGTCACAGTGATGATAACGAACGGGATACCCAGAGCCGCGTGAGCAAGGATAACACCAGCCCGTGTGCCTGTCAGAGTAAACGGCAGGTAAACTTTGCCGTAGAACGGAACAGGGATGTAAGGGTTAGAGTAGAAGAAATACATGCCCGTCGCCGAGATGATAAGCGGAACGATCATTGGCGAAATCATCACCGCCATAATCGCCCGACGACCCGGAACGTGGCTCTGCGACAGACCGATAGCAGCTAGCGTGCCGAGGCTTACAGACACGAGGGTCGCAATCGGTGCGATCTGCAGAGAGTTCTTAAGCGCCAACTGCCAGTCGGAGTTGCTGAAGAAGTCGTTGTAGTGCTTCAACGAATACCCAGCCGGATCAAGGCGCAGCATTTCAGGCGTGAACGTAAAGAAGTCCTGCGCGTTGAAAGACAGCGGGATGATCACGAGGATCGGTGCGATCAGGAAGAAAAAGATCAGTCCACAAATCGTCCGGTAGCTGTAGTGCCACACCCGTTGAGCGGTGCTTGCATATGCGGGAAGTGCCATTGTGATCAGCCTCCGAGTTTCACGTTATCAATGCCAACGATACGGTCGTAGAGCCAGTAGAGCGCAAGCACGAGGATGAGCAGGATAGAGCCAAGAGCCGCTGCCAGACCCCAGTTCAAAGAGCTGGAGATGTGGTATGCGATCCGGTTCGAGATGAAGACACCTTTGGTGCCGCCAACCAGCTCGGGGGTGATATAGTAGCCGATGGACAGGATGAACACGAGGATCGAACCAGCGCCAATACCCGGAACCGAGTTCGGGAAGTAGACGCGCCAGAAGGCAGTCCAGTCATTCGCACCCATCGATTTGGCAGCGCGAACATAGGACGGGCTGATCGTTTTCATCACCGAATAGAGCGGCAGGATCATGAACGGCAACAGGATGTGGGTCATCGCAATGATGGTGCCTGTTGCGTTGTTGATCAGCTCAAGACGGTTGTCGTCTGCAATAATGTGAAGCCAAACGAGGATATCGTTGATCACGCCTTGGTTCTGCAGCAGAACCTTCCAAGCCGAGGTCCGCACCAGAAGCGAGGTCCAGAATGGCAGCAGAACAAGGATCATCAGGACGTTCGCGCTCCGCAGTGGCAGGTTTGCCAGAAGGAATGCGATCGGGTAGCCGAGCAGGATGCACGAGCCAGTGATGACGATCGACAGGATGATCGTGCGGACGAACAGTGTGATATAGATACGCTCGTCTTCAGGGCGCTGCGTTACACCTTCGCCAGACAGCTGCATATCGACCGAGTTTAGGAAGTAACCGCTGGTGTAGTCACCGCCATAGGTTTTGATCGTCGACCAAACCGCGGGATCGGCCCAGCCGTCATTCGCGTCGATGAACTGCTCACGAAGGGACACAGGCTCCCATGCAGTCACGTCGACCGACGGCATAGACGCAACCGAAGATCCATCCATCAAGTCATTGTAAAGACCAGTATAAACGAAATCTGCAGGGACTTCTTCGGACGGAACATCGTTGTTCAAATCGACAACAATCTTAGACCACGCGTCATAAGCGTCGGCCGTCTGCGGGAGTGCCGCGCGCACCGCATCATCCGCCATCCATGCAGCCCAATGTGCAGGATCAGCATATGCAGCGTCGGCCGCGGTGAATTGTTCGGTGTAGGACTCCGTTTCAAACTTAACAACCTTGCGGCCAGTAGAACGGAACAGCGACGAGATACCAGTCAGTTCATAGTTCAGGCGCGAACCCAGACGAGTGTGGCTCTTGTATTCCTCGGCAATCGCAAAGTCGGTGTAGAACGCGGCAAAGACGTCTTCGCCCGGCGCTTCGTCCGAAGTTGCATCCCAATCCTCAAGTGCAACGATTGTGCGCGGGATCGTATCCGGCACGATATCGTTCTCAACAGACCGCAAAAGCATGTCGAAGATGGGAGCGATGAAGCTCAACAGAATAAAGAGAAGTAGCGGTGCAATAAGCATCAACGCCCGTACCTTTTGGCGGCGCAGTGCTTTGTGCAAACTTTTTTTGAGGCTCTGGCCGTCAGCTGTCGTCAGCTTACCGGCGTCGGTGGTCGCGTCAGTCATAAAATGGTCCCGTCCCGAGTGGCCACGGCCCGCGATTGGGGCCGTGGCATTTTTTTGTCTGGCCCTGACAGCAGGGCCAAACTAGGTCCGATTACTGGGCGAGCCAGGCTTGGAACTTAGCGTCCAGATCGTCACGGTAGTCAGCCCAGAAGTCGTACTGGGTGACAAAGACGTTCTTGGAGTTGTTCGGATCGGTCGGCATGTGCGGAGCCATAGGAATACCCAACTCAGCGTGGTTACCTACGAGCGGAGCGGACGATGCACGAGCCGGACCGTAGGAGATGTATGCAGCCTGATCAGCCAGACGCTGGGTGTCGGTTGCGTATGATACGAAGTCCAGAACGCGTGCCAGACGATCTTCCGGCAGACCAGCTGGGATTACCCAACCGTCGAAGTCGAGCATCTGAGCGTCCCAGAGCATGCCGATCGGCTGGCCCTGTTCTGCGATCGCAGAGAACAGACGACCGTTGTAGGTCGAACCCATTACGATTTCGCCGTCAGCGAGGAGCTGCGGAGTTTCAGCAGCAGCCGACCACCAGATCACGTCGTTTTTGATGGTGTCGAGTTTTGCGAACGCTTGGTCCTGACCTTCCGGAGTTGCGAGAACGTCATAGATGTCGTCTTTTGCAACGCCGTCACAGAGCAGAGCCCATTCCATGTTTGCCAGCGGGCGCTTGTTCAGTGCGCGCTTGCCCGGGTAGGTTTCGGTGTCGAAGATCGCACAGATCGAGTCTGGTGCGTTGTCGCCAACCATGTCTGCGCGGTAGCCAACAGTGGTCGAGAACACGATCTGCGGGATGAAGCAGTCAGAGATGATCGAGTCGCCGAAGTCTTCGGACGCGGTGGAACCGTCGTTGCCAGCAGCGAGCATGGCGTCGTGGTCGATTTCCATCGCCAGACCTTCGTCGCAAAGACGGATAGCGTCAGCAGCTTCTACGTCAACGAGGTCCCAAGTGATGTTGCCCGACTCGTTCATCGCACGAAGTTTCGCCACGGCTTCAGCCGAGGATTCGTCCCAAACGATGTTTACGCCAGAGTTCGCAGCCATATAGGGCTCCGAGTAAGCTTTGGTCTGCGATGCTTGGTAAGCGCCGCCCCAGCTAACAAGGGTCATATCCGAAGCCATGTGTGCGTCTGCGAATGCAGCGCCAGCAGCAACGGTAAGAGCCGAAGTAGCAAGAAGTGTTTTAGTAAGTTTCATACTATTCTCCCGTGGTTTCCCGGTGATTTGATTTTGCAGGGGCCCGCCCGGGTGGGGCCTCCCGCATTCATTAATCACGAACTCAAGCGTCGAGTGCGTGACAATCCTCTGGCAACCAGCCGATGTCGATCATCGCGCCGGGCTGCAAACGCACCTGATCAGGTGCGTTACGTGTTTTGATAACGAAATCATCATGACCAGCAACGCGCAAGCGTGTGCGGAAGATGTCGCCCATGTAGATAAACTCCAAAACCTCAGCTTTGAGGGTATGGGCATCTGGGGACAGACGGTCCTTGTTGATTTCGACACGCTCTGGGCGGATCGACACCTTGGTGCGATCGCCGACATTTTTCACGTTAACTGGCTTTGCGTCGATCAAATCGCCGCCATCCAGCTGGACGAGGCACTTGCCGTTGCCGATTTCCTTAACGACGCCAGTAAGCGTGTTATTTTCACCAATGAATTGCGCAACAAAGCTGTTCTGTGGCGATTCATAGAGTTGGTCCGGCGGCGCAAGCTGCTGAATACGGCCATCGTCGAACACGGCAACGCGGTCAGACATGGTCAGCGCTTCGGTTTGGTCGTGGGTCACGTAAACGGTCGTAATCCCCAGTTCGTGCGCAAGGCGCGTGATTTCGAACTGCATGTGTTCGCGGAGCTGTTTATCCAACGCGCCAAGCGGTTCGTCCATGAGAACCAGTTCCGGCTGGAACACGAGAGCACGTGCAAGTGCGATACGCTGCTGCTGACCACCCGAGAGCTGGGCCGGACGACGGCCACCAAAACGGCCCATCTGAACCATATCGAGCGCGCGCTGCACTTTCTCTTCACGCTCCGACTTGCCGATTTTGCGAACCTCAAGCGGGAAAGCGAGGTTTTCAGCAACCGTCATGTGGGGGAAGAGCGCGTAGTTCTGGAACACCATCCCGATACCACGTTTATGCGGAGGGATATTGTTGATCGAGACGCCGCCGATACGGATGTCACCGTGAGTTGCGGTTTCAAACCCTGCCAACATCATAAGACACGTGGTCTTACCAGACCCTGACGGTCCAAGCATGGTAAGGAACTCGCCTTTCGGCATGCTCAGGTTGAGATCTTTAACGACGAGCGTCTCGCCATCATAACTTTTCTGCACGCGTTCGAATTCTACGAACGCGCTGTCCGTTGCGCTTGAAGCCAAAACGGCACTCCCTGATATCTACAGCGGTTTGCCCGCCCGTTTGTAAGGAGAACTATTCCCGTCCACTTTCCATATTGCAACCAGTTAGGTTGTTTTTACCCATCACATTCCTAAATTCCCGACAAATGACTTTAGTTTGCGCAAACATCAGTCAAATAAACTTTGGTTTCGGGGCTCTTCAGGAAAAATTCGTTCTAGCTTGCCTAACGTCAAGCGACTGTCCTTCATAGATGCGACAAAGCCATGTCGCTAATAGATTCTGGAAGGTCGCGGAACTTCGCTACTGGTCGCGCAGTTTGCCCGTAGCCCGTTTCGGCTCCGAGTCGACCTAATTCTGGGAACAAACGTAGCACCTCAAACACCGACTCACGCTCAAGCGCGGTTAATCCCCAAGGTCCAGGATAGAAGCTCTCCGACGCAATTCCGTTGCCGTAGATGATCTGGTGTTTCTCGAACATGAGATGCACGTAGGTCACCTTTTTCACACCCTTAGCCACCCGAACCTTCCCGCCCTTGAGCCGAGCGAGGTGCTTTGCCCGCACAAGTGTATCGGAACCACCGCGTTCATCGATCTTCGTGAATACTCCATGTTGGGGAGACACGAGTAGTCCACGGTCGCCGCCCAATATCGACGCATCAAGTCGGATGGGCCTCAGGTCTGGCGACGCGTCTAATTCATCCGATGACAAATGCCGCGATCCACACCACACAATCGGCTGTGGGCCGTTATCTCGGGTCACGACGATATCACCAACGCGGAGGTTCTCGACAGGCACCTCGCCTTTCGGCGTCAAGATCATTGTGCCTGCAGTGAAACATGGGATGCCGATCTTGAACAGCTCGGGTCCAGTATCGACGAGAGTTGGCGCAATGCCCCATAGGATCAGCTGCTCCCCATTCGGGAACATGAGTTTTGCATTCCCAGATCCGTCGTCAACGACCGTTACATCAACCGTTCGGATCGGGTCGCCGTTTCCGTTCGTTAGATTGCTAACATCAAGCTGATCGTTGGTGCGCCCATTCAGGTCACTATCGCCGAGGTCAAAGTCCCCAACGTAATCCAAACCAGACGAAACGACGAAAACGTCATTACCCGTCCCACCGAACAAAACATCGTTTCCATCACCACCGGCAAGGATGTCATCACCATCATCGCCTTGAAGCCAGTCGTCGCCGACCTCACCGTAAAGCGTGTCATTCCCGCTTTCGCCGTAAACGGTGTCGTTTCCAGTTCCGCCATAGAACGTATCACCATCTTGACCGAGCCAAGCTGTATCGTTCCCTGCACCACCATAAACGGTATCGGCACCGCTCAGTTGGGTGCCACTGACATCGTCAATAACGTCGTTGCCATCACCACCATAAACGAGGTCATTCCCTGCCCCGTAATAAATGGTATCGTCGCCCGACCCGCCGTCAATAGTATCATCGCCGCCTTGTGCAATGATCGTGTCACTGCCGATCCCGCCGTACAGCGTGTCACCATAAGTGTTGGAGCCAACCATGGTGTTAAACTGCGATGACTCGTAGGTTTGACTAACGAGCGTACTGTAGCTGACACCGTCGGTATTGGAGGACGAGACCAGTTCATAGGTCACACCTGGCGTCATTTGCTTGTCAGCAAGAGTGCCGACCCAAACGCCTCCAACCTCTACCGTGTAAAGCCGAACTTCGGAGCCATCGGGCGCCCGAAACACATAGACATCTTCTAGGTAGGATCTGCCGCTAGCAACAACATTCCCCGAAGGATCGCGAAGCGTAAGTGTTTGCTTGTAGCCGTCGTCACCAACTTCGTCGTTATTACGGTCACCACCAAAAAGCGTATCTGAGGTTTCGATCAACAACAGCAAATCGGCGTCGTCGACGGAGAAGTTGTAACCATCGGTCGATGCAGACCAGTTCGGGTCCAAATGGATTGTTGACCCGACGGTGGAAGTGCTCCCCGCAAATCCAATCAAATCCGAGGTACCAAAACCTACTTTGGTGTAAATCGCCATTGGTTACTCCGCACAAACGCTGAACGGTGTAACGGCAGAAAACGCACCCGTTTAAGGGGCGCTTACTTAATGTAATCAACAATCTCAGGAGAGTAGTTGGTGCGGTCGAGAAGACTCGAACTTCCACGGGAGTTACCCCACAGCGACCTCAACGCTGCGCGTCTACCAATTCCGCCACGACCGCACTGTCTAGGCTTGGTGCGGGGTCTCTAGACCAACCACGCACCCACCTCAAGAGCAAAAATGAAGAAATCATGTCAGTCGTGCAAACAACTGTCGTGACACGAGGATACGGCCCACCAAAAATGCCCCTCCAGCGCCGATCACAACCCAGCCAATTTCGCGCGCATCGTTGAAAAACAAGCGGTTTACGATGCGTCCGGGCAAGAAATTGAACAAAGCCGCCACAAGGACACCATTCCAATAAAGACTTTGAAAAGTTTTGCGGTGGGCGCGAATATTTCCCTGATAAATGTAGCGCATCCCCACCCAAATCGACCAAATTGCCAGACATGACAGCAAGTGAATCGGGCTAAAGGGACCAATGACCGCATATGCGCGGATTCCAAAGGAAGATAGCGCCGTGCAGAGCATCGCAATCACCCAGATATAGCCGATCCATTTGTGCAGCACGTCCCGCCGATCACGGTAAATCGCAACAGGTCCGAGGACGAGCGCGAGAGTGGCGGCGATGGCATGTATCTGAATAGTGGGTGAGGCTGCGAGGAATGGGGCGAACGACATTGGCTTCTCCTTTGGGAATGAGTTGTTTAGGTTGAAGCCGAACCAACCAAGCCGCTCAACGCGGGATACGTGAAAAGGCGTGAGACGACCGTGACCACACAGCCATCGCATTCTGCGCTTCGTGAATTGCGACGCCATTTTAGCCAACCTGTTACGGGGGCTGTGATTGTGGGCGTTGCTGTGGTCCTCACCGTGGTGGCCCCTTTCGGATCAGGAGAGACGATGCGGGCGCTCCCGCGCCTTGGCTACTGGCTGGTGATGATCGCCCTGACCTACGCGGGCGGCTATGGTATCAGCGCATACTGCCGCGCCGCCATGCCAGGCCGCTTTTCCCTGCCTCTCCGCTCTCTCGTAGCGGCTGTGGCAAATGGTCTGACCATCATGGCGATCGTTCTTGCGGTGAACTGGGCGCTTATCAATTTTGTGCCGTCAGGTCAGGACGCCTATACCCTGCCCTTGTCTTTGTTTGTTATCGGTGCGGTCGTAACCCTGATCCTACAGCTCGTCGCCAAACCATCGACAGCGCCTGCTGTAACACCCAGCCTCCCCCCGATCCTCTCGCGTCTGCCGATGGAAAAGCGCGGCGCATTGGTGGCGATTTCGGTCGAGGATCATTATGTCCGTATCCGAACCGATAAGGGCGAAGAGATGATTCTGATGCGATTGGCAGATGCGATCAAAGAGGTGGGGCAGACCGCTGGCCTACAGGTGCATCGGTCCCATTGGGTTGCCACGGCCGCAGTCACATCGGCAAAACGAACGGGCGACCGTGCTATCCTGACGATGTCGCATGGCGCGGATATTCCCGTCAGCCGAACCTATATCCCAGCAATTAAGGAGGCAGGGCTTTTGCCCGCATGAACCATGGTAGAATGGATCACCTCAACTGGATTGACCGACTATAATGAAGCCGTCGCCTTTATGGAGGCGCGCGCCGAAGCCATTCACGCGGGCGAGGCTGAAGAAGCAATTTGGCTGGTCGAACATCCACCGCTCTACACGGCGGGCACCTCTGCGAAACCTGCGGACCTGCTCGAACCTGATCGGTTTCCAGTCTACGAGAGCAAACGTGGCGGGCAATATACCTACCACGGCCCTGGTCAGCGCGTGGCCTATGTGATGCTCAATGTGGGTGAACGCGGGCGCGATGTGCGGTGCTTTGTGCGTGATATGGAACAGTGGATCATCGCTGCCCTCGCCGAATTCAACGTGCACGGCGAAATTCGTGATGGTCGCGTCGGTGTTTGGGTGCCTCGCCCTGACAAACCCCTCTTGCCCGATGGATCTGTGCGAGAAGACAAAATCGCGGCCCTTGGTGTTCGGCTCAAGAAATGGGTGAGCTTCCATGGCCTGTCGATCAACGTAGAGCCCGACCTCAGCCACTTTGGCGGGATCGTGCCCTGCGGGATCACTCAGCATGGGGTCACATCGCTCGTTGATCTAGGGCTTCCCGTGACAATGGAAGATGTCGACGTTGCGTTGATGTCGACGTTCGACCGTGTGGTAACGCCCCGTTGCGCGGGTTAACGGCAGCGATCTAGCGCTTCGCGGATTTCCGAATAGAGCCGTTTGCGTTCGCTGACGGTGAGGAACGCCCCTATCTCTACCTCGCGGTCGGACTGGCCTTTCATCGTCAGATATTCTGGCACAGGACCGCCAGTCGCATGGCGGGTTAAACGCACCCAATAGGGATTGGCCTCCCAATTCTGGGTCGGCTTGCGCGGATTGTGGCGTGTGAGCGTGAGGTGATCGTTCCAGATCAATAACTCTTCTAATATCTCGCCATCCCGATAACTACGCTGGAGCGCGGCCCACATCGCCCAAGTGACGAGCAAGATAAACGGCAGCAGCCCCCACAGAACCGCCGTCCCAATGACCGCCAAAAGCGGTAGTGATAGCAACGACACCGTCCCCCCGACAAACCAGACGAACCCCGCTTTCGGCAGGCTTCGATAAGGCCAGAGGTGCAGTTCAGCCAAGGGCGCGTCGGCCTCTGGCACAGGGTCAATCCATTCGTAAGGCATGTGAGTTTTGCAGCTGTTTCTGCGCGTAACTATAGGCGGGCAAAGACATGGGTAAAGGGGACGCCCTGTCGCGGTCCCACAAATGAAAACCCCGGCGCTAAGGCCGGGGTTTTGCGTATCTTAGTGGGCGTGCTGTTTGTCCCAGTCTTCCTGCTTCGGCAGCTGCTCGAAGGTGTGCTCCGGCGGCGGCGATGGCAGGGTCCATTCCAGCGTGTCAGCGAATTCGCCCCACGGGTTCGGACGGGTCTCACGACGGCCTGCAAGCAGGGTGTACGCAAGAACGACGATGAAGAAACAGAACGATGCGAAGGCGATGAATGCACCGATCGACGATACGTAGTTCCACTGAGCGAATGCTTCTGGGTACTCGATGTAACGACGCGGCATACCCTGACGGCCCAAGAAGTGCTGCGGGAAGAAGGTCAGGTTTGCACCGATGAACATCATCCAGAAGTGCAGCTTTGCGGCCCATTCCGGTGCAGCGCGGCCCGAGAATTTCGGCAGGTAGAAGTAGATACCTGCGAAGATCGCGAACACAGCGCCCAGCGACATCACGTAGTGGAAGTGAGCAACCACGTAGTAAGTGTCATGGTAGGCGCGGTCGACTGCTGCCTGCGACAGAACGATGCCGGTCACGCCGCCAACGGTGAAGAGGAACAAGAAGCCGAACGCCCAGAGCATCGGCGATTTGAACTCTACCGAACCGCCCCACATGGTCGCGATCCACGAGAAGATCTTAACACCAGTCGGAACAGCGATAACCATCGTTGCGAGCATGAAGTAGGACTGCTGGCTCAGCGACATACCAACGGTGTACATGTGGTGTGCCCAAACAACGAAGCCCAGAACACCGATTGCAACCATTGCGTAGACCATCGGGAGGTAGCCGAAGATCGGCTTTTTCGAGAAGGTCGAGATGATGTGGCTGATGATACCAAAGCCCGGGATGATGATGATGTACACTTCCGGGTGGCCAAAGAACCACAGGATGTGCTGATACAGGATCGGGTCACCACCGCCAGCAGGCTGGAAGAACGAGGTACCAAAGTTACGGTCCATCAGGAGCATGGTGATTGCGCCAGCCAGAACAGGCAGCGACAGAAGGATCAGCCATGCAGTCACGAATACCGACCATGCGAACAGCGGCACTTTGTGCAGGGTCATGCCCGGCGCGCGCATGTTGAGGAAGGTCGTGATGATGTTGATCGCACCAAGAATCGACGACGCACCAGAGACGTGAACCGCAAAGATCGCGAGGTCCATGGAGTAGCCACCTTCGGAAGTCGACAGTGGCGGGTAGAGAACCCAGCCAACGCCCGAACCGAGCTGACCGTTACCACCCGGCGACAGCATGGACGCAACGCCCAGCGCAACACCAGCAACATACATCCAGAACGACAGGTTGTTCATACGTGGGAACGACATGTCCGGAGCGCCGATTTGCAGCGGCATCAGGTAGTTACCGAAGCCACCGAACAGAGCCGGAATAACCACGAAGAACATCATCAGAACACCGTGATAGGTGATCATAACGTTCCAGAGGTGACCGTTCGGAGTACAGGGCGCAGAAGCGTCCGCGATGAAACGCGCACCTTCAAGGCACATGTACTGAACGCCCGGATGCATCAACTCGAGACGCATGTAGACGGTAAAGGCGACCGAGATGAAACCTACAATACCCGATACGAACAGGTACATGATCCCGATGTCTTTGTGGTTGGTGGACATGAACCAACGGGTAAAGAAGCCCCGTTCGTCGTGATGTTCATGGCCATGGATGGCTGCATCTGCCATGTGGCTCTCCCCTTTTGGTCAAATCATGAGCGGACCGAGTCACAGACTCCGCCCGAGCTTTGGGGAGGTTCTAGTGCCTCAACGCGCTTTCGGCAATATTCGAAAGGTCTGATACGTTGAGATATTATGGCGCACCCCAACCGCAGGGGAGGTAGCGTCAAGGCGCGCCGTGGGTTCACGATGCCATTCGCACCCCCTGAATACTTTGATGCATGTCAAATTTTACATGTCCAAAAAGAAATTTTTCACGAAACACCATAAAATTTGGCGCTAACGGGACTGTTAGGTCAGCCCTATTGACTTAATGACAGGCCAGATCAATTCTCACCCATCACAGACCCCACGGGAGGGAATCATGGACTGGGAACAGGTTTTCGCAACGCGCCAATCACGGATGAAGGCGTCTGAAATCCGCGAATTGCTCAAACTTTTGGACCAGCCTGACATTATTTCTTTTGCGGGCGGCATTCCTGATCCAGCCCTTTTCCCTAAAGAAGCCTTTGCGGACGCGTTTGCGGACCTGTTTAGTGGCCTTCAGTCTGAACAAGCCCTGCAATACTCCGTCTCCGAAGGCTTCCTGCCGCTTCGCGATTGGATCGCGAGCCAGATGCGCGACATTGGGATCGACTGCACCACTGAAAACATCCTGATCACGTCAGGGTCGCAGCAGGCTTTGGATTACTTGGGCAAACTGTTCCTATCCCCGGGCGATACCGCTTTGGTGGGTTGGCCGACTTATATGGGCGCGCTTGGGGCGTTTAACGCTTACGAACCTTGCTATGACCGCTTGGACCCAGCCTCAAACCGCTCTGCCGCCGATTACCGAGCCTCCGCTGAAGAAGCGGGTGGCGATGTGAAATTCGCCTATACCAGCTCTGACTTTGCGAACCCAACAGGGATCACATTGGATGAACGCGCACGCAACGCGCTTCTCGACCTCGCTGAATCGCTCGATATCCCTGTGATCGAAGACGCTGCCTATCAAGGTCTGCGGTATGATGGCGAGGCGATCCCGCCGATCCTCGCGCTCGATATCCAACGGTCGGGCGGCATTGAAAACACGCGCACTATATACTGTGGCAGTTTCTCCAAAACGCTCGCCCCCGGCCTGCGCGTTGGTTGGGCCGTTGCCGCAAAACCTGTGATTCAGCGTCTCGTTCTGATCAAACAGGCAGCAGACCTGCATTCCTCCACCCTGAACCAAATCGCCATTCATCGCGTCGCCAAAGATGGTTTTGCCGATCAGGTCGCCAAGCTGCGCGAAGTCTATTCCAGCCGTCGCGACAACATGCTCGCCGCGCTGGAACGTGAAATGCCTGAGGGTGTGACTTGGACCCGTCCCGAAGGCGGCATGTTCGTTTGGATCACCCTGCCCGCCCATATCGACGGTGCAACGCTTCTCGCGCAATCGCTTGAAACGGAAAGAGTCGCATTTGTGCCCGGCCGGGCCTTTTTCGCGGATGGGTCGAACGGAAATACGATCCGCCTGTCGTTCTCCTGCGCCCGCCCGCCAGAAATCAACGAAGGCATCGCCCGCTTGGGTCGTTTGATCCGATCTGTCGCGTAAGACAGCAGAAACAAAAAGGGGGGCCAGCGCCCCCCAATTTTTTATCCCAGTTTTGCTTTGACCATCGGGCCAACAGCGCCAAAGTCCATTTGGCCGGTGTATTTGGCCTTTAGGGCCCCCATCACCTTGCCCATGTCGCGGATCGATTCCGCGCCAACTTCGGCCATTGCAGCTGTGATCGCTGCGTCAACCTCAGCGTCATCCAACTGACGCGGCAGGAAATCTTCGATAACGCTGATCTCGCCGCGTTCCTTTTCAGCCAGTTCCAGACGACCGCCCTCTTCGTATTGGCGGGCACTTTCCTGACGTTGCTTTACCATTTTACCAAGGATCGCGAGAACCTCGTCGTCACCGATGACCGACTCTTCACCATCCCCACGAGCAGCAATTTCGCGGTCCTTGATCGCAGCACTGATCAAACGAAGTGTCGAAAGCCGTCCTGCGTCCTTCGCCTTCATCGCCTCTTTGAGTGCTGCGTTAATCCGTTCACGCATGTCCATCCCGTTCCCCTTGCGAGCGATAACATCCGCGCAGCTTTACCTGTCCTATCCGTTCGTGACAACCTCATCTGAGGCTTGGAACGTTACGGCCTTGACCCTATGGTGGCTCATGCCTAGTAACGCAGCAATTTGACCATAAGGAGTCGCTGCCATGCCGAACGGAACCGCCCAAAAACCGACCGCCTGCCTCGCGCTAGCTGATGGCACTCTGTTTTATGGTAAGGGGTTCGGCGCGACGGGCCAGACCACCGCAGAGCTTTGCTTTAACACAGCGATGACGGGATATCAGGAAATCATGACCGATCCGTCCTACGCTGGACAGATCGTCACCTTTACCTTCCCACACATCGGCAACACTGGCGTCAACGAAGAAGACGACGAAACAGCCGATCCCGTTTCGGCTGGCATGGTTGTCAAATGGGACCCGACCGAGCCGTCGAACTGGCGTGCAACCGAAGAGTTGACCGCTTGGCTCACCAAAAAAGGTCGCATCGGTATCGGCGGCATCGATACCCGTCGCCTGACCCGCGCTATCCGTCAGCAAGGTGCACCTCACGTCGCTCTCGCCCACGATCCCGAAGGTAACTTCGACGCTGAAGCACTCGTCGCTGCGGCACGTGGGTTCAAAGGTCTGGTCGGTCTCGACCTCGCCAAAGATGTGACCTGCGCACAGTCCTACAAATGGAACGAAATGCGTTGGGCGTGGCCAGATGGCTATCAGCCGAACACCGCACCTAAACACAAGGTCGTTGCCGTTGACTATGGCGCAAAGCGTAACATCCTGCGCTGCCTTGCTTCCGCGGGCTGCGACGTGATCGTTCTGCCTGCGACCGCAACTGCCGAAGACGTGCTGTCGCACAATCCTGATGGCGTGTTCCTCTCGAACGGCCCCGGCGACCCAGCCGCGACTGGCGAATACGCTGTTCCGATGATCAAACAGGTTCTGGATACCACCGATCTACCCGTCTTTGGTATCTGTCTCGGGCACCAAATGCTGGCTCTCGCGCTCGGCGCTAAGACCGTGAAAATGAACCACGGCCACCACGGTGCGAACCACCCCGTTAAAGACAAAGACACGGGCAAGGTCGAAATCACGTCGATGAACCACGGTTTTACCGTGGACAGCCAGACGCTCCCCGAAGGTGTTGTTGAAACTCACATCTCGCTGTTTGATGGATCGAACTGCGGTATCCGCATGGCTGATCGTCCGGTGTTCTCGGTTCAGCACCACCCAGAGGCATCGCCGGGTCCGCAGGACAGCTTCTACCTGTTCGAGCGTTTCGCCGACGCCATGGAAGCGCGCAAAGCGTAATCGCGTTAACGCCGCTTTAAGCCGAAATAGAGTGAACTCCCGCCTGAAAAGTCGGGAGTTTTCTTTTTGCAGCACACGCGCAGTTTCAGGACGGTTGTGGTAGAACCGTTTGCACCGTCTCTGAGCCCATTGGGCAAAGAGGTGATCCGACGTGGGTTCGCCTCTGCCCAGCGCGTGGCGGTCGCGGAACAGGACGCGAGCAGACAGGGCTGTCGATTGGCGGATACCTTGCGCCTGCGACTGTCGATCAGCGCGGCCAAAATGGCAGAGGTCGAGGCCGCCATCGCAGGGGTAGGCGTGGTTGATCCTTGCAAACACAAACCAGACGCGCGGCTTCTGGATCAAATCGGCGCGACCTACTGTATCGAAAATGCTATTCTTCCGTGGCGGTCTATGGCGGGCGAGGTCATTATCCTAACCGCCCGCCCCGAAGATTTTGCCCGCCACCGCGAAAAGCTAACCTCGCAATTCGGTGCAATTCGGTGGGCTGTAACGACCGAAGCTGCGCTTCACGCCGCAATCCGTTCCTGCGCGAATGACACCCTCGCCCGTCTTGCCGAAGAGAAAGTGGCGAGCGGGGAAAGCTGTCGTGGCTGGAATGCTCGTCAGGCGGCCAATATTACGCTGGGTTTTATCGCGTTCGCCATTGCCAGCCTCTTTGCGTGGTTTGGGCCGACAGCCATCGCGCTCTTTGGCATCATGTTGTTTTGGACCGCCGCCAATGCCGCGCTTAAGGCTGCCGCAGTCGTCATGCAGCTCCGACCGAAAGCAAAACCAGCGCCCCCAGCCGCGCCCCACCGCCTACCTATCGTGACAATCATGGTGCCGCTCTACCACGAAAGCGAAATCGCTGTGCGGTTGGTGGATCGACTGTCGGCCTTGGACTATCCGCACGACCTCTTGGACGCGTGTCTCTTGCTCGAAGCGGACGATCAGATGACGCGGCAGGCCCTGTTGGCAACCACGCTCCCCCGTTTTATGCGGGCTATCGTTGTGCCCCAAGGGACGGTGAAAACGAAACCGCGCGCACTGAACTATGGACTAAGCTTTGCCAGAGGGTCCATCATTGGCGTTTACGATGCCGAAGACGCCCCCGACCCGCAGCAAATCCGCGCAATTGTCGCGCGCTTTGCCGCTGTCGGACCTAAGGTCGCCTGCCTTCAGGGGATGCTCGATTTCTACAACGCCAAAACGAACTGGCTCTCGCGTTGCTTCGCGCTGGAATACGCCACATGGTTTCGCGTCATCCTACCCGGGCTCGAACGCCTCGGTTTTCTGATCCCCCTTGGCGGCACTACCCTCTTTTTCCGACGCTCCGTTTTAGAAAAACTTGGCGGTTGGGATGCGCATAATGTGACAGAGGACGCGGATTTGGGCGTGCGGCTTGCGCGACATGGCTATCGCACTGAAATCGTTCGAACTGTCACGGGTGAAGAGGCCAACAGCCACGTCTGGCCGTGGATCAAACAGCGGTCACGTTGGCTCAAAGGCTATGCGATCACCTACGGTGTTCACATGCGAAACCCGCGACAATTGCTCCGCGATCTTGGATGGCGGAAATTCTTGGGATTTCAGGTGCAGTTCCTCGGCACACTGACGCAATTCGTAACCGCGCCGCTAATGTGGAGCTTTTGGGCCATCCCGCTCGGCCTTTGGCATCCAGTCAGAGACGTTCTACCACCGTCAGGCTTGATCACGCTGTCGGTTTTATTCGCGACCTCCGAAGCCGTCCACCTTACCGCTGCCATCCTCGGGGCTAGGGCATCGGGACGGCTGTGGCTCTTACCTTGGGTGCCCACGTTGCACCTCTATTTCCCGCTCGCCAGCCTCGCAGCCTATAAGGGGTTAGGTGAACTTCTGCACCGCCCGTTTTACTGGGACAAAACGGCGCATGGAAAATTCGGTGGAGCTTAGCTGTTTTCGACCTTCGCCGCGTCAAGCTTCAATCGCGTGACGAAAGCCTTTGAGATGTGTTCGCGCAGAGACTTATCGGCCGCATCTCCATCCCCCGCCGCAATCGCCTCAACAATCGCATCATGTTCTGCAAGCGCATCATCACCGCGCCCCTCTGCCGCCAATGATGTCGTCGCGAGCAGCGCCATCGATCGATGCACAAGGTCGAGTTGTTGAACCAAGAACCGATTGTGCGACGCAAGGTGGATCTGTTTGTGGAACCGTTTGTTCGCGCGGCTCAGCGCCGACGGGTCGCCCAGCAACTTGCGGTCTGCCTGAACCATATCTTTCAACACGCGAATTTCTTCGGGCGTGGCGTGCCGCGCAGCAAGTCGTGCTGCCAGCCCCTCGAGTTCACCACGCACCACATACAGCTCGGCCATTTGCGTATGGTCCAAGGACGCCACAATCAGCGACCGACCATCGCGGGTCAGCAGGCTCTGCGTCTCAAGACGCTGGAGCGCTTCACGGATCGGGGTCCGCGACACACCGAACCGATCTGCAAGGTCACTTTCCACCAACCGGTCACCCGGCTTGTAAATGTGGCTGTCGATTGCCTCGAGGATCAATTGATAGGCGTCTTTTTGGGCGTGTTTAGGGTCTTGCATGGCCACTTTCGTCATATTGAGTGTTAGAGCCTAGTCATCATTTCGCCCCGCAATCAAGCCAAAGCCGTTGCAGGCGTCAATGCGTCGCTTTACCTGTGTCGTCATGGTTGCTGCATCTTTCAAACATGTCCGCGCGTGGGTCTTTGATTTGGACAACACGCTATACCCGCCCTCGGCTCGGCTTTTCGACCAGATTGAAGTCAAAATGACCGACTATGTGGCAAAGGCGTTGAACGTTTCGACAGAGGTCGCCGACCACCTGCGCGACACCTATTGGAAACGATACGGGACCACGCTAGCGGGACTAATGGCCGAACATTCGATTGACCCAGATCCTTACCTCGATGCGGTCCATGACATCGATTTTTCAGTGCTTTCGCCTGATCCAGCCCTAGCCGCGCGGATTGACGCGCTCCCTGGACGAAAGGTCGTCTACACCAACGGCGCCCGCCCCTATGCACTCAAGGTGTTAGAGGCACGTGGACTGATGGGGTTGTTTGATGCTGTTTACGGCGTTGAACACGCGGGCTATCGCCCCAAACCTGAACAGGCAGCATTTGAGGCTATCTTTGCGCTCGACAATCTAGCCCCCGAACTCGGCGCGATGTTCGAGGACGATGTTCGTAACCTCGCGGTGCCTCATGCATTGGGTATGCGCACCGTTCACGTAGGCCCTGATCCCTTGCCCGCCCCGCATATTCACCACCACACCGATGATCTCGCGGCTTTTCTGTCGCAGGTGATCTAACAGACCTTTTCCCTGCCCTTAGACAGGCCTATGTCTATCCATATGGAACGGATTTCTGCGGATATTGTGATCGCAGGTGGCGGCGTTGCCGGCCTGTCTTGTGCGGCGGCCTTTGGGGCAGCTGGGTTTTCGGTTGTGTGCGTGGACCCCGCGCCGCCCGTGACGGATAATACCAGCGCAGACTCTGATCACCGCACGACCGCGTTTTTCCAAGGGTCGCGGAATTTCCTCGCCGATGCGGGGATTTGGGACAAGCTGGACGCCCACGCGGCGCCCCTTCAGGTGATGCGGATCGTTGATGCGGGTGGGGTTGATCCCGAACCGCGCGTCATCAAAGATTTCAACGCCTCGGACATTTCTGACCTGCCGTTTGGCTGGAACCTGCCGAACTGGCTCCTCCGACGTGAAATGGTGGCACGGTTGGCTGAATTGGATACGGTCGATTTCCGCGCTGGCGTCGGGTTCAAATCGATGACCACCCGCGAAGCCGAGGCTCTCGTGATGTTGACCGATGGCACACAAGTGCGATGCAAATTGGTGATCGGAGCGGATGGTCGCAACTCTGCTGTTCGTCAGGCCGCTGGTATTGACGCTAAGACCACGCGGTACGGACAAAAGGCCGTGGTCTTTGCCGTAACCCACGAGGCACCGCACTACAACGTATCTACCGAAGTCCACCGCTCGGGCGGTCCCTTCACGCTGGTCCCATTGCCTGATCAAGACGGCAAACCCTGCTCTGCTGTGGTCTGGATGGAAAACGGCGCAGAGGTGTTGCGTTTGCGCGACCTCCCCGAAGATGAGTTCAACAAGGCGGCAACCGAACGATCCGCAGGCATTTACGGCCCCTTGCAAGTCGTCGGCAAACGTCAGGCGTGGCCGATCATCAGCCAAGTTGCCGACCGCATGACCGCGCAGCGTTGCGCCTTGGTCGCGGAAGCAGCGCACGTCGTGCCTCCGATTGGCGCACAGGGGCTGAACATGAGCCTCGGCGATATGATCTGCCTTCTCGACCTCGCCAAAGAACGGCCCGATGGCTTGGGTGATGCGCAAATGTTGGCAACCTACGAACGCCGCCGTCACAGCGAAGTCGTCCTGCGCGTCAAAGGCGTCGATGCCCTGAACCGCGCGTCAATTGCAGGCGCCCAGAGCATCCGCGACCTGCGTGCCAAAGGCATTGAAGCGCTCTACTCCGTGGCACCCGTGCGAAAGGCCCTGATGGAAATGGGCCTCGGCGCACGCTGATTTAGTGATGGCGCTGCATCATCATCTCATGAACAGCCATCATTCCGCGCTCTGCCATGGCAGACACTTCGGCCGCGTGGACATGCATCGCTTCGACCAATTCGGGATCGTCTGAGGTTTGAACCACGACGATACCTTCGTCCGTGAGGTCAATGGTCGTCTCAATCTGGTCACCGCGTTCGAAAAAGATGTCCAAGGTTGGGCTTTGGATGAAAATGTCGGGGCTGTCTTTCGCCTCCACCCGCCCGATCATGCCGACAACGTGGCTGGTTAACGCATCCAACACCGCAGGATTAGAGCTCGTCGTAACAGTGCGAATACCGTTCGGGAGGTTCTCAACCGTGCGCGAGAGGGTCGAGAAATTGTTGAACATCACCGCCAATTCAGCGCTTTCGTGCGGCTGCGCGTTCGTGCCCTGCAATCCGGGCATATTGGTCATATCGTGGATAGGCATGCCGTTGCTATCAACTGGGTGACCATGCATCGATTGCGCGACAACTGGGCCTGCTACAGTGATCATCAGTGCAAAAATAGCGTATTTCATCGGCATCTCCCTATGTTGAGGAGGTGTTAACCGATTTCACCCAGCAAAGCGCATAACAACTTTGTCACAGGGGGCCGGGGCGGCGCTCCTCAGTCAAAAGCACGTTCGCCTCAACGTTCCCCACACCCGGGAGGGTCATAATCCGTCGGCGCAAAACGCGTTCAAAGTCAGATAGGTCGGTCGCGACGACACGCAGGCGGTAGTCATAGAGCCCCAGAACGTGCTCCACCGTTTGCACTTCGCGGATGGCGGACACGGCGCGTTCAAAATCCTCTAGGCTCACCCGACCTTTGGCGACCAGTTTGACGCCCAGAAAAACCGTCACCCCAAAGCCGAGCTTTTCACGGTCCAGCACCAAACGCCGCCCCGCGATGGCACCCGCCTCTTCTAACCGTTTAATCCGCCGCCATGTTGCAGGCTGCGACAGATCGAACCTACGTCCCAACTGGCTCGCCGATTGGGTAGCGTCCTGCTGTAATGCCCGCAGGATTTTGCGGTCGATGTCATCCAATTCGATCATAGCGGAAGAGCCTCCTCCCGTTTGACGGTCGCCACGGTGAGCAACGACTCAATTTCAGCAATGTGAGGCAGTTCGAGAACGCGATCACGATAGATGGACTGCCAATGCGCGAGGTCCCGCGCCACGATATGCAACCGCACGTCCACGCGCCCGAGGAAGGTTTGGATTTCGATCACTTCAGGCACCTGACGTGCGGCCTCAAGGAAATCGTCAAACGCGCGACCCTGGGTCTTATCCAGCGTGCAGCGCAGCGAAACCGCTACATCGAACCCTAGCGCGCGCCAGTCGATCACGGCCTCTTGCCCCTTGAGGACACCCAATTCGCGCAGTTTATCCAATCGGCGCGTCGCGCGGCCAGTTGTCAACCCGCAGGCCTCTGCCAGATCGGGCAAAGGCATCGTAGGATCAGATTGAAGTAGCCGAAGAATACGGCGATCTAGGTCATCAAGCATAAAATTTACAATATCAGATCATTTAACGAATAACTATTGCGAAAATTCTGCAAAATTCATCTCTTCTGCTATCGCGTTTTCCGCAAACCAAACCTAATCTCCGCCCCAATCGAAACCCGATACACAAGGAGCGCCAAAATGCGCGTTTATTACGATCGCGATTGCGATGTGAACCTGATCAAAGAAGCTAAAGTTGCTATCCTCGGCTACGGCTCCCAAGGCCACGCACACGCACTGAACCTGCGTGACTCTGGCGCGAAAAACGTTGTTGTTGCTCTGCGTCCGGGTTCGGCATCGGCTAAAAAAGCCGAAGGCGAAGGCCTCAAAGTGATGGACATCGCTGAAGCAGCAGCATGGTGCGACGTCATCATGTTCACCATGCCCGACGAACATCAGGCAGAGACCTACAAGAAATACGTTCACGACAACCTTCGTGAAGGTGCAGCGATCGCATTCGCTCACGGCCTGAACGTACACTTCGGCCTGATCGAGCCGAAAGCTGGCGTTGACGTGATCATGATGGCGCCGAAAGGCCCAGGTCACACCGTTCGCGGCGAATACCTCAAAGGCGGCGGCGTTCCTTGCCTCGTAGCTGTTCACCAGAACGCAACTGGCAAAGCTCTCGAAATCGGTCTGTCCTACTGCTCCGCTATCGGCGGCGGTCGTTCGGGCATCATCGAAACCAACTTCCGTGAAGAGTGCGAAACCGACCTCTTCGGCGAACAGGCCGTTCTCTGCGGTGGTCTCGTTGAACTGATCCGTTGTGGCTTTGAAACCCTCGTTGAGGCTGGCTACGCACCGGAAATGGCATACTTCGAATGTCTGCACGAAGTGAAACTGATCGTTGACCTGATCTATGAAGGCGGCATCGCTAACATGGACTACTCGATCTCGAACACTGCAGAATACGGCCAGTACGTCACCGGCCCGCGCATCCTGCCGTACGAGCAGACCAAAGCTGCGATGAAAGAAGTTCTGGCAGACATTCAGCAGGGCAAATTCGTTCGCGACTTCATGTTGGAAAACGCTGTTGGTCAGCCGACCCTCAAAGCGTCGCGTCGTGCAAACGACGAGCACCTGATCGAAGCAACTGGTGCTAAACTTCGCGAAATGATGCCTTGGATCTCCAAAGGCAAAATGGTCGACAAAGCGAAAAACTAATTTGGCCGCGTGGCGGGAAAACCCGCCACCCCAAATGCAAAAGCGCCCCAAACGGGGCGCTTTTTTCATGTCTGGTGTCCTAGCGGTCAGGCTGCGGTTTGAACCTCGGCCACGATCCCGTCAACAACCTGCTCTAGCAGCGCCGCATCTTCGCATTCGGCCATAACACGCACGAGCGGTTCAGTCCCCGATTTACGGATCAACAGACGCCCTTTGCCGACCAAAAGACCCTCTGCATCCGCAATCGCCCGCTTCACGCTCTCTGCAGAGAGCGGATCACTGCCCGCCGAATAGCGCACGTTTTTGAGCATCTGCGGAACCGTCTCAAACGACTTCGTCAGTTCGCTGGCCTTCTTACCGGTCGCGATCATTGCAGCAAGGAACTGCAGACCAGCCAAGAGGCCATCCCCAGTCGTTGCAAAATCCGTCATCACGATGTGGCCAGACTGTTCACCACCGAGGTTATAGCCCCCTGCCCGCATCCGTTCGACGACATAGCGGTCACCTACGTTGGTACGCTCCAGCCGCAAACCGCGACCGTCGAGGTAACGCTCTAGGCCAAGGTTCGACATCACCGTCGCAACCAAGGCACCGCCCGACAGACGACCTTCGTCCGCCCAACGTCCCGCCATCAGCGCCATCAACTGGTCGCCGTCAGCGACATTGCCCTTTTCATCGAGGATCATGATGCGGTCCGCATCGCCATCGAGGCAGATACCAACGTCAGCACCATGGCTCACGATTGTCTCAGCCGCAGTGCGTGGGCTGGTCGAGCCACAGTTTTCGTTGATGTTATAGCCGTTCGGCGCAACGCCAACGGGGATAACCTCTGCGCCAAGTTCCCAAAGAACCTCGGGCGCAACCTTATGCGCTGCCCCGTTCGCGCAGTCGATCACGACCTTCAAACCCTTGAGGTTCTGCCCCTGAGGGAAGGTCGCCTTGACCCGTTCAGCGTAACGGAATCGACCATCATCGATACGCTTTGCACGACCGATATTGATCGACTGAGCGAGCTGGATATCCGCGAACACCATTGCTTCGATCTCGGCCTCAGCTTCGTCCGACAGCTTGAAGCCGTCAGGGCCAAAGAATTTGATGCCGTTGTCGTGGTGCGGGTTGTGGCTCGCTGAAATCATGATGCCAACGTCGGCACGCATTGTCGTGGTCAGCATCCCAACAGCAGGTGTCGGCACGGGGCCGAGCAAAAGAACGTTCATACCAGTTGAGGTCAGACCCGCCGTCAGAGCATTTTCAAACATATAGCCCGACAGTCGCGTGTCCTTACCGATCACCACGCGGTGGCCGTTCGATCCGTCGTTGCGAAAATATCGCCCAGCAGCGGCCCCGATTTTCAAGGCCATCTCAGCGGTCATCGGATATTGGTTTGCGGTCCCACGCACCCCATCCGTACCAAATAATTTACGAGTCATTAAAGTGTCCCAAACAATGCAGTCTGCAGGCTAATGGCCTGTCTGGTGTGCAAAGTATCATGGACTCGCACGATCTGCACCCCTTGGCGAATACCATCGAGCGCGACAGAGACCGATCCAGCCATCCTTTCGGCAGCATCCTGCGCACCGGATATTTCACCAATGAAACGTTTGCGGCTCGCCCCGAGTAGGATCGGACAGCCTAAGCTGTGAAAGATCGACAAGCGCCGCAAAAGCGCAAGGTTATGCTGTTGTGTTTTGCCAAAGCCAATTCCCGGATCGACAATGATCTGTGATCGCTTGATCCCGGCGGCGATGGCCACCTCAATACGTTCCGCCAGATAGTCATAAACATCTAGCACAACATCGTCGTAACGCGGGTCAGCCTGCATGGTTTCAGGTGTGCCCTGCGCGTGCATCAGGCAGATCGGCAAACCAGTAGCGACTGCAACCTCGGCCATCGCTGGATCATAGGACATTGCCGACACATCGTTGAGGATCTTGGCCCCCAATTCGGCGGCCTTTGCAGCAACGGCTGCCTTTCGCGTATCAATCGAAACGCAAACTCCGCCATTCGCCAACGCCTCAACAACCTGCGCGACACGTGCCGTTTCTTCTTCGACAGGAACGACAACCGCACCAGGACGTGTGCTTTCCCCCCCAACGTCAATAATCGTCGCACCTTCGCGGATCATGGTTTGCGCTTGGGACAGCGCGTTTTCAGGGTCGATATATCGCCCACCGTCTGAAAAACTATCTGGGGTGACGTTCAGGATGCCCATGACCTGCGGCTCGTCCATCGACAGCCCCGCGATATCCCCACGGGGCGAAGCGATCGCATGCAGAACGCTCTGCGGAGCTTCGGTCACGGGGATAATCTCGGCAGCTTTGCCGCGTGACAGAACCTCAATCCGATCAAACCAGCACCAGCCCCCCGCAATTGGCAGCGCGCCTGCAGGCCGCGCAGGGTCAGTCATCGGGATGGCGCGGTAATAATGGGTCATAGCAGATGCTCCGCCGTCACCTCCGCCGTTCGAACGGGGATAGAGGCCGATGGCGCATCAGCACCGATTACCAAAAGCTCTGCAGCTTGCATGTGTTCAGCGAACCACGACACCAGCGCCAAGGCCTCACGCGGGCTGGCCGAGGGGCTTTCTACGGCATCGAGGACGATTTTCGACGGGGCCCAAACGCAAATTTGCGAATGTTTCATCGCCCAATCCAATTCGGTCCGCGTCCCGACCACCATGCAACGCTTATCGCGACCAGCCAAAACCCATGCGTTCTGCTCAATGGCCAAGAGATCAATCCGACGCTGCGCCAATGCGGCAGCAGATTGTGGAGCCGTTGTATCGGCTGCACCAACGGCAATGATCAGCGGCGCCTTCTCTGCCGATAGCTCATCAATCCAGCCTTTGAGACGGTCGGACACGATGGCCTCGTTCGACAGATACAGAACCCGAGGATGCGGTACCTGAACGTGGTCTTGCCCTTTGCGAGCAACCTCTCCTTTGGCACGCACGATTTCGACGCCAAGGGAGAACGGACCGCGGTCTAGCTTTTCGATGCGAACAAAGACGCGCAGGGCTTGCGGTTCACGCAAGATGCGTTCGGCCACCCGTGCGGCCAAAGTTTCCAAAAGGTTGATCCGTTCGGCACCCAATTCGACATCAATGGATTCCGTAATCGTGTCGTAGGACAAAATCCGATCCACATCGTCGTCGATTTCGCCCGTCTGCGGCGCGACTTCGACCACGACGTTGAAACGCACCCGCTGAAGGTGCCCGCGTTCCTGCTGAAACGCACCAATTTCGACCTCAACAACATAGTCGCTCAGGGAAATACGGTCACAGGGTTGGGTTGCGCTGGCTTCGGCTCGTTCCGAGGGATGGGCAAAAGCCATGCGGATATCGTCGGTCATTGTCGCACTTTCGGTCGTTCGAGTGTCGGCATACTAGGCCGACACCAAAGGGACAAGCGATCACGCACGCCCCTTTGGTTCCGAAACGCGACTAGTTCGACGCCGTGCGGGTCGGCTGACGATAGAAAAGATGCGAGTCAATCGCCGCCGTCTGCGGGAAACGGCGGGCCCATGTCGGGTTCACGTTACGTGTGTGATAGTGAGTTGCACCTGCGGTCAGGTCACGCGGCGCACCGTCGAGCAACAGGCGAGCGACCTTGCCCACCTCTTCCCACGCACCACGTTCGTTGATCGCTTCGGCGCGACCATCGCAGGTGTAGGAAAACTGGCAGGCGTGCAAACGGCCTGTGCCCTGATTAACAACACCACATACCGAATTCGGGTAAGCGCTGCTATCAACACGGTTCAAGATCACTTCGCCGACAGCGAACTGACCTTTGAGGCTTTCACCGCGGGCTTCGAAATAAAGGGCTTCTGCGAGACATTCCCACTGGGCACCGCCAGACGCGCTCGGCATAGCGTCGAGGGTCGCGGTTTCATACAGGCCAGCTGGGACAGTCGCGATGTTGCGCGCTTCGGGCGCGGGCGGGGTCGCCAGAGCAGTCATGCTCGACGACGAAATCTCTGCGATGGCTTCACGCTCTTGCCCCAGCAAAGAGGACAGGCGGCTCGCCAAAAGGTTCTGTGCGGACGCATAAGCGCTGCCCGACAAAAGAAGCGCCGCAGTCATTGCGGCGCGAATCGTCATAGTGACGAGTGACTTCTTCATCACTCTGCTCCGGTTTCACGCGGTCTGCCCCACGCTGGCCGGAGGGGACTACAAGAAACATTAGAACAGAGTCTACCCACCCATTCGTGCAAATTTAAACACGAATGAGTGTTCCAGCAACATATCGCGCAATGGTCGAAGTCGACTACCGCATACTGTTTTTGCGAGAGTCAGAAATTGCCAATTGTGCAGCAGAAAGTCGCGCAGATGGAACGCGGAACGGCGAACATGACACGTAATCAAAGCCTTGGCGGCGACAGAAGTCGATCGCGCTGCGGCTTCCGCCATGCTCACCACAGATCGAAAGCACCACATCGCGGCGACCCAAACGCCCCCGTTCAGCCCCGATTTTGAGCAACTCACCGACACCTTCGATGTCGAGAGTATGGAATGGATCTTCGGCGTAAACATGCGCATTGACGTAGGATGACATGAAACGGCCAGCGTCATCGCGCGACAATCCGTAGGTCATCTGGGTCAAATCGTTCGTACCGAAGGATAAGAATGCTGCGTATTGGACGATGTCTTCCGCCCGCAAGGCCGCACGTGGCGTTTCCACCATGACGCCATAGCGATAGGTGAAATTGGTGCCTGTCTCGGCCCGCACGTGACCCGCAACGGCGTCGATCCGGCTCTTGACCAGTTCAACTTCGCGCATCGCGCTGACGAGCGGGATCATGATTTCAGGGACCACAGGGTCACCAGAACGGCTCGCTTCAACGGTCGCTTCGAAAATCGCACGCGCCTGCATGTCGTAAATTTCGGGATAGGTCAGTCCCAACCGAACGCCCCGCATGCCAAGCATGGGGTTGTATTCGGACAGGGCTTCGACCCGCGCATTTACTTCGGACAGAGGCAAGGACAACTGTTCCGCCAATTCACGGTGGCCCGATTTGTCGGCGGGCAAGAATTCGTGCAAGGGCGGGTCAAACAGGCGGATGCAGACGGGTTTGCCCTGCATAATCTCGAACAACTCGATGAAATCGCCACGCTGCATCGGCAATAGGCGTTCGAGCACGGCGCGACGATCCTCTGAGGTATGCGCAAAGATCATCTCGCGCATCACACCCAAACGGTCCCCTTCAAAGAACATATGTTCCGTGCGGCAAAGACCGATGCCTTGGGCCAGGAAGTTCCGCGCAGTTTGCGCATCGGCAGGCGTATCGGCGTTCGCACGCACGCCAATGTCGCGATATTCATCCGCCCATTTCAGCAATGTTTGGAACGCGTTATCCAGCGCGGGTTCTTCGAGCGTGGCCGTCCCTGCCAGAACATCGCCAGACGAACCATCGACGGTGATTACCTCACCCTCGGCAAATTCGCGGCCGTCAGGTGCGATCATCACGCGGCGTTTTTTATCAATCACGAGGTCGGAGGCGCCAACCACACAGGGCAGACCAAGCCCGCGCCCGATAACAGCAGCGTGGCTGGTGATACCACCCCGCACGGTCAGAACCGCATTGGCCGCATGCATCCCGCGAATATCCTCGGGCGTTGTTTCGCGACGAACAAGGATACAAGGCTCGCTCCGCGCGGCACTGGCCTGCGCATCATTCGCCGAAAACACAATGCGCCCGACCGCAGCGCCAGGGCTCGCCGCGATACCGCGAACGATCCGATCGCGTTCGGTCATCGGCGCAACCTGACGGTGGAGCAATTCAGACAGAACCGCAGGATCAACACGCATCACGGCTTCATCGGTCGGGATAATCCCATCTTCGGCCAATGCGACCGCAATACGCACCGACGCGCGGTTGGATCGCTGAACCCGAACACCGTCAAGGATATGCAACTTACCGTTTTCAATCGTGAATTCGATCTGCATTTCCTCGCGCAGACGAACACGAACCAATTCGCCAAATCGGACGAGCTCTGCGAACAACTCCGGCAGTTCCTCTTCGACGGATGGACCGCGCCCGTCTTGAACGAGGTAGAGTGCACCCTTCGCAGCAGACAGGGCCTCGCGGCCTTGGCTTTGGCTTAGGTAACGCCCTTTGATCCGACGTTCGCCTGTCACTTCGTCCACGAATTGAATGACGCCAGACCCAGAGGTTCCCTGCCCCACACCCAAGGCGATCCGCTGAACGACGAGACCAAGTCCCGCATCAATCGGCGCACCTTTGGCCTGCCGCAAAAGACGTGCTGTTGTCCCATCCCACGCCCGCGCCATCGAACGCAGAACTTCGCCCAACTGTTGAACGGGGTCTTGGGGGAAAACCTCATCGGTTTCGTATTCGAAGGCATCCAACATCACGCGCACCGATTCCAGTGTCGGCGTGTCGGGCAGGTAGAACGGCTCTGGATCGAGGCGAGCCACCTGCACAGCATAGGACTGAATGAACCGCAGATAAATCGCGGTCGCCGCTTCTTCGCCGATTTCGGCGCACAGAGCAGCGTGGCGTTCGTCGTTCATTCCGATATTCAGAATGGCCGAAGGACCACCCCAATCGGGGTCTTGGCTCGACGGACGAACGGACAGAAGTGGCGCACCCCCAAAGGGCGCGATCAGCTCATCCATGTCAGGCATTTGACCGCGTGCAATATCGCGTACGGCGTCGAACGATAGTGCGACCGTCGTCGGCACCGGCATGTCCAAGCGCACCAAACGCTGCAAACATTTCGCCCGTCCACCATGCACCGATGGAGACATCGAAGCGGTCGGGGTAATCAGGGTAATCGGGTCGTAAATACGGTCTTGCTGCACTGCGGCGAACTCCTTGCTGCGATGCACTTTAGAGCAAGCGCGATTCGCAGCAAGGGTAACGTGACGGTTTTATTAACCTTCGACGCGCGAAAGATCGGCCACAGAGGTACAAATCGTCCGAATACGCGACAGAAGGTTCAGACGGTTGCGACGGATGATCTCGTTCTCCGAGTTCACCTGAACCGCTTCAAAGAACCCATCGATCGGAGCACGCAGGGAGGCCATCGCCGACATAGCTGCGGCAAAGTCCTCAGCCTTCATCGCAGGTGCAATCGCGGCCTCTGCGGTATCGAGCGCCGCAAAGAGCGCCTTTTCCGCATCGCCCTCGGCAAATTTCACATCCGCACCGAACGAATATTCGACGCCGTCTTTGTCTTCGGCTTGGGACAGGATGTTAGACGCACGTTTGTAACCTTGCAGAAGGTTGGTGCCGTCCTCAGTGCCCATCATGTCCTGCAGGGCCCGCGCCCGTTTAACAAGCAGCGCGATGTCATCGCTGCCGTCCATTGCAAGACAAGCGTCGATTACGTCGTGACGAATGCCTTCGTCGCGGAGGAACACCTTCAGTCGATCATGGAAGAACGACAGAAGGTCTGCCGAATCCGCGCCAGCGTTCGCCTTTGCGATGACGTCAGACAGTTTCAAGGTCAGGCCATTCGACAGGATCAAACGGATCACACCGAGGGCTGCACGACGCAGTGCGAACGGGTCTTTGGAACCTGTGGGTTTCTCATCAATCGCCCAGAATCCAGTCAGCGTGTCGAGTTTATCAGCAAGCGCCACAGCCACCGAAACAGCTTCGGTCGGAACGTCGTCAGACGGGCCTAGCGGGCTGTAGTGATCGCGGCAGGCATCAGCTACAGCATCGGACAATTTTGCACTTTTCGCGTAATAGCGGCCCATGATCCCCTGCAATTCAGGGAATTCGTAGACCATTTCCGATGACAGGTCACATTTAGCGACTTTCGCTGCCAGCTCTGCCTCTGCCGCATCCGCACCAACAACAGGCGCGAGCTCTTTGGCCAGTGTAGCGATACGCCCGATGCGTTCAGCCTGCGAACCGAGCTTGTTGTGGAAGGTCACATTGGCGAGCGGAGCGCCCATCGCCTCGAGCCCTTCACGTTCGACCGTGCGCAGGTCGTTCTCCCAGAAGAACTTTGCGTCCGACAGACGCGCAAAGAGAACCTTTTGGTTGCCCTTCAGGATTGTCGCGCCTTGATCGGCGGTCTCGATGTTGGCGACCGTGATGAACTTTTCGATGCGGCCCGTTTTCGGGTTCCGAACCGAGAAGAACTTCTGGTGCTCTTTCATCGAGGTTTGCAGAACTTCTGGCGGCAGACCGAGGAAGGCATCGTCAATCGAGCCCATCAGAACAACGGGCCATTCAACAAGGCCCGACACTTCAGCCAGAAGGCCCTTATCGTCGACGACTTCCAGACCAGCGGCGAATGCCATGTTCGTGGCGTCCTGCCAGATCGCATCGGCGCGTTCGTCCGCACGCAGGATAACCTTCGCGCGTTTTAGTTTCGCCTCGTAGTCATCAAACCCAGTGACCGTAAAGGCGTCAGGCGCCATGAAACGGTGCCCTTTGGTCGTGTTCGACGAGGTGATGCCGTCTATATCAACAGGAACAACTTCGTTGCCGTCAGCATCAGACAGGATACAAACGATGGAATGCAGCGGACGCACCCAACGCAGCGGGCCAGCGCCCCAGCGCATGGATTTCGGCCATGGGAAATTGCGGATCGTTTGTTCCAGAACCTCTGCAATCACCTCTGCCGCCTTACGGCCCGGTTTTTCGATCACTGCGAAATAGGCCTGACCCTTTTTCTGGTCACGCACTTCTAACTGGTCAATCGTTAAACCTGTCGAACGCAAGAACCCTTCGATGGCTTGTTCTGGTGCGGTGGTCGCTGGGCCCTTGCGCTCTTCACGAACAGGTTTGGATTCCGCGAGGAGATCATCAATCGACAGTGTCAAACGGCGCGGGGTCGAAAAGGCAGCGGCGCCAGCGTAGGTCAAACCAGCCTCGACCAGTCCATCGGTGACCGTCTTGCGCAGATCGTCAGCCGCTTTGGCCTGCATACGTGCGGGGATTTCTTCAGAGAAAAGTTCGATCAGAAGATTAGGCATTAGTTTGTCCCTTCGACGGGTGTCGGGCATCCTTCGGGCAGCGGATCGCCGTTGAATTTGGCTTCGCCGCATTTGTTGATCTGGTGCCAGACATAGCCATGTCCGTCGCCCGTAAAGGCCACCACGCGATCAACGCCGTAGGTGATATTTTCATGACCCATAAAGGCCACAGCTTCACCAGTTTCGAGAGCTGCGCCGACGTTACTCGCGTCGTAGCAATCGAACCAGTTTGGACCGTTCAGCGGCACTGGGTCTGCATACATTTCATAATTGTCGGTCAGCGACCCCATGCTGATCGGGGTCGAGAAACACGCGCGGAAACGGATCGGAGAGCTATCGCTATCGATCGCCTCGAACCCTTCGGTCATGATGCCTTCGGGCTGGCCTGTATGGATCGAGGTCAGTTCAACCTCGCCAAACGATGCAGCGTCCACGCGATCATAGAAAGCGTAGACCTGATTGTAGTAAAGAACAGCACCAGCCAGAAGCGCAGACACAACAATCCCCGAAAGAGCCACTTTTACCGCATTCATTCGGCAGCCTCGGCGGTATACCCACCGGCCTCTGTCTGAACGAAGGCGTCCGCACACAGTTTTGCCAAGGCACGAACACGGCCGATATAGGCCTGACGTTCGGTGACCGAAATCACGCCACGTGCGTCGAGCAAGTTGAACAGGTGCGATGCCTTGATGCACTGGTCGTATGCAGGGTGCGCCATGACGATGCGTTTACCCGTTTTCGGATCAACCGCGGGGTTGTCGAGGATACGCTGACATTCTGCTTCTGCATCGATGAAGTGACGCAAGAGCTTTTCAGTATCCGCCGCATCAAAGTTATGGCGCGAATATTCTTCTTCGGTCTGACGGAAGATGTCGCCGTATTTCAACGCAATCGGAGCGTCTGGATCGTTGAATGGCATATCCATCACGTGATCCACGCCAAGGACATACATCGCCAGACGTTCGAGGCCGTAGGTCAATTCGCCCGAGACAGGTTTACAGTCGTGACCGCCAACCTGCTGGAAATAGGTGAACTGCGACACTTCCATGCCATCGCACCAAACTTCCCAGCCAAGGCCCCACGCTCCCAAGGTCGGGGATTCCCAGTCGTCCTCAACAAAGCGGACGTCATGCAGACCAAGGTCGATACCGATCGCCTGAAGCGAACCAAGGTAAAGGTCCTGAAGATCAGGCGGCGACGGTTTAATCAGCACTTGATACTGATAGTAGTGCTGCAGACGGTTCGGGTTTTCACCATAGCGACCATCGGTCGGACGGCGGGACGGCTGAACATAGGCCGCAGCCCACGCGCGATCACCGAGCGAACGCAATGTCGTCGCAGGGTGGAAGGTGCCAGCACCAACCTCCATGTCGTAGGGTTGCAGAACTGCGCAGCCCTTTTCAGCCCAGTAGGTCTGGAGCCTCAGGATGATCTCTTGGAAAGAACGGGGTTTATCGGCCATGGTCGCCCTCTTTTCGGTTCCGCGCCTGAATAGGCTGCACATGGGGCGGGGTCAATTGGGGCGTCGGTGTCACATTCGCTTCAATGCAGTTATTTTCGGGCGTCGGGGGCTTGGTAATGCCCGTCGAGTGGTGTCATAAAGCCCCATACTTTGACTGTAGAATTGGGAACAGTATGATCCGTCGCCTATCCGTTTTTCTTATTTTTGTGTTTACGTCTTTTTCTGCGGCTGCCCAGCAGTCGTCTTGGGTCCAACTCGAAGCGCACCCCACATTGACCGCCGCACAGGATGCAGCGCGTAAATATGCGGCTGAGCTGGACGATGTGAACGGATTCTATCTGGGCTCGGATTGGTATGGCGTGGCGCTCGGGCCCTACACCCGCTCTGATGCTGAAGCCCTGCGTCGTCAGCTGCGCAGCTCGGGCCAAGTCCCGCGCGATGCGTTTGTCAGCGACGGCGAACGTTTTGGTCAACAATTCTGGCCGATTGGCGTTGGCGCACCGATCAAACCGCAACCGCTGCCGACTGAAACAACCGACCTCCCCGTTGTAACGATTGTTCCTGATGAAGCACCTGCGGAACCCGCCATCGTCGACGAAACACTGGCCGAGGCCCGCGCGAGCGAAGCGGCGCTGGACCGTGGCGAACGTGAGATGCTTCAGATCGCGCTGAAATGGGCGGGGTTCTACAACTCCTCGATCGACGGCGCCTTTGGTCGTGGCACCCGCGCCTCCATGAGCGCATGGCAAGAAGCGAACGGCTACACCAACACGGGCGTTCTGACCACGCTGCAACGTGCCGACCTCTTGGCGCAATACAACGCCGTCCTCGAGGGTCTGGACATGGAACTGATCCGTGACGACGCTACGGGCATCGCCATTGAAATCCCGACCGGCGCTGTCGAATTCAAAGCTTATGATTCCCCCTTCGCTCGGTTCGAGGAAAAGGATGGGTCGGGCGTAACGGTCCTGCTGATTTCTCAACCCGGTGACCGGACGCGGTTCTTTGGTCTCTACGAAATCCTGCAAACACTGGAAATCGTGCCGACAACGGGCGACCGCAATCGCCGCGACAGCTCGTTTGAAATCGAAGGCGTGAATGACAGCATCCACACCTATGT
The DNA here is from genome assembly GCF_030410045.1 of Marivivens donghaensis. Classification (NCBI taxonomy): domain Bacteria; kingdom Pseudomonadati; phylum Pseudomonadota; class Alphaproteobacteria; order Rhodobacterales; family Paracoccaceae; genus Marivivens; species Marivivens donghaensis. The sequence continues at coordinate 578,491 of NZ_JAUFRA010000005.1, forward strand.
GACTGCGTCGCTCTCTGGAGGTCAGATCAAAGGCTTTGCCCTCGTTTGGCCCGCTGGTGACGACGAACGCCGCACCCGCGTGACCGAGATCATGAAAGCGAGCTTTGAAACGTTGGACGGTGTGCTCAACCCCGCCCAAGCTGCCGAGGAACAGTCCATTGATCTGGTCTCTGGCCTCGCGATCCGTAAACCGCAACTCGCACGCTCTGGCTTCTATGTGGATGGCGCGGGCACTGTTGTGACGGCGGCAACCACCGTTGCGAACTGTGAACGGGTGACGCTGGACGATAGTTTCGACGCAGATGTTGTGTTCAACGACGGCAGCGTTGCCATCCTGCGCCCGCAGAGCCGTCTTGCCCCGATGGGATCGGCGGACATTCAAACCGCCCTGCCCCGAATCCAATCGCAAATCACCGTGGGTGGTTATCCCTACGGCGGCGCGCTCACCTTGCCGACGCTGACATTTGGGACACTCGCTGATGTACGTGGCTTGGACGGAAATGACAGCACCCTGCGCCTAAACATGCAGACCGAGGATGGCGACATTGGTGGTCCAGTGTTCGACAATGGCGGTGCTGTGATTGGCATGCTCTTGCCGCACCCTGCGACAGGCAATCAGATCCTGCCCGAAGAGGTCAGCTTTGCCTATTCCGCTCAGGGCATTTTGAGCGCGCTCACTTCGGCAGGCGTGACGGCAAAAACAACGGACTCGATGGCTTACATGCCGCCAGAGACGCTCACATCCATGGCGTCAGACATGACCGTCTTGGTCAGCTGCTGGTAACGGCTTGGGGCGCTTCGGCGCCCCTTTTTACGAGCGCCAGAACCGTGGCAGGATGAGAACGAACACCGATACGATCTCTAGCCGTCCCAAGAGCATTCCCAAGATCATCAACCATTTCGCCGTATCTGGGAACGGATGCACAGCGCCCGACGGTCCTACCTCTGGGCCGAACACGGGACCGATATTAAAGATCGATGTCCACGCCCCAGTGATCGCCGCAAAAAAGCTAAGTCCCGTCATGCCCATCAGAACAACCAGAATGCCGAAGGTCATCACAAAGCAGCTAAAAAGCAACATAACGGAACTTAAAACCTCGTCGCTCACGGCCCGACCCTCGAACCGAACGGAAACAACTCGGCTCGGGCTATAAAGTCGCCGAATTTGGGCAGAAATCGCACGCAGCATAAACTGATAGCGGAACACTTTGATCGAACAGCCCGTCGACCCCGAACAGCCGCCAATCATGCCAACGGCAAAGAGGATCGCAAAGGCAAATGGCCCCCAAGCGACCACATCCCCGTCCCCAAACCCAGTCCCCGAAAAGATCGAGACAACGTTGAACAGGGTCGAGCGGAACATCTCTTCGCTGTAGTCCCCATGGGCGAACATACGAAACACAACAATCAGCGCCGTCGCGTAGAGGGTCCACGTGAAATAGGCCCGCACCTGCGCGTCTTGGAACAAGGGTTTCGGATCACCTGTGACCATTTGCAAAAATCGCAAGAACGGCACTGAGGCAAGGAACATAAAGACCACAGCGACATACTGCGGCGCGCCAGGGAACGCGGCGAAGGATGCATCCGAGGTCGAATAGCCCCCCGTCGCAATCGTCGTGAAGGCATGCACGATCGATTCCTGCATGTTCATCCCAGAGATCCCGTAACAAACCGCACAGAGCACCGTGAGACCGATGTAGATATTCAGCAGGCCCTTCGCGATGTCCAATGCACGGGGCAGCGATTTGCCCGAGGTATCAAAGCCCTCGGACTGAAAGAACTGCATCCCGCCGACTTTCATCACGGGCAGAAAAATCATCGCAACAATGACGATCCCGAGGCCACCAAGCCATTGCAGGATCCCGCGCCAGAGCAGAATGCCGTAAGAGTGGGTCTCTAGCCCTTCAATCGTCGTGGCCCCGGTCGTGGTCATCCCAGACATGGATTCGAACATCGCATCGACGAGTGAAAGCTGGGTTTCCCCGATCATAAATGGAATAGCCCCGAAAGCGGGCAAAGCGATCCACACACCTGTGGTGAGGATAAAGCTCTGTTTGAGCGTCAAACCATCGCCCAATTGGTTCGAACAGGCCAAGGCGAGAAACACCCCAGCCATGGTTGTCAGCACCGAACTTTGCAGAAAGGTCTGCCATTCGGGGTCGTTGTGAAAAAGGTCGAACAGCATCGGGGCGACCATGGTCAACCCCATTACCGCTGTCAGCAATCCTATCACGTATCCAACTGGGCGCATATCAATCATGGCCGAAGGCTTGGCGTTAGGCTGCTTGTCTGTCAAGCCGCGACACAGGCAAATTCCCTGCCGCGGATCACATCGTCATCAAACGTAGAACATATCGCGGAAAACGTGAACGGCGATCTGATCACGACGAAGACCCATCGCAGCCAGCTGTTCATCGGTCTTTGCGTTGAGAGCAGCAATTTCACCAGCGCGGGTTTTACTTTCTCCATACGCCTTGATACCGCGACCGAGTGCAGAAACGAACTGGCGTAATTTTTTGCGAAGCAGTGCTGCGTCAAAGGTCGGATTAACTGCGATTTGTGCCATTTTGGAACATCCATGTAGAACGAGTTGTTTCCCTCGTACATGAACGATAGCGCCAATAGGTCAGTATGTGCGCCGTTGATTTTGCATTGCAGCATTTCACCTGCTGCAATGCAGAATTTATCCGACGTGAAACAACGTTGTGAACAAACGCGGGTCAATGCTGTCGCTGTCAAAGGTCTCCCCCTCGACCAAGACCGACACAGCGTCATGGCTGTGCAGGCTCTCTTGGTGGCTGGCCACAACGCGGAAATCACCGACACGCGGGTCCTGCTGAAGCTGCTCGCAGAAGAGACGCGCCGCGTCCTCAACAAATATCGGATTGGCCGCGTTGAGTTCGGCGAATGCCTGTTCATCTTCACGCTTAACCATCACTTGGGTCTCGGTCGGGACAGCAACCCGCGCCATGTCGATCAGATCTTCGAACCATAGCATCGGGCCGTCTTCCATCACCGCCGACATGCGGGCCACAGAGCGCTGCGAATGCGGCGTGGCCAACTGACCACGGAATTGGCGCGCGTGTTCGGACAGTTCGAGCGAACAGGGGCATGTCGACGAATAGACGTAATCGAGATGGATTATCTTTTTGCGCACGCCTGCGCGTTCAACCAGTTCGAGCGCGATGTCGTAATACTGGAACCCCTCAAGCCCCGAACGCAGCGAACGGACCTTCATCGGGAAACGGAACCGCATCTGGATACGCGCATCAAAGCTTTCGAGGTCGGCCATATAGGCGTCCAGCGCGTTCTCCATCACCTCAAAGCTGAACGTCTGCTCTGAGTGCTTGTAGAAGGACCGCATGATGCGGGACATGTTGATGCCCTTCTTTTCTGCTTCAAGGCTCACCGTCCCCGTCACAGAGGTTTCGAGCGTCACATCACCATTGTCGCGAGTGTGAAAACGGATCGGCAGACGGAAGTTCGATATCCCAACGTGCTGGATTTGCTGCTTTGCCCCTTTGATCAGGCTGCTTGGCCCGTTCTGGAGGTCAGGCATCGACGCCTTGTAGTCCTCATCCACCACGAAATCTTCGGGGTAGGCGCGAGCGAGGGCTGGGTAGTTTGAAACTTCCTGCCCAGGGATCAGGCGCGACACGAGAGGGTCGAGCGTTGCCACCTCTTCGGGTGTGGCATCGCCTGCCCAGCGCCGCAAAAGCGCCAGCGCCGCCTCGGCCTCTTCGCGCGACGGTTCGCGGTCCATGTCAGACGAGTGGATATTCATGTCGGAGCCTCCCGCAGGTGCAGCACGCCCCACTATATGGGATGCGCGCGACAGTTTTCCATCAAATGCGAAGGGAATACGCTTGGAACCGTCGCGCGGATCACTCATCAGATGGCATCCAATGCTTGTTTCAGGTCTGCCAACAGATCGTCAGCATCCTCAAGGCCGCAGGACACACGCACCAAACCGGGTGTGATACCCAGCGTGTCTTTCTGATCCTGCGGCAAACGCTGGTGCGTTGTGGTCGCAGGATGGGTCACCAGCGACTTACTGTCTGCAAAGTTGTTGGTGATCGTGAAAATCTTGAGCGCGTTGAGGAAACGGAAGCATTCTTCTTTGCCGCCTTTCACGTCAATCGCAAAAACAGTGCCGACGCCCTCGTATTGGGACTTCGCCAGCTCAAACTGAGGATGACGCGGATCAAGAGGGTAGTTCACCGAGTTCAGCTTTGTATGACCGGCAAGCGCATCAGCCAATTTCACCGCGGTTTCAGACTGCTGCCCCACGCGCAGGAACAGAGTATCGAGCGACTTCAGCATGACCCAAGCGTTGAACGGGCTCATCGCGCCACCAGTGTGTTTGAGGTATGCCTCAACAGGCCCCCGAACGAGCTCTTTCTTGCCCAGAACCATACCGCCAAGGCAGCGACCCTGACCGTCCACGTGTTTGGTGGTCGAATATACGATGAGATCAACGCCCAACTCGCCAGCGATCGAATAAGCTGGCGTGACCATCGCGTTATCACACACAACAATCGCGCCATTGGCATGCGCCAGTTCGACAACAGACTTCATGTCGATCACTTCGAGCGTCGGGTTCGAAATCGACTCAAAGAAGACGACTTTGGTGTCGGGACGGATCGCAGCCTTCCACGCATCCAGATCACGACCATCGACCAGCGTCAGTTCGACCCCAAACCGTTGCAGCACGTCCTCGAGGATATAGAGGCACGATCCGAACAACGCGCGGCTCGACACAATGTGATCGCCAGCCTTCAGCATAGACATCAGCGCACCGTTCACTGCGGCCATACCCGAAGCGGTGGCAAATCCTGCCTCAACGCCCTCAAGGTCGGCCATACGATCTTCGAGCATAGCAACGGTCGGGTTGCCATAGCGCGCATAGATAAATTCGTCTTCGCCGAGTTTCACAAAACGGGCCTCGGCCTGTTCTGCGGTTTCGTAGACAAAGCCCTGCGTCAGAAAAATCGCCTCGGACAGTTCGTTGTACTGGCTGCGGCGGGTGCCCGAATGCACGGCGCGAGTGCGTTTGGAAAGTTTGTCCATGTCTTTGTTCCTTACGGCCATTAAAAAACCCCTACACCGAATAAAGGGAGCAGGGGTTGGCCTGTTTCCTTTTTAGCGGTTTGTTTAACGTGGCCCGCAATCCGGTTCAAATCGCCACGGCAGAGTGGTTACGCCGTTGTGACATTCTGGTCAAGGAAAACGGCCTTGCGGCCCAGCGCGAAACGCGCATTGTGACCCCACCTTGCGAACAGGAGTTTCAGATGACCGCTGCAATCGATCTCTACTACTGGCCGACGCCAAACGGCAAAAAGATCACCATAGCCTTGGGTGAGATGGGCTTGGACTACAACCTGATCCCAATCAACATCGGGGCGGGCGACCAATTCGCGCCAGACTTCCTTGCCATTGCGCCAAACAATCGCATGCCCGCCATCGTCGACCGTGATGGCCCCGATGGCGAACCGATCTCTATTTTTGAATCGGGGGCGATCCTGCAATACCTCGCGCGGAAAACTGGACAGTTCGGCGGTTCGACAGAGCGCGAACGGGTGATGATCGAACAGTGGCTGATGTGGCAAATGGGCGGCGTTGGGCCGATGGCCGGTCAAGCGCACCACTTCCTCAAATACGCGCCCGATATGTCCCCGCCCCAAGTGCTCCCCTACGCGCAAGACCGTTACCGTAATGAGGTTGGCCGCCTCTATCGCGTCTTGGACAAGCAGCTCCAGGACAAAGAGTACGTCTGCAGCGAATATTCAATCGCGGACATGGCGATCTACCCTTGGGCTGCGGGATGGGAAGGCCAGCAGCAAACGCTTGACGACAAACCGAACTTTGCCGCGTGGTTGGCGCGTATGGCGGCACGTCCCGAAGTTGCAAAAGGGATGGAAGTCGGAGCCGAACTGCGCCAAAAGGCCTTCTCCAATGAAGAAATGGAACGGCTGTTCAAACAAAAATGATACGTCACATCGTCTTTTTCACAGCAAAGTCACCAGATGATCGCGACACCGTTTTCCAAGGGCTCAAACTCTTGGAAAACATTAAAGAGTGCCGCCATATCGAAATCGGTGAAAACCTGAACTCTGACCCCATCAGCCCTGATGGTCCAGATTTCATTGTCTATGCTGAATTTGACGATGCCGAACAGCTAGCGGCCTACAAGGCTGACCCGCTCTACGCTGAATCGATCCGCATTGTGCGCCCTCTGCGCGACATGCGGATCGCTGCGGATTTTTTTACTTAGGCTCTTCGATCAAGAACCGCTGGAGCGTCACAATCTGCGACCAGAGGAACAGGAATAGGACCACGGGGAACGCAAAGGTTTCGAGCGTGACCCAAAGTTCCTCGCTCTGCGTGCGCCAGATGAATTCATTGGCCGCGGCCAATCCCGCAAAGAACACGGTCAGACGGCGGGTCAGGATCATCCACCCTTCGCGCTGCATGGGCAGAAACTCTCCCATCACATACTCGAGCCAGCTCTGACCGCGTAAGAGCCCGATACCGAGCAGCAGCGAGAAGAGCCCGTAAACAATTGAGGTCTTCATTTTAAAGAAGGCCTCATCATTGAACCAAGCGGTCAACCCACCGAAGAAGATCACCATGATCGCGGTAAAGACCTGCATCCGCGACAACTTTTTCGTGAGGAACCAGAGCACGGCCATGGCTGCCAGCAGCACAGGAATGAACACGACTGCCGCGACGATAAAGCCGGAATAGTCAGTGCCTGCGATAGTATAGGTGTTATCCTTGATCTTAATGTAGAGCAGGAAGAACGCCAATGTCGGCCCCAGTTCCAGCACCTGTTTCAGGATCGGATTGATCGGTTTTGCTGACATTCTAGCCTCCCATTTCCACAATGATTGCCCCTATGGCAATCAAAGTCATCAGCGCCAAACGGCGCGGCCCCACCTTTTCACCCAAGATGAACCATCCAATCAAGGCCGCAAAAACAGTAGAAGTTTCACGAAGCACCGCTGCTTCGCCGACCTTGTCCAAACGCGTTGCGATCATCACGCCGCCAAAGCTGATCCACCCAATCACAGCCCCCGCAAATCCACGCCACATCAGCGGGCCGATTTGGGGACGTTCACCAGATTTGCGCAACTTCAGGATCGCGATGATGGGCATATCTACGCCCGACAGGAAAAAGAACCACGCAAGGAAGGTAAACGGATCAGTCGCCTGACGAATGCCCCACGCGTCATAGGTCGTGTAGACCGCAACCATCAAACCACAAAGGACCGCCCAGACGAGCGCGACTTTGACCCGCCACGGGTCAATCACTTCTTCGCTCAGGTTGCGCAGCGCCAAAAGGAGGATCCCCCCCGACAGGCACGCCACGCCGAGCCATTGAACCAGCGTGAAATGTTCGTGAAAAACGACCGAGGCAAAGATGACCGTGACCAGCGGGCCAGAGCCGCGCACAACCGGATAGACCACGGTGTATGCCGCGTATTCATAGGCCAGCGCCATCGTCACCTTGTAGATGAAATGGATCACCATAGCGCCGGCGAGGACACCCCACATCGCGCCTTCGGGCCACGGAACAACGAACAGCGCGAAAGGGGCTGAGACGAGCGTAAACCAGAGGTCAATCGACCCTCGCGCCACCCACGGATCGTGTTTGCCCTTTTGCAACGCACCAAAGGCCGCATGTGCCAAGGCCGCCATCAAAACCAACAGCGTCGCCAGTTGCCGACCTTGGTCCGTGCCTTCGAGAGAAACGAGCCACTCACCCATTGGACAGACGGACCAATATCGGCATTTAGTTCAGACCAACCAGTGCTTTGGCGAAATCTTCGGGATCGAAGGGTGCAAGGTCGTCGATCTGTTCACCGACACCGATCGCGTGGATCGGCAGGCCGAATTTATCAGCAAGCGCGACCAGAACGCCGCCTTTGGCCGTGCCGTCAAGTTTTGTCATAACGAGGCCCGATACATCCGCCAGTTTCTGGAACGCATCGACCTGCATGATCGCGTTTTGACCCGTCGTCGCATCCAACACCAACAGCGTGTTATGCGGCGCATCGGGGTCTTTCTTGCGGATCACGCGAACGATTTTCGACAGTTCTTCCATCAAATCCTGACGGTTCTGCAAACGGCCCGCTGTATCAATCATCAGCAGGTCAGCACCATCCTCATGTGCCTTTGTCATCGCGTCAAAAGCAAGGCTCGCAGGGTCGGACCCTTCTGGCGCGGTCAGGACAGGCACGCCAGCGCGCTGCCCCCAAACTTGTAATTGTTCAACAGCCGCCGCGCGGAAGGTATCGCCAGCCGCGATGACCACGGATTTACCAGCGGCCTTAAACTGGCTCGCCAATTTGCCGATGGTCGTGGTTTTGCCCGACCCATTCACGCCGACCACCAAAACCACCTGCGGTTTCTTCGCATAGATCGGCAGGGGTCGTGCCACGGGTTCCATGATGCGGGTGACTTCATCGGCGAGAAGCTGTTTGATTTCTTCAACCGACAGCTTTTTGCCCATACGACCTTCGGCCATGCTCGACGTGACCCGGAGCGCGGTATCGACACCCATATCAGCGGCAATCAACAACTCTTCGAGCTGTTCGAGCATATCATCGTCAAGCGTCCGACGCGGCGCATCAGGCTTGCGCCCCAGCATACGACCCAAAATACCCGGCTTCGCGGTTTCATCGGTGGGCCCATCTTCGATCAATGGCATCGGCGTGACCGTCAACTGAACCGGAACGATAGGCGCAGGAGCAGCCTCAGGCTCGTCCTCTACCTCAACCTCAGGCTCGTCGTCTTCGACTTCAACGGACGGCTCTTCGATCACCTCTTCAACGATGGGCTCATGCTCTTCCTCGGCTGGCAGATGATCCTCTGCCTCTTCGACAATAGCCTCCAGCCCCTCATCGATTTTCGACGAAGATTTGGTCAAACGGTCACGAAGTTTCTTGAAGAACGACATAAGTAAGCCCTGAACCGGTTTTACCACCACCTAATGGCAACGGAAGGCGATGGAAAGACCTGCGCCACTAGTCAGTCGCGATTAGGGGGCATATCACTGCATCAACAGGAGAGTCCCATGCGTCCGATGACCCTTTTTACGATTGCGACACTGACACCGCTGCCCTTGATCGTGCTTGCTGCACTGACGGGCGGATGGTGGGCGCTGCTTGCACCGCTTTACATGACCCTGATGACCGCATCATTGGACGAAATGGTGAAGCGGATCACTCCCACCGTGCCCGAGGCCGAATTTCCTGTGGCAGATCGACTGTCAGTCATCATCGCCCTTGGTCAATTTTGTTTATTGGGTGCAGTCACTTACGGGATGGGTCACGGCCTAAGCGGTTGGGAAAAGGTCGGGGTATTTGTGGCAACAGGGCTTTACCTCGGGCAGGTTGGCAATTCGAATGCCCATGAACTGATCCATCGCGGCAGCCGATTCCTGCATGACTTGGGCATGTGGGCCTATATTTCGGTCCTCTTTGGGCATCACACCTCTGCACATGTTCTGATCCACCACCGCTTTGTCGCGACAAAGTCTGATCCCAATTCCGCTCGCAAAGGTGAAAGTTTCTACCGATTTGCCCTTCGGGCATGGATCGGATCGTTCCGTGCGGGCCTCAAAGCGGAATCAGAGCGGCTGAAACATGCGGAGCGGGCCTCGTGGAGGCATCCCTACGTCATCTACATCAGCGGGGCGCTTTTGATGATCGGCGCGGCCTATTTGATTGGCGGTAAGATCGGCCTCCTCTGGTATCTCGCCATCGCAGGTTTCGCCCAAGTGCAGCTGCTGATGTCGGACTATGTTCAGCATTACGGCCTCCAACGTTATGTGTCCGAGGATGGTAAAGCTGAACCTGTTGCGGGTCGTCACAGTTGGAACAGCCCGCATTGGTTTTCATCCGCTCTGATGCTCAATGCGCCGCGCCATTCGGACCACCACGCGCACCCTGCCCGCCCTTACCCTGCGTTGGAGTTGGGCGAAAACCCGATGCTGCCGAGATCGCTCCCCGTTATGGCATGCGTCGCGCTTTATCCACGGTTCTGGCGCAAGGTCATGGACCCACGGGCCGCAAAATGGCGATCGGTCACCAAAACCTGAATTGAGCGCAGACGGAAAACAGGGGACACTCCCATCATGCGGACCATCACACTCATCCTCGCCCTCTGCGCCCTGCCCGTTTCGGCACAAACGGCCCTGACCGCCGAGCAATTCGAAGCCCGCGTCGAAGGCAAAACGCTCGATTTTGGCTATGACGGCGAAACGCCCTACGGATTGGAACGCTACCTGCCCGACCGCCGCGTTTTATGGAGCTGGGGTGACAACACCTGTGAGCCTGGAAAGTGGTATGAAAATGACGGCGAGATTTGTTTCGTCTACGACTTTGACCCCACACCCCAATGCTGGACCTACTACGACATGGACGGACGTCTCATGGCTGTCTTTATGAATGACATCGACACAGCCACGGGCACGGTTGTCTATGAACTCTCACCCGTGGCCCGTGAACTGATTTGCGATAACTTTGGTATGTGATCAGACAGGGATCAGCGCATCGTCGCGCTGAACGGTCGCGACACTTCGGATATCTGCCGCAGACAACCCTGCTTCAATTGTAAAGCTGCCCGCCTCGATCCGCCATTGCCCGACGGTCACGTCAAAGAACGCAAAGGCCCGCGGCGGTAGCGCCATCCGAACGGTCGTTGTTTCACCCGCGTCTAGGTCAACTTTCGCAAAGGCTTTCAACTCTCGCGCTGGCCGCTCGACCGAAGCCTCAAGATCGCCAACATAGACCTGCACCACCGTTGAACCGCGCCGCGCCCCTGTGTTGGTGACAGGGATCGTGCAGATGATGTCGTGACCATCCTCTGACAATTCCATCTGCCCAAGGTCAAAGTCAGTGTAGGACAGGCCAAAGCCGAACGGGAACATCGGTGCGATCCCGTGTTTGTAGTAGTGGCGGTATCCAGTCATCACCCCTTCTGCGTATCGAACATGCCCATCGAGACCCGGATAGATTTCAGGATCCTGCGAATGGGCTGGATTGTCCGACAGCTTGATCGGGAAGGTCTGGGGCAAACGCCCTGCGGGCTCCGCATCCCCGTAGAGCACATCAACGATAGAATTCCCCGCTTCTTGCCCGCCATACCACGCTTGCAAAATAGCTGCGACATCAGAGACCCAAGGCATCTCAACGGGTCCACCCGTTTGCAGAACCACGACCGTATTCGGATTGGATGCCGTTACCGCAGCGACCAATTCATTTTGACGACCGGGGAGGTGGATATCCTCCATATCCCAACCCTCGGTATCCCATTCGCCCGAACGCCCAATCACTACGACAGCCACATCAGCCTGCGCTGCGATCTCAGCCGCCTGCGCAATATCGGCTTCTGTCATCGGCACCGAAATACCGACACGCAAAGCCGAGTGGTTCAGGTTGTCTGGCGTTTTCGAACGGAATTCGATCCGAATGTCATGCGCCTGACCCGCCGTTAGCTCGACCGCACCGACGACCTCATCGTTCCCTTCTTCAAAGAAGGTGCGCCCTTTGGTCCATGTCTCTTCCCAACAATCCACAATCAGTTTGTTATCGACATAAACACGCGCATAGCCCGCAGCATGTGCACCGATGTGATGGATGCCCGATATAGTCGGCGTAAAAGTGCCCGTGATCTTGGCCGCAAAGTTCGTCGGGTCGACCTGACCGCCCGCAAACGGCGGGACCCAGAACGCATTTACGCTGTCCATCGATTGAGTGTGAGCAGGTTCAGAGGTGAGGTCGTGACCGCGATAGAACGAAAGTTCGAAATCGCCGGTAAGGATCGGTTCCCAACGGTGGTTGGTGCAGCCTTTGGCAAAGCTAAGGTTTTCAGCCCCAATACGGGCCAAAAGCGCATCGTAAGGCGACACCATGTAGTGCGGGTTCAATTGGGCAGAGCCGCCACCCATGATCTTAACCTCTTTGGCGTTTGGACCGATCAAAGCGACCTTGGCCTCGGACGGGAGCGGCAGAACACCATCGTTTTTGAGCATGACCATGCCGTCTGCCCCCGCCTTGCGGATCAAGTCGCGGTGTTCGGGGCGATCATCCGCACGTTCAACGAACGGGGTCGTGTCGGTAAGGCTCCCCACCCGATCCATCAGGCGCAGCATGTTCAGCGCTGCAGTGCGCACTGTTTCACGGCTGACCTCGCCCGCGTGAACGGCAGCGACCAGTTTGTCGCCACGATCACGGGTCGGCCCAGGCATCTCCAGATCAAGACCCGCATTCACGGTCGGCGCGGTGCTGCGTGACCCGAACCAATCGGACATGACGATACCATCGTAGCCCCACTCTTTGCGCAGCACATCCGTGAGCAGCCATTCGTTTTCAGCCGTGTAGGTGCCGTTCAGACGATTGTAGGACGACATGATCGCCCATGTGCCCGCCTTTTTCACAGCGTCCTCGAACGGGCGCAGATAAAGCTCGCGCATGGTGCGTTCGTCGATATCTGAACTGATGGTCGTACGTTCAATCTCGCTTTCATTCCCGACGAAATGCTTGGGCGATGCGGCGACACCTTTGGACTGCAGGCCCCGAATATACCCGACCGCGAGAGCCGAGGTCAGTTCTGGATCCTCAGAGTAACATTCGAAATTCCGCCCGTTCGTCACACCACGATGCAGGTTGATTGTCGGCGCCAAGGCGACGTGCGCGCATTTCGATTTCACCTCATCCGCGATGGCACTGCCGATTTGTTCGGCCAGTTCAGGGTCCCACGAGGCCCCAATCGCGATACCGACAGGAAACGCTGCAGCCGTGACACCACCGAACAGAGATCCGCCCCCACGCGCCCCGTTCGGGCCATCGGTGACGCGCATTTTAGCTATCCCGAGGCGTTCGATCTCTGGTGTCGACCAAAAATCTGCCCCCGCCAGAATGGCGACTTGTTCTTCCAGCGTCATTTCATCCACGATAGCTTCAATCGATTGGGTCGCCATTTTGAGTGCTCCGTCAGAGGGAATCTAAAATCTAAAACGTTATAGATTTTTCTATAACGTTTATGTAGGGTCCAACAATAGGAATAAAAGGAACGTTTTAAACATGACCGATGCGGGAAAGAACACCAACACTATTGCCGCGCAGGTCACAGGGAAGCCCACACTCAAAACGATCTCAAAACTGAGTGGATTGGCGATCCCGACGGTATCTCGCGCGCTGAGCGACGCACCCGACATTAGCGAAAAAACAAAGAAGAAGATCCGCGAAATCGCGGCAGAGATTGGCTATGTGCCAAATCGTGCTGGCGTTCGACTGCGGACAGGCAAGACGCTGGTGATCAGCTTGATCCTCGGACCAGATTCCGAACTGATGCCCCATACCGCGCAACTTATCGGATCAATCGCCCGCGCCTTGCGAGAGACACCCTATCACCTAAACGTCACGCCCTATTTACCTGACGATGACCCGATGAAGCCCATTCGGCAGATCGTCGAAAATAGACTGGCAGATGCGGTAATCCTGAACAGAACCCAAGCAGACGATCCTCGTGTCGCTTATCTGTTGGAAAAGCAATTTCCCTTTGCCACGCACGGACGCACGAATATGTCCGATCGTCATGCCTATTTCGACTATGACAACGCGGCATTTGGGGACTTTGCCGTTCGCCACTTAGCCGCGCGTGGGCGCAAACGCATCGCACTCCTGGCGCCGAAACAGAACCAGCTTTACGCAACTCACATGATCGAAGGCGCTTTGGCCGCTGCCACGGATTGCGGCGTATCGCTGACAGTTTTGGATGATGTCGATAGTGACGCACGGATTGACGAAATTCGGGCCGCGATTGCGCTACGGCTAAAGGACAACCCGGATGTCGATGCGCTGATAACCGCTTCGGGCGTTGCTGCGATGGCCGCTGCCGCTGGTGCTAAATCGGCAGGGCGGGAAGTCGACATTTTTGGCAAAGAAGCAACGTCGATCCTGAGGTTCTGCAACCCTAACATCCTCACCCTGCGCGAGGATGCAGCACGCGCTGGCGCGTTTCTAGCCGAGGCCGTGGTTGCGGCACTCAACGACCCACTAGGGGCACCGAAACAAGGGCTTCAAGTGCCAAGCGAGGCTGACTTCAACCTCGCTTGAGACTCATAAATCAGAGCGCGCGCCAACCGATATCGCTGCGATAGAACCCTTCGGCCCAATCGATCTGCTCAACCATCGCGTAGGCACGCGCACGCGCCTCGGCCAAGGTCGCGCCACGCGCGGTCACGTTCAGAACACGCCCACCCGTCGCAACAATCGCGCCGTCTTTTTCGGCGGTACCCGCGTGGAAGCAATATTCGCTGCTGGTCTCAGGCAAATCGCCCAGACCCTTAATCACGGTGCCTTTTTGATAGGTGCCCGGATAGCCGTTCGATGCCATCACGACGGTGAGCGCATTATCATCTGCCCATTGCGCCTGAACTTCGTTCAAACGGCCCTCAGAGCAGGCAAGCATCAGGTCGAGAGCCTGACCACCCAAGCGCATCATCAAAACCTGACATTCGGGGTCACCAAAACGGCAGTTATATTCAACCAGTCGAGGCTGACCGTCTTTGATCATCAGACCCGCATAAAGGACGCCCTGATAGGGCATACCCTGATCTTTCATCGCTTTCATGGTCGGAATGACGATTTCGTTCAATGCTTTGGCAGCAACCTCATCCGACAGAACGGGCGCAGGCGAATAAGCCCCCATCCCGCCCGTATTCGGACCAGTGTCGCCGTTGCCGACACGTTTGTGGTCTTGCGCGGTGCCAATCGGCAGCACGTTTTCACCATCCACGAGGAGGAAGTAGGACGCTTCTTCGCCGTCCATAAATTCTTCGATCACGACTTCAGCACCAGCCTCACCGAATTCGCCGCCGAACATATCGTCGATGGCATCCAGCGCGTCTTGTTCGTTCATCGCAACGATCACGCCCTTGCCCGCAGCCAGACCATCGGCCTTAACCACGATCGGTGCGCCCTGTTGGCGGATGTAATCCTTGGCTGGGGCCGCCGAGGTAAAGCGCGCATAAGCCGCCGTCGGTGCATTCGCGGCGTCACAGATCGCTTTGGTAAAGGCTTTAGACGCTTCCAACTGCGCTGCCGCCTTAGACGGGCCAAAAACCTTTAGGCCAGCTTCGCGCAGACGGTCAGCGACGCCGGCGGCCAGAGGGGCCTCAGGCCCGATGATGACGAAATCAATCGCGTTCTCTTCGGCGAACGTCGCAACAACATCGCCGTCCAGAATGTCGATTGCCGCACATTCAGCAATCTGCGCGATACCAGCGTTACCTGGCGCAACGATCAGTCGATCACATTTCGGGTTCTGTTTCACAGCCCAAGCAAGACTATGTTCACGTCCACCACTACCCAAAATTAGGATGTTCATTGCGCCCTCCGCTTGGCCTTTGCTTGCGGGCGTTCTAAGGTTGCAGGACGAATATAACAAGGGCGAGCAGATGGACCTTTTCGAAGAGCCGAACGACAACGCGCATGAGTTTTCCGTATCGGAAATTTCTGGGGCCATCAAACGCACGCTCGAAGGTGAATTTGGCAACGTCCGTGTCAAAGGCGAGGTTGGCCGCGTGGTCATTGCCCGCACGGGTCACATGTATTTCGACCTCAAGGATGATCGCAGCGTTATCGCCTCGGTCAGCTGGAAAGGCCAAGTTTCCAAACTGTCCCACATGCCCGAAGAAGGGATGGAGGTTGTCGCCACTGGCCGCCTGACGACCTTTGGCCCGCAATCGAAATACCAGCTCAACGTCGAAGATATTCGCCCTGCGGGTGCGGGTGCGCTTATGGCGATGTTGGAAAAACGCAAGGCCGCTCTCGCTGCCGAAGGGCTGTTCGCGACAGAACGCAAACGCCCCCTACCCTACCTGCCCGAAGTCATCGGCGTTGTAACGTCCCCAACTGGCGCAGTCATCCGCGATATCCTTCACCGTCTGCGGGATCGGTTTCCGCGCAAAGTGCTCGTTTGGCCCGTCGCCGTCCAAGGCAAAGACTGCGCTCCTCAGGTGGCCCACGCCATCGAAGGGTTCAACCAGATGACCCCAGGTGGCGCGCTCCCCCGGCCAGACGTCATCATCGTCGCCCGTGGCGGTGGTAGCATCGAAGACCTCTGGGGTTTTAACGAAGAGATCGTCGTTCGCGCTGCTGCCGCGAGCCAGATCCCATTGATCTCTGCTGTCGGCCACGAAACCGACACGACGCTGATCGACTATGCCTCGGACATGCGCGCGCCGACCCCGACGGCAGCGGCTGAATTGGCTGTGCCGGTCCGACTCGAACTTTTGAACTGGGTCGAAAATCAGGGCATGCGCCTCACCCGTTCGGGAACGCAGGCCGTCACATTGCGCCAACAACGCTTGTCTGACCTGTCCCGCGCCATGCCCAAAGCGACCGAGCTTCTCGAAGGGCCCAGTCAGCGGTTGGACATCTTGTCCGATAAACTCGACAACGCCTTGCGCGACTTCACCCGCCAAAAGCGGCTCAAACTAACTGAGGCGTCTGGTCATCTTCGCCCGTCGGTCCTGACAAATCGGATCGCCGAACAAAACCGCCGCCTCGATGATCGTTCGGCTCGACTAGCACCTGCCCTTGCACGTGGGACACGTCAGCACCGCCGTGATTTCACAGCACTGACCAGTCGTATCCGCCCTGCGGCTCTCAAAGAGAAAACCGCGCTCTTGTCGGAACGGCTCGTCCCGCTTGCCCGCCGACTGACTGACCACGCGAACCGCGACCTCGCAGATCGTAAGGCAAAACTGACTGCATTAGACCGCCTACGCCTGACCCTCGGCTACGAATCCACGTTGCAACGGGGCTATGCGGTGATCCGCGACGGCGACAAAGTCATTACAACCACCAAAGAAGCCAAGTCAGCGAGCGCCCTCGAAATCCAGTTCGCGGACGGACGGATCACGCTCGACGACACCCCAAAAGCCGCCCCCAAGGCCAAGAAGCCAAAACCACCAGAACAAGGCAGCCTCTTTTAACCTGCCTTTGTGCCCAAAATATCCCGGGGGTTTGGGGGCAGCGCCCCCATGACCTAAAAACGAAAAAGCCGCGCAATTTGCGCGGCTTTTCCATAATCAAAACTTCAACCAATCAGGCGGCGCGGCCAACCAGAACGCTGTCGATTTCTTTTGCAGCGTCTTGCTCGTTATGGCCGCCGACAGCCGCGATTTCGCGGGTCAGGCGCTCAAGCGCAGCTTCGTACAACTGACGCTCAGAATAGGACTGCTCGCGCTGGTCGTCCGCACGGTGCAGGTCACGGACAACCTCAGCAATCGCGATCAGATCGCCAGAGTTGATCTTCTGTTCATATTCCTGAGCGCGACGCGACCACATAGCTTTCTTCACCTTCGCTTTACCCTTCAGGGTCTTCATCGCATGAGCGACAACGTCAGGCGACGACAGGCTACGCATACCCACTTCGGTGGCCTTGTTTGTCGGCACGCGAAGGGTCATTTTGTCTTTTTCGAAGGAAATCACGAACATTTCGAGTTCGAACCCAGCGACTTCCTGCTTTTCGATGTTCACGATCTGGCCAACGCCATGAGCGGGATAGACCACAAATTCGTTCGGGCTGAAGTCGTTCTTCTTGGATTTAGTCATTTTCGTCCTTCCTATGGACCGACCCCAAAGAGTCACAAGATCCGGCGGGGCAAAAGCCTCCGTCGGAGTAAGTTGGATATAGGGATGGGTCAGTTTTCCGGCAGCATTTGCAAAACTTATATCACAAAATCCGACTTCTTGGAAGCGCCGCACCGCAGCAGGGGCAAACCCAATAGCCCCATATAAAACAAGGCTATTCTATCGCGTGGATAGAATAGCCTCGAATCAATTTGGTCGAATCAGATCAGTTTCCTTCGCCGGGAGCCTCAGAGAAGAGATCCATCTTGCCGGGCTTGCCGTCCATCTCTTCTGCGGTCGGCATCGGGTCTTTCTTAGCCGTGATAACAGGCCAGAGTTCCGAATACTTGCGGTTGAATTCAACCCATTTCTCCATATCCGGCTCAGTGTCCGGACGGATTGCGTCTGCAGGGCACTCTGGCTCGCACACGCCGCAATCGATGCATTCATCAGGGTGGATGACGAGGAAATTCTCGCCTTCGTAGAAACAGTCTACTGGGCAGACTTCAACGCAGTCTGTGTATTTGCAGGCAATGCAGTTTTCCGTAACGACGTAGGTCATGGATCGGTCCTATGATGTTCGGGCGCCTTGCTAGACCGCCCTGCCCAATCATTCAAGCGCGAATGGATCGTCAGAGCCCAGATGCGACGCCATGTTCCGTCTCTCGCGTTTTCCGGGGCGTCCCTTCCCATCAAATGCGGGATTTTTGGGAGCTTTTTCCGTCGCATCCTTGGTGATTGGCGCCAAATCTTCGTAAAGCGCCTGCGCTTCGGGGGCAGGACCGCGCCGTTCGCCGATCGCGAGGATTCGGACGACACGGATATCGTGCCCTTGGGCAAAGGTCAGAACGTTGTCCGGACCCACCATACGCGCTGGTTTGGAAATAGGTTGGCTGTCGATCCGCACCTTGCCCTGTTTCACCACATCGGCGGCTAGCGTGCGCGTCTTGAAAAAACGCGCATGCCAGAGCCATTTGTCGATGCGGATAGTGGGCCGCGGATCGTCCACGCCTTACTTGGCCTTAAAGCCCGACAGGGCGGCCGCGAACGGGTTGTTCGGGTCGATCTGTTTTTCTTTGCGTGGTTTGGCCTCAAACGACTGAGGCTTGTTACCACCTTTGCCGCCTTTGCCTTTCGGGCCACCTTTGCCACCTTCGCGGCGCGGTTTGCCCTGCTGGCCCTGCGGTTTACCGCCCTGACGACGCGCGCCAGCTGGACGACCACCCCAAGTAAATGTGAAGAAAACTTCCATTTCCTCGGGCGCAGCATCTGCTGGGGTTTCAGCAACCTCAGCAACGGCTTCTTCGGTCGCTTCTGCTTCAGGCTTTGCAGCATCTGCTGCTTTAACCTTTGCACGCTCACCGCGTTCAGCCTTGTAGCCCAGACCTTGCATCAGGTCCGCGAATTGTTCGAGCGTCATGCCAGTGATCGACAGCATGTCGGGGTTCGCTTCAAACCCACCACGGCTGTCTTTGTCGCGCAGCATGTCGGCAAGACGTTCCAGCATATCGATACGCACAGCGCGCTCGCCAGCCGCACGGTAACCCGCCATCGCATAGTAACCCGGAACCGCATCCTTGGACGCCGGCACAGTCACCAGACCCGGAGGCGGTGCTTCGGGGAATTCGTCGAGTTTGTTCGCCAGCGACCACAGAACCAAACGCAGACGGGTCGGCGCAGGTTTCAGCAGAAGGGGCATGAAAATAGTGAACTGACCAAAGCGAACGCCATGTTTGCGCAGTGCGCCACGGGCATCTTGGTCGAGTTGTTTAACGTCATCGGCAACTTCGCCACGCGGCAAAATACCGAAACCTTCGGCCAAACGGAACGCAAATCCTTTTGCCATGCCAGACAGTGCCTCATCGCGCTGCATGTTCAGCATCGGCTCGAACAGAGCAGCGATTTTGCGGTCGATGAAGTGTTGCAGACGGCGCTGAACCTTTTGGGCCACGTCATCGCCAGCTTCTTCGTCAACAAAGGCAACGACCTGCGGCTTCATCGCGTCTTGGCTTGCGACCAATTTACCAACCGCGTGTTCACCCCACATCAGACCACCCTGTTCGGTGTAGTCAATTTCGGTGTCCGGCGCGTTGTAGAAACGGTCTGCGCGCAGATAAAACTGCGGTGCCAATGCCTGAACCGACGCCTGACGCAGGGTCTTGGCCTCGTCCGGGCTGCCAGTTTTGTCCATACGGAAACGGAAGCCTTCCAACTTGCCGACGTATTCACCGCCAACAGTTACTTCACCCTGATCGTTTACTTCGGCCACAAGGCCCTCCTTCTGCTTGAGCCGGCGAAGCAAAACGCTGGTCCGCCGGTCCACAAATCTTTGCGTTAACGCGTCGTGCAACGCGTCAGATAGTCGGTCTTCTACAGCGCGAGTCGCGTCACGCCAATGGGTTTCGTCCCTCAGCCACTCGCGGCGTTGCGCCACATAAGTCCAAGTGCGGATATAGGCCAATCGTTTTGACAGCGTGTCAATGTCCCCGTCCGTCCGATCAATACGCTTTACCTGCCGCGCAAACCAATCGTCAGGCACCTGTCCATGCTGGTGAAGGAAGTTGAAAATCTCACGCAACAGGTTCGCATGTTCATTACGCGAAATTCCGCGGAAATCAGGTATACGGCAAACATCCCAGAGCAATTGAACGGACGGCCCATCTGACGCTCGCGCGACAACTTCGGCGTCCTGGGACAGGTTTCGCAGCGCGGCGAGGTCATCTGATTCCCGCACCCGCGTCAGCCACGGATCATCGGTGCGCTGTTCAAGTGTCTGGATCAGTCGCGTGACCGACCCAAACTGAAGCCGCCCATTTCGCCATTGCAGTTTCTTGATCGGACGGAACTGGTGGTTCTCAATCGCCTTCACGACCTCATCGTCTAGGTCGTGTGCTTCTCCCGTCACACCAAAGGTGCCGTCCGTCATGTGGCGCCCAGCGCGACCCGCGATCTGTGCCAGCTCGTCAGGTTCGAGATACCGCATCCGCTGACCGTCGAATTTGGTCAGAGCCGAAAACGCCACGTGATTGATATCGAGGTTCAGCCCCATGCCAATCGCATCAGTCGCAACGAGGTAGTCCACATCCCCGTTCTGGTACATTTCAACCTGAGCGTTTCTCGTGCGTGGCGACAATGCGCCCATTACGACAGCGGCCCCACCTTTGGTACGGCGCAACAGCTCTGCAATTGCATACACATTTTCAACTGAAAATCCGACGATTGCCGTCCTCGCAGGCATCCGACTTATCTTTTTCGAACCTGCGTAGGTCAAAGTCGAAAAGCGATCCTTTTTCATGAACTGTGCCTCTGGCACCATAGCGGCAATCGCATTGCGCATGGTTTCAGAACCAAGGAACACAGTCTCTTTCAACCCACGGGCGTTCATCAAACGGTCGGTAAAGACGTGGCCGCGTTCAGGATCAGAGCAAAGCTGGATCTCATCGACGGCCAGAAAATCACACCCCATTCCGGGGGGCATCGCTTCGACGGTGCAGACCCAATATTTGGCACGGGGCGGCACGATACGCTCTTCGCCCGTGATCAATGCCACAACCATCGCCCCACGTTTTTCAACGATCCGATCATAGACCTCGCGCGCCAAAAGACGTAGCGGCAGGCCGATAATACCTGTCGGATAGGCCAACATCCGTTCAATCGCGTAATGCGTTTTACCCGTGTTGGTTGGGCCTAAAACGGCCGTGATGCGCGAAGGCGTCGTCATGTGCATCCCCGGCGGTGCGGAAGGTCAGAGGGTCTGGCCTTCGAGGTCGAGTTTCAGTCGCTCAATGGCTTCTTGCACATTTGTAGCGGCGGGGACCAGATCAAGAATCTGCTCATAGACCTCAAGCGCCTCTTTCGGTCGGTCAAGTTCTTCGAGGATCACCGCGAACCCGCTCATCGCCCCAAAGTGACGTGGATTGAGAACGAGCGTCTCGCGAATATCATCGAGCGAGGGACCGATCTGGTTCATCAAATAATAGGCTGTTGCGCGACCATTATAGGCCTCCGCAAAGGTCGGATCATGGTCAATGGCCGCTGTGAAATGTTCAATCGCGGCTGCGAATTCGCCCGCCTCGATTGCTTCACCACCACGACGCACCAGCAAATCAATCGTGGGAGAGCCGCTCTTGCTCCATTCTTCGTAGATTTGCCCCTCAATTCGAGCCCAATCCGACGGATCAGCGTCCTGAAGCTGTTCGAACAAATCATCCACGACCGCCGAATCCGCCTTAGCGGGTCCGGAAATCCCGACTGCAACCATCAGTGCCGCAACGGTAAGTTTGCTAGACTGTTTCAATACGCTCATAACAATACTGTAGCGGAAACATCGCCGTCCGCCAGTGGCGGCGTGAACACATCGACGAAAGGTATTAAAATGAGCGATATCGTGACCGAGGCCGTAGCAGCCCTGACCGAAAAACTGGGATCTGAAGGCTTTGACGGTTCGGCGAAATTCGTCATCGAAGGCGAAGGCGCACTGGTTATTGACGGATCGGGCGTTCACGCGGGCGACGATGACACAGATGTGACCCTGACCGCTTCTGCAGAAACATTCAAAGCGATCTTGGACGGCGAAGAGAACGCCACGACCGCGTTCATGACAGGCAAACTGTCGGTGGACGGCGATATGGGCACCGCGATGAAGCTCGCAGGCGTGCTCGCCTAATATGTCTCAGATTGCGCCCCTTTTGAATGATTTAGCGGAAGGCCCCGAGGGCGGGTCCGCCGCTTGGCTAACCACCAAAGACGATGTCACGATTCGCGTGGGCCATTGGCAGCGCGCGGGATCAAAGGGCACCGTTCTGCTATTTCCGGGGCGCACTGAATACATCGAAAAATATGGCAAGGACGCTGGACTTCTGCTGGATCAGGGGCTCGACGTCATTGCCATTGATTGGCGCGGTCAGGGGCTATCAGACCGCCCTTTAACGAACCGCCTCTTGGGGCATGTAGAGAAATTCACGGACTATCAGCACGATGTGGATGCGGTCGTTGCCTACGCTCGCGCACAATCCTGCCCTGAACCCTTCTTTCTATTGGCCCATTCAATGGGGGGATGCATTGGCCTCCGCGCCTTGCACAACAGATTGCCGGTAAAGGCTGCCGTTTTCTCTGCCCCTATGTGGGGCATCAAATTCGCACCATTTATCAAAACCGTTGCGTGGGGGCTGACCTCGCTCGCTCGGCCGATTGGGCTGTCACGCACCTTAGCGCCTGGGCAGCTCGAGGAAACTTACGTCGCCCGCGCACCGTTTGAGGGCAACAGCCTGACCACCGATAAATCGATGTTTAAATACATGAAACGTCAGGTGGAATTGATGCCTGATCTGGCGTTGGGTGGGCCCACGATGCAATGGCTGCACGAGGCAATGGTGGAAATGAGCGCCCTCGGCGACATGACCCCGCCACCAATCCCGACGATCACTCTGCTCGGCACAGATGAATCAATCGTCGATTCCAACGCTGTGAAAGCCATCATGCAACATTGGGCCAACGGCACGCTGCATATGTTCGATAGCGCACAACACGAAATTCTGATGGAGCGCCCTGCGATCCGCGAGGCGGCCTTTGCCCTGCTCACCGCACATTTTCACGCACATCTGACCGATTCAAACATCCCTGAAACCGCCTGAGCCTTTCATCTGTCGATCACCGCGACTATCTGTTGATCAACAGATGAAGAAAAGGATCCGTCATGTTCGCAAAGACCCGTGTTTTCGACGCCAACCCTTCGGGCGGCAAAGACCTTGGCCAATTGCCTGAATGGGACCTGACCGACCTTTATACCGCCGACGATAGCGCGGAACTGAAGCGGGATATGGCTTGGCTCGAAAGGGAATGCGCCGCTTTCGCTGCCGACTACGAAGGCAAGCTCGCCACCCTATCCGCAGACGAACTGCTGACCGCCATCCAGCGTAACGAAAAGATCAGCGAGATCGCGGGCCGCATCATGTCTTATGCAGGGCTGCGCTATTACCAGCTGACGACCGACGCTGGCCGCGCGAAATTCATGTCCGACTGTCAGGACAAGATCACGACTTTCACCACGCCGCTCGTGTTCTGGAGCCTTGAGTTCAACCGTATTGAAGATGCCCACTACGACGCGCTGATGGAATCGAACGCTGACCTCGCGCGTTATAAACCCGTCCTCGACCGTATGCGGGCGATGAAGCCTTACCAGCTCTCGGATGAGTTGGAAAAATACCTCCACGATGCTTCGGTCGTGGGATCGACGGCATGGAACAAACTGTTCGATGAAACCATCGCAGGTCTGAAATTCACCATCGATGGTGAAGAGAAAAACATCGAAGCCACGCTCGACCTGCTATCCGATCAAAACCGTGATGAACGCGAAAAAGGGGCGCGTGAATTGGCGCGTGTCTTTGGTGACAACATCAAAACTTTTGCCCGCGTTCACAACACGCTCGCCAAAGAAAAAGAGATCGACGACCGCTGGCGTGGGTTCGAAAGCCCGCAGATGGCGCGTCACCTGTCTAACCACGTCGAACCTGAAGTGGTCGAGGCACTGCGCACTGCCGTTGTTGAAGCCTACCCGCGCCTGTCGCACCGCTACTACGCGCTGAAGGCTAAATGGCTTGGCCTCGACAAACTACAGGTTTGGGATCGCAACGCCCCCCTCCCGATGGAAGCGGATCGCACCGTCAAATGGGACGAAGCTGAGAAGATCGTCATGGATGCCTACGGCGCCTTTGATCCGCGCATGGCCGACATTGCCGAACCGTTCTTTACCAAGGGCTGGATTGACGCTGGCGTCAAAGCGGGCAAGGCCCCCGGCGCATTTGCACATCCGACCGTCACGACCGTGCACCCCTATGTCATGCTGAACTATCTGGGCAAGCCACGGGACGTGATGACTTTGGCTCATGAACTGGGTCATGGTGTCCATCAGGTTCTTGCTGCAAAACAAGGTGAATTCCTATCCGACACACCTCTCACTCTTGCGGAAACCGCATCAGTGTTCGGCGAAATGCTGACCTTCCGCAAACTGCTGACAGGCGCGAAGGATGATACCGAACGCAAGGTGATGCTGGCGGGTAAGGTCGAGGACATGATCAACACGGTCGTTCGTCAGATCGCTTTCTACGACTTCGAATGTAAACTCCACGCGGCCCGTCGCGAAGGTGAACTGACGCCCGAGGACATCAACGCGCTGTGGATGAGCGTTCAGGGCGAAAGCCTCGGCCCAGTGTTCGAATTCATGCCAGGGTATGAGACGTTCTGGGCCTACATCCCGCACTTCGTGCATTCGCCGTTCTACGTCTACGCCTACGCCTTTGGCGATAGCCTCGTGAATGCGCTCTATACGGCTTACACCGAACAGGGCGACGCGTTTAAGGACAAGTATTTCGACATGCTGTCTGCTGGCGGGTCGAAGCACCATAAAGAACTGCTCGAACCCTTCGGCCTTGATGCCTCTGACCCAGCGTTCTGGAACAAAGGGCTGTCGATGATCGAAGGCTTCATCGACGAACTGGAAGCAATGGAAGGCTAAGACTTTCCCCAAGGTTTCGCTTGCGCGAATGGGTTGGCTAACGCACCCTCCTCCACAACTTGGGGGAGGGTTTTCTTATGCTGCGGTTCATCAAACGTCTCTTGGCCGTCGTGCTGGTTTGGATCATCGTTGGTGCGGTCGGATTTTTTACTTTCGCGCCCGCCTACGTCGAAAAGTCCCGCAACAACGTGATCGCACACACCCCCTACCCTGTGTCTGACGCAGGTGCCGCACTGCACGCTGACCTCATCATCGGGGATTGGCACGCCGATAGCCTGTTGTGGAACCGCGACCTGACCGAACGCGGGAGCTATGGCCAAGTTGACCTGCCACGTTTGACCGAAGGCAATGTTGCGGTCCAAATGTTCACCGCCGTCACGAAATCTCCAGCGGGTCAGAACTACGATGAAAACTCGGGCGATGCGCTCGACAACATCACGCTCTTGGCCATCGGCCAATTGTGGCCGCCGCGCACGTGGAACAGCCTATTAGAACGGGCGCTTTACCAGTCTGAGAAACTTCATGCATTTGCCGAAGCCGCCCCAGATCAGCTGTATATTGTGACAACAAAAGCCGAACTGGACGCCGTGATCGCGGAACGTGCGACAGGGTCACAGGTCACCGCTGGCCTTCTGGGGATTGAAGGCGGGCATCCGCTCGAGGGCGAATTGGTAAACATGGATGTGCTCTATGCTGCGGGGTATCGCCTCATTGGGTTACAGCACTTCTTTGACAACGAACTCGGCGGGTCGCTCCATGGCACAGGGAACCACGGCCTCACCGAATTTGGCAAGCAGGTGGTGGAGAAAGCCGTGGCTGACGGCTGGATCATCGACCTCGCCCATTCGTCCGAACAGGTTGCCCGCGACGTTCTGGCCATGACTGATGTGCCAATTGTGGTAAGCCACGGCGGGCTCCACGGACATTGCCCTGTCAAACGCAACTTCCCTGATGCCTTGATGCGTCAGATTGCCGAGACGGGCGGCGTGATCGGGATGGGATATTGGGCGGATGTGGTCTGCGGGGACATAACGCCCGAGGGCATCGCGGATATGATCGTCGCAGCGATTGCAGCCGTGGGGGAGGATCACGTCTCACTTGGTTCTGACTTTGACGGATCAGTTGAAACGGCGTTCGATACCTCCGAACTGCCCGCATTAACCACGGCGCTTTTGAACCGTGGTCTGGACGATGACACCATCGCAAAGGTGATGGGCGGCAACATGCTCCGCGTGCTGCGCGCCCGTCTGAATTAAGCGTTACTCTGCCGCCAGAACCATATCAGTCATAGCCTGCGTGCCACGGCTGAACTCTAGCGGACACGGATAAGCAGCGCCTGTGCGAATGGTTTTGCCAAAGTTTTCGACCTGCAGCACATACTGGTTCACCGTCGGCCAGCGTTCAACGTGGCGTTCGGTGGCAGGTGCTTCAAGGATGAGTTCGGCAATATCGTAGACGCCCGCGTTAAACGGTGCCGTGAGGGTGATATGCCCCGCAGTTCCGTGGAACGTGATGTGTTGACGGTTCGCCATGCGCATCGACACGGTGCCCTGATAGGCAAACGACGGGAATTCGGCCATGACTTGAGTGAACACGTCGACGCCGTTTTCGCGGACGATATGCGCGTTGCGGATGCTGACAGGTTCCTCACCCGCCACAAAACGGGCAGAGCCAAAGGCATAGACACCAATGTCACCCAACGCACCGCCACCTGTTTCAGGCTTGTTGCGGATGTTGTTGGTGTCCTCCGCATTGTTAAAGCTGAACACGGTATCCACGAGCATCAGATCCCCGATCACACCGCTGGCGAGCAGCTCTTTGGCGCGGGTGAATTGCGGGTGATGGACGATCATATAGGCTTCGGCCGCCAAAAGACCCGACGCATCACGAGCAGCGATGATCGAGTCAAAATCCGCCTCTTTCATCGCCATCGGTTTTTCACAGAGAACGTGTTTCCCAGCAGCCAGCGCTTTGAGCGTCCATTCGACATGGAGGTGGTTCGGTAGCGGAATATAGACGGCTTCAACCTCAGGATCAGCGAGAAGCGCATCGTAGCTGTCGTGGATAACGAGGTTCGGGTTGAAAGCCTGAAAATCAGCGGCTTTCTCGGCGCTGGATGTGGCGAGCGCGTAGAACTGCGCCCCCTCAGCAGCATGGATCGCCCGCGCCATATGTTCACGCGCAAACTTTGCGGCCCCCAAAATACCCCACTTTATAGATTTCATCGCGGCTCTCCCTGTTCGCGCTAACAGAAACAACCTAGACCGCACCAAACCCAAGGGCAAGGTGCGGCCAAGGCCGAGGGAGGAAACAGTAGGTTATGCTGGGATCAGCATACCCTTTTCGATGGCCAGTTCTTGCATCCGCTTTTGGAGCTTTTCAAAAGCGCGGACTTCGATCTGGCGAATACGTTCGCGGCTGACGTCATATTGCGCCGACAAATCCTCAAGCGTCACAGTCTCGTCGGCAAGGCGGCGCTGAACGAGGATGTCTTTCTCGCGCTCATTCAGAACCTCCATTGCCTGCGCCAACAATTCGCGACGTGCCGTCAGTTCATCATGCTCTTCATAAGCAACAGCCTGATTGGCGTCCTCGTCTTCGAGCCAGTCTTGCCATTGGGTTGAACTGCCGTCCTCGGTGCCGACGGTCGCGTTCAGCGATGCGTCAGCACCCGACATACGGCGGTTCATGGAGATTACTTCTTCCTCTGTCACGCCCAGATCAGTTGCGATCCGTTTGACGTTGTCGGGATGCAGATCACCCTCTTCGAGCGCACCAATGCGATTCTTTGCCTTACGCAGGTTAAAGAACAGCTTCTTTTGCGCAGAGGTTGTCCCCAGTTTCACAAGGCTCCACGAGCGCAGGATGTATTCCTGAATAGACGCACGAATCCACCACATGGCGTAGGTCGCCAGACGGAAGCCTTTTTCAGGGTCAAACCGTTTGACCGCCTGCATCAGACCGACGTTCGCTTCAGAGATCACTTCTGCTTGCGGCAGGCCATAACCACGGTAGCCCATCGCGATTTTCGCCGCGAGGCGCAGGTGCGAGGTCACAAGTTTATGTGCCGCACCGCTGTCTTCGTGATCCACCCACCGTTTGGCGAGCATATATTCTTCTTCAGGCTCCAGCATCGGAAAACGCCGAATTTCCTGCATATAGCGGTTTAATCCTTGTTCCGGCGACGGTGCCGGCAGGTTGGTATAACTACTCATTCCAATCCCCCAATTCACTCGAACCCTTCGATGTTTAAGGGCTTAACATCCATATGGTGGCGCTATCATCCCCGTTCAAGGGGTCAACAACGTTCCTTCTACGCAAATGTAGCAAGCCTCCGTCGCTCTGCTAGGGGCAAAGCGGCGCAGTCACGCAGTCGGGAAAGATGTTTCAGTCGATTATGAACCGCCCAAAGCAGTCAAAAGCGCCTGCATATCCTCGGGCAAATCGGATTCGAATTCGATCCATTCACCTGTGACAGGATGTTCAAACCCCAACGTCGCCGCATGGAGCGCCTGACGCGAAAATGCTGCAGCAGCCTCGGCACCTGCTTCGCCGATGGCTTTGACGTTCAGTTTGCGACGGCCACCGTAAACAGGATCACCGATCAGCGAATGACCAACGTGGGCCATATGCACGCGAATCTGGTGCGTACGGCCTGTTTCCAGCCAGCACTCCAACAGCGCAGCCACCGGCGGCACACCAAGGGATTCGATGATCCGCGCCCGTGTTACCGCATGGCGGCCTTGGGTAAAGCTCACCGCTTGCCGTTGGCGGTCGGTTTTATGGCGACCGAGGAACGTTTGGACCTTGAGGATATTGCCCGGTTCAAAGTTCGTCCCTTTAACCCCGTGAATACGCGGATCATTCTGGTCAGGCGCACCGTAGCAGATCGCGAGGTAGCGACGATTGACGCTGTGATCCTCGAACTGCGCGGCGAGTCCATGGTGGGCGCGATCGCTCTTTGCCGCAACCAAAAGGCCGCTTGTGTCCTTGTCGATGCGATGCACGATACCGGGGCGCTTTTCGCCGCCAACACCCGATAGGCTATCGCCGCAATGATGGATCAGCGCATTCACCACGGTGCCATTGGGCGTGCCGGGTGCAGGATGAACCACCATGCCAGCGGGTTTATCAATCACGATCAGATCGTCATCCTCATAAACCACGACCAGCGGGATATCTTCGCCAACGATGTGACTCTCGATGGCCGCTTCAACGGTTACAGTGATCTCATCACCTTCAGAGACCTTGAACCGTGGGTTTTCAACCACCGCACCGTTGACCGTCACAGCCCCCGTTTCGATCAAACGCCCCAGACGCGAACGGCTCAGATCGGCCTCTGCTGGCACATCGCGCGAAAGCGCCTTATCAAGACGCGGAGGCGGATTTTCCGCGATGGTAAACGATACAAGGGTATGGGCCATGGATCAGGCTCCTGAAAACGATAGCGACCAGCCGCTCGTCACCTATCTGAAACGATTGGTCACGGCGATGGCCTTTGTGATGATTGCGGGGTTCGTAGTCCTTATCGGCACGCTTGTCATCCGCTTGAACGCCGATCCGATCCCCCTACCCGATCGCGTCACCCTTCCAGCCGGAGTTTCTGCTGTCGCATTTACTCAAGGCACGGACTGGTATGCGGTTGTAACCGACGCGGATACGATCCTCATTTACGACCGTAGCACGGACGCGCTGGCACAAACTGTCACCATCGACCGCTAACCTACTGGAAGTAAGGGATGGTACCACCTCCCCGGCTCGAACGGGGGACCTCTTGATCCACAATCAAGCGCTCTAACCAACTGAGCTAAGGCGGCACTGGCGCGGGATTTAGACCGTGTGCCGACGGATTGCAAGCGGCTAACACCGCTTTTTCTCACATCCCCTTGCAAGTTTCTTATTCGCTGGGATAGTCACGACCATCGACAGACAGGAGGCCACCATGGGCATCAATACCGAACGCGACATCGAAGCGAATCTCCAGATCGGGCCGACCGACGCAGGTATGGTCCGTTTGTTCATCGAAGCGGATGGTGTGGAAATCCCGATGGATTTCGAACCAGAAGAAGCAGAAGAAATCGCAGAAGAAATGCGCGCCGCCGCAATGGCTGCTCGCGCAGCGTCTAAGAAGCGCTAAATTTCGGATCCCGCGCCGCCATCTGCCGCAGGGCTGCATGGCGGGCGAATTTATGGGTCATGACCTTACGACGCGCAGGGGCCAGCTTTGATTCGGGCCCCATGCGCACAACTTCGCCGCCATAGCTGTCAGCGATAATCAGACCTGTATCATCGGGTAAAAGGTCCGTTGGGAAATCGGCATCGACTGCCCAAAAGAACCGATCACACCATTCCAGATAGCCCTGCCATTTGTTGTCGGACTGAAAATCTGCGCGACTGGATTTGCATTCAACCACCCAAATTTCGCCTTTAGGCCCAAGTGCCATAACGTCGACGCGCAAACCGCGGGTCGGAACCAATTCCTCGACCGTGACGAAATCATAGGTCAGCAAATGCCGACAAACCCCACGGGCAAGCAATTGTCCGGGCATCATCAGGCGGTCATCTGGCATCTCTAGGGTCATGCCAGAAACATGAACAATAGGTGAACATTGGTCAAGTCATCTTGCGGGGCTTGATTGACGGAACGCTGAGGACTATCTGCACCCTTGGCGAGTTTCTGCTCTTCACGTGCGCAAGCCCTTACATTCCAGTGGCCTTAAGCAAATCCGAGGGAGCTGGCTCTGTCCTTGCCCTGGCCTGGTTATCTGGCGCCCACCTGTAAAAACAGGTCCTCGGGAATAAAGGGTGCACGGTTGCTGTGGTTCTCGCCACTTTCTCCCACACAAAAAACTAAGGGCGCCCTAGCGGACGCCCCTTAAACTAATTGCAGCGGGATTTAGTGACGCAAATTGCGCGCACGGTAGGTGCGTTTTGCCTGCACGGGCACGCGCACCAAAGCAGGCTCGCGGATCATGCTGTGCTGACGCAGACCACCACGTGGTTCGTCATCATCGTCATTCATATTCATGATGCGGATCGCAAACTGAACACCCGCAAAAACGATGCCGTTGAACAGCCACAGCAGGAATACGGCCAATAGGCCCTCTTTGGAGCTGGTGACAAGATGCGCGAGGTTCGCGATGTTGAACCAGAGGAGCAGACCCACAAACACCGCCGAGACGATGAAACCGATGATCACCTGAGTGATATACATCTTGATAAGTTTGGGCATGGTCGCACCTCCGTTACAAAACTGAACGTAGTCGCTTCCCCCCGCGCTGCAAGGGGATTCGCCAAAATGAGCAGAGTTATCGCAGGAAACGGCGGTGAACCGCCTGTTAGAACGCCTCAGGGCGTGCTTCGCGGGCCATGTGGTCCAAAACAGCGTTTACGAATTTAGGTTCGCGACCTTCTGGGAAGAATGCCTCAGCAACCTGAACGTATTCAACGATGGCCACTTTGGGTGGGGTATCGCCAGCCACCAACTCAGAGCCAGCCGCACGAAACAATGCACGCAGGGTCGGGTCGATGCGATCAATCGGCCATTTCGCAACCAACGCGCGGTCGGTCATTTGGTCGATCTTGGCCTGTTCGTTCACAGCAACATCCACGATCGAACGCAGGACTTCGATGTCGCCATCTTGCAGCGTATCGCCCTCGATCGTTTCGCCGAACCGATAGTTCGCAAATTCACGCACGACCGCTTCGACAGTTTGGCCAGAAACTTCCATTTGGAACAGCGCCTGAACCGCGTAGAGACGCGAGGCTGATTTCATCTTGCGGCGTTCGTTATTGGAAACGTTCATGGCTTGGGCAGTCCTCAGGCCTTTTGGGCCAGCAATATATCGTTGGTGAAGCCGATCTTACCGGCGCGGCCCCACTTACGGCCCAAGGCGATCAGGTGCAAGGCCGCAGCTGCAGCACCGCCCCCTTTGTTTTGATCTTTAGGATCTGACCGAACGGCAGCTTGCTCATAATTCTCGACTGTAAGGATGCCGTTGCCGATGCAATGGCCCTGAAGCCCGAGCAAAGTGATGGCACGGCTCGAATCATTACAAACTGTATCGTAATGGGTGGTTTCCCCACGGATCACACAGCCCAGCGCGACATATCCATCAAAATTCGACATGCGTGTGGCGATCCCGATCGCGGTCGGAATTTCGAGCGCACCTGGCACTTCGATCACCTCATAGGTGCCACCAGCGGCCTCAATCTCTGCCTTTGCGCCCGCGACCAGACCATCGGCGATGTCTTTGTAATAGGGTGCCACCACGATCAGCAGCTTGATCGGGTCGTCGAACTCAGGCCGATCAAGGATATAGTGCGATGCGCCAGCCATCAGTTTGCTCCGTCAATCATGCGGGTGCCGACAATCTCTAGACCGTAGGCATCAAGCCCAACCACCTTGGGCTGGGGCGAATTCGATAGCAGTGTAATACGCGACAGGCCCAAGGACGACAAAATTTGTGCACCCAGCCCATATTGGCGCAGCGTTTGCGGTGATTGGCCTTCCTCAGGAACCAGTTTCATCTGCAGATCACGCAGCAAAACAACGGCCCCACGACCCTCTGCGGCGATGGTTTTCATCGCCTGCGAAAACTCGAACGCGCGACCCTCGTGGCCGACACCGACCATATCCAGCATCGGATCAAGCGAATGCATCCGCACCAAAACGGGCTCGTCACCGCTAATGTCGCCTTTGATCAGGGCGATATGCTCTGCACCTTGGGTCTGGTCTGTATAAATCCGCATAGTCCAGTCGCCGCCGAACTCTGACGTGATTTGCTGTTCGTCCCGCAGTTTCACGAGGTTATCATGGCGACGACGATAGGCGATCAGATCGCTGATCGTCCCGATCTTGAGGTTATGCGTCTGCGCAAAGGCAACCAGATCAGGCAGACGCGCCATTTCGCCGTCTTCCTTCATGATCTCACAAATCACGCCCGATGGGTTCAAACCAGCAAGCCGGGAAATGTCGGTGGCAGCCTCTGTGTGACCAGCACGCACCAACACACCACCATCGCGCGCACGCAGCGGGAAAATGTGACCGGGGGTCGCGATATCGGCAGGGCCTTTGGAGGCATCAATCGCCACAGAAATCGTCCGCGCACGGTCACCTGCTGAAATCCCCGTCGAGACACCCTCTCGCGCTTCGATCGAGACCGTGAAGGCTGTTTCATGACGTGACGAATTGGTCGAAGCCATGAGCGGCAGGCCAAGCTGCGCGATACGTTCGCTCGTCATGGTCAAGCAAATCAGGCCACGCCCGTGGGTCGCCATAAAGTTCACCGCATCAGGTGTTGCCATCTGCGCGGGGATCACCAGATCGCCTTCATTCTCGCGATCTTCGTGATCGACAAGGATAAACATCCGACCGTTGCGGGCCTCATCAATGATCTCTTCAATGCTCGAAATGGCATCTTTGAGTTCCCGTTCTACTGGGCCTGCAGCTTCGAATTTGGTCGACATAGTACTTCCCGATCTTGATAGGCGGTCCTAAGGGGTTAGGCTGGAAACAGAGGCCAGACTTTGCGGTAGGTCAAACGCGGGTCGGTTAGTCCCATTCTCGCAGACGCGCCACGTAGCGGGCCATCGTGTCGATCTCTAGGTTGATACGGTCCCCAACCTGAACATCGCCCCAAATCGTCACCTCTTTGGTATGCGGAATGACGTTGATCCCAAAGGTCGCGCCGTCCACCTCGTTCACGGTGAGCGAGGTGCCGTTCAACGCGACTGATCCTTTGGGCGCGATGAATTTCGCCAGCTCTTCAGGCGCGCGGAATGTCATTCGCGTGCTATCACCCTCGGTCGTCATGGCGATCAGGTCAGCCACGCCATCGACGTGCCCCGACACAATGTGACCGCCCAGTTCGTCACCGACCTTGAGCGCACGTTCTAGATTGATCCGTTTTCCAACAGCCCATCCGCCGATGTTCGTCTTAGCAACGCTTTCCGCGCTGATTTCAACGTCGAACCAGTTCTGTGGCTCACGCCCCAAAGCCACGACCGTCAAACAGCAGCCATTGCATGCAATCGAAGCGCCCAAGTCGATGCCATCCACGTCATAGGATGTCCCAATCCGCGCACGCAAATCGCCGCGCTGTTCCAGTTCGAGAACCTTGCCAATATCCGTGATGATGCCAGTAAACATGGGTCTGCCTTTCCAAAGTTGAACAAGTGGTATCGTTCCATCAGGTCCCAGACAAGGGCAAGGGTAGCCTCGCAAAACCAACAGACCAGCATCACCCATGGAAAAGGTCTTATTTATGCCTTATCCACAGGGTAATCTGCGCAGATGCAGGTAATTTTATAGAAGTGCACCCTTTTTCAAGTGACCCAAAGACCGAACCGCCATTTCCTGTTTTTACAGGGTCCTCACGGGCCCTTCTTCCATCGGCTTGGGCTTATGCTCCGCCGTGCAGGGGCAGAGGTTTGGCGGGTTGGCTTTAACGCAGGCGACCGCGCGTTTTCGTTCGGGGACCGCGGGTTTATTCCGTTCACGGGGGCGCCATCTGACTGGCCTGACACGTTTGCAGCCCTCGTCGCTGAGCATCATATCACCGATATCGTCCTTTATGGCGATGTGCGGCCCATCCACGCGCAGGCTGTTGCGGCGGCAAAGGACATGGGCCTTACCGTTCATGTGTTCGAAGAGGGCTATATGCGGCCTTATTGGGTCACTTATGAACGCGGCGGCACCAATGGCAATTCGCGCCTCATGGATATGTCCATCGACCAGATGCGTCAGGCCCTTGAGCGCTCGGACATGGACGTTCCAGAACCGCCTGCGCATTGGGGTGACATGCGCCAGCACGTGTTTTACGGCGCGCTTTACCATTGGTTCGTGATTTTCCGAAACCGCCAGTTCCGAGAGTTTGCGCCCCATCGTGACCTTAGCCCGCTGCATGAAGCTATACTGTATACGCGCCGCTTGCTGCTCATGCCGTTCATTTCTCTGCATCGTATGCTGGCAACTGCACGCGTGAGGTTTGGCGGCTTTCCCTATCACCCTGTCCTGCTTCAGCTAGAGCACGATTCAAATTTCCTCCGCCATTCGCCCTTTGCATCAATGGAGGATTTCCTGCGCGTCGTGATCGAAGGTTTTGCCCAAGGCGCGGGACGGCACCACCACCTCGTGTTCAAAGCACACCCGCTGGAAAACGACCGCTCACCCACGCGCAAGAACATCAACCGCATCGCCAAAGAGTTCGGCGTTGAGGATCGCATTCACTACATTCGCGGTGGAAAGCTGGCAAAGCTCTTGGATCACGCTCGCACGGCTGTGACGGTCAATTCGACTGCGGCCCAGCAGGTGCTCTGGCGGTCGATCCCGCTCAAGGTGTTTGGCAACGCGGTCTATGACAAACCAGAGTTTGTCTCGACCCTGCCACTGCCTGATTTCTTTGCGCAACCTGGGCGTCCAGACAATCGAGCTTACCGTGATTATCGTCAGTTTTTACTTGAAACGAGCCAAATTCCCGGCGGGTTTTATTCGTCCCGCGGGCGCCGTCAGTTGCTACGGCAGGTTGTAGACATGATGCTCGACGATGAAGATCCTTATGATGCGCTTCGGTCGGGGAAGATCGCGCCGAGGCAGTCTTTGCGGATTGTGAACTAAACACCACTACCCCTAGTAGCCCGCCACCCACTCGCGGCAGGGTGGCAACAGGTTGCACGCTTTGGTGTTGCAGACTGGATTTTATTCACAGACTTCGGTAACTTATTCTCAAAACTTGAGGCAGATAATAATAGGTCGAGGAGACCGAGCAGTGAGCACCCTAAGTTTGCGCCTTGCCCGAGGTGCGGCACTTATCGCCGCATGTTCCCTTTTGGGAGCCTGTGGTTTGCCGCGTTCTGGCCCAAATAAAGCTGAAATTTTCGCGGGTTCCGTCATGCGCGAAGGAGATGCCTTTGTGCTGATCGTCGATGACCGCGTTAACCGCATTGCAAGCGTTTCGCCCGCGCTCGGATTTTCAAGCTCGCTTGAAAACGCAGCGATCCTAGGGTCCGACGTCATAAGCGCAGGCGATGTTCTCGGTCTGACGATCTGGGAAAACGTCGATGATGGCCTTTTGGTGCCCCAAGGACAAAACGCAACCGTTCTGAACGAGCTTCAAGTTGATGGCGCTGGGTTCATTTACGTGCCCTACGCGGGCCGCGTTCGCGCTGCTGGCAACTCGCCAGAACGTATCCGTCAGATCATCACCGAAAAGCTCGCAGAGCAGACCCCTGAACCCCAAGTTCAGGTGCGTCGTCTGGCTGGTGACGGTGCAACTGTGACCGTTTCGGGCCGCGTCGGCGGCCAAGGTGTCTACCCGATTGAACGCCCGACCCGCACGCTCTCATCAATGATCGCTGCCGCAGGTGGCGTTGCCATCCAGCCTGAAATCGCACAGATCACCGTGATCCGTGGCGATGCCAGCGGCACAATTTGGTACGAAGACCTCTTTGATCACCCAGCGGCCGACATCGCATTGCGCGCTGGCGACCAGATCTACGTCAAAGAAGACAGCCGAACCTTTACCGCGCTCGGCGCGACAGGCAGCCAAAGCCGCGTTCCATTTGAATCCAAAGCAATCTCTGCGATTGAGGCTTTGGCGACAGTCGGCGGTTTGCAAACCGCTGCGGCCGATCCAACTGGCGTCTTTGTGTTCCGCAACGAACCCGCCGAAATCGCGAACCAGCTTTTGGCTCGGACTGATTTGGTCGGCACTCAGCGCGTTGTTTACGTGCTGGACCTGACCCAACCGAATGGCATGTTCATGGCTCGCGACTTTGCAATCCGTGATGGCGACACCGTCTACGTCACCGAAGCGCCGTTCGTTCAGTTCAACAAGGCTATTGCGGCAGCGACAGGCTCGCTAACCGCAGCCGACACCGCGCGCTCTGCGTTCACGCAGTAATGCACGCGCCCGATTGGACACCCGCCGCCGCAGGGGACACCTTGCGGCGGCTTTTTGTCTACAACGGCGGGTTTCTCACCCAAAAACGCGTCAGGCGTATTCTGCAGTTGGCAGGTTACGACATCAGCCTCGGCAAACCGTCAGAGGGTGATCTGGTCGGCGTCTGGGGGCAAAGCCCAACCGCCCCGCGTGGCGAGGCCATTGCTAGCCGCACAGATACTCCCATCATCCGTGTTGAGGATGCGTTCCTTCGCTCAATCCATCCAGGTCGCGATGGTGAACCGCCGCTCGGCCTCTGCATTGATGACCTCGGCATTCATTTCGATCCCGAACAACCATCTCGGCTGGAACGAATTTTGGCGGAACATCCCCTTGATGATACAGCGCTTTTGAACCGCTCAAGGGCGGGGATCGAGCGGATACGCGGGAATGAACTGTCGAAGTACAACGCTTTCGATCTGACGCTCTCTGCGCCAGAGCCAGGCTATGTTCTGGTCATTGATCAGACCACTGGCGACGCGAGTGTCACCGCCAGCCGCGCGAACCGTCACACATTCCAAGAGATGTTGTTTCAGGCCCGCGAGGATCACCCCAACGCGCGCATCCTTATTAAAACCCACCCAGAAACGGCGGCAGGGCATCGGGGTGGACACTTCCGTCCCGACGATTGCCGCGATGGGATGGAGTTATACGATGCGCCCGTTTCGCCGTGGGCGCTACTGGATGGGGCGATCGCCGTTTATACAGTGTCCTC
The DNA here is from genome assembly GCF_030410045.1 of Marivivens donghaensis. Classification (NCBI taxonomy): domain Bacteria; kingdom Pseudomonadati; phylum Pseudomonadota; class Alphaproteobacteria; order Rhodobacterales; family Paracoccaceae; genus Marivivens; species Marivivens donghaensis. The sequence goes on from NZ_JAUFRA010000005.1 coordinate 616,312, forward strand.
ACAGCTTGGGTTCGAGGCGATCATGGCGGGTCACCGCCCGCAAGTCTTTGGTCAACCGTTCTATGCGGGCTGGGGCCTGACGAACGATCATACGCCGCTTTACCGCAGGCAAAGGCGTCTCACGCGGGCACAGCTTTTTGCCGCGGCCATGATCCTTTATCCGATTTGGTTTGATCCCTATCGCAATCGGCTTTGTTCGTTTGAAGATGCACTGACCACGCTGGAAGCCGAAGTTCGCGCCTATCGCGAAGATGGTCAAGGCTGGGTCGCGGCAGGCATGCGCCTATGGAAACGCGGGCCGCTGCAGAAGGCATTTGGTCTGCACAAGCCATTGATCTTCAATTCCAAAGCCCCTGTCCGTGCGGCACAAAAATCAGGCCGTCCGCTGATGGTCTGGGCAGGGAAAACCACTCCCGACTTAGACGCTGCGGGCGCTGTGCGTGTCGAAGATGGGTTCATTCGGTCCCGTGGACTGGGCGCGGCCCTTACCCCCCCGCTCAGCCTCGTTCTGGATGATCAGGGGATTTACTATGATCCGAGCCGTCCATCGCGGCTCGATGCCATTATTAATACAACCGATCTAAATGACGACCAGCGCCGACGCGCTGACGCCCTCATCGCGCGGCTCACCTCTGACGGTGTCAGCAAATATAATTTGAACGGCACTGCGCTGCCCGATGACCTGCCAGCAGGACGGCGCATCCTCGTTCCAGGACAGGTCGAAGACGACGCATCAATTCGATTGGGCACGGGCGATATCAACACCAATCGCGCTTTACTGAGCGCCGTGCGTGCTGCCAATCCTGACGCGGTGATCCTCTATAAACCGCATCCAGATGTGGAGGCGGGATTGCGCGTTGGAAAGGTTCCAGACGCCGAAGGTTTTGCTGATGTGGTTCTATCTGGCATCGACGCCGTGACCGCGATTGAAGCCGTAGATGAGGTTTGGACCATGACCTCGACGCTCGGGTTTGAGGCATTGCTAAGAGGCAAACGCGTCGTCACCTTTGGCCAGCCATTTTACGCAAGCTGGGACCTTACCCAAGATCGCGGAATGCCTGTCGCGCACCGCATTGCGCGCCCCGACTTGGCAACCTTTGTCCATTGCTGCCTGATCGACTACGCCCGCTATTTCGATCCCGTGACAGGACGCCCCTGCCCTGTCGAGGTTGCCCTCGACCGCATCAAGGACGATACGGTCACGACCAGCAGCGCAGGTCTAAGGGCGTTATCGAAATTACAGGGGCTAATGGCGAGCTACGCGCACCTTTGGCGTTAAGCCCGACGCGACCAGCGGCTCATGACGTCAGCGCCAACTTGGGTCACTTCGGTCAAGTCAAAGCGCGGGGCGTCCGACAGAGTATCAATGCCCATCGCAGCCAAGGCTGGCATGCCTTCAGCACCGATGCCCATGCCCGCCGAAAAGACGATCAATTCGTCGACCACATTCGCCAACAGAAGCGACGCGGCCAAGGTGCCGCCCCCTTCGCAGAACACACGGGTCAATCCGTTTTCGGCCAATGCGGAAAGAGCCGACGTCACAGACACCCGCCCTTGTTCAACCTTGCACGGCAACATCTTCACGCCCGCATCATGCCACGGGGCTAGCCGCGATGTGGCGTCTTCTCCGTGGCACAGCCATACAGGAATATCTTTGGCGGTGCGGGTCAGGTCACAATCGTCTGGCAGGTCCATACGTCGCGAAACCACGACGCGGACAGGCTGAACCGACACGCCCATATCCCGAACGGTCAAAGACGGGTCATCAGCGCGCACAGTCCCAGCCCCAACCATCACCGCATCATGCCGCGCGCGTTGTGCATGCACCATCCGACGGGCCTCGGGACCAGTGATCCACTTACTCTCACCCGTCGCCGTCGCAATACGTCCATCCAGCGTACAGGCCAGTTTCAGCGTAACCCACGGCCTCGATTGAGTAATTCGGCTAAAGAACCCGGCATGATCACGGCGAGCCTCTGCCTCACAGACGCCTGTTGTAACCTCGATCCCAGCTGATTTTAGAATATCAATTCCGCGACCCGCGACACGGGGGTCTGGGTCGGTGCATGCAACAGCAACCCGTGCGATCCCCGCCTCAACCAAGGCATTCGCGCAGGGCGGCGTTTTACCGTGATGCGCGCAGGGCTCTAGACTGACATAGGCAGTCGCGCCGCGTGCCCTTTCGCCTGCTTGGGCGATGGCAACGGCTTCCGCATGAGGCCGACCGCCATCGGCAGTTCGACCACGACCAACAATAATGCCGTCATTTACCAGAACGCATCCGACCGCGGGGTTCGGCCATACACGCCCCATCCCACGCCGCCCCATGGACAGCGCGAGACGCATGTATCTTTCGTCGTTATCTGGCGTCACTTTTCAGGCGAAGTCGCAGGGCGCAGTTCATCGATGAACTTGTCAAAGTCGTCCGCAGCCTGGAAGTTCTTGTAAACGCTGGCAAAACGCACGTAGGCGACAGTGTCGATCCGCGCGAGGCTCTCCATCACGATCTCACCGATGATTTTCGACGAAATGTCTGTTTCGCCCATGCTCTCCAGTCGGCGCACGATGCCAGAGATCATCTGGTCCATCCGTTCAGGCTCAACTGGGCGTTTTTGCAGCGCGATACGGATCGAACGTTCTAGTTTATCGCGATCAAAGTCCTCACGGCGACCGTTGGATTTGATGACGACCAGATCGCGCAGCTGCACGCGTTCATAGGTGGTAAAACGCCCGCCGCAGGCAGGGCAGAACCGACGACGACGGATCGCAACGTGATCCTCTGCCGGTCGGCTATCTTTTACTTGAGTGTCGACGTTTCCACAAAACGGGCAACGCATGGGCCTGTCCTCTTACCGCTCATTCTAGGGTTAATCCCTAGTTATCCACAGGCACTATAGGACCGATAACTAGATTTGGGTAGAGTCAATTTGGACACACCAGATGATGTGGCGATTAGGACTCACCTAAAAATTGCGCAACAACGCGACGATCATGGGGCCGATCCCGATGTTCGAACAGATAAATCCCCTGCCACGTCCCCAACATCGGCACGCCTGCGATAACTGGAATGCTGATCGAGACAGGCATCAAGGCCGCCTTGATATGCGCAGGCATATCGTCAGGCCCCTCATAGGTGTGAGTGAGATAAGACATCGTTGAATGCGTTGTCGGCGGCACCAGCCGAGCAAAGAACGCTTTGAGGTCCGTTTGCACTTCGGGGTCGGCGTTCTCTTGGATCAAGAGCGAACAGGAGGTGTGCTGAACAAACAGCGTCAGAAGCCCATCACCTTGACCATGACACCAACGTTTTACCTCCCGCGTGAATTCGTAGAGGCCCTGCCCGCTGGTCGAAATCTGGAACAAAGTATGGCTCATCTATAGCCCCCTTTTAGACCACAGACTGCGCCCAAGCGCCGAGACCATAAGCAACAACCGTCAACGCCGTCCGTAGGCCATTTATCACGAAAAATCGCCTATCGTAGGACTTCACGCCAATCGTGCAGATCGTCAGTAGAACCGCGGCAAACGGTAGTATGATCCACGGCGTCACGCCCATAAACCCAAGGATGCCGAGCGCAATCAGGATCAAACCACCGATCATATCGTCGCCTCAGACGAAAAAGGCGCCCCGAAAGGCGCCTCGTTCTTATTGATCCAAGAAGCTGCGCAGCTTGCGCGAGCGGCTCGGGTGTTTGAGTTTCCGCAGCGCCTTGGCTTCGATCTGGCGGATACGTTCGCGGGTCACGCTAAACTGCTGACCAACCTCTTCGAGAGTGTGGTCAGTGTTCATGCCGATACCAAAACGCATACGCAGAACGCGCTCTTCACGCGGGGTCAGCGATGCAAGAACGCGGGTCGTGGTCTCTTTCAGGTTTTCCTGAATCGCCGAGTCCAGCGGAAGGATCGCGTTCTTATCCTCGATGAAATCGCCGAGTTGCGAATCTTCTTCGTCACCAATCGGCGTTTCGAGCGAGATCGGTTCCTTAGCGATTTTCATCACCTTGCGAACCTTATCGAGCGGCATTTGCAGCTTTTCTGCCAATTCTTCTGGCGTCGGTTCGCGGCCGATTTCGTGCAGCATCTGGCGACCCGTGCGGACCAGTTTATTGATCGTTTCGATCATGTGAACTGGAATACGGATAGTACGTGCTTGGTCAGCGATCGAACGGGTGATTGCCTGACGGATCCACCATGTCGCGTAGGTCGAGAATTTGTAACCACGGCGATATTCGAACTTATCGACCGCTTTCATCAGGCCGATGTTACCTTCCTGAATGAGGTCGAGGAACTGAAGGCCACGGTTGGTGTATTTCTTCGCGATCGAGATAACGAGACGAAGGTTAGCCTCCACCATTTCTTTTTTGGCCTGACGCGCTTCTTTTTCGCCCTTCTGAACCTGCTGAACGATGCGGCGGAATTCAGAGATATCGACACCAACATATTGGCCAACCTGCGCCATCTCAGCACGCAGTTCTTCAACCTTATCGGTGAATTTCTCAACGAACATTTGCCAGCCGCGACCCGGCTTTTCGTTCATGCGATCCATCCAAGTCGGATCGAGTTCAGCGCCACGGTATTCGTCGATGAATTCGCGACGGTTGATACGCGCTTGGTCGGCGAGTTTAACCATGTTCGAGTCGATCGACATAATGCGGCGGTTGATGCCGTAAAGCTGGTCGATCAGCGCTTCGATACGGTTGTTGTGAAGGTGAAGCGAGTTCACCAGTTCAACGATTTCCGAACGAAGTTTCTGATACCGATCTTCGTCAGCCTCAGAGAACGATCCATCCTCATTCAGGGTAGCCGACATACGGGCGTCCTGCATGTCGGACAGGTCAGCAAAGTCGCGTGCGATGATTTCGAGCGTTTCGAGGACGCGCGGTTTCAGCGCAGTTTCCATCGCGGCCAGCGACATGTTGGCCTGTTCGTCATCATCGTCATCATCGTCAGAGCGGATCGGGTTACCGTCCGCATCGTATTCTTCTTCTTTTTCTTTCGAACCAGCCTCGGACGACACAGCCGAGGTGTCGACGACAGGCTCATCGCCGTCTTCGTCGAGTTGGTTGCCGAATGTGGCCTCAAGGTCGATCACATCGCGCAAAAGAATGTCTTCGGACAGAAGTTCGTCGCGCCAAATGGTGATCGCTTGGAATGTCAGCGGGCTCTCGCAGAGTCCGAGGATCATGGTGTTGCGACCAGCCTCGATCCGTTTTGCAATCGCGATCTCGCCCTCGCGGGACAGCAATTCAACACTGCCCATCTCGCGCAGATACATACGAACAGGATCGTCCGTGCGGTCCAACTTTTCGGTTTCACCACCCGAAAGTGCCACGTCACGATTGCCACCAACAGCAACCAGATCGGTGCCGCCTGCGTTGTCCTCTGACTCTTCTGATTCTTCTTCTTCGGTGACCTGAATGCCCATTTCAGAGAGCATCGACATCACGTCTTCGATTTGGTCAGAAGAAACCTGATCCGGCGGGAGCACAGCGTTCAGCTGATCGTAGGTGATATACCCACGCTCGCGCGCCTCAGCGATCATCCGTTTAACCGCCGCCTGACTGACGTCCATGGAGATCTCGTCGTCCTTGTCGTCAACCTTGTTGTCGTCGGTATCTTTGGCGGCCATGAAATGCTCCTAAGCGGTTCAGCAAGTCTGTGCTGATTCGGTTAAAGTCGAATCAACGGTTTCGCGGGGTGATTCGCAACCTCTTGGCCACGATTTTTCACCCATTAATTAGGTTCTGGGCTTTTTACGACCCGATTTGGCAGGATCGAGCGATTCGAGCACCTTGAGGAAGTCGTTCCGTTCGTCCTTTGACAATGACAGCCCATTGTCTGCGGTCACCGTTTCCGTCGTGTCGTCCACATCACGCTGCGTTGTGGGATCAACAGCTAGCGCGGATACACCCAACCGCCACGTCAAATCCTCTCTATCTTCAGCCTCAGCAATCTCAACCTGAGCCTCCAAAATTTCCATGGAGTGCCCACGCAAGGCCTCAAGCTTCATGAACTCTTCTTTGACCGAGTTATACGCAAACTCGCTATCGCCAGCGCGTCGGATCGCGGGGGTGATCTTTACGTGGCGCTCGGCAAAGAGGCTTTCAAGGGGGCCAGCCCCAATTTGATCTTCGATGCGGTCGCGCAAATCATCTTCACCGACTAATCGCAAAATAGCGTCCCGCAGGGTTCTGTTGCGCTGGTCCTGACATTCCATCCGTTCAAGCTGCATCTCGAATGCGGGCACTTCGGTCGGATTGGCGATCAGAATGGCAAGGATCACCGTTTCACGCAGGTGAATTTGATGATCGTCCCGTTGAACCAACTCTGAACGTTTTGCAGAAGCGCTCGGCGCGATGACGACCGATTTACCAGGCTGCCATGGTTTGCGCGGCTGGAACGCGGCCCGTCTGTTCGATCCGAACAGTTCATACCGAAGCTCTTTGATCGCTTCACCATAATGGTGACGGATCGACGGATCTTGGATCAGTTTTATCTTTTCACGGAGGGATTTATCCAAAGCCGCCCGACGTTCGGGACTGTCGAACACCTTCCCGTCCGTTTCGCGTTGCCAGAGCAAACGCACCATCGGCATGGCACCGTCCAGCACCTTTTGAACGGCCCCTGCCCCTTTGGCACGGATCAGATCATCAGGGTCCATCCCGTCAGGCATCACCGCGAACCGCAGCGATTTACCCGCCTCAAGCACAGGCAGCGCAAGATCAATCACGCGCATCGCAGCACGGATGCCCGCCGTATCACCATCAAGGGCAATGATAGGCTCGTCCGCCATGCGCCACATGAGTTGTAACTGATGATCCGTGACAGCCGTGCCCAAGGGCGCAACTGCCCCAGTGAACCCAGCCTCTGAAAGGGCAATCACATCCATGTAGCCTTCGGCAACGATCAGCGGCTGACCCTTGCCCGAGGCCTCGCGGGCGTTCTTGTGGTTAAACAGATTGCGCCCTTTGTCGAACAAATCCGTCTCTGGGCTGTTGAGGTATTTGGCGTTGTCGTTGGGGTCCATCGCACGACCGCCAAAGGCAATTGCCCGCCCGCGCACATCGCGGATTGGGAACATGATCCGATGACGAAAAACGTCATACGGCGCTTTGCCTTTGTCGGAGGGTTTGGCGAGCCCCGCACCGATCAGCAACTCTGGCGAAATCCCTTTGGCGGACATCGCATCGAATAAGTTTTGCCACCCTTGCGGCGCAAAACCAATTTCCCATCGTTCCTGCGCCGCCTCGGACAGTCCACGTTTCGTCAAATAGGCGCGCGCCTCTACCGCAGCGCCTGTGCGCAATTGAAGGCGGTAGAACTTTACCGCTTCTTCCATGACCTCGGCCAATTGGGTTCGATGGTCCGCTTTTACCTGAGCACGCGGGTCTCGTTCTGGCATCGGCAACCCAGCTTCACGGGCCAAAATCTCGATGGCCTCCATGAAGCTGACGTTTTCCGTTTCACGAACAAACGAAATCGCGTCGCCTTTGGCGTGGCACCCAAAGCAGTAGTAATAGCCCTTACGGTCATCAACGTGAAACGACGCGCTCTTTTCTTGGTGAAACGGACAGGGTGCCCACATGTCGCCCTTGCCTGGGTTGGACTTCTTATTGTCCCACATCACTTTGCGGCCAACCACTTGGGTCAGCGACAGGCGTGTGCGCAATTCATCCAAAAAACCAGGGGGCAGACTCATAATGCCAATATCGGCGCTGGACCCGCGCAAGTCCAGCGGTCGGACGCAGAAGGTTGGGGGTAAGTTTTCCGACGGCGTTATCCGTTTGTTTACGAATTTGCGCCAATCTGGTCTCCGCAAATGCCCGCTTTTGACGGGGATCGCACTCACCAACCCGGTGACGCGACTCATTTATTGCGACTCACTCATATGAACTATTGACCAAACGCGCCTGCACTTAGCGCGTAGCACGTCGGTTTGCCCGCCGACCGCCACATTTCCACCGATTATCAGGAAACAAAGGGCGTTCAGAGACCCAACCGTCCACCCTGACCACACAATAGGACCAAAAGTGGCCAGTTGCTGCCCAAATTCTGCCACTCTCTAAAGGATATAAAGAAAGCCAACAGAGGTGGTACTCCCACCAAAAAGCAGTGAAGCCCCCGAAAGATCGGTCAATAATGAAGACATTGGAAACACAGACGCAGACGATTGCATCTCGCATCGCCCGCCACCTGCGTAAATTCCAAACCCGTGAAGATGGCACCATGGTCATTTTCGCGGTTTTCATGCTGATCTTGATGCTTCTCGTGACTGGCATGGCCGTGGACTTTATGCGTATTGAATCGACGCGCACCCGCATGCAGGGCACGCTTGACCGCGCGGTTCTGGCCGCTGCTGACCTCGGCCAAACTCTGCCGCGTGAACAAGTGGTCCAAGACTACATGGACAAGGCAGGTCTGGGTGACGCCCTTCAAGGCACCCCAACCGTGACCGAGGGACTGAACTTCCGCGAAGTGTCCGCCGTCGCGCAAGCGACGGTCCCGATGATGTTCTCTGGCCTAGCTAAGATTCTGGATGCCGACGCGACCGTGCATGAATCGATGACCGTTCCTGCCGCTTCTGTCGCCGAAGAACGTGTGTCCAAAGTAGAAATTTCGCTCGTCCTCGACATCTCGGGTTCGATGGAGAGCAACAACCGCATGACCAACTTGCACACGGCGGCGACTGAGTTCGTAAACACCGTTCTAAAGGACGGAAACGAAGACCTCGTATCCGTGTCGCTGATCCCCTATTCCGAACACGTGAACCCTGGGCCAGACCTGTTCAACTTGCTGAACGTCCGCAAGGTTCACAACTATTCGCATTGCATCGAATTCGACAATAGCGCGTTCAGCAGCACAACGCTGAGCATGACGCACCAGTACCAACAGATGCAATATTTCCAATGGAACTATAACGGTAGCTACTACTACGGGAATGACCTGTCAGAAACGGTCTGCCCTCGCTGGGACTACGAACGGATCAACCCATGGGAATCCAACCGCACCGAGCTGGTGACGCAGATTAACAATCTCAAAGGCCGCGCTGGTACGTCGATCTTTTTGGGCCTGAAATGGGGCGCTGCCCTGCTCGACCCATCGACCCGACCCATGCTGACCAGCTTGGTGGGCAGCAACAAAGTAGACAGCAATTTTGCCGGTCGCCCAGCGTCTTACACCGACACCGAAACGGTTAAGTTCATCATTCTGATGACCGACGGCGAAAACTCAACATCCAGCCGTATCCAAAGCTGGGCCTATGACTCTGACAGCGATTACGCACACTGGAGCCGCTATAACTTTAACTGGTATCTCGACAACTACGTGTCGAGCTGGAAACACAATCAGTATTCCTACCTTAAATACAACCGGACCCTCGGCAACGAGTTGATGGACGACATCTGCGACGCCGCCAAAGCCCAAGGCATCGTGATCTGGACCATCGGCTTTGAGATCCCAGACCCCGTCGGCAATCAGGTCTTGGCCGATTGTGCGACCTCTCCCAGCCACTTCTTTGACGTGGACGGCATCGAAATTTCGCACGCGTTCTCTGCAATCGCGACCCAAATTAACAATCTAAAGCTTACACACTAATGAAACAACTGCTTCAAAATCTCTGGTCTGGCCTGATGCGCCCGCTTTCGCGGTTCGCACGGGATGACCGTGGGACAGCTACAGTTGAATTCGCGCTTATTTTTCCTGTCTATATCGTCCTTTTGTTATCAGCGTTTGAATCCGGCATGTTGATGACCCGCCAAGTCATGCTTGAACGTGGGCTAGAGATGGCCATGCGTGACGTGCGGATCGGGGCTATGTCGCCTGTCACCCACAACACGCTGAAGAACGCGATTTGCAACAACGCGGGCATTATTCCGAACTGCGCCGATGCGTTGAAGATCGAGATGCGTCGCGTTGATCTGCTGAATTGGACCAACATTCCTGCCGCGGCGGATTGTATCGACCGCAATGACCCCGCCGCGCCTCTGGTTGCCTTCCAACAAGGTGGCGCAAACCAAATGGTCATCGTTCGGGCCTGCGCTCTGTTTGATCCGGTGTTCCCGACACTTGGTCTGGGCGCACAAATCCCACGCGAAACTGGCAATGAATACGCACTCGTGTCGCGCTCTGCATTCGTGAGGGAACCATGAACATGTCCCATATTTTCCGTCGGTTCCGCGATGACGAACGTGGCAGCATGGCAATCGAGACCGTCCTGATCTTCCCGATCCTGTGCTGGGCTTACCTTGCAACGTTCGTGTATTTCGATGCCTTCCGCATTCAGAGCACAACGAACAAGGCCGCCTACACGATCAGCGATCAGGTGAGCCGTGAGACGGGCTACATTACGCCCAACTACATGACTTCGTTGTATAATCTGCACGAGTTCTTAACCTCGTCTAACCACCCGTCAAAGCTAAGGTTGAGCGTTGTTCGGTATACCGACGACAACGGCTATGACGTCCGTTGGTCCCAAGGTCGCGGTGGTGCAGGCACGCTCACTAATGCGGGTCTGGCTGACATTTTGGACAAATTGCCTGTGATGCCCAACAACGAGGTTATCATCGTCTTGCAGAACTGGCTTAGCTACGAGCCCATGTTCAGCGTTGGCCTCAGCGCGTTTGAGTTCGAGAACCTGATCGTGACCCGTCCCCGTTTTAACTCGGCTCAGCTTTGCTGGAATTCCCAAGAGAACGGCGGCGTGACGACAGCGACCTGCTAATTGGCGCAGGGGACCTGTGCAAAGCAGAGTGGCTCTGACAGATTGATGGATGCTTTGAGCGGGACTATCTCTTGCTCAAAGGAGATACATCATGTCCATCAGACCCACTCTAGAAGCCCGTCGCGCGACACCCCATATGGAAGGCGCGGGCGTTCGACTTCACCGCGCTTTTGGTTTCCAAGACCCGAGCGAGCTCGACCCGTTTTTGATGTTCGATGATTTTCGTGGCGATCATCCGGATGACTACATCCGAGGTTTTCCGTGGCACCCCCACCGCGGCATCGAAACGATCACTTACGTTCTGAACGGCACCGTCGAACATGGCGACAGCCTCGGGAACACAGGCACTTTGGGCGCCGGTGATGTTCAGTGGATGACCGCTGGATCGGGCATCCTCCACCAAGAGATGCCAAAGGGGAACATCGCGGGCCAAATGCATGGCTTCCAGCTTTGGGCGAACCTGCCTAGTCATCTCAAGATGACCGCGCCCCGCTATCAGGACGTTAAAGGCAAAGAAATCCCCGAGATCATCGACGACGACGGCACCCGCGTCAAAGTCATCATCGGTGAATTCTGGGGCAAACGCGGCCCTGTTGATGGCATCGCGGCTGACCCGCAGTATCTGGATATTTTCGTGCCCGCAGGTGTCCGCAAAACGTTTAAGGTAGACACCTATCGCCGCGCATTTGCCTATGTATTCCAAGGTGCTGGCGCCTTTGCGGATGCGTCAAAACCCGAAGGGGTCCTCCTCGAAAAAGAGGTCATGGGCGAAGAGGTGAACATCCGCGACATGTCAGGCAACCGCACCTTGATCCGCTTTGGCACTGGTGACGAAGTGACTGTGCAGGCAGGCGAAGAAGGTATTCGTTTCCTTCTGATCTCTGGCGCACCAATCGAAGAACCTGTCGCATGGCACGGCCCGATCGTGATGAATACCAAGGAAGAAATCCGTCAGGCCATGGCAGATTTGCGCAATGGCACCTTCATCAAACCCGCCCACTGATGCGGGGATGCGTCGGTCAGGCCGTTACTGACCGACGCACAATACCCCAATAAATCTCTTCGATCTCGCTCAGCGGCAAACGCCCGCCTTCGCGATACCATTGCGGGATTGCGGTCAACATGCCGATCAACGCGATAGAGGTAATACGTGGGTCGGTGATCATGAAATCACCGCTTTCCTTGCCCGCCTTCAGGATACCCGCAAGGATCTGCTCGTAGTCCCGACGACGTCCTTCGATCACGGCAAAGTTGTCAGGATCTAGGTTCCGCAATTCCATGTAGGAAATGAAAACCTGCTCAACACGCGGTACGTGGAACAGGATGTGAAAGCGAATAAACGCCTCGAGCGCGGACCACGGAGGGCCAGAAAGATCAACGTCTTTCAGCGACTCCACCAGATCGTCCATGTGATCCAGCACGATATCGAACAAGAGGCTCTGTTTGTCGGCGGTGTAGTTATACAGTGCGCCAGCTTGCACACCGACCTCAGCTGCGATCTGGCGCATCGACACAGCCGCATAGCCATGCTGCGCGATCAGCTTGAGCGCCGCCTCCCGAACCTTGGGTCCAGTAATGTCTGAATGTGAGCCTTGTTTGCGCGCCATTCGTCAACATTAACTGAACAAATGTTCATTTGAAAAGCCTGATCTGACCTTGCCCCTCAATTGCAACCAAAGGTAAGGTTCACCGATCACAAACCGCTGGATTGGTCATGCGCCTCGTACTCCTTTCGCTTTTGGTGCTTTTGCCTGCCTGCGCAACCTTTCCCGCGCTGGATAAGGCCATCGATCCCGCCGCGGCCAAAGCGGCTTTCCCCGACTTTGTTCCGTTCGAGACATTTGGCACCACGCGCGATGACCAAACCGCCGCAGAAATGGCCGATGACCTAGCCCTTCGCGCAACCGTTCTGCAAAATCGGGCCGAACAATTGCGTAACAGCGCAGTTCAATAGCACCTGCGCGTTGCAGTGACCGCAAGGACGCGGTAACAGCGGAGTGTTCAAAAAACAAAAAGCGGAATCCCATATGTCTGACACCCTTCGCCTTGGTATTGCCGGTCTCGGAACGGTCGGTGTTGGCGTCATCCGCATCGTCGAAAAACAGGCGGCACTTCTGGCCCAGCGCACTGGGAAAACGATTGTGATCAGCGCTGTAAGCGCACGATCCAAAGACAAAGATCGCGGTGTTGATCTGTCAGGCTACGCGTGGGAAGACGATCCTGTCGCTCTCGCTACTCGCGACGACGTCGACGTTTATGTCGAACTCATGGGCGGTGAAAATGGCCCCGCAAAAGCATCCATCGAGGCAGCAATTGCCGCTGGCAAAGATGTCGTCACCGCCAACAAGGCATTGCTGGCACATCACGGCCAGTCCATCGCAGAACAAGCCGAAGCTAATGGCTGCGTCGTGCGCTATGAGGCCGCCGTCGCAGGCGGCATCCCCGTGATCAAAGCCCTGACCGAAGGGTTGGCTGCGAACGGCGTGACCCGCGTGATGGGCGTCATGAACGGCACCTGCAACTACATTCTTACCCGCATGGAAGACGCCGGCCTCTCGTACGAAGAGGCTTTTGCCGAAGCGGACGGTCTGGGCTACCTCGAAGCCGATCCGAACTTGGACGTTGGCGGCATTGATGCGGGTCACAAACTGTCGATCCTCTCGGCAATCGCCTTTGGAACACAGGTTGATTTTGACGGTGTCGAACTCGAAGGGATCGGCGCGATCACCATCGAAGACATCCGCAACGCTGCCGACATGGGCTACAAGATCAAACTTCTGGGCGTTACGCAGATGACAGGTCGGGGCCTTGAACAACGCATGTCGCCTTGCCTCGTGCCGGCGACCTCGCCCTTGGGCCAATTGGTTGGCGGCACGAATATGGTCGTACTCGAAGGTGACGCTGTTGGACAAATCGTCCTTCGCGGCGCTGGTGCTGGCGAAGGCCCAACGGCGAGCGCGGTAATGGGTGATGTTTGTGATATTGCACGTGGTCTGCGCCTCCCGACCTTTGGGCAGCCCGCGAACACACTGCGCTGTGCGAAATCTGCGCGCGCCGCGATCCCTGCGCCCTACTACCTCCGCCTGTCGCTCTTGGACAAACCCGGCGCGATGGCAAAAGTGGCGAGCGTTTTGGGCGACGCGGGCGTATCTATTCACCGTATGCGCCAACATGACCATGATGGCACCCACGCTCCTGTCGTGATTGTCACCCACAAAACCACCCGTCAGGCTGTCGATCAGGCGATCGAAGGCTTTGCTGCGACAGGCGTCGTTTCGGGGGTACCCGTCGCCCTACGGATCGAACAGGTCTGATCCCAAATTTAAGTTCAAAATGTCAAAGGCAGGGTGAAAACCCTGCCTTTTTTGTATCAGAAAAAAGAAATTTTGAACCAAAGCGATTTTAGCGACTGACTGTTAGCGCCGACAGCCTTGCCCCCATGGGCTTGCCCTGCGTAGATGCACCCGAATGTTACTTGAGGACTTTTGACATGTCGCAGACCACTGAATTCCACGACCGTATGCTGTCGCTCGGGCTTGCCCGCGTATCTGAGGCTGCGGCTCTCGCATCGGCGAAACTGATCGGGCGTGGTGACGAAAAAGCTGCGGACCAAGCCGCCGTAAACGCGATGCGTGATCAGTTGAACAAACTGGACATCAAAGGCGTTGTCGTTATCGGTGAAGGCGAACGTGACGAAGCCCCGATGCTCTACATCGGTGAAGAAGTGGGCACGGGCGAAGGCCCCGCGGTAGATATCGCGCTTGACCCACTCGAAGGCACGACCCTTACGGCAAAAGATATGCCCAATGCCCTGACCGTCATTGCGATGGGTCCGCGTGGGTCGATGCTGCACGCCCCTGACGTTTACATGGAAAAGCTCGCCATTGGACCGGGTTTCAAAGCGGGCGTCGTGACCATGGACATGTCCCCATCCGAGCGCGTTTCTGCATTGGCCGCCGCCAAAGGCTGTTCGACAGAAGACATCACCGTTTGCGTTCTCGAACGTCCGCGCCATGACGAAATGATCGCAGAACTGCGCACCACAGGCGCAGCTATTCGCCTGATCACGGACGGCGACGTCGCGGGCGTGATGCACTGCGCGGAACCTGAAAAGACAGGGATCGACATGTATATGGGTTCTGGCGGCGCACCCGAGGGAGTTCTCGCTGCTGCCGCGCTGAAATGCATGGGCGGCCAGTTCTTTGGCAAACTGTTGTTCCGCAATGACGACGAACGTGGCCGCGCTGCCAAAGCTGGCATCACCAACTTTGACCGCGTCTACACCCGTGATGATCTGGTCAAAGGCGATGTAATCTTTGCAGCGACAGGTGTGACCGACGGCAGCCTTTTGGCTGGGATCAAACGCGAACCGGGATATTTGACCGCTGAAACGATCCTGATGCGCTCCAAAACGGGCTCGGTCCGTCGGATGACCTACACCAACCCCATCTAAACCTTGATCCGGCCAGAGCATCGCTCTGGCCCTTTTCATATCATTGCGCCGCTTTGCTCTCTGGGCGATAAGCGAGGCATGAAAGCATTTCTCAACGTCGAACAGTCCGCAACGGGTCGCCGCTGGATTGGCCCGAGCATCGAAGAAGACCGCCTCGCCGAAGCGATGGAACAGGCGACGGGCCTGCCCGCGCCCGTCTGTCGGACATTGGCGCGCCGTGGCGTTGAACCGCATGAAGCTGACAGTTTTCTGGCGCCAACATTGCGGGATCTTCTCCCCGATCCGCTGACCTTGCTCGACATGGAAAAGGCGTCCGAACGCTTTATCGCTGCGCTCGACCGCTGCGAAAAGATTGCCGTTTTTGCTGATTACGACGTGGATGGCGGCACCTCTGCCGCGCTTCTTCTGACGTGGCTGAGGGCAATGGGACACCGAGCGACGCTCTATATTCCCGACCGCATTGATGAGGGCTATGGCCCTAATGAGCCCGCGATGGAAGCGCTCGCCAAGGATCACGACCTGATCATTTGCGTTGACTGCGGAACCCTCTCGCATGGTCCCATTGCCGCCGCAAAGGGCGCGGATGTGATGGTGCTCGACCACCACTTGGGCGCGGAAACCCTGCCCGACTGTGTCGCCGTCGTGAACCCCAACCGCCAGGATGAAACGGGCGAGCTGGCGCATCTCTGTGCTGCGGGCGTCGTGTTTATGATGCTCGTCGATGTAAACCGCCGCCTGCGGACAAAGGGCGTGACTGGGCCAAACCTGATGTCATTCCTAGACCTCGTCGCATTGGCGACGGTTGCGGACGTGGCCCCGCTGATCGGCGTGAACCGTGCGTTCGTGCGTCAAGGCCTTGCCGTTATGGCGCAACGCGATCGCATCGGCCTAACAGCATTGGCGGATGTCGCTCGTATGGACAGCGCGCCGACGTCCTATCACCTCGGTTTTCTCCTCGGCCCTCGCGTCAACGCGGGCGGTCGCATTGGTGCTGCTGATTTGGGCGCGCGCCTTTTGGCGACAGATGACCCACGTGCGGCGGAAAGCCTTGCCAAACAACTAGACCAACTGAACCGCGAACGCCGCGAAATCGAAAACGAAGTGCGTGATCTGGCACTTTTGCAGGCCGAAGAGCGTGGGTTTGATAGCCCTCTGGTTTGGGCCGCGGGCGAAGGCTGGCATCCGGGCGTCGTCGGCATCGTCGCAAGCCGCCTCAAGGAAACCACCAATCGCCCGTCCATCGTGATTGGTTTTGACGGCGACATTGGCAAAGGTTCTGGCCGTTCGGTGACGGGTATCGACCTCGGTGCGTCGATCCAGAAGCTCGCCATGGAAGGGCTGCTGATCAAGGGCGGTGGCCACAAAATGGCGGCGGGCCTGACGGTGCATCGGGATAAACTCGATGCTGCGATGGAACGGCTGGCTGAACTTATGGCGCGCCAAGGTGCTGATCGCTTGGGACCCGCTGACCTACGGCTCGATGGCATCCTCATGCCCGGTGCTGCCACGGTTGAATTGGTTGAACAGATCGAAAAGGCTGGACCGTTCGGCGCATCGGCCTCTGCCCCTCGGTTCGTTTTCCCAGACGTTCAAATCCATTTCGCGAAACGAGTCGGCGCAAATCACCTAAAGGCCACATTCGGCGACGGGCTTGGCGCACGAATCGATGCGATTGCCTTTGGCGCATTTGATGGTCCGATCGGACCAATGATTGAGGCCCACAACGGCGCGCGGTTCCACCTTGCTGGGCGGTTAGAAATCAATATTTGGCAAGGCAGACAGAGCGTTCAGCTCCGTCTCGAAGATGCGGCACCCGCTGGGAAATAATTTTTTACAAAAGCCTCTTGCGGGCGGTTCACACAATACGTAAAAGCCGCCTCACGCACAGAGTGGCCCGTTCGTCTATCGGTTAGGACGCCAGGTTTTCAACCTGGAAAGAGGGGTTCGATTCCCCTACGGGCTGCCACTTTTCCCCAGCATTGTTATCGCCCCTTAGGGAAAACCTCGTAGCCTGCTTCTTCGGGTTCGTCGTCGATCAGTTCGCGTGGGAACCCATCCGCCAGAACGCTCAGCCCTGTGGCCTCTTCTAGACGTTCAATGATCCGATCCGATTGGGCGCGATCGCCAAACCGCCGCTGACCGTCGCTCATAATGTCGATCATCAGTGGTGAAATTTCGAGCGGCACACCGTGGTCGTCCGCTATTTTCTGGAACAAGCCGATGTCCTTTTGGACGAGGTCCATAGTGAAGTTCACATCCCGCGACCCTGACAAAATCAGCTGGCTTTCCGTTTCATGGACAAAGCTGGTGCCCGACGAAATCTTAATCGCCTCATAGGTCGTCGCCATATCGAGCCCCGCGGCCTTCATTGTGATCAACGCCTCACAGCAGGTCAAAAGGTTCGCCGTGGCGAGGTAGTTCGTCATCACTTTCAACAACGACGCAGACCCCAATTCGCCCGTGTGCAGCACCCGACGGCCCAATGTCGTAGTGAGCGGAAGAACCTTGTCAAAGGCGGCTCGATCCCCACCCACAAAGATCGAGATATTGCCTGTATCCGCGCGATGGCATCCGCCCGACACAGGACATTCGACCGCGTAGGCGTCCTTTGACTGCACGATCTGGGCAATCCGTTTGAGTTCATCCGCATCGGTCGTGGACATTTCCATCCAAACCTTGCCCGCAGACAGACCCGCAATCACGCCATTGTCGGCCTCCATCACGACGGAACAGGCTTTAGGCGACGGCAAACAAGTGATCACCACGTCGCAGATTTCGGCCATCTCTCTAGGACTATCGGCCCAAGAGGCGCCACGCTGCTCATACGCCTCTTTCAGATCGCTATTTAGGTCATGAACGACGGTATCAAACCCGTTGCGGATCAAACTCCCCGCTAGTTTTCCACCAACATTTCCTAAACCGATAAAACCGACTTTCATTGCGTCACCCTCATATTTTGGTGTTTTCACCTCTGGCATGGCAGGGTGGATCCTTGGCGTCAGCGTTTCACAGTTATTTTGATCTGTCAGTTTATTTCGAAGGGATATCTACCTTTGGAATGCGCGTCGAACTTTCGATATACCATCAGCAAAATCAGGTAGTTCACACCCTTTTTCTGCGTGAGATCACAGCTCTTTTGGCGTGACCTCATTCTAATTCGAACCAACATCAAAATTTGATCAAGTTTTTCCTTGTTCGACTCAAACAATCCGCGCAACCCTGCGTCGGAGGAATGAGGAGAGCCGAATAAATGCCACAAATTAAAGCCGCCGTTTGTCACGAGTTTGGGAAACCACTGGTCGTCGAAAAAGTAGAACTCCGCGCCCCAATCAGTGGCGAAGTTGAGGTGACACTTGCTGCCTGTGCGATTTGCCATTCCGATATCACATACGCGTCAGGCGCTTGGGGTGGATCGCTCCCCGCTGTATATGGGCACGAGGCCGCTGGCCACATCACCGCGGTTGGCGACGGTGTCCACGGGGTCAAGGTCGGCGACCCAGTTGTCGTTACGCTGATCCGGTCATGCGGGACTTGTGCGCCCTGCTCTTCGGGCAAGCCAACGATTTGCGACACGTCTTATGACGGCGATCATGGGCCACTGAAAACGGTGGATGGAGGCAAGTTGCATCAGGCGATGGCGACGGGCGGCTTTGCTGAAAAGGTCGTTGTGGACCACAGTCAGGTCGTTCGTATCCCTGAAAACATGGACCTCGCGGCCGCCTCTCTGCTCGCTTGCGGCGTAATTACAGGCGTCGGTGCCGTTGTGAACGCGGCGCAACTTCGCGCGGGCCAAGATGTCGTCGTGATCGGCGCTGGCGGCGTGGGCCTGAACGCAATCCAAGGCGCACGGATCGCAGGTGCGCGACGGATCGTTGCTGTCGATATGTCCGACGAAAAACTCGAAATCGCGAAGGATTTCGGCGCCACCGATACCGTTCTAGGCACCCAAGACAACCCGTGGCGCGCCGCGAAAGAGGCATTGGGCCGTGGCGCGGATGCGGTCTTTGTAACCGTGGGTGCTGCGGGCGCATACAACGATGCGCCCCGCTATATCGCAAAAGGCGGCAAGGTCGTGATGGTCGGCATGCCGCCATCAGGTGCCATGAGCCAATATGAGCCGGGCAACTTTGCCGCTGCGGGTCAGTCGTTGATCGGATCGAAAATGGGTGATGCCGTGATCAAGCGCGACATTCCATGGATGATCGACCTCTATGGCCAAGGACGTCTAAAGCTCGATGAATTGATCTCTGAGAAATACAGCTTGGATCAAATCAACGAAGCGATCGAGTCCACGAAAACGGGCGCCGCAAAACGGAACGTCATCGTCTTTTAATCCCAGCCATAAACTGGAGGGCCTGATATGAAACTGGCCGATTTGGATATCATTGTCACCTCTCCAACCGCGCCAGGTTGGGGAGGGCGTTATTGGATTTTGCTTAAGGTCACGACTGATACTGGCATCGTGGGATGGGGCGAATGTTATGCCTCCACCGTGGGACCAGAGGCCATGCGTCACGTCATCCGCGATGTGTTCGAACGACATATGGCGGGCGAAAATCCTGAAAATATCGAACTGATGTTCCGCCGCATTTATTCGTCTGGATTCACGCAGCGCCCTGATTTGACGGTCATGGGCGCGTGGTCTGGGTTGGAAATTGCGTGCTGGGATATCCTCGGCAAAGATCGCGATCGCCCTGTTCATGCCCTGATCGGCGGCAAACTCAACGACCGTATTCGCGCCTACACTTACCTTTACCCGACCCGCGACACTCATACCCTGCCTGACTTTTGGGTTGATGCCGCGATGGCCGCTGAAAGTGCGCTGGATATGGTGAACAAAGGCTACACTGCCGTCAAATTCGATCCGGCAGGCCCCTACACCATTCGGTCGGGGCACATGCCTGCGATGCGGGACATCAGTCGATCCATTGAGTTTTGCGCCGCGATCCGAGAGGCCGTTGGCGACCGCGCTGACCTTTTGTTCGGCACGCACGGCCAGTTTTCGACGGGGGGTGCGATCCGCATGGGGGCCGCAATCGAAGCCTATTCGCCGCTCTGGTACGAAGAACCAATTCCGCCCGACACCCTGCGCGAAATGCAAAAGGTGGCGGAAGCCGTGAACATCCCCGTGGCGACAGGCGAACGCCTCACGACAACCCGTGAATTTGCGGAGGCACTGCGCGCGGGCGTTCAAATCCTGCAGCCTGCCCTTGGGCGATCTGGTGGGATTTGGGAAACGCGCAAAATCGCTGTGCTGGCCGAGGCGTGGAATGCCCAAGTCGCGCCACACCTCTATGCGGGGCCAATTGAGTGGGCCGCGAATATTCAGCTCGCCGCGACGATCCCGAATATTCTTATGGCAGAGACGATTGAGACGCCGTTCCATGCGGCGCTGATTAAGAACACGCTCTCGGTCGAGAATGGCTTTGTGACCGTTCCGGACGGCGCGGGCTTGGGTATCGACGTGGATGAAGATTTGGCGCGGGCCAATGCCTACGACGGTGATGGTTTGCACCTGCAAATGCAGGAAGCGCCAATCAGCTATCACGAAGAGAACGTGTTCGAAGGTGGGGCGCCATCAAAAACCTGAGGCGCCCCCAACCTTTTATAAAGGCGGCAAGGTGCTGCGCAGATAGTCAAAGTGCTTCTGCGCCATGCCGCGATACGGCTTCCATCCATCCGCGGTATTCTGCGCCACCGCGTCCGACAAGACAGCCAATGGCTGGCCGCTGGACCGAGCGAGGATGATCGTCTGCGCGGCCTTTTCAAAGAAATACAGGTCCTCAAACGCGTCAGCCACCGTTTCACCGACGATGGTCACACCGTGGTTCCCCATGACGAGGACCGATTTGTCGCCGATGGACTCTGACAACCGCTCCCCCTCTTCTTCTGCGTCCGCAATACCGCCGAAGGACAAATCATAAGCGGTGCGCCCGTAGAACCGCGCCGTGTTGTTGTCGATTGGAACAACCGTAGGGTCCTTCAAACAGGCCAAGGCCGTGGCGTAGGGCGAATGGGCATGCAGGATCACGCGGGCGTTGGGCAAACGGCGATGCAAGGTGCCATGAACGCACCACGCCGACGCATCGGGGGCATTGGGGCGTTCCATTATCCCTTCATCCCGACTGTCGAGCAACAAGAGGTCATCGGGCTTGATCGTCGCAAAATGCTGCCATTTAGCGTTCAACAGGAACTCTTGCCCATCGGCAGAAACCGCAGCACTGAAATGGTTCCCGACGCTCTCGCTCCATCCCAGCATATGGCAGATGCGAAACGCATCTGCCAAATCACGGCGCAGGGTGGCCGTGGCGTCTAGCGTCACAGTCGGTGCGTTCATGCCTTGAACCTTCCTTCGCTGACCAGCGCACGATAGGTCGACCGCATTTCACCGCGATCCACATAGCATCCGCGCAAGTATCGGTCCCCGCTCGTCGCGGAATAGGCCGCACGACCATGCACAATACGGTGGTTATCAAAGACCATACATTCGCCGCCCTTCATCAGGAACCGCATCATATATTTGTCTTCCTGCAGCATTCTCCCAAAGCGGCAAAACGCAGGGTAGTAGTCGTCGAGAAGCGCCTGATCGAGATCGAAAATATCCGCCATGTGCTGGCTGATCGTGAGGCCAGAGACCTCGCCATGTTGGTCCAATTCGATCACCGTCTGACGCGACCGCGAGTCATAAGTGTCGTGTTCACAGAAGAACGGGATCGACACTTCGGACAGGAGCTTGAACCCTTCGGGATCGCGTTTGCGGAAATCATTCGCCACGGCCACACCATCCGAATAGAGGCTCTGCCCCCCGTCCACGGTGTTCACCCGACAATGAAGGAACTGGATACCCGGCGCGAATTCTTCGGCGGGGGTGTCCGTATGCAGTTCGAGCGCCGCCGAGGTATAGGCCGTATTCGTCGGGTTGATATGGGTCTTCACGTCAAAATAGTCGCCAAAGAACGTAGGCCGCACATAGCCCATCAGCTCTGCCGTTTGAGTGAGCCCCTCGTTGCTGTCAGGCATATCGGTTACGATGGTGAAACCGTGGACCAGCATCGCCTCGATCCACGCAGCGCGCTTCGTCTTGTCAGCAACCAACTCTGGCTGGGAAAAACGCGGGACGGTCGGATAATGATCGCTATACCACGCAACCCGCGGCAAATCGGCGGGATCGTGACGCGGCTTGGCGACTTTATACGCTTCCAACCAGTCGAGAGGCATGCGGGTCACATGATTCTCACCTGCCCAGTCGATCACCAATGCATCCCCTTCCACAGCCGCCGAGTTCGGGCGCGGCGCGGTATCGAGATGGAAAATGTCAAAGCTCCGCTCACGGGTGACCGAGCTAAACGATGATGGGCAGTTATCGCGCAGCCAGTAGTAGTTAAAATAATGCGACCCGCCGTCGGACAGGGTGATGTGCAGACCTTTGTCACCGATTTCGGTCACATGTGGCGCGGTCATGGTTGAGCTTAGTTCGTTCATTGTATGGCCCCAAAAGGATGTTCGCTGAGGATAAACGTCTCACGGGAATGACTTGCGCGATAGCTCAGTAAGTATAATCATTACTTAACCTTATAGTTATACTAAGACCGCAATGAATCACTTCCCCCCTCTCCGCCTCCTTGTCACCTTCGAAGCCCTATCGCGCCATGGTTCTATGCGTGATGCGGCAGCACGGCTGAACGTGACACAGCCCGCGGTTAGTCAAGCGATCAAGGCGCTCGAAGATTACATAGGGGTTAGGTTAATCGACCGATCCGTCAGGCCCTCACGCATGACCGAAGAAGGCGAACTCCTCGCCCGTGCTGTTCGTGAAGGCCTTGGGCGCATCTCTGCAACGTTAGAAGACATTCGGGCGATGCAGGCAGATGCAGACCGTCAGATCACCGTGGCCTGCACGCTCGGCGTGGCCACATATTGGTTAATGCCCCGCTTATCGGGCTTCTATGATCGCCATCCCGAAATCACGGTTAACGTTCAGGCACCCGCCTCCGACCTCCCCGTCCTTTCGCCCGGCGTGGACATCGCGCTGCGTTACGGCACGGGTGGCTGGCGTGAGGGCATCAATGGAAAGCTGTTCGACGAAATCGTGTGCCCTGTTGGTTCACCTGAACTGGTCGCGCGGTTGATGACTGACGGGCTTAACCTAGACACCGCGCCCCTGATCCATGTGCGCAATCCGCACAACCAACACTGGGCGGGATGGGAGGATTACCTTGCCGCCAAAGGGATCGCCCGCCCGCGCAGCAGCGGTCAGAGTTTCAACAACTATGTGCAAGCCATGCAGGCCGTAATCGACGGACGCGGGCTGATGCTCGGCTGGCGGTCGATCACCGAACGCGCCGTCCTCGAGGGCACCCTGACTGAATGGCCGAACGGCGCGCACGACCTAGGCACGGCCTATTACATCTCAACGGGCGTTGATCCGTCGAAAGATGCGCTACTGTTCACCCGTTGGCTGCGCGAAGTGGCCGCATAGGGTTATTCCGCAGCCGTCCCCATCACCTCTTCCATCCAGCCCATGCGTAGTTCGGGCACAGATTTCAGCAGCATATCGGTGTAGTCATCGAACGGCGGGGCGAGGACTTCGGACTTTTTGCCATATCGGACAAGTTTTCCGAGGTGCATCACCGCAATCGTGTCCGCAATCGCCCGAACAGTCGCAATGTCATGAGTGATGAACATGTAAGACACCTGTTCACGCTCTTGCAGATCTGCGAGCAGCTTCAGGATGCCTTCAGCGACCAAGGGGTCGAGCGCGCTCGTCACCTCGTCACAAATGATCAGCTTGGGCTTTGCGGCAAGCGCTCGCGCGATACACACTCGCTGCTTTTGACCGCCCGACAATTCCGCTGGATACCGATCAATAAACTTTTCACCCAGTTCAATTTCACCGAGCAGTTCAACCACGCGATTGCGTAACTCTTTGCCCTTCATGCCGAAATAGAACTGCAAGGGTCGCCCGATGATCGTTCCAACAGTCTGACGCGGGTTCATCGCGACATCAGCCATCTGGTAGATCATCTGCAATTCACGCAAGTCGTCCCGCGAGCGGGATTTTTGGTCGGGCGTCAACTGCCGACCATCAAACACCATTTGCCCCGCGCTCAATGGCAAGAGCCCCGTGATCACCCGTGCCAAGGTCGATTTGCCCGAGCCAGACTCCCCCACGACAGCAAGGGTCGTCCCCGGCTGGATTGCCACGTTGATGTTCGACAACACATCGCGCGTCATTCCGCGATAATTGGCACGCAGTCCTTTGACTTCGAGGATCGGCGGAAGGTCCGTGTTCTTTTCCTCATGATCCTTGGCAACCACGGACACCAGCGCCTGAGTGTACTCTTCTTTGGGTGCCGTGATGATCTGTTCGGCTGTGCCATATTCGACCGTCTTACCGTGACGCAGAACCATGATGTTATCGGCGATCTGCGCAACAACAGCGAGGTCGTGGGTGATATAAAGCGCGGCCACCCCCTGATCTCGAATGGCCGCCTTGATCGCTGCCAAAACACCAAGCTGGGTCGTCACGTCGAGCGCCGTCGTCGGTTCGTCAAAAATCACCAAATCGGGCTGAGGACAGAGCGCCATTGCCGTCATCGCCCGCTGCAACTGGCCGCCCGAAACTTGGTGCGGATAACGGTTCCCAAAGTTTTCGGGTTCGGGCAGACCCAGTTTACGGAATAGATCGACAGCGCGTTTTTCGGCCTCTGCCTTCGTTGCGCGGCCATGCGTGACGGCGGCCTCTGTCACTTGCTCCATCAACCGTTTTGCGGGGTTAAAGGCCGCCGCTGCCGATTGCGCGACATAGGTGACTTCGGCACCACGCAGCGACCGCAACACACGGCCACGGGCCTTGCGGATTTCACGGTTATTCAGGTGGATCTTCCCACCCGAAAGCTCGATCCCGCCGCGACCATAGGCCATCGCAGAGAGGCCAATGGTCGATTTACCTGCCCCCGATTCACCGATCAGGCCCAGCACTTTGCCCTTTTCGAGCGTGAGGGACACACCATCGACGATCGTGATCCGACGCGGCGCTTCACCCGGCGGATAAGCGGTGGCTTCGATCGTTAGGTTGTCGATCTGGAGAAGTGGCTTATCCATTGCGGCCCCCTTTCAACGATGATGTGCGGTCGAGCACCCAATCCGCCACGAGGTTGACGCTGATCGACAGCGCAGCGATTGCAATCGCGGGCAACAACGCTGCAGGGATACCGTAAACAATCCCGTCTTTGTTCTCTTTCACGATACCGCCCCAGTCTGCATTTGGTGGCTGCACGCCAAGGCCAAGGAACGACAGCGTCGACACAAAGAGCACCATGAAGATAAAGCGCATCCCCGCTTCGGCTACCAACGGTGACAGCGCGTTAGGCAGGATTTCACGGAAAATGATCCATGCGCGGCCTTCACCGCGGAGCTGGGCCGCTTCTACAAAGTCCATGACTGCAATGTCGCTGGCAACAGCGCGGGACAAACGGAACACCCGCGTCGAATCCAAAAGCCCCATAACAAGGATCAGCACGGGGATGGTCACGGGCATAACCGACAGGACCACCAGCGCAAAAATCAGGGTCGGGATCGCCATGATCAGATCGACAAAGCGCGACAGAAGTTGATCAATCCAACCACCCACAACGGCAGCAAACAGACCTAGGACAGACCCAGTGACAAAGCTCACGACAGTCGCAGCAATCGCAACAAGGATCGTCGTGCGGCCGCCCCAAATGAGGCGCGACAACAGATCACGTCCGATATTGTCAGTGCCAAGCCAAAACTCGGATGACGCAGGTTCCCAAACATCGCCTACGATCTCGCTTAGCCCATAAGGCGCGATGATGGGGGCCGCGATGGCGGAGAGGATGAAAAGACCTGTGATGAACAGCCCGATCAGGGCCGGAATGGGAACACGTCTCATTTCGGGTGCCTCAATCTTGGGTTCGCGAGGATCGAAACGATGTCAGCAAACATGTTCAGGAAGATGTAGACCGCCGCAAAGATCAGACCGCAGGCTTGCACAACGGGCACGTCACGTTTGGCCACGTGATCGACCAGATACTGGCCCATACCGGGGTAGACAAAGACCACCTCGACCACGACTACACCCACGACGAGGTATGCCATGTTGAGCATCACGACGTTCACAATCGGCGCGATGGAGTTCGGGAAGGCATGGCGCCAGATTACCGACGACCGACGGATGCCTTTGAGCTCTGCCGTTTCGATGTAGGCCGACTGCATCACGTTCAACAGCGCTGCCCGCGTCATCCGCATCATGTGCGCCAGAACCACCATTACAAGGACGGCAATCGGCAGTGAAATCGCATGCAATTTATCGAGCATGCTCATCCGATCATTGAGCATCGCAACAGACGGCGCCCAGCCGAGTTGCACAGCGACGTAATACATCAGGATGTAGCTCATCATGAACTCTGGCACCGAAATCGCCGAGAGTGTCACCGCAGAGATCAATTTGTCAGGCCAACGGCCCCGATAAAGAACAGAAATAAGACCCAAAGTGATCGCCAATGGCACCGAAATAATCGCGGCCCATGCCGCAAGGAAAAGCGTATTTCCCATGCGATCCGCAATCGACTGACCGATATCACGGCCATTGGTAAGTGACGTTCCCAGATCACCCTGCAAAACACCGCCCAGCCACGACATATACCGTTGATAGGCAGGAATGTTCAGGCCCAACTCTTCGCGCAGGTTGGCGAGGGATTCAGGCGTTGCAGATTGACCAAGGATCGCTTGGGCGACATCACCCGGCAGAATTTGCGTGCCGAGAAAAATCATAATCGAAACGAAAAAGATGAGAACGAGGCCCAGCGAAATTCGCTGGACCAAGAGTTTTAATACAAGTGCGTTCATACCGCCGGCCTCAGGCCAGCCAGCACTTGGCCGGAGCCAAACCGTTCATGACTTCCCAGACGCCGTTTTCTTCCCAGCCCTGAACTTGATCGCTGACGCCTTCGACAAAGTCGTTGAACATCGGACAGATCAGGCCGCCTTCGTCTGCAAGGATGTCTGCCATTTCGCGGTAGAGCTGCTTGCGACGACCTTCGTCAAGTTCACCTTTGGCTTCAAAGAGTTTCGCGTCAAATGCTTCGCTCTTAAAGCGGGTGTCGTTCCAGTCTGCGGTCGACAGGTAAGCGGTCGAATACATCTGGTCCTGAACAGGACGGCCACCCCAGTAGGATGCGCAGAACGGCTGAACGTTCCAAACTTCAGACCAGTAGCCATCGTTCGGCTCGCGGCTGATTTCCAGCGGGATACCACAGGCACGTGCGCTTTCTTGGAACAGTTGCGCTGCGTCAACTGCGCCCGGGAAGGCACCTTCAGCAACGCGCAGGACGATCGGGCTGCCATCGTGACCCGATTTTTCGTAGTATTCACGCGCCAGTTCAGGGTTGTATTCGCGCTGCGGACGGGTGTCGTCGAACAGCGGGTATGCTGCGTTGATCGGAATATCGTTACCGATCGAGCCGTAGCCCTGAAGGATCTTCTCAACCATTTCACCACGGTTGATCGCATATTTCAGCGCCATCCGCAGATCTGGGTTATCGAACGGTGCGGTGTCACAGTGCATGATGAACACGTAGTGACCACGGCCCGACACGTTCTTAACCGAGATACCCGGTGCGCGGTTCAACAGAGCCGCAACTTTCGGTGCCACGCCGTTCACGATGTGAACCTGACCAGACTGCAGGGCCGCGTTACGGGCGGTTGCGTCGTTGATCACAGCGAATTCAACACCGTCAAAGTGACCGCGGCTGCTATCCCAGTAATCCGCGAATTTTTCAAAGGTGTAGCGCACGCCCGGCTCCACCTCGACCACGCGATACGGACCAGTGCCGATACCTGCGCCTGGATTGTCACGGCCACCGTTCGGCTGGATCACGAGGTGATAGTCCGACATCAGGAACGGAAGGTCAGCGTTTGCATCGGTCAGTTCGACGATGAAGTTGTCACCATCGACGCTCATGTTCGCGATGCCCTTCATGATGCCCAGAGCACCGGACTGCGCGTTCTCATCCGAGTGACGCAGCATGGTTTCCATGACGTCGTTCGCGGTCATCTCAGAGCCGTCATGGAACTTTACGCCCTGACGGATTTTGAAGGTCCATGTTTTCGCATCGGGGCTGGAGAACACGTCGGTCGCCAGACGCATATCGAGCGAACCATCGCCGTTTACGTCGAGAAGCGTTTCACCAAAGGTGCGCATCGCATGGAACGATACCTGTGCGAGCGACAGCGCTGGATCGAGGGAGTCGGTGCTTTCACCACCGCCAAGACCCATCTTCAGGATGCCGCCTTTTACTGGTTCGCTTGCCAGTGCCGCACGGAACGGCATTGCGCCCCCGATCAAAGCACCAAAGCCGAGCGCACTGGCTCGGCCCAACAATTGACGGCGTGACAGTCCATTGCTGCTGAAACGCTGATAAGTCGAAGTCTTTTTCTGGTCAGTCATTTCTAGTTCCCTGTTGTTGGTTAGACCATTTTTCGTCCCCGTTTTCGGGGTATTAATGGGCCCCGATTTTTCGGGACCCTAATCTGAAATCGGCACCTACCCCGCTGCGCGCGGCTGACCGACATATCGCCCAACACCCTCCGTTTGGTATGCTGCATGGCTTTGCGCCAAATCGGCAAGCTTTTTTGCAACCTCGGGTTTTGGTTCGCAGGTTCGGCGGGCGTTTAAATCGGTGTGAAGAAGAAGGGTTTCCACAGTCGCGGAGAGTGTTCCATCCGACCGCCATAGGCGATGGAACAGATGCATCTTCTTGCCTTCACCGCTTAAAACCTGCGTCGTGATCGTCAACTGATCACCTGCGTGGACCTCGTCTAAGTATCGAATGTGACTTTCAACGGTAAAGTAACTTAGACCAGAAGCGACGTATTGAGCATCAGCACCGACCAATTCCATCAACCTATCAGTCGCAAGAGACGCTGCCTCTAGGTAATGTGTTTCGTTCATGTGGCCGTTGTAATCCGTCCAGCTGGTCGGAACTTGGCGACGCACAGTAACGGGGAGCCCATCCTTTTCTTCGGTTAAATCCAGAGAGGATTCATGGGTTTTGACCACTCCACCCGCGCCCGAACCCGTCCGTTTCAGCGCCCGCACCATGCCGACGATGTTGTCATCGCGCAGACGTTCTAATTCACGGATCGACATATGGCCGGATTGCGCATCCGATTGACCCGCGATCAGATCGACAAGCTCTTCCGTAAACTCAGGCACATCCATCAGTTTCGTCCACGGCCACGACAGGCACGGTCCGAACTGCGCCATGAAGTGCTTCATGCCAGCTTCGCCGCCCGCAATGCGGTAGGTTTCAAACAGGCCCATTTGTGCCCAGCGGATGCCAAAGGCCATGCGGATGGCTTCGTCGATTTCCGCGGTGGTCGCGACACCGTCTTGGACCAGCCAAAGGCTCTCGCGCCAAACCGCTTCGAGCAAACGATCCGCGATATGCGCGTCGATTTCCTTGCGGACAATGAGCGGGAACATCCCGATACTTTTGAGCGTTTCAGCGGCGGCGGCGGTGCGTTCAGGCGCGCCGACCAGTTCGACCAACGGCAAAAGGTAAACAGGATTGAACGGGTGCGCGACGACAGCGCGTGCGCCTTTTTCGTTCAGTTCGGACGGTTTGAACCCAGAGGTTGACGACCCAATGATCGCACCTTCGGGTGCCGTTTGCGATAGAGAGCCCAGCACCTTGTGCTTTAAGTCCAAGCGCTCCGGAACACTTTCTTGCACCCAGTCCACATCCGATACAGCGTCGCCCATATCGTCGCAAAAGGTCAGCGTTCCCTCGGCGGGCAACGCCCGATCATAGAGCGCCGGCAGCGCACGACGTGCGTTCGCAATCACCTCTCCGATCTTACGTTCAGCCTCGGGATCGGGGTCAAAGACATTGACGTCCCATCCATTCAGCAAAAACCTCGCCGCCCAACCGCCGCCGATGACACCACCACCAATGACGGCGGCCTTTTTACGTTTCGCGATCATGCCATAACCTTGGGAGCACGTTTCACGAGGCCGAGTTTTGCGCGGACTTCCTCAGGTCCGATCACACGAGCGCCCAAGTTTTCGATAATCGTCACCGACCGCTCAACGAGTTGCGCGTTGGTCGCCAACTGCCCTTTGCCAAGCCAGAGGTTATCTTCGAGCCCGACCCGCACGTTACCACCTGCCAGAACCGCAGCAGCCACATAGGGCATCTGATCGCGGCCAAGGCTGAACGCAGACCAGTTCCAATCAGCGGGCACAGCGTTCACCATCGCAAGGAAGGTGTTCATGTCATTCGGCGCGCCCCACGGCACACCCATGCACAGCTGAACGAGGGCCTGACCGTCGAGGGTGCCTTCTTCCACCAATTGCTTAGCGAACCAAAGGTGCCCCGTATCAAAGGCTTCGATTTCAGGCTTCACGCCGAGTTTGGTCATCATGCCGCCCATAGCACGCAGCATCCCCGGCGTGTTGGTCATGACGTAATCAGCTTCAGCAAAGTTCATCGTGCCGCAGTCCAGCGTGCAAATCTCTGGAAGGCATTCTTCGATATGAACCATCCGTTCGGTCGCGCCGACCATGTCCGTCGCGGCAGCATTCACTGGGAACGGTGCTTCGGTCGATCCGAAAACGATATCGCCCCCCATCCCTGCGGTCAGGTTCAGCACCACATCAACCTCAGAATCGCGGACACGTTCGGTCAGTTCACGATAGAGCGCGGGGTCGCGAGAGGGTTTACCGGTTTCAGGATCACGCACGTGACAATGAACAATCGCGGCGCCCGCTTTTGCTGCATCAATCGCGCTATTCGCGATCTGCTCTGGACTGCGAGGAACATGCGGCGACCGGTCTTGCGTCGCGCCAGACCCTGTAACAGCACAGGTGATAAAGACCTCTTTATTCATTGCCAACGGCATCGAGAACTCCTGACAAACATCGGTACGGGTCAGTTGGCACAAAGCAGATGTTCGATTCCAACCACCTATTTGTAAAAATGGTATGGCGTAGATGTCGGTTTTATTGTTCCTATTGTGACAATAAATATTCCAATACGGTCAGAATGAGATGAAAACAGTCACCGTCCTGCTCTACGATGGGTTCTCGAATATGGTGCTGTCGTGCCTCCTCGAACCGCTCCGCGCAGTGCGGGATCAGGGGCAGGCTGATCTGTCGTGGCGCATTGTGACACCACACGACGGCCCAGCGCAGAGTTCGAGCGGGCTCAAGATTTCACCTGATTGTTCTATTGCAGAGGTGGGGCGATCTGACCTTCTAATTGTCGTCAGCGGCTACGGATTTCGTGACTATTCGAAGCCAGAACAACTCGCCCCACTGCGCAGGCTCACTCGACAGGCCGACGCAATCCTTGCTGCAGATACGGGCAGTTGGATTTTAGCGGCCGCGGGTTTGCTCGACGATCAAACGGCGACAATCCACTGGGCCGTTATTTCCGATTTTACCGAGGAATTCCCACGAACCCGCATCAGTTATGATCGATTTGTCAAAGGCAGCCGCATCTCGACCTGCGGCGGGGCCTCGACCGCGATGGAGCTGATGTTGGCGCTAATCTCGGACCAGTTTGGTCCTGCAAACGCGTTTATCGCCTCAACGATGTTCCTTCACGATGCAGAACGTCAGCAAACGACGGGGCGCGGGGCGAATAGGTTAGAAGGCAAAGGCACAGCGCAGCTTCGGCAAATCGTTAACCTGATGGTTGAAACCATTGAGACACCCCTGACCCTCGAAGAGCTTGCGCAGCGGTCTGGCCTCACGCGCCGAACCCTCGACCGTCTATTCCAAGCCGAACTCGCCATGTCGCCTGGTCGCTACTACCAGATGATGCGCCTCAGCCACGCAAGGGAGCTGGCCGCCAGCACGGATTACGACCTCGACACAATTGCCATTCGCTGCGGATATTCATCGGCCTCTGCGTTAGGTAAGGCGTTCAAACACGCCTTTGGTCACCCTATCCGCAAATCACACGGCAACCGCCCGCACTAACCTGCCAAATGGGCCATTGCGTTGATGATCTGATCAAAGGCCCGTCGGGTCATATCGCTCCGATCACGTGCACGGAGCCAGCCATGCACCAGTCCGTCCTGCTGGCACAAATGGACCTCGCCTCGGAATGCGTCCGCGTACCGAACGGCATCGTCACAAAGCGGATCACATTCCGCAGGGAATAGCCAAGTAGGCGGCAGCGCGGAAAGGTCACCCAACGCAGGGATTAGCCTCGGATCATCAGGCGATCCCCCCCTCACGTCCGCGTAAAATTCCAGATCAGCAGTCGAGAGGAGAGGCGCGTGTGCATGGACATGGAAACTTCCGCCTGTCGCTGGATACCCAATCATCGGATAGATCAGAACCTGCCCCACGAACCCCAAATCAGCCCGTGTTCCAGCAATGGCGGCGCAAAGCGTTCCACCTGCGCTATCGCCACAGAGGACAACAGGCCCCTCAGCGCAGAGAGCTTCAGCAACCGCGACCGTATCGTCATAGGCCGCTGGGTGGGGGTGTTCGGGCGCAAGACGGTAATCCACTGACACCACCTGACAGCCTGTTCGGTCTGCAATCTCAGCGCAAACATCGTCGTGGCTCTCTAACCTACCCAGAACAAAGCCACCGCCGTGTGCGTATAGAACCGTGGTCTTGGATGGCAGTCCGTAGAGCCGCACAGGAACGCTAGCAATCGACTGATCTGACACCTGCAGACCTTCGGGCCGACCTGCATGAAAATGCGCGGCCATGGCGTTATAGACCCGCCGTTGCGCGGCCCAATCGGTTGGGTCGAGATCAGCGGGATAAAAGGCCAGTGTCTCGTCGATGAAGGCGAGAACCTCGGGTGAGAGATACTGGCGATAGTCCACGATCAGCGCCCCTTCCAAACAGGATCACGCTTGTCGGCAAAAGCACGCGCCCCTTCCAACTGATCCTCAGACCGATAGAGCCGTTCGACCGTCGCAAACTGGCTTTTGGTGATGCGGTTCATGGCATCTTGGAACTTCATGTCCTCGGCCTCGCGCACGATCTCTTTGATCGCGGCAAAGACGAGAGGCGGGCCATCGGCCAATTGCGCGGCCAGCGTGCGGGCCTCTTCCATGAGGGCCGCGGCGGGCAAAATACGATTGACCAATCCCCAACGCGCGGCTTCTTCGGCGTCGAACCAACGGCCGGTCAACAGCATTTCCATCGCGATGTGATAAGGGATGCGTTTCGGCAATTTGATCGAAGCCGCATCCGCCACCGTCCCCGACCGAATTTCTGGAAGTGCAAAGGTCGCGTGATCGGAGGCGAGGATGATATCGGCACTTAGGGCCAACTCTAACCCACCACCACATGCAATCCCGTTCACCGCAGCGATCACAGGCTTATTGAGGTCACGCAACTCTTGCAGTCCGCCAAACCCGCCTTTGCCATAATCTCCGTCGACGGCATCACCGCCAGCGGCAGCCTTGAGATCCCAACCAGGGCAAAAGAATTTATCACTTGCTCCCGTGATGATCGCCACACGCAGGCCGTCATCATCACGGAATTCCGTGAAAACCTCACCCATCTGTCGGCTGGTTTCCAGATCAATGGCATTGGCCTTTGGGCGGTCCAATACGACCTCAAGAACGGCACCATGACGGGTGACCTGCAGCGGAGATTGGGTCATTGATTTCCTCCCATTCGGATCAGCGCATCGACCGCGATGGCCTCATTTGGTCCGCAGAGAAGCGGATTGATTTCGACTTCTTTCACCACGTCTTGGTTCGCTTGCACAAACTCTTGCACAGAGAGAACTGCCGCGACAATCGCATCCACATTGGCGCCCGCCTTGCCACGATAGCCCTGTAACAGGGGGAAGCAACGCAAACGGCTGAGAGCATCTTCGACTTCTGCAGAAGAAACCGGCAGGAGGAGCGACACTGTATCTGACAGAATTTCCGTCAGGATTCCCCCTGCCCCAATGGTCAGAACGAACCCATGTGCAGGGTCACACAAGACGCCGACCAGAAGCTCTGCAACTGTTTCGGTGATCATCTCTTCGACTAAGAAGTCGGAACATGGCATCGCGTCAGCGGCAGCTTTGACCGCTTCCGCATTCGTAAGCCCCACGCGAACGGCGCCCGCTTCGGTTTTATGCGCAAACCCGACCCCTTTGAGCACAACGGGAAACCCCAGATCGTTGGCGGCGTCACCTGCGTCTTTGGCGCTATAGACCATGGCGGATTTTGGCACACGAAGGCCATGATGACTAAGCGCAGACTTTGCCTCTGCCTCGGTCAGCGTTTCCGCATCCTCCCGCAGGTTTGGCAAAAGCAGCGGCACCTGTGAGGTCGCATTAACCTGCGACGCAGCCGCAATCGCGGCGAGCCCATCGGCCATACCGCACAGCGGCACAACGGACCGATCCATCGCCTCAGCCGCAATCGCTTCTGGCATCCCCTCAGCCATGCTCGCCAGCAAAGCCATCGGTTTTCCTGCAGCGGCGGCGGTATCGGCTACCGCGTTCAGGACCAATTTCCACTCTGGCGCGGCAAAACGATCCTCGCGCGGGAAATCCAGAACCACGCAGCCCATGGCCAAGTCACCCTCCATCATCGCAGCAAAGCAACGGGTCAAAGCGGCCTGATCGCCCCAGATATAGGTGTGATAATCCAACGGATTGGCCAAGGCGACCTTGGGGCCAAGCGCTTCGCGCAGGGCATCTGATTGGGCGACATTCAGGGGTGGATAGTCGACGCCAGAGGCCATCCCGATATCCGCCATCAGCGACGCTTCCCCGCCAGAGCAGGACATCGACGCGATCTTATTCGAGGACAGCCCGCCCGTCACATGCAGGACCTTAAGCGTCTCCAATAGGGCGGACGGGCTATCGACCTGCGCGAACCCCAACCGCCGCATAAGGGCCTTTGCGCCTGCATCGCTCCCCGCGAGGGAGGCGGTATGGGACACTGTTGCTTGCTGCGCTTGATCGGACGCACCGACCTTCATCACAACAACGGGTTTGCCTAATCGCTTCGCCGTATCCGCCAAGGCCTCGTAAGCGCGAAGATCATTCACCCCCTCGATATGAAGCCCCAAGGCCGTCACGCGCGGATCAGAGAGCAGTGCGGCACCAATATCGGCCATGCCC
Organism: Marivivens donghaensis; assembly: GCF_030410045.1. Taxonomy (NCBI): domain Bacteria; kingdom Pseudomonadati; phylum Pseudomonadota; class Alphaproteobacteria; order Rhodobacterales; family Paracoccaceae; genus Marivivens; species Marivivens donghaensis. Next base: position 651,614 of record NZ_JAUFRA010000005.1, read on the forward strand.
ATCTGCGCCTGATTGCCGACCGTGACCACATAAGCCACGGGCAACCCGCGCCGCTGCATTGTCAGATTGATGGCAACGTTTGAGGACTGACCAACGATGGCAACGCCTTTGTCGCACGGCACCATCCCATGCACATCGGGCCAGAGCGCCGCCCGATCCAACGCGTTCACAAACCCATAGCAGTTTGGCCCAAGGATCGGCATATCGCCCGCCGCAGCGACAAGTTGCTCTTGGAGACCATCGCCATCGGCGAGCTCGGACGACGCCTCTCTGAAACCAGACGCAAAGCAGACGGCACCTCCTGCCCCACGCGCCGCAAGGTCAGAAACGACGCCAATGGTTGCCTCACGGTTCACACCGACAAAGGTCGCATCGGGGGCTTCGGGCAAAGCTTCGATCGAGGCATAGGCTGTGACCCCAGCGACTTCCGCTCTGGTCGGATGCACGGGCCAGATATGTCCTTCGAAACCGATCCGCTGGCATTCGCGGATGATATTGGCGCACCAACTGCCCCCTCCAACAACCGCTATGGAGCGAGGCTTCATCAGGCGATCAAGTGCCACCATGTTAGGCCCCCAACGGACGGAACAGATCGCGGCTGATGATGTGGCGCTGGATTTCACTGGTGCCGTCCCAGATCCGCTCAACCCGCGCATCGCGCCAGAACCGCTCGATCGGGAAGTCATCCATGAGCCCCATGCCGCCGTGAATTTGCAATGTCGCATCGGTCACACGCGCCAGCATTTCCGAGGCATAGAGCTTTGCGCTGGCGATCTCTCGGTTCGCCTCCATGCCCTGATCCAGACGCCACGCGCCAGATAGCGTCAGCCAATCCGCCGCGTCGATCTCTGTGATCATGTCGGCGATCTGAAAACTGATCCCTTGAAATTTCGCGATCTGTTGGCCGAACTGTTTCCGCTCTGCCGCGTAGCTGAGTGCATGATCGAAACACCGTCTGGCGCGCCCAACGCAGAACGCGGCGACAGTCAGACGGGTCGCATAGAGCCATTCGTTCATGACAGCAAACCCACCATCGACCTCGCCCAAAACCTGCGCATCAGGAAGGCGGCAATTGTCGAAATAGAGGATGTAATTCTTATACCCACGATGCGACACCGAGGTGTAGCCCTCACGCACTTCGAAACCCGGTGTTCCGCGATCAACGAGGAAGCAGGTGATCCGTTTTTTCGGACCTTTCGGCGTGTCATCGACCCCCGTTGCAACGAACACGATGAAAAAGTCCGCGTGTTCAGCGCCAGAAATGAAATGCTTTGACCCGTTGATCACCCAATCGCCGCCATCGCGTTGGGCCTGACATTTCATCCCCCGCACGTCAGACCCAGCATCTGGTTCCGTCATGGCGAGGGCATCCATTTTCTCACCACGAACAGCGGGCAAAAGGTATTTCTCTTTCTGCTCCCCCTCGCAGGCCATCAAGATATTCTGCGGACGCCCAAAGAAGTGGGTCAGTGCCATAGACCCGCGACCGAGTTCACGTTCGACAAGCGTAAAATCGAGGTGCGACAGCCCAGCGCCGCCGACCTCTTCGGGGAAATTACAGGCATAAAACCCGAGGTCGATGACCTTTTGTTTGATCTCTAACCCCAGTTCCAGCGGCACCTGCCCAGTGCGTTCAACCATGGCCTCATGCGGGTAGATTTCGTTCTCTACAAACGCCCGCACGGTGTTCACGATCATGTCTTGTTCTTCGCTCAGCCCAAAGTGCATGGCGTTCTCCCCTTGTCGCGTTGGATCAAGGATGCGAGAAGTTGCCAAAGCGCATCATGCAGATTTAGGCAAATATCATGCAGATTTGGAAATCATCTGAGACCACCCGCGCGGTCGGCATCCTGTTGTTCGATGCGTTTTCCAATCACTGTCTCGCCAACGCGGTAGAACCACTTCGCGCCGCCAACTCCCTCGCCCGCAAACAGCTCTATCAATGGCAGTTTCTTAGCCTACAAGGCGGCACGATCACGTCGTCCAGCGGACTTCCCGTGCACACCGAACACACACTCAGGCACCATACTGGCGGGGATTATCTGTTTATCATGCCCAGCTATGACTTTCAGAGCCACGCCACTTTGGCCTGCAATCAAGCCCTGAGATCAGCCAGCACCCGATTTAAAACATTGGTCGGCATGGATATGGGGAGCTGGCTACTCGCTTCGGCGGGCCTCTTGGACGGGCGACGCGCGACGATCCACTGGGATGAAATCGATGCCTTTGCCGAACGGTTTCCCGATGTCACGGTCAGCGAGGATCGCATCGTGAAAGACGGGAACATCTTATCCTGCGGCGGGGTGACGACCACCTTTGATCTTGTCCTGTCCCTGATCGAAGATCATCACGGACCGATGCTTGGCTTAGAGGTCAGTTCGCTTTTTATGTATGGCGAAAAGGCGACGATGATCGGCACCCGACCGAGCACTACGAAGCCGCAGAAAATCCGTGCGGCGGCGGCACTCATGCGTCGGAATATCGAAACGCCGCTTTCTGTTCCTGACCTCGCAGAGCGGATTGGCTTGACCGAGAAAGCCTTCACCGCCGCTTGCAAAACGGCCTATGGCTTTGGCCCACGGCGACTGTATCAAGCGATCAAACTGAGAGAGGCCCGACGACTGGCAACGCATTCCAGCATTTCGATCGCGGAAATTGCGGACCGTTGCGGATATCAGAATGCCAGCGCCATGACCCGCGCGTTTCGGGCCGAATTTGGCTGCACGGTCAGTGACCTACGAAAGACGCCAACGGACCGTTGACGACCCAATCATGGTTCAGGACAATCACATCCTCGACAGAGCGGCCAACCAGTGACGCGAGGTCTGACCGTCCGATGAGCGCAGCGGGATTTGTGATCGCCATGTGCAAAACATCCTTAGGCGGCTCTCCCAACCCAATCAGCCGCGCAACGCCCTCTGCCATTGTCGTGTGCGCCCCTGCCAAGGCACCTTCGGCATTCACCAAGCGACCATCCTCGACCCGAATGGTAGTTCCATAGAGGTCGAACTGATCAGGCCCACCGACCGTGGGCATCGCGTCCGAGACAAAGAATATCCGTCCCTGCGTTGCGCGAACGGCAATCTTTAACACGCGATCTTCGACGTGGATGCCATCCGCGATGAGGCCGACAAACGGCGCGCGTTCCATCGCTACGCCAGCTAGACCTGCGGCACGGTGCGTCATCGGCGACATAGCGTTGAACAAATGGGTCACTGCCTGTGCCCCCGCCGCAAAGCCAGCCTCGGCTTCCTCTGCCGTGGCATCAGAATGCCCGAGAGAGACGATCACTCCCATCGCCATGAGGTCTGCGATCGCCGCCTCACCGACGATTTCGGGGGCAAGTGTCAGCAAGACGGTAACACCTGCGTCGCGCAACCGCTTAACCGCTGCAATGGTGTTGTCATCCATGGGCCGCACATGTTCAGCCGAATGGGTGCCGCGTTTAGACATGGCAATATGCGGGCCTTCGATATGTAGGCCAAGAACATCCTCTTTCGCCGCAATGATCGCATCTGTAACGGCGGTCAGAACGTTAGGCGCGTCGGTGATCACAGTCGGCATAATGCCAACAGTCCCAAACCGCCGATGGGCCGCGCAGATTTCGGAAAGTCGACTGGGTTCGGCGTTCAGCAAAACGCCGCCGCCACCGTTGACCTGTAGGTCCAGAAACCCCGGAACAATTGCGCCACTGATCTCAGCCCCACGCCGCGCGAGCGGGGTGACCTCAACGATCTGACCACCTTCAATACAGAGCGACGCAGGCCCCAAAGAGGCCCCATCGAACACAGATTCTGAGAAAACCCACTCAGTCATCCGCGCTTTGCCGCCATGCCACATAGGCAGCACCAAGCGCACCAGATGCGTCGCCACCTTTGGCAATTCGAATATCGGGAATAGGGAAGCCTTTGAACTGCGCGTTCGTCAGCGCCACTTTCAGATCTTCGACAAGGTGGGGAACCTTGCTCAGCCCGCCAGCCAAAATGATCAACTCTGGATCACCAATGGTGTTGAGCGTAAAGAGCATCTCGGCCGTCAATTCGCACCAAATGTGCCAAGCCTTACCCCGTTCGGCGGCGATATCTTTCGGTGTCGTCTCGGAGCTTTTCACCGCTTTTGCGATCCGAACCAGCCCTGGCCCTGCAATAAGCGTTTCCATACAGCCGACACGGCCGCAGCCGCAGGCCACGAGCGGCAAGTTATACCGTTGAACCAAATGCGCTGGCAGCGCGACGTGACCGATTTCACCCGAGGTTCCCGATGTCCCCGCTTGAAGCCGTCCATCGACCGACAGCCCACTGCCGATCCCCGTTCCAATGATGACGCCCGCCACACGCTTCACGCCTTCTCCGACGCCAAAGACAGCCTCGGACAAAAGCAACGCCCGCGCATCGTTGATCCAAACCAATGGGCGCTTTGTCACTTTGACTACGTCAGAGACAAGCGTTCGTCCCGTCGCAGGAAGGTTCGACGTGAGAGCCACGCCCGTTTCAGGGTGGATCAATCCAGCCGCCGAAATACCAATGGGGACGTCACCGCAGGATGCCACCAGTTTTTTGAGCGCAGAAATCAAACCCTCATAGGTTTTCGGTGTGCTGACCCGTTCGGTCGCAACCAATTTCCATCCACGGTCAAAAATCTGTGCTTCGATCTTGGTCCCGCCGAGATCAATTCCTGCTGCGATCATCCTGTCCCCAAAAAGAACAAGGTGGGTCGACGCCCACCTTATCCAAATATTTAACGATGTTACCAGCCTATTGGATCATTCGTTCCAAGCTTTGTCGGTGCCACCAAGGCCACCAACCTGAACGCGGGTCGGCAGGCCGATCTGGTCCAGAATGGTAAAGAACGGCTTGGGGTCGAGCTCTTCGACATTGCGCATGGTCTTTGCCTCCCATTCGCCAGTGGCAACAAGCATCGCCGCAGCGACGGGCGGAACACCTGCGGTGTAGGAAATGCCTTGGCTGCCGACTTCTTCGTAGGCTTCTTTGTGATCGGCCACGTTGTAGACGAAGACCTCAACGTCTTGACCGTCTTTTGTGCCCTTCACGAGATCACCAATACAGGTCTTGCCCGTGTAGTTCGGCGCCAGAGAGGACGGATCTGGCAAGACAGCTTTCACCACTTTCAACGGCACCACTTCCAGACCTTCGGCAGTTGTGACTGGCTGCTCGGACAGAAGGCCGAGGTTTTTCAGAACGGTAAAGACGTTGATGTAGTGGTCACCAAAGCCCATCCAGAACCGCACGTCAGCCTGCGGATAATTCGCAGCAAGGCTGTGCACCTCGTCGTGGCCCGACTGATAGCCGCGGCAAGTGCCGACCACAGGGAGGTCCCAATCGTGGCCAGAGGCAAACATGGTTGTCTCTTTCCACTGCTGGTCTTCCCAGTAGTAAACAACGCCGGTGAATTCACGGAAGTTGATTTCAGGGTCAAAGTTCGTCGCAAAATACTTACCGTGCGAACCCGCGTTGATGTCGACGATGTCGATGGACTTTACCTCGTCCATATATTCATCAATCGCAAATCGCGCGAATGCGTTCACAACACCCGGGTCGAAACCAGCGCCCAAAATGGCGGTTACGCCCTTCTCAGCGCAGAGGTCGCGTTTCTTCCATTCGTAGTTTGCATACCAAGGCGGAGTTTCGCAGATCTTTGCGGGGTCTTCGTGGATCGCCGTGTCGATATAGGCAACGCCTGTTTCGATACAGGCATCCAGAACGTACATATTCACAAAGGCAGAGCCTACGTTGATGACGATCTCAACACCCGTCTCGCGGATCAGGGCTGCAACCGCCGCCGTATCCATCGCATCAACCTGATGGGCCGCCAAAACGCCCTCTTGTTTCATCGCGCCCTTTTCGCGGACCGACTCAAGGATCGCTTCACATTTGGAAAGCGTCCGGCTCGCGATATGAATCTCGCCAAGCACATCGTTATTTTGCGCGCATTTATGCGCTACGACCTGAGCGACGCCGCCAGCGCCGATGATGAGAACGTTCTGTTTCAATGCACAGGACCCCCTTTGGTGGTAAGTTTGACGTTAGGTTTATCGCCCTGAGGCGACACATTCACGACAATGCAGCCGAGAAATCTTCGTATGTGAAATCGCGGACCAATCGTTCGGTACCGTCGAGTTCGCGAATGGCAATCGCAGGCATCTTTACGCCATTGAACCAGTTCTTCTTAACCATAGTGTAGCCTGCCGCATCCTGAATGGACAGGCGATCACCTGCCTTGAGTGGCGCAGGGAATTTGAACTCGCCGAAAATATCGCCCGCAAGGCAGGATTTTCCGCAGACCATCCACTCTTGATCGCCGCTCTCGTTCATCTTTGCGCTTTCGCGGTAGATCAGCAGGTCGAGCATATGCGCTTCGATCGAGCTATCCACGATGGCAAGGTTTTTACCGTTGTGGAGTGTGTCGAGAACCGTCACCTCGAGCGTGGTCGATTTGGTGATCGCCGCCTCGCCTGGTTCCAGATAGACCTGTACTTCGTTCTGTTCGCTAAAGCGTTTCAGGCGCTCAGCGAGCTTTTCAAGCGGATAATCCTCGCCAGTGAAATGGATACCGCCGCCAAGGCTGATCCATTCCATCTTGCGGATCAGGTAACCAAACCGCTGTTCAATGCTGTTGAGCATTGCGTCAAACCGATCAAAGTCCGCGTTCTCACAGTTGTTGTGGAACATAAAGCCAGTGATCAGATCGGCAACGGGTTCGATGTTTTTCGGGTCATGTTCACCCAGACGGCTAAAGGGGCGCGCTGGATCGGCGAGGTCAAAACCAGAGGTCGACACACCGGGGTTCACGCGCAGGCCGCGTTTATGGCCGCGTGATACTTCCTCATGGCGGGTCAGCTGACCGACCGTGTTGAAAATGATCTTGTCTGAGTTCGCCAAAACCTCGTCCATCTCGTCGTCTTTCCAAGCGACAGAATAGGCGTGGGTTTCACCGGGGAATTTTTCGCGACCAAGCTTTACCTCAAACATAGAAGACGACGTCGTGCCGTCCATGTATTCGGACATAAAATCAAACACTGACCACGTCGCAAAACACTTGAGCGCCAAAAGCGCCTTTGCCCCCGAGTTTTCGCGGAGCCAAGCAATTTTTTCCATATTAGGAAGAAGACGAGCCTTATCGATAAGGTAGTACGGCGTGTCGATCATCGGTTTCCCCCGTGAGGCAAAGGAACTCAAACCAGAAACCGCGACATAGGGCCTTTGCCCCCATGGGACAAGTTTAATTTGTGATCAATCCTCTACGGTGTCGATCCACTGGAGCAAAACATCCTCTGACTTGATCTGGATAACACCCTTTTCAATGGTGATCAGACCGTCGCGGCGCATACGGCCTAAGTTCTTGTTCACGGTCTGACGCGAACACCCGACTGTATCGGCAATAAAGGTTTGGCTATGCCGAACGCTGTTATCCGAACAGCGCAACTGAAGAAGATAATGCGCGATCCGCTGCGGGACATTCATATCCTTTTCAGCACTTCGGAACATATTGAACCGCAGCATGGCCTCGTACATATGCGCCGAAAGGTTGCGAACAAATCGGGGATCGGTCGTCAGGTCTGCGAGCTGAGCCTTTTCGATCAAAAGAACGCAGCTCCCTGCCGTCGCCCGTCCACTCGCCGCAGCAGTCCTATTGGCAAGGCATTCAATACCGCCCAATGTCATGCCCACATTGGCGATCAACAATGGCGTGCGGGTGCCGGCAGACGAAAGGTAGCAGATCTCTACCTGCCCTTGTGCAACCAAATAGAGCCCTAGGGGCACTTGATCCTGATGAATGAAATCCGTCGCCTCTGGGAAGTATTGCATGCGAGCTGCATCGATGAGTCGGATTTTCTCCAGTTCCGAGAAACCGTCGAATATCTCGCTCCGCATCAATTGTGGGAACCGTAAACTATTTCTTATCCCTCGGCTCGGCTTGTCAGCCGTGCCTTTGTCCCCAAGCATCGGAACTCCGTCTGTGTTATATGTGAAAAAGCGCAGCAGCAGAGATGCACTGCATGCTGCGCCCATACTAAATACGAACCACAATCTAAAGTATATATGACCTATACTTGAGGATATAATGTCTTTGAGGCGACACCATAAACCATTGGATCATTTTCAGTGGAGACTCGTTAACAAGCCCTTAACAAAAAAGGCCCGCGAACACTTCGCGGGCCTTTTCTTGTTTTGACGAAACCTTACTCGGCGGCTTCTTGGTAATTCGAAAGCGGCGGACAAATGCACATCAGGTTGCGATCCCCCCAGACGTTATCGACGCGATTCACAGGTGCCCAGTATTTGTCCACACGGAACGATCCCGCTGGATAACAGGCCTCTTCACGGGTGTACGGACGTTCCCAATCACCGATCAGGTCCTCAACAGTATGCGGCGCGTTGCACAGAGGGTTGTTGTCAGCGGGCCAAGTTCCCGCTGCAACCTTGTCGATCTCAGCGCGGATGGACAGCATCGCATCGATAAAGCGGTCCAACTCTGCTTTTGTCTCGGACTCGGTCGGCTCGACCATCAATGTTCCCGCGACAGGCCAACTCATCGTGGGTGCGTGGAACCCGTTGTCGATGAGACGCTTTGCGATGTCATCGACGGTCACGCCGTGATCATCGGCAAACGGACGCGTGTCGAGGATACATTCGTGTGCTACGCGACCATTGCGGCCTTTGAAAAGGACGCCGTAACCAGCTTCCAGCCGTTTCGCGATGTAGTTCGCGTTGAGGATCGCGACCTTGGTCGCTTGGGTTAGGCCCTGCCCGCCCATCATCAACACATAAGCCCACGAAATCAGCAGGATCGACGCAGACCCCCAAGGTGCCGAGGACACCGGTCCCGTTTCGCCACCCGTTTCAGGGTGTCCTGGCAGGTAGGGCGCGAGGTGTGCTTTGACCCCAATTGGACCCATGCCGGGGCCACCGCCGCCGTGCGGGATCGCAAAGGTCTTGTGCAGGTTGAGGTGCGAAACGTCACCGCCGATGTCACCCGGCTTAACCAAACCAACCATCGCATTGAGGTTCGCGCCGTCGATGTAAACTTGGCCGCCGAACTGGTGCGTGATCTCGCAAACCTCGCGCACGGTTTCTTCGAACACGCCGTGGGTCGACGGATAGGTGATCATACAAGCCGCCAAACGGTCACCCGCTTTTTCAGCCTTCGCGCGGAAATCCTCAACGTCGATATCGCCATTTTCTGCGGACTTCACCACGACCACATCCATGCCACACATCTGCGCCGAAGCAGGGTTCGTGCCGTGTGCAGAGACAGGGATCAGACAGATGTTTCGCTGCATGTCGCCGTTGGCCTTATGGTAGGCCATGATGGTCAAAAGGCCTGCATATTCGCCCTGCGCGCCAGAGTTCGGCTGCATCGACATCGCGTCATAGCCTGTCACGACACAGAGCTTTTCACTCAGGTCAGCGATCATCTCTTGATACCCAGCAGCCTGATCAACAGGGGCAAAGGGGTGCAAGAACGCAAACTCTGGCCACGTAATCGGCATCATTTCCGCCGCCGCGTTCAGTTTCATAGTGCACGACCCCAGCGGGATCATTGCCCGATCGAGCGCAAGGTCGCGATCCGAGAGACGACGCATATAGCGCATCATTTCCGTCTCAGCGCGGTTCATGTGGAAAATAGGGTGGGTTAGGTAATCCGACGTGCGGATCAGATCCTCGGGGATTTCATAATGATGCGTGAGGTCTTCGTCCTTTGCATCGATGCCAAAGGCACGCCATACCGCCTCAATCGTAGAACGACGAGTGCGCTCATCGAGGCTGATACCGACCTTAGTTTCACCGACTTTGCGTAGGTTAATGCCTTCTTCAACAGCTGACTTCATCACGGTGCCCTGAAGCGGGCCAACCTCGACGGTGACAGTATCGAAATAGGCATCGGGTTCGACCTTGAACCCTGCGGCTTCGAGGCCTTTCACCAGTCGCACAGTCTTGCGGTGGATACGCTGCGCAATCGCTTTAAGGCCAACGGGGCCGTGGAACACCGCATACATCGACGCCATCACCGCCAACAATGCTTGCGCTGTGCAGACGTTCGACGTCGCCTTTTCACGGCGGATGTGCTGTTCGCGGGTTTGAAGCGACAGACGCAGGGCACGGCCACCGCGACTATCGACCGACACACCCACAATGCGTCCAGGCATGGAACGTTTGTAAGCATCTTTACAGGCGAAATAAGCTGCGTGCGGGCCGCCGTATCCTAGCGGCACGCCAAATCGCTGCGTGGTGCCAACGGCAATATCTGCCCCCATCGCACCCGGCTCTTTGAGCATGGTCAGGGCGAGCGGGTCGGCGATCACGATACCAATAGCGTTAAAGTCATGCAGGTCCGCGATCTGGGCCGTAAAGTCCCGCACGTGACCATAGGTGCCTGGGTATTGGAACACAGCGCCAAAGACCTTGGAGGCGTCGAGGTCGTCGGGACAACCCACGATCACTTCGATCCCCAGCGGTTCTGCGCGGGTTTTGATGACCGCGATGTTCTGCGGATGGCAGTTTTCATCGACAAAGAACGCGGTTGCTTTGGACTTTGCCACGCGCTGCGCCATGGTCATGGCCTCGGCTGCGGCCGTTGCCTCGTCCAAGAGCGACGCGTTCGCAATTTCGAGGCCCGTCAGATCACAGACCATGGTCTGGTAGTTCAACAGCGCCTCAAGGCGACCTTGCGAAATTTCAGGCTGATAGGGCGTGTAAGCCGTATACCACGCAGGGTTTTCCAAGATGTTGCGCTGAATGGCGGGCGGCGTCACGGTGCCATAGAACCCCTGCCCGATCAGCGAGGTCATCTGTTTGTTTTTCTTGGCCACGTTACCGAGGAAATACAGCAGTTCACCTTCCGACTTGGGCTTCCCAAAATCGAGAGGTTCGGACTGACGGATGGATGCAGGGACCGTCTGTTCGATCAATTGATCGAGGCTCTCAACACCCACAACACGCAGCATTTCTTCCATCTCAGCAGGGCTTGGCCCGATGTGACGGCGGTTGGCAAAATCGTAAGGGCGGTAGTCGGTGGGTTCAAACGGCATGGGCCTATCCTCGGGCAAAAAAGGTCTGACTGGGGGCGACGACCACCCCCATTTCTGTCGTCCAGCACTGAATGTCACGAAGCTCTAACCACATGACATATCAGAGAAATTATCCGATGTGCGCCTTGTAGGCGGCTTCGTCCATGTATTCATCAAGCACGGACAAATCTTCGACTTTCATCTTGAAGAACCAACCGTCATTCAACGGATCGTCGTTCACCAAAGATGGGTTGTCAGCCAGAACGTCGTTCACTTCGACGATCTCGCCATCCAGCGGAGCAAGGATGTCGGAGGCTGCTTTAACCGATTCAATCACAACCACTTCGTCGTCTTTGGCGACTTCGGTGCCTTCTTCGGGCAGTTCCACAAACACAATATCACCAAGCTGCTCGGTGGCGTGTTCGGTAATACCAACAACGACCAGATCACCTTCGACGCGCAGCCATTCGTGTTCTTCTGTGTATTTCATGTCCAAAATCTCCTGTCGGACCTTAACGCTTATATGTTGATGGACGGAACGGAAGTGCCGTCACTTTAGCGGGCAGGCGCTTTCCACGCACTTCACCCCAAATCACTGTGCCTTCAACCGAGAGCTCGGCGGGCACGTAGCCCATAGACATCGGTGCATTGATGCTGGGCCCGAATGCGCCAGAAGTCACCTCACCAATCGGTTCGCCTCCAACCTCATCGGCAAAAAGCATCGTATGGGCCCGCATTGGTGCACGCCCATCAGGCAAAAGCCCAACGCGCGCACGGGCAGCACCGTTTTCAAACTCAGCAAGGATACGGTCGGCACCCGGGAACCCACCAGCGCGATCACCGACGCGACGCGCCTTCTGGATCGCCCACTTGAGGTCAGCCTCAACGGGCGTTGTTGTCGTATCGATGTCGGACCCGTAGAGGCACAGTCCTGCCTCAAGCCGCAGGCTATCACGTGCACCTAGGCCAATCGCCGCAACATCATCGTCTGCCAGCAAAGCACGAACAAAAGCTTCAGCTTGATCATTGGCGACCGAAATTTCGAAACCGTCTTCGCCCGTGTAGCCGGACCGTGATACCCATAGATCGCCAAAGGCGCTCGGCACAGTCGCCACATCCATGAATTTCATCGCAGCGACGTCAGCAATTTTCTGAAATGCTGTCTCGGCTTTCGGCCCTTGCAGTGCAACCAGCGCACGGTCGGAGATTTCCTCAACCTCGATACCCGCGAGGTTTTCCCGCATGTAAGCAATATCGGCATCTTTGCAGGCCGCGTTTACGACCACAAACAGGTGATCGCCACGGTTCGCAAACATCAGGTCGTCGCGAATACCGCCTTCGTCATTGGTGAACAGGCCATAGCGCTGGCGACCCTCGGTGACGCCCTGCACATCCATTGGCACCAATGCCTCGAACGCAGCAGCGACACCTTCGCCGCGCAAGATCACCTGCCCCATGTGGCTCACATCAAACAGACCTGCATTCTCGCGGGTCCAGAGGTGCTCTTTCATAACGCCCAAGGGGTATTGAACTGGCATCTCATAGCCAGCGAAAGGAACCATCTTGGCCCCAAGGTCCACGTGCAGATCGTAAAGCCCCGTGCGTTTCAAATCGGACATACTGCCTCCAGCATCCGGACCAATGGCCCGTTTCATGATGCCCCCTCTGTCCATTGCGCCTGAGATCGTTATCCCTTCGGCGGACGCTGTCGCGTCACTCTCCAGAGTGTTGATACGTGTAAGGTCCTTTTGCCTGAGAGTTTCCTGGGGCGGTTGCTCCTTCGGCACTGGTGATCCAGTTCTCCCGAACACGTATGTTTCCGATAGGAAATTTTTCGACCCCCGTCCAGTGGGAAAATGCGACTCTTTGCATTTCATTTGCGCCATCACGCAATGACTAGGCGAAAGCGAACAAAAGCGCTACATATACAAACATATGAATGTGACTTGGGAGGAGTTACAATGAAGCTTACCAGACGCGCTGTAATGTTGGGCGGGGCTGCTTTGACGGGCACCCTGCCATTCCGCAGCTTTGCTTCGGTCGAAATGGGCAACCTAAAGATCGACACGCTATCCGACGGCAACCTCGTTTTGCCGGGCTCGATGATCCTCGGGGATCGGGTTGGCGACGCTGGCGAAATCCTCGCACGCTACGGCCTGACGCCTGACCAATTTACGCCCGATTGTAACGTCACCCTGCTCCGCGATGGCACGAACACTGTGCTGTTTGATACCGGTGCGGGCGCGAATTTCATGCCGACCGCAGGGCGTCTGCTCGACTCGCTCGACACACTCGGCGTCACGCCTGAAGAAGTCACTCACGTTATCTTTACCCACGCACACCCTGACCACCTCTGGGGCGTTCTGGATGATTTTGACGAACCCGCGTTCTATAATGCAAAACACATGATCAGTCGGGCAGAACGTGATTTCTGGCTCGACCCGAATACGCCAAATGCCATCGGTGAGGCGCGCATGGCCTTTGCTGCGGGCGCGATCCGCAATCTTCAAACCATCGAAGACTACCTCGAGACCTTTGAGGACGGCGATGAGGTTGTGTCTGGCATTTCCGCTTTCGCCACCAATGGCCACACGCCGGGTCACACATCGTTCGAAATCCGCGGTGGGTCCGACAGCCTGATGATCATCGGTGATGCGATCGGTAACCACCACGTTGGCTTCGAAGTCCCATCGTGGGCGAGCGGTTCGGACCAAGATCAGGACATGGGCATTGCGACGCGCGAACGGCTTCTCGACCGTCTCGCAAACGAACAAATGGCGATGATCGGCTTCCATTTCCCCTTCCCTGGTGTGGGACGGGCCGAAAAATCGGGCGACACTTACAAATTCGTCGCAGCATAAAAGAAAGGGCGGCTCTGAGCCGCCCTTTTCGTATCTGGATTATTGAGCCGCCATTGGCATTCGCGCCAATTCACATTGCGCCCAGAGCTCTTCGAGAGCGCCGATAAGCGTATCAATGTCCTCTTGACTGTGAACAGGGGACGGTGTGATGCGCAGACGTTCAGTGCCTTTGGGAACTGTCGGATAGTTGATCGGCTGAATGTAGATGCCGTAGCGATCCATCAGAACGTCAGAAATCCACTTACACTTCACAGGATCGCCGACCATTACTGGAATAATGTGGCTCGGATTTTCGATGTGCGGGATACCCGCCGCATCAAGCCGTTCACGTACCTGAGCAACCTTTGCCTGCTGCGATTCACGCTCAGCAGACGAATGCTTGAGGTGTTTGATGGCGGCGCAGGCACCAGCCGCGACCGTAGGCGGCAGAGCCGTGGTAAAGATAAAGCCCGACGCAAAGGACCGCACGAAATCAACGAGTTCTTTCGTTGCAGTGATATATCCACCCATAACGCCGAACGCTTTGCCCAAGGTGCCTTCGATCACGGTCACGCGGTCCATCAGACCTTCACGTTCCGCCACACCACCACCGCGCGGGCCATACATGCCAACGGCGTGAACCTCATCCAAATAGGTCATCGCATTGTATTTCTCGGCCAGATCGCAAATCTCTTTGATCGGAGCGATGTCACCGTCCATCGAATAAACCGATTCAAACGCAACCAGTTTCGGACGATCAAGCGGCTGTTCGGCGAGGAGTTCTTCGAGGTGAGCTAGATCGTTGTGTTTCCACAGCTTACGCTCTGCTTTGGAATGGCGGATGCCTTCGATCATCGATGCGTGGTTAAGGCTATCGGAAATCACAAGGCAATTCGGAATGCGCGACGCCAAGGTGCCCAGAGCAGCCCAGTTCGACACATAGCCCGAGGTGAACAAAAGAGCCGCTTCTTTATCATGGAGATCGGCCAGCTCGCGTTCGAGCAAAACATGGTGGTGAGTCGTGCCAGAGATGTTGCGCGTGCCGCCAGCACCAGCGCCCACCTTATCCAGCGCATCATGCATCGCTTCCAGAACCTTCGGGTGCTGACCCATGCCGAGATAGTCGTTCGAACACCAGATCGATACTTTGCGAACCGCGTCCTCAACAAAGTTCGCCGCCTTCGGGAAGTTTCCACGCTCACGCTCAAGATCCGCAAAAACGCGATAGTTGCCTTCCTCGCGGAGCTTGTTCAGCTCCGAGGCAAAGAAATTCTGATAGTCCATGGTTATTCTCCGACAGCTTCGCGGGCGATTTCATCGAGCAAGCTTTGCACAGCCTGCATCACGCCTTCAGGTTGGTTTCGGTAACCCACAACAACTTCGCCTTCGCGTTCAAAAACGAACACAGCATAAGGACAATGGGCAATATTCAGAGGGTCCGCTTCCATCATCTGCCGAGAGATGGTGGCCGAACAAAATTGGAAAATATCAGCTTGATCAAAGATAACCTGATCGGCACCTAAATCGGCACCAGTGCGGTTGAGCATTTCGCCTGTGTGACTGACCCAATCCACCACAAGACCACGGCCCACAATAGCGGATTCGACGCCAAAGGTGGCGTCGTCAAAACTACCGTCAAAGGCATAAGTGGTTGCGGCCTCTTGGGCAGAGGCGGCAGTCATCGTCAAAGTTAGCAGCGCAGCGACAAAGGTGCGGGTCATGGCGAAGGGCCCCTTCCTGTTGATCTCTGGTTAATCCCACCTCTGCGATCCGACTTTGACATGGATCATATCGGAGAAATGGAAAACCCCGCCCGACAGGTGCGCCGGACGGGGAAAGTATTAGCGCGAGAAGGTCGACAGGTACGCAATGATCGCGTCGATATCTTCCTGAGTGCGAAGGCCAGCAAATGCCATTTTGGTACCTGCCATCGACCCACGCGGATCAGCGAGGAACTCTGCCAGGCGGTCGGCGGACCAAACGTCACCCGCTTCGTTCGCATCTTTGAACGTATTGGAGTAGCGGAAGCCATCAACCGAGCCGATGTGCGCGCCGACAACACCATTCAGCGCAGGACCCGTTGCGTTGCGAGCGCCTTCGCCGACTTGGTGACAGCTACGGCACTGACGGAATACGCCCTCACCTGCCGCAATCAGTTCAGCCGATGGGGCAGCGTCTGCGGCTGCTTCAGTCACTTCAGCAGTAGCAGCTTCTTCAACGGCAGCGGCTGGAGCAGCTTCTGCCGCTGCGGCGGCTTCTGCGGCTGCGGCCGCTTTTGCAGCGGTTTCCTCTGGCGTCACGTCCAGAACGGACGCGTGCATTGTGATCTCAACCGCATCTTTACAGTTTTCCATGCAGATTTCTGGACGAACAAATGCAGGAATTTCTGTGGTCATACGGTCGTCGTCGATGAAGTTTGCCTCGTTCGGCAGACGCACGTCTTGGAAGTTCTCATTGCTGAGTTCAAAGTCGTCATCAACCAGATCGTTCACATACAGAAGGTATGCGGTGATCGCGTAAACTTCGTCATCGGACAGCGAGGTAGCATCACCGAAAGGCATCGCGCGCTTCACGTAGTCATAGACGGTCGACAGATACGGCCAGTAGGATCCGATGGTTTTAACCGGATCTTCATGCTCGAGCGTGCCGTGACCACCAGCGAGCACAGGCCAACGGCCAACAGCCTCACCAAAGTCGCCGTGGCACATTGCGCAGCGTTCGACGAACACTTCTTCGCCAGTGAAGACGTCACCAGAACCGACAGGCAGGCCATGTCCGTCAGGACGAACGTCCGTATCCCATGCCGCAACCTCTTCCGAGAGCGCACCGCGACCCAAACCGTAGCCACCATCAGCCGACGGCGCGAGGCCAGCCATCGCAAGCTCTGCAGCGCGGGCTTCGGCCTCTGCACGGGCTTCTTCAGCAACTGCAGCGTTGATCGCGATAGCCTCGCGAATAGGCGCAGGAATATCTACGATGAACTGGTCAGCGGCCGTGTAAGCCAGCGCGAGCATACCCGCCGCGCCCGTTGCTGCTGGGGCGAAAATCTTAAGAAATTTCGACATTTTCTGCCTCGCCGTTTTCGTTGACATACCAAGTCTGGATGCCGTTGTTGTGGTAGATCGAGTTTTCGCCGCGGAAGTGACGCAGCTCTTCTTTGGTTGGCTGGACATAGCCAGTGCTATCGTGCGCACGAGACTGCAGAAGCAGCGGCGAGCCATCCCATTCAAACTCGAAGTAGAAGCGGTGCATCGATTTATCGAGCGACGGACCAGACATACGCGCCTGATGCCAGTTCTTACCGCCATCGATGGTCACATCCACACGTGGGATCGTGCCACGACCAGACCAAGCGACACCCGTGAGAACAGTCCAACCTTTGCCGTGGGTGATCGGAGCCTGCGGGCTCGGGTTCGTGATGACCGATTTCGCGTCCATTTCCCATGTGAAGCGACGCGCGATGCTGCCTTCGAGAAGGTCAGTGTATTTCGACGTTTCTTCACGTGCGTGCCAAGGCTCGTCACCGACTTCGATACGACGGAGCCATTTGATCCACATGTTGCCTTCCCAACCGGGAACAACGAGGCGGACAGGATAGCCCTGCTCTGGCCGTAGTGCCTCGCCGTTCATTTTGAACGCGATGAGGCAGTCGTCGAGTGCTTTCTCGATCGGGATCGAACGGTTCATACCCGCAGCATCCGCGCCTTCAACCATCAGCCATTTGCCGTTGGTTTTCACGCCAGCTTCTTCGAGAAGCAGACGAAGCGGAACGCCTGTATACATTACGTTGTGGATCATGCCGTGGGTGAACTGACAGCCATTCAGCTGCGCGCCCGCCCATTCCATGCCAGAGTTCGCCGCACACTCGAGGAAGTAAACGTGGTTCTCACGCGGGAAGCGCATGAGGTCTTCCATTGTGAACACGAGTTCTTTTTCCACGAGGCCGTTGATCATTAGGCGATATTCAGCGGGATCAACATGCGCGACGCCACCGTGGTGACGTTCAAAGCACAGGCCGTTCGGGGTGATGATCCCGTCGAGTTCATGCAGCGGCGTAAAGTTGATCGACGATACAGCGTCAGCGGTCAGCCACGGAACGCGACGACGAATAACGTCAGCCTCGTATTCCGACGGCATACCGTAAGGTGCTGCGTCCACACCATCACCAAGGAACTGGCGCCATGGCTGGGTTTCAGTGATTGCAGGATCAGGTGCGCCTTGCGCCCGCGCGTAGGTCGTCCCAACGGCAGCACCGCCAGCGGCAAGTGCTCCGGTTAGGAACGAACGACGGGACGGCTTGGTGCCTTTGTATTTGGTGTCCATCCTATGGTCCCCTGTCTTACGCACCAACGACCTGCACCGAAGTATTCGGTGCAACGGACACGGTGCCGAGTTTGCGGATATGGCTTTCAACAACGTCCCAAATTTCAGGACCTTCTGTGCCTTCGTTCACACTCGCCCAGCCCGCGACCACATAGGATTTGGAAGGATCGAGTGTTTCGCCTGACTTGAGGAGCGTAATGTCAGAGATACGCTCGCCAATCGGCTTATTGATGTCGATGCGGTAGCCGAGGCCACCCATGCGAACCATATCCCCGCCCTGCTGGTAGTATGGGTCGGGGTTAAAGATGTTGTCCGCGACGTCTTCCATGATGGTGTGAATGAATTCACCTGTCATTTCAGTGCGATACGCGTTCGGATAAGTCATAGAGGTGACGTTCCAGAGATCCTCGCGCGTGATCTGCTGACCCGGCATCATGGACGGCCCCCAACGCACGCCAGGCGACATTGCGATTTCTGCGTCACGTTCGGACAGAAGCGCGTCACAGATTAGGTCATCCCACGAGCCGTTAAAGTTACCACGGCGGAACAATGTAGTGTCGTCCGCAACGGTACCGATGACCTCGTTCAGGTCGGCCTCATACGGGGCACGTTCGGCGTCAATCGCTGCGGTCATTTCTGCGTCCGCTTCGATCACGTCAGAGAAGATCGGGATCAGTTTGTGACGGAAGCCCATCATGCGGCCATCGCGGATATCGAGGTCAACGCGGCTGACGAACTTACCGTTCGAGCCTGAGGCCACGATGATCGTTTCACCGACGAGGGCGGGTTCGGGCAGCGCGTCGTGCGTGTGACCCGACAGGATCACGTCGATGCCCTGAACGCGGCTCGCCATTTTCTTATCCACGTCGAAACCGTTGTGCGACAGGACGACAACGCATTCGGCACCCATGCCGCGCACTTCATCGACCATTTCCTGCATGCGTTCGTCACGAATACCGAAGGAGTATTCAGGGAACATCCAACCTGGGTTGGCGATTGGCATATAGGGGAAGGCTTGACCGATAACGGCGATCTTTACGCCACCACGTTCAAAGAACTTATAGGGTGCGAAATCTTCTGCAGGTTCGTCCCATTCGCTGTCAAAGATGTTCTGGCCGAGGGAGGCATAGGGCAGATCAGCGATCAGTTCACGGACGCGGTCAGAACCCAGCGTGAATTCCCAATGGAACGTCATTGCGTCAGGTTTAAGGAGGTTCATGGTGTTCACCATGTCCTGACCCTGTGTGTGGTAGCAGGTGTAAGACCCGTGCCATGTGTCACCGCCGTCCAGAAGGATCGCATCAGGACGATCAGCGCGGATCGACTTTACGACCGTCGCAATGCGGTCGAGGCCACCCATCTTGCCGTAGGTTTTACCCAGAGCGGCAAAGTCATTGTAGGTCAGCGCGTAATGCGACGACGATCCATCGTCGATCCCATAAAGACGGCGGAAGTCTGCGCCCGTTACGTGCGGAACAGCGCCACGGCTGTCGCCAACGCCGAGGTTGATCTCAGGCTCGCGGAAATAGATCGGCTTGAGCTGGGCGTGAATGTCGGTGATGTGAATCAGCGACACGTTGCCGAAGGTTTCGAACGAAAGCAGGTCGTCTTGGGTCAAGACCTGCTGCGCGGCCAAACGTCCCCAATTGCCAAAACCGGACGCACCCCAGATGGCGCTAGCGGCCATACTGGCCTGAAGAAAATCACGGCGTGAGATCATACCAAGCGATCCTTTTTCGTATTCTTGTTTTTGAATGTTTCAGGATAGACAAAAGCCCGCACCATCGCTGGCGCGGGCCTTGATTTCTTACGGACGAACCGACGGTGCTTCGACGCTCAGGCCATTGCCGCGCGACGCGACATAGAGTTCCAGAGCAACGAATTCAGCCGAACCCGGCGAGAAAGTCTCGGCGCGGGTGTCGCGAACACAACCTTTGAAGCGGTTGTGTGTCTGAACCAGACCAGCGGTTTTCAGGCGGTATGCCGGGAAGCCGTTGATTTGACCCTGCGACAGGTGGTCAGCCCGAATGTTGTTGTCGTAGTTCTGTTCGTGGCAGTTTGCGCACGACAGTTCCAGTTGACCGTAGCGAGTGTAGTACATCTCGCGGCCCTGCTCCCAAGTGGCAGCAACGGGACCGTCGATTGCAACGTTCACAGGCATACCGCGCGACTGGACAGAGATCAGTGCTTCCATACCCGACATATCAGAGCCGTCGTATTTCCACGCATCTGCGCCCATCTGCTCGGTACGGCAGTTGTTGATCTGCATCGCAAGGGTGCGGACTTCGCCAGCAGTTTCGTTCCATTTCGGATAAACTGCACGGATACCGACCATGCTTTCCTCTGCGCTGCCGTGGCAGGATGCACAGGATTTTTCTGCAGTGCCCTCAACCGTGTCCCAAGCGCCCATTGCGGCCTCAACAGCCAGCATACCTGGGTTGTCAAAGTCATCGAGCTGCATTGCTTGAGTGTCAGCCGAACGGAATTCCCAACCAGAGATCAACTCTGGCAGAGCACCATCCAGATAATCAGGTGTAGCGGCGTGAGTGGTGATCGAGATCTCTCCGTTAATCTCGAAACCACCCTCTGCCATTGCACCGCTCGCAACGAGTGCGAGGCCAGCGATAGCGGATTTAAGAACCGTCATCTTCATATTAAAGATCCTCCCTTTGACGGTTCACCCTTAGCTGACAGCGATGTCTTTGGTGTCGGTGTAAACCGAACCGTCGTCATCGTACCAGGTGAAGGTGAACGTTCCTGATTCCGGCACCAGAGACTGGAACTCGAAATAGGGGTTTGTCGAAATCGCTGGCTCGAGAGTGACATCAATCACGCTCTGACCGTTAAATTCGCAAGTGAAGCGGTTGATGATTGACCGCGGGATGAGGTTGCCGTCACCGTCTTTG
Source organism: Marivivens donghaensis (assembly GCF_030410045.1). Taxonomy (NCBI): domain Bacteria; kingdom Pseudomonadati; phylum Pseudomonadota; class Alphaproteobacteria; order Rhodobacterales; family Paracoccaceae; genus Marivivens; species Marivivens donghaensis. The sequence continues at coordinate 672,712 of NZ_JAUFRA010000005.1, forward strand.
CGCTGACCGGATTCCATCGGGTGCGAAATCAGCGTCTTGATGACGATGGATTCGCCAGCTGCTGCATCGCGGGGAACGCGGACGCGGGGTGTTACGTTGTCTGCCATTTTGACTCTCCTAAACCTTAGCCGCCGCAGCCGCCGATGGTGACTTTGACTTCCGAAGACGCCTGAGCGAACGAACCGTCAGCCATCTTAGCGATTGCTGTGACGTTCTGAGTTTTCGACAGACGGATACGGGTCGATGCGGACTGGGAACCAGCCAGCGGGCCAAAGTTGAAAGTCGCAACCGACGGGGTCGGGTTGCCGGTTGCCAGCAGCATGATCGCTACTGCGCCCGGTGCGTCAACTTCTACAGGAACAGTGTTACCGTTCTCTGCGATTTCCGGCGCGATTAAGGTAATGCCGGCATCACCTACAGCAGCGCCGCCAGTGAAAGCATTGATAAGGTCCTCGACGGCTGCATTTGCGGTGAACGGCACCATTGCGGCAGCCGAAGCACCCATCGCAAGCAGGATCGAGTCTCTGCGCGTCAGCTTCATTTTCTCTCCTCTCGGGTTCGGTCGCTTAGTCTGTCAATGTGAGCAGATAGGCGACGACATCTTCGATTTCTTGGGCGGTCAGAAGCGGAGCGAGAGGCTCGGCACCTGCTTTGCCGGTGAATGCATCACCCGGACGGATGTAGCCGTTGGTCTTGTAGAACGAGGGCATAACCGTGTCGGGGAAGGTGTGTTTTGCGTTCGCCACGATACCACGCAGCTCTGCTTCGGTCCGATAGCCACCAACGCCGTTCAGCGCCGGTCCGACTTCGCCGTGGAACGGGTAGTCCGCAAGTGCATCGACCTGATGGCACGCAATGCAGTTCCCTTTGCCGCGGTTGGTCATGATGACAATGCCGTTCTCGACGTTGCCAGCTAAGCCGGTCAGGGATTGTTCGACCGCGCCGTAATCGTCAAAAACGACTGCGTCGGGTGCGACCTCTTCTGCCGAAGCAACAGAGGCAACAACTGCCAGACCGACCGCCATTTGAATGATGCTCTTCATGAGCCCTCCCTAAATCATCATATGCGGTTCTTTGAATACCGTAGTAGACAAACCCGCCTCCTGACAATCACAAATTCAAATTTTTGAATATTGCTGCGTTGCGGCGGGCTGTCGCACCCCTCGATTTGGGGTGCGAATTATCAGTCGAAAAGGCCGCCCTCTTCGATCCTACGTGCATGATATTTCTGGAAATTTTCGTCCCCGAGGTAACCCTCTTCGACCACCCAGTTTAGCAAGTTGTAGGTGGTCCACTTTCCAAAGGCCCCAGGCATCACCGCTGCAGCCGCAGCCTGACCGAATGCACCGTCCTCTACCTCTGTCGGATAAAAAATCAGCGTCGGAGTGAACAGAATCCCCCAGCGTTGAATCATGTCCTTCTCGGCCAAGGTCGTGCCGTCAAAGTCCGTGACCTCGACATCACCGAACATATTGAGCTGAACAACGAAGTAGTGGTCACGGATGTATTGGTCGATTTCAGGCACGGGAAAGACTTCCTCGTACATCTTGGTGCAGTAAATGCAGCCACGCTGTTCGATGATGACCATCAAGCGCTTACCCTCAGCGTTGGCCTCTTCGAGGTCTTCGCGAAGATCTTTGAACGTGTCACGCTGCCAATCTACTTTGTGCAGACCATCGTCGCCCAGTTCAGCGGAATGCGCGGCTTGAGCGAACAGAACAGCCGCAAGAATACCTAGTAATTTACGCATGGATTTCCTCCCCCACTGCGACTCACAAAATCGTTGAGAACCAAGGCACGTGGCGGATCATCCAATCCGCAATCGTGTTCACACTGCCCGTAGCGATCAAAACACCAAACAGGATCAGCATCACGCCCATCGCTTTTTCGACGTAGCCCAAATAACGGCGGTTGCGCCGCGCCCAGCCCAAGAAAGGCTTGGCAAAAAGTGCCGCCACGACGAATGGCGCCGTCATCGACAAGCCGTAAACCAAGAGGAGCATCCCCCCTTCCCACAGGCTGCCCATGCCGCCCGCGATCATCAGGATGGACGCAAGAGCCGGACCAACGCAGGGCGTCCACCCAAAGCCAAAGGCGAGGCCCATGAGATAGGCCCCAACTACGGTCGAAGGCTCAGCTGAGCTCTCCATCCGCGCCTCACGATAGAGGAACGGTATCCGCATGATGCCCAAGAAATGCAGGCCAAAGACGATCAAGACCGCAGAGGCGACATAGGCCAAGATCGGCTTCCATTGTGCAACCGCCTGCCCGACCGCCGTCGCGCCAAGTCCGAGCAGCACGAAGATAGTCGTGACGCCCAGCGCAAACGCGATGGATGACAGAACGAGGCGGCGTTGCGCGCCGGGCGCGATGTCATCGTCACCTTGCAGTTCATTCATCGAAAGACCTGCCATGTAGGACAGGTAAAACGGAACCATCGGCAAAATGCAGGGTGTAAAGAACGACAAAAGGCCGGCAAAAGCCGCGCCCATATAGGTCATATCCATCGGCGGCCGCCCTCCCTTGCGACATTCACATATTCATATTATGCTAGATGATGATATTTCCATCCGTCAATCGGTTTGCATACAGATGCGCACATTATGGAAAGCCTTGGCCCTCTGGGTCCTGACGGCGGTGCCTGCCGCTGCTGAAACCCGACTTCTTATGGGGGTCGAGGATGGCTGCATGTGGTGCGCACGGTGGGAAGCCCAAATCGGCCCCATCTACCCCAAAACCACCGAAGGCGAGATGGCTCCGCTCTGGCAGGTCGATATCAATGACCCGCTGCCGAGCGATGTGACTTTAGACAGACCGATGGTGTTCACCCCAACTTTTGTCGTGCTTGAAGACGGCGTTGAGATTGGCAGGATCGAGGGCTATCCGGGCGAAGATTTCTTCTGGGGGCTTTTGGGCCAGATCCTCGGCCTGCCGCCCGCGCAAACTTGACGAGGATGCCACAACTTTAATTCGTGTGCGCATCATCGTTGAATAAAATAGCCGTTTCGCGTAAGCGCTGAACAGTACGGCAGGACAATAAGGATCGGCACAATGGGCCTTCCAATTGTAGACGATAAGATTTGCGAGGCTGACCTCGACAAGCTTATGGACAACGCCCAAGAGGCGGCGAACTTCCTCAAGGCGATCAGCCACGAGGGGCGTCTGCTGATCCTGTGTCACCTCTCTGCTGGTGAAAAATCCGTGACAGAGCTCGAAGATTTGATCTCTGCCCGTCAGGCGGCTGTATCCCAACAGCTCGCCCGTCTACGGCTCGAAGGTTTGGTCACGCCGCGCCGTGAGGGAAAAACGATCTACTACCGCTTGACCGATGACCGTCCTCGCCAGATGATTGACCTCGTCTACGACATGTTTTGCGGCAAGTCGTAACCCTATCCGCCGACCTATCGGCGTTTAGGTAAAAGGGAGGAAAATCTGATGCTTGATCTATTGGGCGACGGCAACGCCGCGGCCATCCTTGGCTTGTTGAGCGGGCTTTTGTTGGGGCTGGCGGCACGATTGGGTCGGTTCTGCACCCTCGGCGCGATCGAAGATTACCTCTACGGCGAAAATGACATGCGTTTGCGCATGTGGGGCGTTGCGATCGGCACGGCCGTGATCGGGAGCTTTGCCTTGATTGGCGCAGGTCTGCTTGATGCCCCATCCACGATCTACCTTGGCTTTGCCTTTGCCCCCATCGGCGCTGTGGTTGGTGGGGTGGTGTTCGGCTACGGAATGGCCCTCGCTGGAAACTGCGGATACGGCGCGCTAGCCCGACTGGGCGGCGGCGACCTGCGGAACTTCGTTATCGTGGTTGTCATGGGGATTGCGGCTTATGGAACGGTGTCAGGCCCCCTGGCCTATGCGCGGGTCTACCTATTCCCGCAGGACCGCATTTCGGGCGACGTTCCAGGCATCGCCCATAGCATCGCGCAAATGACGGGCATGACGCCCAGCACAATCGGCATTCTGATCGGCCTTATCATTCTGGTCGCCACCATCGCGCCAGCCCGTGTTCGGGCCTCGACGTCCACCTTGTTCTGGGGCGTCGTGGTCGGTCTGGCTGCCGTCTCTGGCTGGGCTGGCACACAATGGATCGCTTCGAACGGCTTTGATGGCACACCAGTGGTGTCGCACACCTTTGCAACCCCGATTGGAGAGACCATCCTCTGGGGCATGACAGCAAGCGGACAGAGCCTGTCTTTTGCCATCGGGTCGGTTGCGGGCGTCTGGTGTGGTGCCTTTATCGGATCGCTGATCAAAGGCCACTTCCGCTGGGAAGCCTGTGAAGACCCACGCGAACTTCGCCGCCAAATTTTCGGCGCAGCCCTAATGGGTGTAGGCGCAGTTGTCGCGATGGGATGCAGCATTGGCCAAGGCCTCTCGGCCATGTCCGTTCTCGCGTGGTCCGCACCGCTCACACTTGCTAGCATCGTCGCAGGCGCTGCCTTTGGCCTGCGTCAGTTGATTACTGGCTGGCAGCCGGTCGACTGATTAGAGGTTCCGATCCAAGAATGACATCCAGTTCCCGCTGCTGATCTTTGAAACCAGCGCGGGATCGTAGCCGTGGTCGATCATCGCATCGATCAAATCAGGCAGCCCTAAAACGTCCCCAATCACGGACGGGATGACCGCGCCATCGAAATCGGAACCCAAGGCGACACGATTTTCGCCTAGCGCCCCGATCAAGCGATCAAGGTGCGCCATGATACGGTCGAACCCAGTGTTCGCATCCCGTCGTCCGTCCTCGCGCAGGAAGGCACAGCCAAAGTTCAGCCCAACAATCCCGCCACTTTCGGCAATCATTGCCAACTGACGATCGGTGAGGTTGCGCGACGACGGTGTAACCGCGTGGGCGTTGGAATGGGTCGCGATCAACGGACGCGACGAAATCGCCGCGACGTCATCGAACCCTTTTTCATTCAGGTGTGATAGGTCGATCAGAATACCGAGGCGATCACATTCACGGATCAGATCCTTGCCCAAATCCGTGAGGCCAGCGCCTCGGTCAGGGGTGGACGGAAACGCGAAAGGAACCCCTTCGCCATAGATTGTTGGTCGACTCCAGACAGGCCCGATGGACCGCAGCCCCATGCGATACCAGACCTCTAGCTGAGACAAGTCAGCACCAATCGCTTCGGCCCCTTCCATGTGCAGGATGGCCGCGACTTTACCCTTTTCAACCGCCCGACGGACCTCTGCACCACTTCGGCAAACGGTCAGATCACCGCTCGACAAACGTTCCATTTCGAATAGTCCAGCCACTTGAGCCATTGCAGTTGGCAAGGCATCGGCTTGATCCAAAATGGGCGGCATGGGTAGGTCGTAGGGCAAAACCTCCATCATCGCTTCGAAATCGAGACCACCTGCATCATCAGGCGACGGAACCCAAACCGCGAAAAAACCACCAACGAATCCCGCAGCTTGCATCCGAGGGAGGTCAAGGTGATGCGCCCCCTCACCCTCAATCCACATCGCGGCACGCTGCGCCTTTGGCGCGCGGGCATAGCGAAACAGAAAATCGTTGTGACCGTCGAAAACCGTATAATCCGTCATTGTTCACCTCAACCAACAGGGTTCACAGTAACGACGCGCATAACAGGTGCAACGGCAATTCGCCCGTGCTAACGGTGCAGCGCTTGGAGGCCCTATGATCGATCTAATTATTTTTGACTGTGACGGCGTTTTGATCGACAGCGAGATCATCAGCGCTGATACGCTGATCTCAGAACTTGCGCTGATCGGGATCGCGATTGATCGGCACTATGTTCGGAAATATTGCCTCGGTCGCAGTTTTCCAACCGTCGCGAAAAGCCTCCGTGAACAGTTCAACACGCCCCTGCCTGACGACTTTGAACAACGGTATCGGACTAGCCTTCTGCACCGTTTTGAAACTCAGCTAGAGGCCACACAGGGAATCGAAACCCTGCTTGAAACGCTCGACCGACCGATCTGCGTTGCAACCTCATCGAGCCCGCCACGCGTGGCGCGGTCGCTCGAATTGACGGGCCTCGCGCGGTTTTTTGGGCCGCATGTTTTCACGGCGTCTCAAGTCAAAAACGGCAAACCCGCGCCCGACCTTTTTCTATTTGCCGCCAAAGAGATGGGCGCCGATCCCTCCCGAACTTTGGTGATCGAAGACAGCATTCCTGGCCTCACCGCAGCACAGGCCGCAGGCATGCCTCATCTGGCTTACACAGGGGCCAGCCATCTGCGTGGTTTAGGGGTCGAAATGCCCGACGGCGTTCAAGCCTTTGACAACTGGGCAGATTTCACGCAGGTCTTAAAGACGATCAAGGAGGCCCCGTGACAGTCGGTCGATTCACACCTGAAACCACACGTTTGGATGACGCCGCCCGCGCAGGGTGGCTTTACTACGTTGCGGGCAACACTCAGGACGAAATCGCACGCAAGCTCGGGGTGTCTAGACAGTCGGCGCAACGGCTCGTCGCGATGGCCGTCAGTGAAAAACTGGTAAAGGTTCGCCTCGATCACCCGATTGCACGCTGCATGGACCTCTCCAAGGCGGTGACGGATAAATTTGGTCTGGGCTTTTGCGAAATTGTCCCCTCCGACCCCGAGGCCCCGAACCTCACAACGGGCGCTGCAATTGCGGCTGCGGCTGAATTGGAACGCACGCTCAAAACCGAGGATGAACAAATCATCGCTCTGGGCACGGGCCGCGCGTTGAAGACGACAGTTGAACAGCTTCCACGCATGAATTGCCCGCAACACCGTGTCGTGTCGCGCCTCGGCAACATGATGAGCGACGGGTCCGCAACGCCATATAACGCGACCATTCATCTGGCAGAGCGCATTGGCGCGATCCAATACCCCTACCCGCTACCAGTTTTGGCAAACTCGCCCGACGAACTCCAAACGCTCCACGGACAGGAAGCCGTCCGCAACACGCTAAGCCTGTGTGAACGTGCCGACCTTACCCTAGTCGGGATCGGTCAAATGGACATGACCGCACCGCTGTTTGTTGACGGCTTCATTCCACGTCACGAAATCGAAGAACTGCAATCGGCTGGTGCTGCGGGCGAAATCACCTCGTGGATTTACGACGACACGGGCCAGGTGATCGACTGCGCATTTAACCGTCGCGTCGCCTCCGCTCCGCTCGCCGTGGCGGCAGACCGTCGGATCACGGCCATCGCTGTTGGTCCGTCCAAAGTCCGCGCCATCAGAGCCGCGCTCAAAGGGCATCTCATCAACGGATTGATCACGAACGAAGCGACCGCAGAGTCGATTCTCGGCAACTAGTTTCTCCCGCGACACCTTACCTGTAGCCTCTCAACCGTTTCGCTGCGCTGCAACAATACTGTTAGCGCCGTCAGAAATTATACGCGATTGCAGACAGAAATCCCACTGCAAGCCCTTATTTTTATGGTCATTTAACCGTTTACTGCATTGCGGCGGGTAATTGGGATTGACAATTTTGAAGCCTTTTGTGAACATTTGCCCACTAACGTAGCATTTGCCCAAACCTGGGCATTGGGAGGAAATCATGAAATACACTGTGCGTGCCCTTTTGGGCGCAACCGCTCTGTGTTCGGCTGCTGCCCTAGCGCATGCTGAAACGCTGACCATCGCAACCGTGAACAACGGCGACATGATCCGCATGCAGGGTCTGACCGACGACTTCACCGCGAAAACCGGTCACACCGTTGAGTGGGTCACCCTCGAAGAGAACGTTCTTCGCCAGCGCGTAACCACCGACATCTCGACCAATGGCGGCGCATTCGACATCATGACCATCGGTATGTACGAAACCCCGATCTGGGGTGCGAACGGCTGGCTGGTCCCGCTCGACGATCTGTCCGAAGAGTACAACGTTGGCGACATCCTGCCTGCTATGGCTGGCGGTCTGAGCTACGACGGCACCCTCTACGCTGCACCGTTCTACGGTGAATCGTCGATGATCATGTATCGCACCGACCTGATGGAAAAAGCTGGCCTCGAAATGCCGACCGCTCCGACTTGGTCGTTCATCCGCGAAGCAGCCGCAGCAATGACCGACCGTGATGCTGACATCAACGGTATCTGTCTGCGCGGTAAAGCAGGCTGGGGTGAAGGCGGCGCGTTCATCACTGCGATGGGCAACTCGTTCGGCGCTCAGTGGTTCGACATGGACTGGAACGCAACTTTTGACGGCGAAGCATGGGCAAACACCCTCAACTTCTTCAAAGGCATGATGGATGAATCCGGTCCGGCTGGCTACGCCACCAACGGCTTCAACGAAAACCTCTCGCTGTTCCAGCAAGGCAAGTGCGGCATGTGGATCGACGCAACTGTTGCGGCATCCTTCGTCACCAACCCGAACGACTCGACCGTAGCTGACTCGGTTGGCTTCGCACTGGCACCGGATAACGGTCTGGGCAAACGTTCGAACTGGCTCTGGGCATGGGCTCTCGCGATCCCTGCAGGTTCGCAGAAAACCGACGCCGCGAAACAGTTCATCGAGTGGGCAACTTCGACCTCCTACATCGAGCTCGTAGCTGCAAACGAAGGCTGGGCAAACGTTCCTCCGGGCGCACGCGTATCGCTGTACGAAAACCCGAACTACAAAGACGTTCCTTTCGCACAGATGACCCTGGACTCGATCCTGTCGGCTGACCCGCTGAACGCAACTGTAAACGAAGCACCCTACGTTGGTGTTCAGTTCGCAGCGATCCCAGAATTCGCAGGTATCGCAACTGACGTAAGCCAAGAGTTCTCGGCAGCTTACGCTGGTCAACAGACCGTTGAAGAAGCTCTGGCCAAGGCACAAGCCCTGACCAACGACGCAATGGAAGCAGCTGGCTACCGCTAAGCTTTCCTCCAATGACGGTGGGTGGCCCTCGCGCTGCCCACCGCTCATTTCAATCTACGAATTACGCAAAGATCTTTAAGGTAGCGGCACAGCTACCAACAGAGGAAGTGCATTCATGGCGACCCAACATTCACGCGCTGCAGCTCGCATTATGATGGCCCCCGCGGTCATTCTATTGCTGGGTTGGATGCTCGTCCCGCTCACGATGACGCTCTATTTCTCGTTCAAGAACTACCTGCCCCTGCGTGGCGGCGACCTTGGATGGGCTGGATTCGAAAACTACACGCGCTTTGTCACAAGCAGTTCTTTCTGGCCGAGCATCCTCACCACCCTAATCATCGTTGGTGGCGTGCTGTTTATCACAGTCGTGTTCGGTGTTCTGCTGGCGCTCTTGCTGGACCGCCCAATGTGGGGCCAAGGCATCGTTCGCATCCTCGTGATTGCACCCTTCTTTGTCATGCCGACCGTGTCCGCACTGGTCTGGAAGAACATGTTCATGGACCCGACCAACGGCCTGTTCGCCCACCTGTGGCGCGCCTTTGGTGCGCAGCCCGTTGAATGGATGTCGCAGGCCTCCCTACCCTCGATCATCATCATCGTCAGCTGGCAATGGCTGCCGTTTGCGACCCTCATTCTGCTGACCGCGATCCAATCGTTGGACGGCGAACAACTCGAAGCGTCTGAAATGGACGGCGCACCTGCCCTGAAACGGTTCTGGTACATCATCCTGCCGCACCTAAGCCGTGCAATTACCGTCGTGATCCTAATCCAGACAATCTTTCTTCTGGCGGTTTTCGCAGAGATTTTCGTCACCACCGGCGGCGCATTCGGCACCAAGACACTCAGCTACCTCATCTTCCAGCGGGTTCTGGAAAGCCAAAACATCGGTCTGGGCTCTGCAGGCGGCGTCTACGCGATCATCCTCGCAAACATCATCGCCATCTTCCTGATGCGCATCGTCGGCAAAAACTTGGATAACTGAGGGAGGAGCAGTCATGGCACGCACCGTCACCACACGCCAAAAGGCGCTCAATACGACCCTCGCTTGGGCTATCGGTCTTCTGATCTTTTTCCCGATCCTGTGGACTATTCTGACCAGCTTTAAAACCGAAGGTCAGGCAATCTCTGATCCACCCATTTTCCTGTTCTTTGACTGGACGCTGGAAAACTACGCGATCGTTCAGGAACGCTCTGACTACCTGCGGTTCCTGACAAACTCTGTGATCATCGCAGTTGGCTCTACCCTCTTGGGCATCGTTGTCGCGGTTCCTGCAGCATGGTCGATGGCATTCGTTCCCTCCAAACGGACCAAAGACATCCTGATGTGGATGCTCTCGACCAAGATGTTGCCAGCGGTTGGTGTTCTTTACCCTATCTACCTGCTGTTCATCAAATTGGGTCTTTTGGACAACCGTTGGGGTCTGGTCGTTGTCCTGATGTTGATCAACCTGCCGATCATCGTCTGGATGCTCTACACCTACTTCAAGGAAATCCCGGGTGAGATCCTTGAGGCAGCCCGCATGGATGGCGCCACACTGCGCGAGGAAATCCTCTACATCCTCACGCCAATGGCCGTCCCTGGCATCGCCTCGACGATCCTCTTGAACGTCATTCTGGCTTGGAACGAAGCGTTTTGGACGCTCAACCTGACGGCCGCCAAAGCCGCTCCGTTGACCGCATTCATCGCAAGCTACTCCAGCCCTGAAGGCCTCTTTTACGCAAAACTCTCTGCTGCTTCGACCATGGCGATCGCACCGATCCTGATCATGGGCTGGTTCAGCCAAAAACAACTTGTCCGCGGTCTGACCTTCGGCGCCGTGAAATAAGGAAAAGAATAATGGGACGCATTACGCTAGATAAAGTCACCAAACGTTTCGGCGATGTCGAAGTTATCCCGCCGCTGGACTTGACCATCGAAGACGGAGAGTTCGTTGTATTCGTTGGCCCATCGGGTTGCGGCAAATCCACTCTTCTGCGCCTGATCGCTGGCCTTGAGGACGTGTCGGGCGGCCAAATCCGCATCGACAGCAAAGACGCCACCGACCTGCCGCCCGCAAAACGCGGTCTTGCGATGGTGTTCCAGTCCTACGCGCTCTACCCGCATATGTCCGTGCGCAAGAACATCGCCTTCCCGCTCAAGATGGCAAAGATGGATCAGGCCGAAATCGACCGCCGCGTGGATAACGCTGCAAAGGTTCTGAACCTCGATAGCTACATTGATCGCCGTCCGGGTCAGCTCTCTGGCGGTCAGCGCCAGCGTGTTGCAATTGGCCGCGCGATTGTGCGCGAACCAAGCGCGTTCCTCTTTGACGAACCGCTGTCGAACTTGGACGCAGCGCTTCGCGTTGGGATGCGACTTGAGATCTCAGAACTCCACGAGCGCCTGAAAACCACCATGGTCTACGTGACCCACGATCAGGTCGAAGCGATGACCATGGCAGACAAAATCGTGGTTCTGCAGGCTGGTGTGATCGAACAGGTCGGCTCCCCTCTCGAACTGTACCACACCCCGCGCAACAAATTCGTCGCTGGTTTCATCGGCTCGCCCAAGATGAACTTTATCGAAGGTGAAACCGCTGCACAGCATGGCGCGCACACCATCGGCATTCGTCCAGAGCACCTGACTGCATCCGCGACCGAAGGTCTATGGAAAGGTACAGTCAGCGTCTCTGAACATCTCGGCTCTGACACCTTCCTGCACGTTCATGAAACGGGCCTCGCGGAATCCATAACCGTGCGCGTTGGCGGCGAATTCCCCGTTCGCCACGGTGATACTGTCTATCTCACCCCCGAAGCCGACAAGATCCACCGCTTTGACGAAAAAGGGCTGCGGATTGCATGATACGGTTTTCGGGTAAATCGGTTCTGATCACGGGTGCAGCCCGCGGGATCGGTTTTGAATTTGCAAAGGCCTATGCTGCCGAAGGCGCGCGTGTTGCGATTGTCGACATCAACGCCTCGGCCGCATTGAAGGCCGCACAAACCATCGGCAATGGCGCAATCGCCGTTGCCTGTGATGTGGCGGATAAAGCTAGCATTGATAACGCCGTGAACACGGTCGAAACGGAACTCGGCGGGATTGACATCCTTGTGAATAACGCCGCGCTATTCTCGGCCGCACCGATCATTGAGATCACCGAGGCAGATTATCAAAAGCTGTTCTCGATCAACGTCTTTGGCACCATGTTCATGACCCAAGCTGTCGCGAAGGTCATGATCGCCAACGGCAAAGGCGGCAAGATCATCAATATGGCGTCCCAAGCTGGCCGTCGTGGTGAGGCCCTCGTGGGCGTCTACTGTGCGACGAAAGCCGCTGTCATCAGCTTTACCCAGTCAGCGGGCCTGAACCTGATCCAACATGGCATAAATGTGAACGCAATCGCGCCCGGTGTGGTGGATGGCGAACATTGGGACGGCGTCGATGCCTTCTTTGCCAAATATGAAAACAAACCCCTCGGTCAGAAAAAACGCGAAGTCGGTGCCGCCGTCCCCTTTGGACGCATGGGCAAGGCTGAAGATCTGACCGGAATGGCACTCTTTCTTGCCTCAAACGAGGCCGACTATGTCGTCGCACAATGTTTCGGTGTGGACGGCGGAAACTGGATGGCATGACCATGGCAATCGAACTCAACACCTCCGCTCTGGCTCAGCTCCCTGATACCATCGGCACCCCTTCTTACGACCGATCCGCGTTGACGGCGGGCATCCTCCACGTGGGGATCGGCAATTTCCACCGCGCGCACATGGCGGTATATCTCGACCGCCTGTTTGCACTGGGTGAAAGCCATGACTGGGCGCTGTGTGGCGCTGGCGTCCGCGCAGGCGACGCAACCATGCGCGACCGTCTTGCGAAACAAGACTGGCTGACAACCGTTGTCGAACTGGACCCCTCGGGCCTCACCGCTCAGGTCGTTGGTTCTATGATCGACTTCGTTGAGGTCGATCCCGAGGTCACCATCGCAAAAATGGCCGATCCCGCGATCAAAATCGTATCGACCACCATCACCGAGGGCGGCTATTACGTCGACGCCCTGACCGATGGTTTTGACACAAAACACCCCGACATTGTCGCAGATGCTGCGAACCCCGACGCGCCGAAAACCGTGTTCGGTATGGTGATCAAAGCACTCCGCATTCGTCGTGACGCTGGCCTTGCGCCGTTCACGTTCATGTCCTGCGACAACCTGCCTGAAAACGGTCACGTCGCAAAACGCACGGTCATTGGCCTCGCTCGTCTGTCTGACCCAGACTTTGCGGATTGGATCAGCGCAAACGTTGCCTTCCCGAACTCTATGGTCGACTGCATCACGCCAGCGACCTCTGACCGCGAACGCGCGATGGTTGCCGATAAATTCGGCATCACCGATGCGGTGCCTGTTGCCTGTGAACCTTTCCGTCAATGGGTCCTAGAGGATAACTTCCCCCAAGGTCGCCCAGCGCTGGAAAAGGTTGGCGCGGAATTCGTTGAGGATGTTGCAAAATACGAGTTGATGAAGCTCCGCATCCTGAACGGTGGCCACGCGGCGATTGCCTATCCGTCGGCTCTGATCGGGCATCATTTTGTTCATGATGCGATGGCTGATCCGTTGATCTCAGAATGGCTCGACGCATTGGAACAGCGTGAAATCATCCCGACGCTAACCCCGATTGAGGGCGTTGATTATCAGGCCTATCGCGAAAAGATCATCGAGCGCTTCTCGAACCCAGAAGTCGGCGACACGATCCCGCGTCTGTGCCTCGATGGGTCCAACCGTCAGCCAAAGTTCATCCTCCCGACCTTGCGTGACGCGCTGGCGGCGGGTGCGGATGTGTCTGGCCTCGCATTGGAAGTCGCGCTCTGGTGCCGTTATTGCGCCCGCGTGGATGAAGCTGGCAATGAGATCGCGCCGAATGACGACAACCATGTGGTTCTCAAATCTCTCGCGGATGAGGCCAAGGCTCGTCCCGCGGCATTTCTAGAAAACACTGCGGTGTTTGGTGATCTCGCCCAGAACGAGGTATTCGTGGCCGCCTTTGGAAAGGCCCTGAACAGCCTTTATGACAACGGCGTCAAAGCTACTCTGACCGCCTACATCAAAGGCTAAGCCTGTTAGACATCCTGAAACGGCGCTTCTGTTTAGAGGCGCCGTTTAGCTATGATCTGCGGCGCAATCGATAGCCCAATCCCGCCGAGCACCAGTGCCGCGCCGATGATCCACTGAACTGTGATCGGCTCGTTGATCCAGACCAGTCCACCGAGGCTGGCCAAGACGGGCACCATCAACTGCCCTACCCCTGCCAGCGCAGGGTCAATGACCGCCACAATCCGATACCAGAGCGCATAGCCAAGGCCCGAGGTAATGCCGCCCGACGCCATGGCGAGCACCAATGCTGGCCCACTGAGCGCCCCATTGCCGACCATCATCAACGGCAGCACGAACAGCAGGCACAGGGCAAAGCTCATCGCGTTCACGCGAACAGGATCCCCCGCCCCACGGCCGAGCAGAGTGTAGAATCCCCAGCTCATCCCAGCGAAGGACATCAGCATCAGATCAATGACGGACAAGGTTCCAAGGTCTGATGAAGGTTTCAACAGCCAGACCAACCCGAAGAAAGCCACTATCGCGCCGATCCATTGAAACACAGATGGGCGGTTGCCGCGTGCAACCACCGTAGCGAATATCGTGATCTGCACCCAGCCGAACAGCAGCAAGGCGCCAAATCCAGCGTCCAAAGTGCGATAGGCGAGTGAAAAGCCGACGATATAGCCGGCGAGGCACACAGCCCCTGCAAACGACCGCGCTTTTGTCGGCCACGCCCCTCTCTTTTGCAAAAGGGCTATCGTCATCAGAACGACCGCCCCTGTCGCCACGCGCACGACGGCAAAGGCCGCAGGATCGGCCCCGTAATCCACCACTGCCAAACGGATCAAAACCGAATTGGCGGCCAGTGCGAGCAACGCGCCAAGTGCTACGAGGTAGATCATTCGTGCCTCCAAACGAAAACGGGGCCGCGATTGCGACCCCGTTTCCCTATCATGCCTTCGGCGATGATTACATCATGCCGCCCATGCCGCCCATGTCGGGCATTGCAGGTGCACCGCCGTCTTTGGCAGGCTTGTCAGCAACCATTGCTTCGGTGGTGATCAAGAGACCAGCTACCGATGCCGCGTCTTCGAGAGCGGTACGGGTTACTTTTGCTGGGTCGATCACGCCGAATTTGAACATGTCGCCATATTCTTCGGTCTGAGCGTTGAAGCCAAAGTTTTTGTCGTCGGATTCACGAACTTTGCCAGCAACAACTGCACCGTCAACGCCAGCGTTCTCTGCGATCTGACGAAGCGGAGCTTCGAGAGCGCGGCGAACGATTGCGATACCAGCGTTTTGATCAGCGTTCTGACCTTCGAGACCAGCCAGAACTTTCGCAGCCTGAACCAGAGCAACACCACCGCCGACAACGATGCCTTCCTGAACAGCAGCGCGAGTAGCGTTCAGTGCGTCATCAACGCGGTCTTTACGCTCTTTTACTTCTACTTCAGTCATGCCGCCGACGCGGATAACAGCAACACCGCCAGCCAGTTTGGCAACGCGCTCTTGCAGTTTTTCACGGTCGTAGTCCGAAGAAGTTTCTTCGATCTGGGTGCGGATCTGTGCAACGCGTGCTTCGATCTCTGCTTTGTTGCCAGCGCCATCAACGATAACGGTGTTGTCTTTGGAGATCGAAACTTTCTTAGCCGAACCGAGCATGTCCATGGTGACGTTCTCGAGTTTCATGCCGAGGTCTTCGGAGATCACCTGGCCGCCGGTCAGGATAGCGATATCCTGCAGCATTGCCTTGCGACGGTCGCCGAAGCCCGGTGCTTTGACAGCAGCGATTTTCAGACCACCACGCAGTTTGTTCACTACGAGAGTTGCCAGTGCTTCGCCTTCAACATCTTCAGCGATGATGATGAGCGGCTTCTGGGACTGGATAACCGACTCGAGCAGCGGAACCATCGGCTGGAGCGACGACAGTTTTTTCTCGTGAAGCAGGATGACAGCGTCTTCCAGTTCAGCGACCATTTTGTCCGGGTTGGTTACGAAGTACGGGGAGAGGTAGCCACGGTCGAACTGCATGCCTTCGACGACTTCTACTTCGGTTTCCATACCTTTGTTTTCTTCAACGGTGATGACGCCGTCGTTGCCAACTTTCTGCATCGCGTCTGCGATCTGACGACCGATCGATGCTTCGCCGTTAGCCGAGATAGTGCCGACCTGAGCAACTTCGTCAGAGTCTGCAACTTCACGAGCCATAGACTTGATCTGCTCAACGACAGTGGTTGTCGCCATGTCGATACCGCGCTTCAGGTCCATCGGGTTCAGGCCAGCAGCAACCTGCTTGAGGCCTTCTTTTACGATTGCCTGTGCAAGTACGGTTGCAGTGGTGGTACCGTCGCCAGCTTCGTCGTTGGTGCGCGAAGCGACTTCTTTAACCATCTGCGCGCCCATGTTCTCGAACTTATCTTCCAGTTCGATCTCTTTAGCGACAGAAACACCGTCTTTGGTGATGCGCGGTGCGCCGAAAGATTTTTCGAGCACAACGTTGCGGCCTTTCGGGCCAAGGGTAACTTTTACCGCGTCAGCCAGGATGTTCACACCCTTGAGCATACGGTTACGGGCGTCGGTGCCGAATTTGACGTCTTTAGCAGCCATTGCTGTAGTCCTCGTCTAAAATAGTTTCAGGGAAAGGTACGATCTCAGGCGATGATGCCGAGAATGTCGCCTTCTTTCATGATGAGCAGCTCTTCGCCGTCTACGGTGACTTCAGTGCCAGACCATTTACCGAAGAGAACGCGATCGCCAGCTTTAACAGCCATTGCGATCAGTTCGCCGGAGTCCTTACGTGCACCTTCGCCGCAAGCAACTACTTCGCCTTCAGCCGGTTTTTCTTTGGCGCTATCAGGGATGATCAGACCACCCTTGGTTTTTTCGTCGCTCTCGACACGGCGGACCAGAACGCGGTCATGCAGCGGTTTAAAAGCCATTTTTGTAGCTCCTCAGCTATCGTTAAATCCTGTGTTAGCACTCACTCATGTCGAGTGCTAACGACGCATAGTTAGGAACCTGTCGTAGGGGTGTCAACAGTGGTGTAGAGGATTTTTTGTATCGCCTCCCCTGCTTGAACGGCATAAGTTAAATTACGACAAACAGGAGCCATGATGCGCGCGACCCTCACCGTTCTTTTCGTTTCCTCAGTTTTTCCCACCGCATCTTTGGCACTCTGTTCGGGCGCATCTATTGAGGCCTATTTACCCGCAGACGTTTTGGCTGAGGTAGAGCGCACGTCGGACGCCACCTTGAACGGTAAAGGCCTGATATGGCGGGCTGATCGAGACGGCGATCAGATCACCTTCTTTGGCAGCTTGCACATCTACGACCCGCGCCTCTTGCCGCTCAGGTATAAAGCCCGCGAGGCACTAGACGGCGCCGATATTTTGCTAGTCGAACAGACGACCGAACAGTTGCAAGAAATGCAGCGCGAGCTGCTCGCTGACCCAGCGTTGATCCTCCTGCCCGAAGGGCAAACGCTGATCGGCATGATCGACGACGCGTCATGGGAACTCCTTGCTGAGGCAGGCCGCGCCCGTGGGCTACCCTCACCGATGACCGCACGTTTTCAGCCGTGGTATCTGGTCGCCGCGCTCGGAACTCCGCCCTGCGCCATGCCCGACATTCAGGCAGGGCTGACGGGATTGGACGCGATGGTGATGGAGGACGCTGCTTCGCTAGGCGTTGAAACACGCGCGCTAGAGGACTGGCGCGACTCGTTGCGTATCCTTTACGACGATCCGATCGACGCCCAGATCGACATGCTCGAGATGTCGCTCTTACCGCCAGATATCGAGAGCGCGCTTTTTGCATCCACGTTCGATGCCTATTTCGCGGGTGACGTTGCCCGCGTGTGGGACCTATCGCGGGCCGCGCTCACCCTTGTTCCGAACGTCGATCTACCCCACGCGAACAAGGTGTTCGACGATTTCGCCGAAGGCCTCCTTGACGGTCGGAACATGAACTGGATCGACAACCTTGAAACCGCAGCAGCCGAAGGTCCCGTTGTCGCGGTGTTCGGTGCCGCGCACCTTTCGGGCGACAATGGCGTGTTGAATTTGATGGCCCAGAACGGCTGGACGATCACTCGGCTGGACGAATAGCCTCCTGACCGACCTCGGTTAATCCGTAAATGCCGACAGCCACTCGTTCGAACCAACCGTAGTGGTTGTCGGCCATCAGACGGGTCGCGGTTTTGACACCTGTTGCTTTGGCGACCACCGCCCCTTTACTCAGCCCTTCACTGGCTAGGAATTCCGCACAGGCAATCGCATCCTGCCTGTAGCCCGTCACGATCCCCTGCCGTGTGGCACCGCCGACGTTCGGATCGCCCCTCAGTCGATCAAATTCGCGCAGCAAAGCCTTCGCCTTGTTCGGTGACTTGCGCGGGGTATAGGGACCAGGATCGGCCAGAGTTTCCGTAAACCCGTCCGAGAGGCGAACCGTAATGACGCCAATCCCAAGCCGCCGACAGAGTTTCACATTGGCCTGCAACGCCTTCCAACTCGCCCGCCCGCTTTGCCGTGGCACACAAACATAGACATTGTCCGTAATGGCCAGACGCGCGACAGCCTGCTGCAAAAGCGTGAGCGAAAAGCTAGTCTTTAGCTCTACGATGACAGGTGGTTCGTCACCACGACGTCCCACCACATCGACCGCACCGACCTCGGCCTTCACGACGTAGCCCTGCCGTTCCAGCAGCGCCTTCACGGGCGCATAGAGATCAGTTTCGGAAATCCTAGCCATGGCTCAGACCTACCTTGCGCAACTCGACTGCGCAATTGCGGCATGGCCTTTGGTCGCAGCACGGCGCGAAGTGGTGACAACAACGCTGCCCGATCATATAAGGCCCGCGAATTGATATCGCACATGAGGCAGACCTCTATGACCACGCTTGTTTTCGGCCACAAATCTCCTGACACCGACTCCACTGGATCGCCCATCGTTTGGGCTTGGTATCTGAACGAAGTCAAAGGCATCGACGCAAAGCCCGTTCTGCTGGGCGAACCCAATACCGAAGCCGCCTTTGTGATCGAAAAATGGGGCTTTGCAAAACCCGAGATCATCTCGACCGTCGAAGCAGGCCAAAAGGTTGTCATCGTTGACACCAACAACCCAGCCGAGCTGCCTGATGCGATCAATGACGCGGACATCACCGCGATCATCGACCACCATAAACTGGTCGGCGGTCTGGAAACCAAAGGCCCGATCGACATCACCATCCGTCCGCTCGCCTGCACCGCGACCATCATGTATGACCTGATGGGCGACGACGCAGAAAAAATGCCGGACAACATCAAGGGCGCGATGCTGTCGTGCATCCTATCCGACACGCTGGAATTCCGCAGCCCAACCACGACGGACGTGGACAAAGCACTGGCCGAGAAACTGGCGGCTGAACTCAACATCGACATCAGCGCTTACGCGTCTGAACTGTTCGAAGCCAAATCTGACGTGTCGTCCTTCTCTGACGCTGAACTGCTGCGCATGGACTCGAAGGAATACAATGTCGACGGCACCGAACTGCGCGTCTCTGTTCTGGAAACCACCGCACCGAAGATCATCCTCGACCGCAAGGCAAGCCTGATGGCATCGATGGTTGACGTCGCCAAAGAAGACGGCGCGGATCAGGTTCTCCTCTTCGTCATCGACATCCTGAACGAAGAAGCGACCCTGCTCGTTCCCAACGATCTGGTCAAAAAGATTGCTGAAGCATCGTTCGATTGCACCGTCGAAGGCGATACCGTCGTTCTTCCGGGCGTTATGTCCCGCAAAAAACAGATCATTCCGAGCCTTAAAGTCTGATCCAGTCCAAGGGCGCTTCGGCGCCCTTTTTACTTTAATGAGTTCGGAGTCACTTATGACATTTAAGAATTTAATGATTGCTGGCTGCCTCTTATTTGCCGTACTCGCCGTTGGATTGGTCTTTGCGCCATCGTTGTTTTGCACTCTTTTTGGACTGCCTTCCGATGACTCAGCACTCGTCATGGCGCGGCGCGCTGGCGTATTAATGGTTGGCTTCTCGATCCTGACCTATGTTCTAAGAAACTTACCGCCGACCCCTCTTCGCCATAACGTCATGAAAGGCTTCATCGTAAAGTTGCTTTTGATGGCGGGGCTTGGGATCATAGAACTAATAAGCGCCAATGTTGGGACAGGTATTTTGCTCGCAGTACTTACGGAAATCGCGTTTGCTTGAGCGTTTTGGACGACCCGCAATGATTTCACCTAGTTTCCTGCGTGAAATGCAACGTGGTGAAGAGGCCGCCGTTACGGCCCTTCTGACCGATGCTTTCGGCCAACCTGACGAGGCGCGTCTGGTTGAAAAGCTGCGCAAGTCCCGCGCGATCGCAGGGGAAATGGTGCTGCCTTCCGAACAAGGGATCGTTGGCTACCTCGCTCTATCGCAGATGATCGCGCCCAAAGGTTGGCTCTGCCTCGCGCCGGTTGCCATCCACCCCGATCTACAGCGCAACGGTTATGGCCGTCGCATGGTCGGAATGATCGCGGAATGGGCGCGTTTATCTGGACAAACCTTGGTCGTTCTTGGCGACCCGTCGTTCTATTCGCGCTGTGGTTTCACGCCTGCGCCAGATGGGCTCACCTCGCCCTACCCCGTCGAATACACAATGGTCGCTGGCCCCGCCAAAGCGAAATCACTGGACCTGAAGTATCCTGCCGCCTTTGGCTAGACGCTTTTCTTTTACACGGGCGGGCTATACTCAGGCCTTAACCGAATAGAAGAGCAGCCCATGACCCAAATTATTGAAAACTTCGCCGAAATCGCTGATCAATATGACGCCCTGTTTG
Source organism: Marivivens donghaensis (assembly GCF_030410045.1). Lineage (NCBI taxonomy): Bacteria > Pseudomonadati > Pseudomonadota > Alphaproteobacteria > Rhodobacterales > Paracoccaceae > Marivivens > Marivivens donghaensis. The sequence goes on from NZ_JAUFRA010000005.1 coordinate 693,400, forward strand.
TGGATCTCTGGGGCTGCATGCACAACGGCCTCACATCTTTCCCCGCTGCGGTCAAAGCGATGCAGGACTACCGCAAAACAGGCGGCAAGGTGATTTTCGTGACCAACGCGCCGCGGGCTTGGGATCTGGTCGCAAAGCAGATGAACCGCTTTGGCATTCCCGAAGACAGCTTTGATGCCATCGCAACCTCGGGTGACGCTGCACGCGTGGCCTTGTTTACAGGTGCCGTGGGCCAAAAGGTCTATTTCATCGGCGAAGCACATGACGACAGCTTTTTCGAACCGATCAAGGTCGTCGAAAACCCGCTAGAGATTACCCGCGTCCCCCTCGAAGAGGCCGAAGGCATCGTAAACTGCGGCCCCTTCGACCCTCATGCAGAGCCTGACGTGATGCGCCCAGAGTTCCTCTTTGCCCGCGAAAAAGGGATGAAGATGCTCTGCGCAAACCCTGACATTGTGATCGACCGCGGCGAAACCCGTGAATACTGCGCGGGGGCTTTGGCGAAACTCTACACTGAAATGGGCGGTGAGAGCCTCTATTTCGGTAAACCTCACCCGCCGATCTATGACCTTGCCCGCCGCCGTTTGGCGCAACTGGACATGAACGCTGACGAGGCCCGCATCCTATGCATTGGCGACGGTATTAAGACGGACATTTTGGGTGCCGAAGGCGAAGGGTATGATTCCCTTTTCATCACGGGTGGCCTCGCTGCGGAAGAGACTGCGACCAAAGTCCAACCCGACGCAGAATTGCTAAACGCCTACCTGCAAAAGGAAAAACAGTCTCCAACCTACGCCATAGGCTTTTTGCGCTAGCACAATAGGGGGTTGTTTTTTCTGCGGTTGCAAAGTAATAAAGTTTCAAGTGATAACCCAAAAGGGACCATTTGTTACGCAATGGAGCCGAGTATGCTGGATAACTTCCCCCGCGGTACGATCTGTATCGAAGATATCGAAATCGGTATGATCCGGTCTTTGCGTAAGGTCGTGACAGACCGCGACATCGAAATGTTCGCTGAAGTCTCAACGGACCGTAACCCTGTGCACCTTGATGACGACTATGCCCAAGACACGATCTTTGAAGGTCGTATCGCGCATGGGATGCTCACCGCTGGGCTGATCTCTGCGGTAATTGGCGAACAGCTACCGGGTCACGGCACGGTCTATCTAGGTCAATCGCTGAAATTCCTCGCCCCTGTCCGCCCTGGCGATATGGTTTTGGCGGAGGTTGAGGTCACAAACATCGACCATTCCAAACGTCGCGTGACCATGGAAACGCGCTGCCTCGTCAACGGCAAAAAGGTACTGATCGGCGAAGCAACCGTTCTCGCACCGTCGCGGAAGTTCGACTGATCTTGCATGCGTCGGCTTGGGCGGCTACGCATCGCCTATGCGCATTATTCGAGACACCTTATTCCTAGACCCCAATGATCGTGGCGCGGCTGCGGCCATCGGGAATTTCGACGGCGTCCATTTGGGCCATCAGGCAGTCATTGATTTGACCCGTAAGGCGGCGTTTGATCTGGGCGCACCTCTCGGCGTGATGACGTTCGAACCGCATCCGCGTCAGTTCTTTGCCCCCGATGCACCGCCGTTCCGTTTGATGAATGCCGAAGCCAAGGCTCATCGCCTGCGCAAACTGGGTGTCCAAAAACTCTACGACGTGCCGTTTAATGCCGCCCTCGCCCAATTCACCCCTCGCGAATTCGCAGAGACGATCATCGTTCAGCGCCTCGGCCTCGTGCATGTCGTCGTTGGGGCTGATTTCTGTTTCGGCGCGAAACGGGCTGGCGATGTGGAAACGCTGAAATCACTTGGTGAAGAGCTTGGGTTCGGCGTGACCGTCACCCCGCTTTTGACGTTTGAAGAGGAAGTCTCCTCCACGAATATCCGCAATGCCCTGTCCGATGGCCGTCCTCGTGACGCTGCACGTATGCTGGGCCATTGGCACCGCATCGAAGGCCCCGTGATCCGTGGCGACCAGCGTGGTCGTGACCTTGGCTACCCGACGGCGAATATGTCCATCACGAACCTTCACCAGCCGAAACTGGGTGTTTACGCGGTAAAGGTCGACGTCCTCGAAGGACCGCACGCAGGCAGTTACGACGGCGCCGCTTCGATCGGTGTCCGCCCCATGTTTGGCGAAGACAATGTGCCGAACATCGAAACCTTCCTTTTTGATTTCAAAGGCGACCTCTACGGCACGCCGCTTTCGGTCGCGCTTGTGGATTATCTGCGTCCCGAACTGAAATTCGACAGCCTCGATGCGCTCATCGTTCAGATGGCGAATGACTGCGATACAGCCCGAAAGATCCTCAAAGATGTCTGACATCGACCGCAGCGGTTTGCGCCCGAACTACTGGAAAACCGTTCCGATGGTGAAGATGAACCGTCAGGAATGGGAAGCGCTTTGCGATGGCTGCGGGAAATGCTGCCTGAACAAGCTTGAGGACGAAGATACGGGTGAAGTCGCGCTGACCAACGTGGCCTGCCGCCTTTTGGACGACGCGACTTGCTTGTGCAGCCAATACGACATCCGCCATCAGTTCGTGCCCGAATGTATCGTGCTGACGCCCAAGACGATTTTGGATAACCTATACTGGCTCCCGCAAACCTGCGCTTACCGTCTGGTTCATGAAAAGCGTCCGCTCTACGACTGGCATCCGCTGATCTCGGGTAATTCGGAAACCGTGCATCTAGCAGCCGTTTCGATGCAGTACCGCACGCTCTCTGAATTCGATATCGCCGACGAAGACTGGGAAGACCACATCATCGAGGAACCGATCTAATGTTTTTTGCCTCTGACAATACGAGCCCCGTTCATCCTAAAGTGATGGAAGCCCTAACGGTAGCAAACACAGGCTATGTGTCGTCATATGGCAGCGACCCGATCATGGAGACGGTTCGTCAAAAAATCCGTGATCTGTTTGAGGCTCCCGAGGCCGCCGTATACCTTGTCGCAACGGGATCTGCCGCCAATGCACTGGGCCTCGCCCTGATCACCGAGCCGTGGCAGAGCGTATTCTGCCATCGCAGCTCCCACATCGAAGAAGACGAATGCGGCGCGCCAGAGTTTTACATCGGCGGCGGCAAACTCTGCCTCGTCGAGGGCAAAGACGCTAAAATGTCGCCCGAAGCTCTTCGCAACGCGATCGAATTCACAGGCCGTGGTGGGGTTCACAACCTCCAACGGGGCGTCGTGTCGATTACCAACGTCACTGAGAAGGGCGCGGTCTATTCCGTTGCTGAGGTCGCAGAGTTGACCGCTATCGCACGAGATTACGGCCTCCCCTGCCACATGGACGGCGCACGTTTCGCCAACGCCATCGTCGCAAGCGGCGTCACCCCTGCAGAAATGACGTGGAAAGCGGGCATTGATATCCTTTCGTTCGGCGGCACCAAGAACGGCCTCATGGGTGTCGAAGCGGTCGTGATCTTTGATCCAAAACTCGCTTGGGAATTTGAACTGCGCCGAAAGCGCGGCGGCCATCTGTTTTCCAAGCACCGCTATCTGTCCGCCCAAATGGATGCCTATCTAACCGACGATCTGTGGCGCGACCTCGCGACCCATGCGAACGCAATGGGACAATTACTGTCCGCTGGCATCCAAAAGATCAACGGCGCGACGCTCTTGCACCCGACCGATGCGAACATGGTGTTTGCGGGTTTCCCACGCGGCGCGCATCAAAAGGCATTTGCCGCTGGGGCCAACTACTATTTCTGGCCGTTCAACCAGAACCTTGAAGGCCCCGCCGACGAAACCCTCACTGCGCGATTGGTTGCCAGTTGGTCGACGACAGAGCAGGATATTGAGGCGTTCCTCAACGCCCTCAACTAAGAAATCCTGCGGCAAAAGCGTATTAAGGCATGGTAAAACTTTGCCTTAACGGTTCCGTGTGCTACGCGGTCCCTGCGTCACGATTCCGTCACACACGGACAACAGCCTGGGACTCTGCCACATGCCGTCGATCACTGAACCGAAACTGATTTCGGGGAACGCCAACAAACCGCTCGCTCAATCCATTGCCCGTCGCATGTCGATGCACCGAGGCATGAATGTTAACCTTGTTGATGCTCGTGTAGAGCGTTTCAACGACGGCGAAATCTTTGTCGAAGTTTTCGAAAACGTCCGTGGCGAAGATATGTTCGTCATTCAGCCGACGTCGAACCCTGCCAACGACAACCTGATGGAGCTGCTGATCATCACCGACGCGCTGAAGCGTTCGTCGGCTGGTCGCATCACCGCAGTTATCCCCTACTTCGGTTACGCTCGTCAGGACCGCCGCACCAAGGCACGCACGCCGATCAGCGCGAAACTGGTTGCGAACCTCATCGCCGAAGCGGGCGTTGACCGCGTTCTGACCATGGACCTGCACGCAACGCAGATCCAAGGTTTCTTTGATATGCCGGTAGACAACCTCTACGCCGCACCAATCTTTGCGCTGGACATCAAACACCACTTCAAAGGCGACATGGACGACATCATGGTCGTTTCGCCTGACGTTGGTGGTGTCGCTCGCGCACGTGAGCTTGCCAAACGCATCAACGCTCCGCTGTCGATCGTCGACAAACGCCGCGAGAAAGCTGGCGAAGTCGCTGAGATGACCGTCATCGGTAACGTCGAAGGCAAAAAATGTATCATCGTGGACGACCTTTGCGACACCGCAGGCACGCTCTGCAAAGCCGCTGAACACCTGATGGAAGCAGGCGCCTCCGAAGTGCACGCGTACATCTCGCACGGTGTGATGTCTGGCCCAGCCGTTGAACGTGTCACCAACTCGGTCATGAAATCGCTGGTGATCACCGATACCATCCAGCCGTCTGACGCGATCCTGAACGCCTCAAATATTCGTGTGGTTCCAACCGCGCCGATGTTCGCTCAAGCGATCCTAAACACGTGGAACGGCACCTCCGTGTCGTCGCTGTTCGAAGACCAGACCCTAATCCCGATCTACGAAGGCCTCTACAACGCCAACTAATCTGGATCGAAACTCGAGAAACACGAAACCCCCGAACGGAAACGTCGGGGGTTTTTCTTTGGTCAATGACAAATGAGTTAGACAACGTCCCAGTCATCGTCATGTGGCACCTCGCCAATCGACTGCCACGCCACACGGACGCGAGCGATTTTCGTATCGCCCCATGTCTGAAACACAATAGCGAAACCTGTTTCGGTGATGTCCTCAGCCTGCACATCGGTGCGGCAATTGGTGGTGTTCGAAATATCGACCATCGATAACCAGCACTGAACCATCGGCAACGAACGATACGGCGACGAAAAGGTAACAGCCCGCCGCAAACTACGGTGACCATCACCCGACCACATTGGACCGTCGGTTTCAAAGTCCGAGAACAAGACAACCTCGCCTTGATCCACACCAATAAGATGATTTTGAAGCTTCTTCATTACCCGTTACGCTATAAGTCCCAAAAAACGTAGACCAGAGAAATTCGTCAAAAACGAGGTTTTCATATGAAAATAGGCCCCAAAGGGGCCTATTTCGAAGCTTAATTCGTATAGGTCAGGATTATTCCTGATACGACAGACCCATGTGGGTACCAACGGCGACCATGTCAGCCAGAAGGTGAGCCGCATCATCAACCGGACCCGGTTCGTTCTTAAAGTTCGCAAGAGCCTTCTCGTGAGCTGCGCGGTATTCCGCAACCATCTCAGCGAAGATCTCTTGGGTCACTTCTGCGGTGGGCAGGGCGCGTTCAGCAAGAACCGAAACACTCTCTGCACCGATTTCGGCAAAGCCGCCGGAAACGACATATTCGTCGCTGCCGCCCGCATGAACGACCCGCAGGATACCTGGACGCAGGGTGGTGATGGTCGGTGCGTGACCTGCCATCGCCGTCATTGCGCCTTCAGCAGCCGGGATCTGGACCTCGGTGGCCTGAACAGAAGCGAGCTTCCGTTCAGGGGATACGAGATCAAATTGGAGCGTGTCAGCCATTATGCCTCTCCTTAGGCAGCTTCAGCTGCCAGTTTTTCGGCCTTTGCCAGAACTTCGCCGATACCGCCTACCATGTAGAAGGCAGCTTCCGGCAGGTGGTCGTATTCACCGGCCACAACTGCTTTGAACGACGAGATGGTGTCTTCCAGCGGAACCTGAACACCGTCCGAACCAGTGAACACTTTCGCAACGTCGAACGGCTGCGAGAGGAAACGCTGGATCTTACGAGCGCGCGAAACGGTCAGTTTGTCTTCTTCCGACAGTTCGTCCATGCCGAGGATGGCGATGATGTCCTGCAGCGACTTATAGCGCTGGAGGATGTTCTGGACGTCGCGAGCAACCTGGTAGTGCTCTTCACCAACGATCTGCGGGTCAAGGATACGCGACGACGAGTCGAGCGGGTCAACTGCCGGGTAAATACCAAGTTCCGAGATTGCGCGGTTAAGAACGGTGGTTGCGTCCAAGTGAGCAAAGGTCGTTGCCGGTGCGGGGTCGGTAAGGTCGTCCGCAGGTACGTACACAGCCTGGATCGATGTAATCGAGCCGTTCTTGGTCGAGGTAATGCGTTCCTGCATCGCGCCCATGTCGGTTGCCAGTGTTGGCTGGTAGCCCACAGCGGACGGGATACGACCCAGAAGTGCCGAAACTTCGGAACCAGCCTGAGTGAAGCGGAAGATGTTGTCCACGAAGAACAGAACGTCGGTACCCGAAGCGTCACGGAACTGTTCCGCAAGGGTCAGACCGGTCAGTGCAACGCGTGCACGTGCTCCCGGAGGTTCGTTCATCTGACCGTACACGAGAGCCACTTGCGACTCTTCGAGGTTGTCCGGCTTAATAACGTTAGATTCGATCATCTCGTGGTAAAGGTCGTTACCTTCACGGGTACGTTCACCAACACCTGCGAACACGGAGTAGCCCGAGTGCACTTTTGCGATGTTGTTGATGAGTTCCATGATGAGAACGGTTTTACCAACGCCCGCACCGCCGAATAGACCAATCTTACCACCTTTGGAGTAAGGTGCGAGAAGGTCGATAACCTTGATGCCGGTTACGAGGATTTCGGTTTCGGTCGACTGGTCGCTGAATTCCGGTGCCTCAGCGTGGATCGGACGGGTTTCCGTCGCGTTCACTGGGCCCTTTTCGTCAACTGGTTCGCCAACAACGTTCAGAATACGACCGAGGGTCGCGGTACCAACCGGAACCGAAATCGGTGCGCCGGTGTCGACCACTGCCTGACCACGAACGAGACCTTCGGTCGCGTCCATAGCGATGGTGCGTACGGTGTTTTCGCCAAGGTGCTGGGCCACTTCAAGAACCAGCTTCTTGCCATTGTTTTCGGTGTTGAGTGCGTTGAGGATCGCCGGCAGGGCATCTTCGAACTGCACGTCCACAACGGCGCCAATCACCTGCGTGATTTTGCCTTTTGCGTTTGCCATGTTTCGTTACTCCGGTTCTTAGAGCGCTTCCGCGCCCGAGATAATTTCGATCAGTTCGTTGGTGATGACGGCCTGACGCGAACGGTTGAATTCGATGGTCAAGCGGTCGATCATATCGCCCGCGTTGCGAGTTGCGTTGTCCATCGCGCTCATCCGCGCACCCTGTTCGGATGCAGCGTTTTCTAGCAGAGCCGCAAATACCGCCGTCGACACGCTGGCAGGCAGCAGGTCTTCGAGGATTGCTTCTTCGCTAGGTTCGTAGTCGTAGTCAGCCACAGCACCGTCGGTTGCTTCAAACTTTGCTGGGATCACCTGCTGCGCAGTCGGGACCTGAGCGATCACGGACTGGAATTGAGCAAAGAAGATCGTCGCAACGTCGAATTCACCGGCTTCGAACCGCTTCAGAAGGTCTTTGCCGATGGATTGTGCAGTCGCGTAGTCCATACGCTTTACAGCGGAGAGATCTACGTGATCCACAATCAGCTCGCCCATATCACGGCGAAGCTGTTCACGGCCCTTCTTGCCCACTGTCAGGATTTTGACCGTCTTGCCTTGGGCTTGAAGGTCACGAACAGCCTGACGGGCTTTCTTCACGATCGAAGAGTTGAAACCGCCGCAGAGGCCACGTTCAGCAGTCATGACCACAAGCATGTGGACTTGATCGCTGCCCGTACCACGAAGCAGCAGCGGCGCAGTATCCGAACCACCAGCCGAAGCAGCAAGCGCGGACACTACAGCGTTGAAACGCTCAGTGTACGGGCGAGCCGATTCAGCAGCGTCCTGGGCACGGCGGAGCTTTGCCGCCGCGACCATCTGCATCGCCTTTGTGATCTTGCGGGTCGATTTGACCGACGCGATCCTGTTTTTTAGGTCCTTAAGACTTGGCACTGCCTTGTCTCCTTATCCGGTGATCAGGCGAAGTCTGCGGCGAATTCGTCCAGCGCAGCCTTCAGCTTGTCAGCATCAGCGCCTTTGATCTTCGGGTCGTCGTTCGCGATCCAGTCCAAGATGTCCTTACGCTTGGTGCGCAGGAATGCGAGGAGCGCTGCTTCGTAGCGGCCAACTTCTTTTACGTCGACTTTGTCGAGGTAACCGTTGGTGCCTGCGAAGATGATGCAAACGATTTCCGCGTTGGTCAGCGGCGAGTACTGCGGCTGTTTCATCAGCTCGGTCAGACGCGCACCACGGTTCAGAAGACGCTGGGTTGCAGCATCAAGGTCGGAACCGAACTGAGCGAATGCAGCCATCTCGCGGTACTGAGCGAGCGACAGTTTAACCGGACCAGCAACAGACGACATTGCTTTGGTCTGAGCGGACGAACCAACGCGCGAAACCGAAAGACCGGTGTTCACAGCTGGGCGGATACCCTGATAGAACAGTTCGGTTTCGAGGAAGATCTGACCGTCGGTGATCGAGATCACGTTGGTCGGAATAAACGCCGAAACGTCGCCGCCCTGGGTTTCAATGATCGGCAGCGCGGTGAGCGAGCCCGAACCATTGTCTTCGTTCAGCTTTGCCGAACGTTCCAGCAGACGCGAGTGGAGATAGAAAACGTCGCCCGGGTAAGCTTCACGGCCCGGCGGACGGCGGAGCAGAAGCGACATCTGACGATACGAAACAGCCTGCTTCGAAAGGTCATCGTAGATGATCAGTGCGTGGCGGCCGTTGTCACGGAAGTGCTCTGCCATTGCGGTTGCCGCGTAGGGAGCAAGGAACTGCATCGGTGCCGGATCGGACGCGGTTGCAGCAACAACGATGGAGTATTCCATCGCGCCGTTTTCTTCGAGCTTACGAACGAGCTGAGCAACAGTCGAACGCTTCTGACCAACTGCAACGTAGATGCAGTACAGTTTCTTGGACTCGTCGTCGCCAGCAGCTTCGTTGTAGGACTTCTGGTTCAGGATAGCGTCAAGAGCAACAGCGGTTTTACCAGTCTGACGGTCGCCAATGATAAGCTCACGCTGGCCACGGCCAATCGGGATCATCGCGTCAACCGATTTCAGGCCGGTTGCCATCGGTTCGTGAACCGATTTACGGGGAATGATGCCCGGTGCTTTAACGTCAGCTACCAACCGCTTGGAAGCGTTGATCGGACCTTTGCCGTCGATCGGGTTACCCAGACCGTCAACAACGCGACCCAGCAGTTCATCACCAGCCGGAACGTCCACGATCGAGTTGGTGCGCTTAACAGTGTCACCTTCTTTAATGTCGCGGTCGGAACCGAAGATAACAACACCAACGTTGTCTGCTTCGAGGTTCAGAGCCATCCCGCGGATACCGCCCGGGAATTCGACCATTTCACCAGCCTGAACATTGTCCAGACCGTATACGCGAGCGATACCGTCACCGACCGAGAGCACACGGCCGATTTCGGCCACTTCGGCATCTTGGCCAAAGTTTTTGATCTGGTCCTTCAGGATCGCAGAAATTTCTGCAGCTTGGATCGCCATTATCCGACCTCTTTCATGGTGTTCTGGAGAGCGCTGAGCTTGGAGCGGATCGACGTGTCGATCATCTTCGAGCCCACCTTAACAACAAGACCGCCAACGAGGGACTCGTCCACGGCCGCATTAATTTTCACAGTTTTACCGATATTGGCAGAGAGTGACTTTGCCAGTTTATCGGACTGAGTTTTAGTCAGCGCTTTTGCGCTGATAACCTCGGCGGTTACTTCGCCTTTTTCTTCGGCCATCAGGTCGCGTAGCGCGTTCAGGACGAACGGCAGAACGAACAGACGGCGCTTTTGCGCCAGCAGGCCGAGAGTGTTGGTTACGATTTCCGACAGGCCCATCTTTTTCGCGAGCGCTGCGATAGCAGTCGCTTGCTCTTCGCGGGAGTAGACCGGCGAAGAAATCAGAGCGCGCAGATCAGAGCTACCTTCGAGTGCAGCCGTCAGTGCGTCAATGTCGGATTCAAGAGCCGCAAGACCTTTACCTTCTTTGGCAAGGTCAAAAGCAGCAGATGCATAGCGCGAAGCGATGCCGGTTGAGATCGAAGCTGGTTCGGACACGTCCACCCTTCCGATAGTTTTGGCCCTCACGTCATACCGGGATGGTCTGAAGTTTAGGCAGCTTGAACCGCCCTCGTCGAAGCGGGGGCGCCAAAATCACGGGGGATGTAGCAGACAGGTATGACTGTCGCAACCGCCTAGACGCACTCAAAATCGATTGTTTGCGCCAATACTCTGAAAGAACAGCGTCGCAAGGTGACAGGTGCGACCATTCGCGCAACCTTTCTCGTCAAAAATCTGTACGCGACGGTATACCGAAGTCCGATTTTAACCGAGAATCGAATCTCTTTTTCGTGATCGTCAGGTCGGACGGCTATTTGATAGCCCCGCTTCGGGCACAGGCCGCCCTACCCCTTCGAGAATTTTAAGTGGGCGTTTCACCGCCTCTCCCAGACCCGGTCGACGGGGGGCAGAGACTTGTTTCGAAACTTCGACAATCAACACACCACCAGAAGCGATGAACGGCAATTTATGTCCCAGATCTTCAAGGACATTCGCCAGTTTGCGCCATATCCGCTTTTTCGAGGGTGGCTGATAAAGAACCGACGACGTGCGTTCGACAACGAAGTTGTGCTGTCTGAGCTGGGCCTCAAGCTGGCTCAGCGAATAGGGACGCCCATAACCGAACGGCGTTTTGTCCGATCGCGACCAGAGCCCCGCACGGTTGGGCACGACAAAAACAGCACGCCCTCCGGGTCCAAGAACACGCCAACATTCCTCCAAAACCGCCGTCGGATTCTCTGACGTTTCCAGCCCGTGCATCAAAACAAGCTTATCAACGACGCCGTTTTCAAACGGCCACATCATTTCTTCACATAGGACGCTGACATTCGGCTGTCCCGCAGGCCAAGGCATAACGCCCTGCGGCCCCGGCATCAGCGCCACAACCCGACGCGCATCTTCTAGGTAAGGACGCAACAACGGCGCAGCAAAGCCAAAGCCCGCAACGGTTTGACCTTTCGCCTCGGGCCACATCGCAGTCAATTCACCACGGATGACCTTTTGTGCGGCCCGCCCCAAGGCGCTGCGATAATAGAAATTGCGCAGATCAATTACGTCGAGATGCATTGCGGTCGGTGGCCTTTGGGCTAGTCTCTTTATCAAAGCTTAACCGAAGATCGTGACAATGCCATGCCCCTTGAACTCATTACCTTGCCCTGTTTGACAGATAACTATGCCTATCTGGTCCGAAACACTGAGACGAATGAGGTCGCTCTGATCGACGCACCCGAGGCTGGACCGATCGCATCCTACCTCGACGCACATGGCCTAACTCTCAGCACCATACTGCTAACCCACCACCATTGGGACCACGTGGACGGCGTTCCTGATCTTGTCGCACGGTATAGTCCCAAAATCATCGGCGCCGCCGCAGATGAGGCACGACTACCCAAGCTCGACCAATCTGTGGTGAATGGTCAGACAATCACCATTTGCAGCGAACCTTGCGCAGTGATCGACGTCTATGGCCACACCATCGGACACGTGGCGTTTTACTTCCCGCAAAGCGGCTATCTTTTCAGCGCTGATAGCCTGATGGCATTCGGCTGTGGTCGCCTGTTCGAGGGAACGCCTGCACAAATGTGGGACAGCATGCAGCGCCTCCGCGCCCTGCCTGACGGTACACTCGTCTGTTCGGGCCACGAATACACTGCATCGAATGCCAAATTCGTGGCGACCATTGATCCGAACACCCCAGCCGTTCAGGCCCGCATTCAGTCCACACCCGAGGCCCGCGCGAAAAACGAAGCAACCGTTCCATCGCTCCTCAGCTTGGAAAAAGCGACCAACCCGTATTTGCGCGCAGACCATCCAGACCTCAAAGCCGCACTCGGCATGGAAGGTGCAACGGACCTCGACGTATTCACCGAAATTCGCCGCCGAAAGGATAATTTCTGATAGTTTGGTGCAAAAACATTCCGCGCTGACGCGCCGTTACAGGGCGATGACGCGAAATGTGAAGCGAATATGAAAGAAAGTCCTTGAAGGTTGGGCAAGAAAACCAAACTTTAAAGGTATGAGGCCACAGTCGAACGGAACGTGTTCCGCGAGACACCGAAAGAAAGGAGCACTCATCGTGCCATCTTTTTCGACCACACTAGAGCAGTCCATCCATGCGGCGCTGGCTTTGGCCAATGCGCGTCGCCACGAACTCGCTACACTCGAACATCTTTTGCTGGCCCTGATCGATGAACCCGACGCCGCACGCGTCATGAAAGCGTGCTCTGTCGATCTCGATGAGCTGCGCAAAAACCTCGAAGAATATATCGACGACGATCTGTCGACCCTGATCACCGAAGTCGATGGGTCCGAAGCCGTGCCCACCGCTGCGTTCCAGCGTGTGATCCAACGCGCCGCGATCCACGTCCAGTCGTCGGGTCGCACAGAAGTCACAGGTGCGAACGTCCTCGTCGCGATCTTTGCGGAACGCGAATCCAACGCGGCCTATTTCCTCCAAGATCAGGAAATGACCCGCTATGACGCGGTCAATTTTATCGCGCACGGTGTTGCCAAAGACCCCGCCTTTGGCGAGGCGCGTCCAATCATGGGCGCTGACGACGAAGAAGACCGTACAACGGAGACAGCAACCGAAACAGCCGAAGCGAAAGACTCCGCTCTTGCCAAATACTGCGTGGACCTGAACGCGAAATCCGCGAAGGGGGACGTTGATCCGCTGATCGGTCGCGATCACGAGGTTGAACGCTGCATTCAGGTGCTTTGCCGCCGCCGTAAAAACAACCCGCTTCTCGTTGGTGATCCGGGCGTTGGTAAAACCGCTATCGCCGAAGGCCTCGCCCGCAAGATCGTAAACGGCGAAGTGCCCGAGGTTCTGTCTGAAACGACGATCTACAGCCTCGATATGGGCGCCCTTCTCGCGGGAACCCGTTATCGTGGTGATTTCGAAGAGCGTCTCAAGGCGGTGGTGTCCGAACTCGAAGACCACGACGATGCCGTTCTGTTCATCGACGAAATCCACACTGTGATCGGTGCGGGTGCGACCTCTGGCGGTGCGATGGATGCGTCCAACTTGCTGAAACCTGCATTGCAGGGTGGTAAGCTGCGCTGCATGGGGTCGACCACCTACAAAGAGTTCCGCCAACATTTCGAAAAAGACCGCGCACTTGCTCGTCGTTTCCAGAAAATTGACGTGAACGAGCCATCGGTCGAGGACTCGGTGAAAATCCTGCAGGGTCTAAAGCCCTACTTCGAAGATCACCACCAAATCCGCTACACCCACGACGCGATCAAATCCGCCGTGGAACTGTCGGCCCGTTATATCAACGACCGCAAACTGCCCGATAAAGCTATCGACGTGATCGACGAGGCTGGTGCTGCTCAGCATCTGGTCGCTGAATCCAAGCGCCGTAAAACCATCGGCGTGAAAGAGATCGAAGCGGTCGTCGCAAAAATCGCACGCATCCCACCGAAGAACGTCAGCAAAGACGATGCAGAGACGCTCAAGGATCTGGAAAAATCGCTCAAGCGCGTTGTGTTCGGTCAGAACCTCGCAATCGAAGCGCTGTCCTCTGCGATCAAACTGGCGCGTGCGGGTCTTCGTGAACCTGAAAAGCCCATCGGGAACTACCTCTTCGCGGGCCCGACTGGTGTTGGTAAAACCGAGGTTGCGAAACAGCTTGCCGATACGCTCGGCGTCGAACTCATCCGTTTCGACATGTCCGAGTATATGGAGAAGCATGCCGTATCGCGTCTGATTGGTGCCCCTCCGGGTTATGTTGGGTTTGATCAGGGCGGTATGCTGACCGATAGCATCGACCAGAACCCGCACTGCGTGTTGCTTCTCGATGAAATCGAAAAAGCGCACCCAGACGTTTACAACATCCTGCTGCAGGTGATGGACCACGGGAAACTGACCGACCACAACGGTCGGACGACAGATTTCCGCAACGTGATCCTGATCATGACCTCGAACGCGGGTGCTGCAGAGCAAGCGAAAGAAGCAATCGGCTTTGGTCGTGATCGTCGCGAAGGCGAAGACACCGCGGCCATCGAACGCACCTTCACGCCTGAATTCCGCAACCGTCTGGACGCGGTGATCCCTTTCCAGCCGCTGCCGAAGGAAGTCATTTTGCAGGTCGTCGAAAAGTTCGTCCTGCAACTCGAAGCGCAGCTCATGGACCGCAACGTCCACATCGAACTCACGCCGGCCGCCGCCGCGTGGCTCGGCGACAAAGGCTACGATGCGAAAATGGGTGCACGTCCGCTGGGCCGTGTCATTCAGGAACACATCAAAAAACCGCTGGCCGAGGAATTGCTGTTCGGCAAACTCACCAAAGGCGGTGTGGTTCGTGTCTTGGTCAAAGACGACAAACTCGAACTGGAAGTCGAGCCACCACAGCAAGGTCGCCTGACAGGAAACAAACCACCGCTCTTGACCGCAGATTGATGCGTGCGGGGGCACTCATACTAATCACTCTCGCCGCACCAGCCGCGGCGAGAGACCCACTTTTCGGGCTACCGATTGACTGCGATCTCTCGGACACCTGTTACATCCAACAATTCGTCGACCATGACCCGTCTGCGGGCGTTACCGACTTTGCCTGTGGTTCGCTAACCTATGACGGCCACAAGGGAACAGACTTCGCCCTCCCCTCGCTCGCCATGCAAGCCCAAGGCGTCAACGTGATCGCAGCTGCCCCTGGAACGGTGCGCGGTATTCGCAATGACATGGTCGATATACTGCAAGGGCATGCCGGTGCGCCCGACGTGTCCTCTAAGGAATGCGGCAACGGTGTCGTGATCGACCACGGCAACGGGTGGGAAACCCAATACTGCCACATGGCCCAAGGGTCCGTCATTGTGAGATCAGGTGATCAGGTGGCTATGGGTCAGGTTCTCGGCCAAGTCGGACTATCGGGCCAAACCCAATTTCCGCACGTCCACCTATCTGTGCGCCACAATGGAGAGGTCGTAGACCCCTTCGATCCGAACGATGAGGCCACCTGCGGACCGTCAGACACCACGCTCTGGATTGACGAACCGCCAACACCTGCAGGCGGATTGATCAGCACAGGATTTGCCCCGAACGTGCCTGACTATGCAGATATTAAGGCAGGCACCGCAGGCGTGGTAGAGCTGGATAAATATGGCAATATCGTCCTCTGGGGGTTCTCGTTCGGCGTCCAATCTGGTGACGAAATGACGTTTGAAATCATCGGCCCCTCTGGCCCAATCTTCGAGCACGTCGAAGCACTGACCCGCGATCAAGCGATGGTCTTTCGTGCCAGCGGGAAACGCGCGCCCGCGTCAGGTTGGGACACAGGCGACTACGCAGGAATGGTCACCTTGCAGCGTGACGGAACCGAGTTAGACCGCCAAGTGATCAACGTCACCGTTCGGTGAGCTTCAATTCGATCCGACGGTTCTGCGCTCGTGCTGCATCGCTGTCTTCTGTGTTCAAAGGCTGAAATTCACCAAAACCATTGGCCGACAAATGGGTCGGATCAATGCCTTGGCTTTCCGACATGAACCGCACCACGGACAAGGCCCGTGCTTGGGACAGTTCCCAGTTGTCACGGAATTCGCCCAAGCCCGACAGAGGTATATTATCGGTGTGCCCATCGACGCGGATGATCCAATCGATGCTATCGGGAATATTATCAGATACTTGCCGCAAAAGCGTCGCGACCTTAGCAACCTCGGCCTGACCCAAAGGCGAAAGCGTCGCGCTGCCCGGAGGGAACAGAACCTCAGAGGCAAAGACGAAACGGTCGCCCTCAATTCGCACGCCATCCTGATCGGCCAGCACTTGACGCATCTGACCAAAGAATTCCGACCGATAGTTGGCCAGTTCTTTTGTCTCTGCCTCTAGGCGCGCCCGTTCGGCCTCTTCCAACTCCAAACGACGCGCGTTTTCCGCAGCGGCACGGGCAAGCGCCTGATTGAGCCGCCCAGAAAGGTTCGTAATCTGGACCTGCGCTTCGGTATCCGCCTGCTCTGCCAAATCCAGCAGGCCTTGCAGGTGGGCAACTTGGCTGCGTAATTCGGCAACATTGGCATTCAGAGCCGCAACCTGACGCTGGCTTTCGGCTGAGAGCGCCTCTTCCTCGGTCAAACGTTGCTGGGCAACGGCCAGAAGCGCCGCCTGACGCTCTGCTTCGGTCAATTGCTCAGTCTGTTGAGCCGCCAAAACATCCCGCGCGGCCTCTGCTGCGGCCAAGAGCGTGAGAGTGTCCTCAGCCTCTTTGCGCTGCTGTTCGAGGGCCAGTGTCATCGCTGTAATTTCGGCGTCTGCATCTGCGAGGCGCGCACGCAATGCTTCCAAAGCGGCTGCATCTGTCAAACGCGCAGCTTCTAGCTCTGACACTTGCGCTTGACGCGCCGCGCCGCCAGTTTCCAACTCGGCAATCGTCGCCGCGTCCTGATCACGTTTGGCCTCAAGGTCCGCGATCAGTGCTTCGAGCGCTTCACGACGGGCGGCCGCAAGTCGCGCACTCTCGGCAGCATCGTCAATTTCTGAACGCGCCGTTGCGAGGGCGAGGTTCAGCGCCTCAGCCTCGGACATCAATCGCGCCTGTTCGGTTTCCAGCCCCGCGACCTGATCCCGCAAATCGGTGCGATCCGCCAGCAAACCTGCAATCTGAGCTTCAAATCCAGTGATCTGACTTTGCGCATCGACGAGTTCGGCCGTGACCCGATCCCGTTCTGCCGTCAACGACGCAATCAGGGCCGCTTGGGCCTTACGTTCGTCTTGGGCCTGCGACAGGTCCGTGGTCAACTGCCCGACCTGACTAGCCAGCTGCGACGACCGCGATTGTTCGAGGCCCAGCGCATCGGTCAAAGATGCAATCTCTGACGAAAGCTCCTCGAGCCGCGTTTCCTGTCCCGTGATCTTTTCCCGCAGCACAAACTGGATCACCATAAAAATGGTGATGACGAACATCAGGACCAACAAAAGCCCCGTCATCGCATCCACAAACCCCGGCCAGATCGATGCGTTGAAACGGTTGGTGCTGCGACGACTGATCGCCATTAGCTATGCCCCGTACCCGTTGGGCGTTTTGTGGCGCGGAGCATGCGGGTGATGTTCGCGAGATCGCCGCGCAGTTCGCCTACTGTTTCTTGACGGCCCGACGATAGTTCTTCGAGGATTTTCAGAAGCTGAACATCAATCGACCGCAACCGCATTCGGCTTTCTGCATCAATTCCGTCAACGCCGCTGTCCTGTAGCTTCTGCGCGAGCCGCATCTGCGCCTCAGCAGCCTCTTGCAATGCAGGCCGCACATCGGTCGCGTCAATTTTCTGGGACAGCCCCACAACGGCTTCGGTCAGGCGCACCAGATAAGCATCAGTTTGGCCACGGCCTGCTTCTGCCTGCTCAAAGAGCGCGCGGAGGGTGTCGATCTGATCTGCCATCTGGTCGAGCACGCCACCGTAGGGGTTCCCCTCCATCGCGGAACCCTCATCCCCGCTCGAAAATCCGAGACGGGTGATCGAGGACATCCATTCTTCGAGGTCGCGGTAAAAACGGTTTTGGCCGTGTCCTGCAAAAAGCTCCAGCAGACCAACGATCAGTGACCCCGCCAAACCGAGGAGTGAGGACGAAAACGCTGTGCCCATGCCGCCCAACTGCGCCTCAAGGCCCGTTTGCAGTTTGGCAAAGATATCGCCCGCAGCACCGTCATCGGCATTCAACGAACGAATAGTTTCGACCAGCGCAGGAACCGTCGTGGCTAGACCATAGAAGGTCCCCAGAAGGCCGAGGAAAATCAGCGTATTGCCCAGATATTTCGTGATCTCGCGGTCTTCGTCGATGCGGCTAGCAACGGAGTCCAAGATCGACCGCGCCGACGAACTGGACAGCTGCATCCGCGCACCACGTGACCGCAGCAATGTCGCCAAAGGTGCAAGAAGCGCAGGCGCGCCTTGAACCTGCTGATCCCGAGCAAAGCGTTTGATCCACCCAACGGACGATACGAGCTGAACGACCTGCCCAAAGCACGACAAAACGCCCAAGACAAAGACAGCACCGATCAGCCCGTTCAAATACGGGTTTGACCAAAAGATCGACAGCAACGTGGACAATGCCACATAGACGCCAGCGCCAATCAGCCCCAATGCGATCAACATCATGGTGATCTGTCGCGTTGGTTGCGAAAAATACGGCTCGGCCTCGGGTTCCCTGATGTCCGCCACGGGTTGGGTTCCTCGCGTTAGTTTGTTGAGGGAACCATAAGGCCCTGAGACTGAATTCCCAAATGAAATATACGGGATCAGTCTGCGATAATCGCCTTAACGCGACCGACGAGCCACGCCATTTCATCATCGCAAATGCCCATCTGGGTCAGATGCGCCGCCGTGTTGAAAAGATACTCGGTATTTGGTCCGCGCCCACCGACCGCACGCCCGATCATTTGCGCCTGCGTTTCGAGCGGCAGGTGACAGTATTGTTCGTGATCTGGGTCGATAATGTAGGTCACCGCCTCAACCATCCGCCCGTCATGGAGCGTAATCGGCAGCACCGCCTCAAGATAGGCCGACGACACCAATTCACGTTCGCGCAGCGCGGTGATCACGGCCTCGCGGTCCGCATCGGCAACTCGAAACGCAACACCCGTGCAGCCAGCACCATCCTGACGATCCAAAGCCAGAACGAGTCCCGGGTCGTCCACGGTGCCGCGATGGTGAATGGACAGCATACAAAACGACCGATGAAACCCGTCCAATCGCGCCTGAATAGCCTCCTCGGGTTCGAAACCGGGGTTCCACAAAAGCGAGCCGTAGCCAAAGACCCAAAGCGGGGAATGTTCTTTTCCTGTCATGATCCCATGGTTAAACACGAAACCAGTTCGGGTAAAAGGGGGCGTCATGCGGATCAAAGGTTGGGCGATTACAGGCGTCGTGGTTTACGGGCTCTATTGGGCCGCTGGATCGTTTGGTTTGCAGTCGCTGGTGCAGTCGGCCATTCAGGCAGACACCTCGTCAAAGGCTCAGGACGTGGCGCTGCAAAATTCACCGCTGCGGTTTACCACCCGTGTGGATGGCTACGAGAGCCAAATCGATGATTTGACCACGCTCGTCGCCGAGTCCGCAGAGGTGAGCATTCCCACATACGCCCCGAACCGCGCCCGCATCGAAATACTCGGCCCTGTTCAAATCGTGGGCCCTACATGGACGATCAAGGTTTCCGCTGACGATCTATCAATTGGGGGATCAGTTCAGATCACACGAAATGGCGACCTTGGACGATTTGACCTCAGCGGATCGAATGTTGTCATTGAGGAACCCGATACCAAGGCAGCCACCATAGAGGTCCACCTCATTCCGTCAGACCAAGGTGTCTACGATCTAGACCTATCGATGACGGACGTCACTCTGATGGCTGAGGTAACGAAGTCCATCGACCCGACGCACCAACTGCCCGAAATGGTCAGCCTATTCAGCGTCAACGGGGCAGTCAAATTCGACCCCGCCCCTGCCCTGTTCGCGACCTCTGACCCGATGATCGCAGGCATGGACTTTGCGCCGCTCAAACTCATATGGGGTGACATTGATCTGACCTTCGACGGGCTCATCGACATTCTACCTGACGGAACGCCAAGCGGTCAGTTGGACGTGACCCTAAAAGGCTGGGAAACCGTTCTTCGGATGCTCGCTGCGAACGGAGCGATCAAACCTGCCAACTTGATGGGGTATCAGGCGATGGCATCGGGTCTTGCGAGCGACGATGGCAGCATTACACTTCCCCTGATCTTTGCGGACGGGCAAATGCGCCTCGCCGCGTTCCCGTTGGGACCCGCGCCAAAGCTACGCTAACTCAATCAGCTTTGGTTGGTTTGCGGCCAAAGTCGGGGGCGTCGGTGTCCTGACCTGCCTCAATGATGCTGCGACGGATCGCGCGGGTGCGTGTGAAATAATCGAACAGCAGATCACCATCGCCCTGACGAATAGCGCGCTGCAGGACGAACAATTCTTCGGTGAACCGCCCCAGAATTTCCAAGGTCGCGTCTTTGTTCGTTAGAAACACATCGCGCCACATCGTCGGGTCAGAGGCTGCAATACGGGTGAAGTCACGAAAGCCCGCCGCAGAGAACTTGATCACCTCTTGGTCGGTGACGCGACGCAGATCATCGGCAACGCCAACCATCGTGTAGGCGATCAGGTGTGGGGTGTGAGACACCACAGCGCAGACCAGGTCATGGTGATCAGGGTCCATGATTTCGATGTTCGCGCCGATCCCCTTCCAGAAATCGCACAACCGATCCAGTTGACCCTGATCGACAGTCTCGGGTGGCACGACGAGGCACCACCGATTGTCGAACAGTGTCGCAAACCCAGACCTCGGGCCGGAATGTTCCGTCCCCGCCATTGGGTGACAGCCGATGAAATGCGCATGTTCGGGCAAATGCGGCACAACGGCGTCGAACACGGATTTCTTCACCGATCCCACATCCGTGACCATCACACCCTGTTTCAAGTGCGGAGCAATCGCCGCCATCACAGGACCCATCGCACCAATCGGCACCGCCAACACAACCAGATCAGCGTCTTTGACAGCTTCTTCGGCAGTATCGACAACGCGGTCGACCAGATTGATTTCGCGTGCGATGTCACGCGTTTCGGCAGAGCGTGCATAGCCCACGATTTCATTCGCGAGTTTCCCACGGCGAATGGCCAGCGACATCGACCCCGCAATGAGGCCCAGCCCGATCAGCGCAACACGGTTATAGGTGGCCATCAGCGGACCCCTTTGAATGTGCCAATGACATGCACCACGCGGCGGCATGCGGCCTCGTCACCGACGGTGATCCGCAGGCAGTTCGGTAGGCCATAGCCACCCACACGGCGCACGATAATCCCATCGTCCTTGAGCGCGGCATCGCAAGCGGCGGCCTCTTCTTCGGAGGCAAAACGCGCCAGAATGAAGTTCGCAAAGCTCTCATCGACCTGCACACCCATTTGGATCAGGGCATTGGACAGCCACCCGCGCCATTTCGCATTTTCGGTCCGGCAACGTTCGACAAAGGCGACGTCGCGCACAGCGGCCTCTGCGGTCGTCAACTGCGTCTCGGACAAGTTGAACGGCTGGCGCACACGGTTAAGCACATCAATGATGTCCTTTGCCGCATAGGCCCAACCGATCCGCAAACCGCCTAGACCGTAAATCTTGGAGAATGTGCGGGTCATGATCACGTTCGGATACTGATCCACCAACGCAGCGCCGCCATCGAACCCATCCACAAATTCAGTGTAAGCGCCATCGTGAACGAACAGCACATCGGACGGCAGACCTTCGATCAACCGCACAAGCTCTGCCTCGGTCAGCATCGTGCCTGTCGGGTTTGCAGGGTTCGCGACGAAAACGATCCGAGTGCGATCGGTGACAGCCGCCAGAATAGCGTCCACATCTACACGGCGGTTGTTTTCTTTGACCTCAACAGGGATAGCGCCGACCATCTTGGCGAGGATCGGATACATCGAAAACCCGTGTTCGGTGGTGATGATCTCATCGCCAACACCCGCGTAACAGGTCGCGATGAACTGGAGCACTTCGTCCGAGCCCGCACCGCAGATCAATTGATCGGGCGAGAGGCCATATACCTCACCAATCGCGGCCCGAAGGCTCGCGTGGTCGGTCGAGGGGTACCGATGCAAGTCCTGAACGCTGCGGGTAAAAGCCTCGCGCGCTTTGTCGGAAAACCCATAAGGGTTTTCATTCGACGACAGCTTGAGCACGTCGGATTTACCAGCGACCTTGCTTTCGCCACTGACATACAGTGCGATATCCATGATGCCGGGTTGCGGTTTTGGCGTCTTGGTCATGTTCTGCCCTCGGGTTGTCGGACCTTCCTTAACGATGGTTTTGACCCGTTTCCAGAGCACAGATCGACACGGGTGAAATAGCTGCCCGATTTCAGGCGGCATGTGGCAGATTGATCGGCTATAACCGGGACATGTTATTCAGTTTGCCAGACCCAGATACACTCTACGACGCACTTGTAGCGCGTGACGCATCCTATGATGGGCGCGCCTATGTGGGGGTTACGTCGACAGGCATCTTCTGTCGACTGACCTGCCCCGCGCGCAAACCTTTGCGAGAGAACTGTCGGTTCTTTACGACAACGGCAGAGTGCATCGCAGATGGCTTCCGCCCCTGCAAACGCTGCCATCCCATTGGCACGAGCGCGGAGGCTGACCCAGTGATTGCCCGACTGCTGTCCGTGCTCGACTCTGAACCCGATCGACGCTGGACCGAGGGCGATGTGGAAACGATGGGGTTTGACACATCGACCGTGCGGCGGGTGTTTCGGCGACAATTCGGGATGACGTTTATTCAAATGGCACGACAAAGGCGGATGAGAATGGGTGCAAAGACATTGGCCGAAGGCGGCAAAGTCATCGAGGCGCAGCTGGACGCGGGTTTCGACAGCCCTTCGGCCTTTCGTGCGTCATTCGCGAAACTGCTGGGCGTTGCCCCGTCCGAGATGCGAACGGATGCGATGTTGCGGGCGGATTTCATCGACACACCATTGGGCGCTATGATCGCCGTCAGCGATGCCAAATCCCTGCGGATGCTCGAATTCCCCGAACGAAAGGGGCTGGCCGCGCAGCTAAAGCGCATCTTTGAAACCGCGAACGGATCAATGGGTTTTGGTCGGTTCGAGGCGACAGATCAGGTTGCCGAAGAATTGGGAGATTTCTTTGCGGGGAAACGATCCACCTTCGACGTGCCCCTCGCGCAAAACTACGGAACGCCGTTCCAGCGAGAAGTCTGGGAGGCACTCCGTAAGATCCCCGCAGGCGAAACGCGCAGCTACGGACAACTCGCCGCAGAGATCGGGCGACCGACCGCAATGCGCCCCGTGGCCTCGGCCAATGGCGCGAACCAAATCGCGCTCGTCATTCCATGTCACCGCGTCATCGGCGCGGATGGAACACTCACAGGCTACGCGGGTGGCCTATGGCGAAAACAAAAACTGATCGAAATCGAACGTCAGTTTCGGTGAAACAAAAAGAAAAAAGGCTGCCCGAAGGCAGCCTTTGCCCGAATATCGGCTAAGAACCAGATTAGTTCTTAGCGTAGAATTCGACGACGAGGTTCGGTTCCATCACAACCGGGTACGGAACGTCCGACAGGCCCGGGGTGCGAACGAAGGTCGCGGTCATTTTGTTGTGGTCAGCGTCGATGTAGTCAGGAACATCACGCTCGGTCAGCTGAACAGCTTCGAGAAGAACGGTCATCTGTTTCGACTTCTGACGAACTTCGATAACGTCGCCTTCTTTAACGCGGTAGGACGGGATGTTTACCGATTTACCGTTAACCAGAACGTGGCCGTGGTTTACGAACTGACGAGCAGCGAACACGGTTGCAACGAACTTTGCGCGGTAAACAACAGCGTCCAGACGGCGCTCGAGCAGACCGATCAGGTTTTCACCGGTATCGCCTTTTACGCGTTCAGCTTCGCCGTAGATGCGGCGGAATTGTTTCTCGGTCAGGTCGCCGTAGTAGCCTTTCAGCTTCTGCTTAGCGCGCAGCTGCAGACCGAAGTCCGAGATTTTCGCTTTGCGGCGCTGACCGTGCTGGCCTGGGCCGTATTCACGCTTGTTTACTGGCGACTTAGGACGACCCCAGATGTTTTCGCCCATGCGGCGGTCGATTTTGTACTTGGCAGACGTGCGTTTGGTCACGGCTGATCTCCTTCGTTATGGTCGACGCCCCGAAGGGCGACTATGAAGGGCGTTGTCCTCTTGGCCGAAGCCATGACAGGAATCCCCTTGCGGGGCCCACCAACACCAATGAATGGGCGGCTTATAGAGGCGAGAGCGACAGAGTCAACGCTCTTTTCTCACATTAGCCG
Source organism: Marivivens donghaensis (assembly GCF_030410045.1). Classification (NCBI taxonomy): domain Bacteria; kingdom Pseudomonadati; phylum Pseudomonadota; class Alphaproteobacteria; order Rhodobacterales; family Paracoccaceae; genus Marivivens; species Marivivens donghaensis. Next base: position 717,619 of record NZ_JAUFRA010000005.1, read on the forward strand.
ACTGTCGTGCCGCAGGATTTCCACTTCGGTGCCCGACAGGACACGACGCGCAAACATACCGTAAGTCTGCGGGTCACCGCCCAGCTCTGGCATCCGCTGGAAGAGGCGCGACCGATCAGCCTCGTTCAAGTGGGACAATGCGGCGCTTGCTGGGTGGAAGCTCTCGGTTTCGACCTTATTCGCAAAGACCACTTCATGCTGCGGAAGAAGCATGTGGATATAAGTCACCTCACGAACCGAGCGGTCCACATAGATCGAATGATCGTTCACCAGATCACGTGCTGTCACCAGCACCTCATCCGCATTGAACAAGGCACGCGCACGCGCGCCTTTGAGGATCATGCGGTGATCGGGCGACACAAGCAGTCCCTCATCCGGAACATCCTTGTCCAAGGCCCCTGCCCGCATCCGGATCGGTGCATAGTGCGGCATTGCAAACAAACGCGCTCCCGTCACACGGCGAGTGCCGATCCAAAGGATCTCCTGACAGCCATTGTCCTTGGTCTGAACCCGATCGCCTTCGCGCAAGGATTCAACGAACCGAGGACCGCGTTCCGTTTGAATGGTCGTCCCGGGGGTAAAGCAAATAACACCACCCGGCGCGGCACTGATCTGATCAGGGCGCTCAAGGTCGATGTTATGCGACACGATCCACATCTCGCGATGGCGTGGCGGAATATCCCCGATGAACATCAACAGCGGCGGGCGACCACGGCCCGTCTCGATCAAGGTGACAGTCCAAGTGTCCCGACCATCCGTGATGCTAAAACTCTTCTCAAAGAGTGGGTGATCGACCTCTACTTCGATCCCGATGGGATCTTTGGTCTCGACCGCCTGCAACATGCGTCGCACCGAATGCGCCGCTCTTTTTCGAATGTCTGCCTCTCCGGTCGCAATACCCAAAGGAAGCACAGAATTCGGGCCATCCACCCGTACTGCGTCCCCAGTCCAGGTCCAAGTCGCCCCCACGCGAAAAGCATCGCGCGGCGCGGACCAGAGCCCGTCAATCTCACATTGCGCCCAGGAAATGACAAACGTGCCTAGAAAGCCCGTTTTCATGCCCGTTCTCTGCCTCAGTCTGCCCGCGTCTTTTGTCCCGCGCGGATCTGACATCAAAATAAGCAGGTGGATTCTCGCGAATCAACCCTAAACGTGAGTAAGCGTTAACTTTTTACTTAGAAGTTGAAATTTAGCTTCAGCGAACCGACGACTTGGCCCTCTTCTTGACCAACGTATTCTTCGGACAAGTAGGTTGCGCCGTAATAGAATGAAATCTTAGGCGCGATTTGCCAATTGAGGCCCGCACGAAGGCGATAGCGGGTGTCTTCAGCCTCAACGCCAAAGCTGGCAGGGAAGTAGATGCTATCCCCGACAATCGCGTAGTCAGCGCCCAAAAGGAACGCGAGCCCGCGGTTATGAGAATCCGCCAGTTTGAACCGCTGCCCCGTGACCGGATCACGGCCATGCGCCACATCAACGGCCACATCCCCGAATTGGAAGTCAGCACCAACGCGGATCAAATCTTCTGCCCCATACTGCCCCTCAACGAACGGGCGCAGGTAAGAATGACCAAAGTCGATTTCGCGGGCGATTTCGGTCGTAAGGGTCGGATAGACGCCATTCGCAATTTGGTTTGCTTCGACTGAGGCCGCGATTTCAGGGGCCCCTACACGGTCGTGGAAATTCCGCTGAAACTCCATCATGCCTGTTTGCGGACCGACGACGACAATGTCGGTGCCCACACTGATTTCCAGATCGCTAATCTCGTAGTGGGTATGCGCTCCGACCGACAAAATGCCCGCATAGGCGCGGTCGGCGGACTTTGCACCATTCAGGTTTCGCGGCGCGATAACTTCGGAGCGCAAACGAAGCTCCATCAACCCAAAGGGCTGATCGGCATAGTCGCGTTCGTTGTCCTTCGAAAATGCAAAAGACAATACGTAGCTGCCTGTGCGCCAGCGATCCTCATTGTCGCCAAAGTAGTCGTTGTTGAACAACCGACCGACGCCTGTCAGGCCCCAGCCGCTCTCGGTTTCGGCAACTACGGCACCGGATGACAAGATGAGAGACGACAGAACGACGGCGCGCGCAAAGAACATACCATACCCCACAATTAGTATACACGCGGAGGTTTAGCACAAGCTGAGCAAATTTATAGCTAAAATTTCCATTCTCACGCGCCCGCCTAGCAGCACCGTGCTATCTAGCGTTGCGCAACACAGCGGCGACTGTCAAACACAGCGCATGATGCAGAACACCACATCAAAAACGCACCTCATTCTGATCGCCTTTCTGACAGGCGGTCTTCTGACGATTATGACGCTGTTCAATGGCCGCGTCGCATTAGGAGGCGGCGCGATCTTTTCGTCATGGGTGGCGCATGGCGTCGGAACTGTCGCAGCCATCATCGCACTCATCGTGCTCTTTCGGCGCCGCCCAAAGGGAGGCACGCGGTCTCGCGCTCCGTTCTGGGCTTACCTCGGCGGTATTTCGGGGGCTTTGACGGTGATCCTGACCTCAACCACGGTGAACACATCGCTTGCACTCTCGGGCACAATCGCCCTCGGCCTTGCGGGACAGATGGTGTTTGGACTTGGCGCGGATGTGCTGGGGCTGTTTGGTCTGCCAAAACGTCGATTGGCGCCGCGCGAGTTGGTCTCTTTCGCAATGATCTGCGCGGGTAGTTTGATCATCATCTATTTGGGGCGGGTCTGATGGGAATTTGGTTTTACGTCTTACTCGCCTTTGCCGCAGGTTTGCTGGTCGGACTGAGCCGCCAAATCAATGGTCGCCTGTCACTCTCCACGAGCCCGCTAGAATCATCGTTCTGGAATCACGCGATTGGCTTCGTGGTCCTCTGTGTGGTTGCGCTCTCCATCGGATGGTCCCACCCCCAAGACGGCCTCGCTGACATACCGCTGACCGCCTACGCTGGCGGCGCGGTTGGCGTGGTCTTTATCGCGTCATCCAGCTGGCTCATCGCGCGTATTGGCGCTGCGCAAACGGCTGTATTGGTGATCGCAGGGCAAATGGTATCGAGCGTGATCCTCGATATCGCGATGGGAACCGCTGGGATCGCTTGGGCGCGCACCTTGGGGGTTACGTTAATCCTTGCAGGAATTTTCTACGGTCGACGCGCAAGAGACTGAATTTCCCGCTTGCGCCGCCGCACAGACATGATTATGACGCCCCTCACGCACAGAGTGGCCCGTTCGTCTATCGGTTAGGACGCCAGGTTTTCAACCTGGAAAGAGGGGTTCGATTCCCCTACGGGCTGCCACTGCATTTCCCAAAATATTTTAAAAACAATATGTTAGGTACTTATTCATCTAGCGTGTATGCCGGTCCGTATACCAAATTGATTATGGACAACATTGGTCCTGAGCTGACTGAAGGTTCACACCCTCACACTCGTACTCTCCAAGAAACTTGACGATGAATGCCCTTCTGGGACATGTCACTGGTGTTTATCCAATGGCGGACTGATTATGCTCTCGAAATTCAAAAATAAAACTGCCAACGATGCACCAGCCGACGATAGGCATTCGCCGAGCGATCAGAAGCTTCAGTCATCGGCATTAGACGCGGCACCTACCAAAAAACCATTTATGCCACCCTATCGAGAAGGCAGCGTTACTGACAAACGTCGCTCAGTTCTTCATGAAGGGATCAAAATCGAAGGCAACTGGACAAGTGATGGTGTTGTCGAGTTTGGCGGGACGATTACCGGCGACCTTACCGCTGACATTCTAGTGGTGACCAAAACTGGGAAAATCACAGGCACAATTCGGGCTGATCAAGTCATGATTGAAGGACAAGTGATAGGCAAAATCTTTGCCAAATCTCTCAGCTTGAAACCGACCGCAAATGTAGAGGCCGACATCACCTCACCTACCTTGAGCATGGATATGGGTGCAAAATTCAACGGCGCAATCTCGATGCCACCCCAGAAAACTATGATCTGATGCCGCTACCTCAAAGTGCTAACGCTGATAGATGTGCCTTATAGGGCATACAGACCCTGGGGCACTCTCGCCTCCCACTAAATACTATCCGACATGCAATACCTGGAAATGAATATGTCCTAGGTTTTGGTCTCGAAGCCGCTGGCGTCAATTTTTCCCACAGCACTGCTTATATAAATATCCAGACCCACAAGTGCATGGGTCATTTCGTTTTGGCTTTTTAATTTGACGCTTTTGACGAGATGTCGGTTGTTCAAATAAGTCCGTACGAGCCTGCTGCAGCAATTCAATTAAGGCATTCGGAATGAGGTCCAGCGCTTCTTCAGAAAACGCGTGGATAAGTTGGTCGTCAAAATCACTTTGACCTTCGGCTATTTCATTGAGAACTAAAAAGAGGCTCAGAGCACTTCGCGTAACCTCCTCACTATGATCGAACAACGCCTCCCAGACATCTTTCCGGAGAGCTACGCCACGGTTGAAGCCTTGAACCCAAGGCTGCCATGAAACTTGATCTGTGTCCTCAACATTTGAAAAAATAGGCTGCAATCGCTGTCGAGTCTTTGCCCTATCGGCGATGTATTCGAGGTGGCCGACAATATTTTCAACGACCAGATCAGCAACTTTGCCACGAGGGAATTTCTCAGGAACTTTTCCTTTGAATAAATCTGTGAGCCAGCTTGATGGAGGTACAAATTCTGGACACAAGAACACTGCCGTAAGATACCCATCCAGCTCACTGAGCTTCATATCGATGCGCTGGGTAGCATCTGAAGACGAGAGAAGTTGAGCAAGTCGCTCGACATCATGTTTATAGAAGCGCATGATCTTCACCTTCCGTTGCCTACTCCAACATTCGGTTGCTTAGACTTTATAAGCTCGAAACTGTCGATGCCTTAGTGGACCACAGATTAGTCATAATTATGCCTCTTTTTTACGTGATGTAAGCTTCATGAAAGTTGTTCGCTCTCTCATTTTTGGATGGTCGCCAATCAGAATACAGGACTACCTGACATCTGAGATGATGAAGTTTGGCGTTCCTGAACACCTTGCTCGATCGATTATTAAAGTGCTTGCAGATGCGGGCTATCTGCAATCTGAGAAGACACAGCCTCCTTTAGTTTTGACACAGGAATTTCGGGTGCCGCTTAAAACGAAAGATAAAAAATTAGCACTCCGTCCAGTCGAAACTCTTGTTCAAGAAATAGAGAACACTTGTGCTGCACGTTTATCCGATGCGACAGTCAAGAGGTTGATGACACGGCAACACTACCTGAGACTTGCCACTCATCATTCTTTGGCTGAGGACTGACTAATGACCATTACGCGTCTAACTGCGATGCTACTTCCGTTTGTAGCCCTCACCACCGAAGGCCAGGCTCAAGAACCCACTGGAGGCTACTCCGTCTTTTGCGTTGTAGATGAGGCAAAATCACATCACCTGAACACTGGTGAAATCGATGATGAATATTCGGAGCAGCCTTCGAGCTTCAGCGTACTCCCATCGGGCGCAATCGTGGCAGTGAATGCCCCATTTTGCCAGTTTGTTACGCAAGTAAATCGGACAGAAGGCAAGCTCAGCTTCTACTGCAGGACGATGGAACCGGACAGCGAGGCTCTCATATCCCTCGACACTCAAACCTATGACTTTTCAAAATTCGTTCATCTAAGAGAAAAAGCGATTATCACAATGTCGGGCCATTGTATCATCGACGATGACGCGCCTGAAAGTCCCAGTAGCTGACATCAACACTCATCGAAAACCACGGCCCGGCCATGCCCATCAAAAATTTTTCCGTCAGCGGCATAGCAGAGTATCGTCTTGAGTTTCTCACGGGACTTTTTCCCCAAACCCGCCAACTGTTTTAGACGTCTTTCATCCATCCCAAGCAATTCACGCAGAAGCGAGATATCTACGGCATCAAGCTCCACATCGTCGTATCGCGTCTTAAAATCTCTCTGAAGGTGCAAAAAAATTTGCACCCAGATCGTCGGCCGGATGAGATCGATGAGCCTCCCACTTGGACACTGAAAATCTTGAATAGGGTTTGCCGCCAAATCATACTCAGTGCGTGACACTTTGCTTTCTCCGCAAGAACGAATAACACATCACAATTGATCGATTTCGAGATAGGCTTTCACATTACAGCATGAGGATACCGTGGTGAAGTACGACCGTGTCGCTGACCAGCCTTTGATAAATTTCGCAACAGTCGACGGCCCATTAGCTCGCCAAATAAGCACATTCGTGTGGGTCAAGATATTCCTAGACTGTCAACGCGACTTCAAAACGTCTCATAGCAACGTTGATCCAGCTGCCATCGATATATCGCTGATCGATCATCTAATGACGCTACAGCCAACTCAGATAGCGCAGATTTCTGGTGTTGGCCCCCAAGCGCAGAAAAAGCTTCAAGAAATCATCGAAAAGCGTCGCGATGGTAAAATCTTCGCGTTGTGAGATCGTCTGACATTAAATTTTAATTTAGACGCTAAATGGGACGCTTCGTTGAACCGGAAAAACGATGGGCGCTCAGTGTCCAATCAAAAGCATGGTCGACAGGCGGAATATCGGCACACAAACCCACGTACATATTGAAAGAATACATTAAGGTTCAGGTGTTGTTTTTGGGCTGTTGTGTATCAGAGTTCTGCGGAGGCTCGTCTATGGGCGGGAGGTTCCGAGCATCACCATCCGCGAGATGACGGATCTGGTGACGGCGAGTTGGGAAAAGCAGGAAGAGGTGGTGTTTGGGGGGTGAGGGCGGGGAGCAGGAGTTCGCTTCCTGATTTCAGCAGCAAACAGCGGACCAAATCTGTTCCACCAATAACCTATAGTTTCATGGCTAACATCGATCCCCCGCTCATGCAGGAGATCCTCCACATTACGAAGAGACAGAGGGAACCGCACATAGAGCATGACCGCTAAGCGGATCACCTCTGGGCTCGTCTTGAAGTATCGAAATGGAGAGCGCTTGGTCATACCAAAACGCTAAACACGTACCATACCCTGCTCAAGGACGTTTAGTCTGACAGTGCCCTCAAGTTCATTCGTATAACAAAAAGGCCAACCGACTTAGGGTTGGCCCTTTGATCGTTGTCAAAACCTATTCGGTCTCAGGATGAAAGAGATGGGCTTTCACCGGATCGAAGGACAGCTCAATCGATGTACCGCGATCAAAAATCGCGTCTTTTGGAAGGGCCGCAATCAGAGTGGTTCCGTCACCCATCGCAAGGTTCATCACCGTCTCGCTTCCAAGACGCTCTGTTAGGTTAATCTTACCCTTCAAAACCCCGTAACCCTCTTTCGCCTCAGGCTCGAGGTATTGCGGCCGCAATCCAAGAACGAGCTTGTCGCCGACCTTGGCCTTGATCTCAGATGGGATCGAAATCGGAGCGAGCGCCGCATTTGAAACCACATAGTGGCCCTTTTCGGCAGCCGTGACCTCCACCTCAAGGAAGTTCATTGACGGGCTGCCGATAAACTTTGCAACAAAGAGATTTGCGGGCTTGTGATAAAGCTCCATCGGCGCGCCGATCTGCTGAACTTCTCCGTCGCGAAGCACTACGATCTTATCCGCAAGCGTCATAGCTTCGACCTGATCATGTGTCACATAGATCATGGTCGCTCCGAGATCTTTGTGCAGCTTGCCGATCTCCATCCGCATATCCATTCGAAGGGCCGCGTCTAAGTTAGAAAGCGGCTCATCAAAAAGGAAGACTTTGGGATCGCGCACAATCGCACGTCCAATCGCAACGCGCTGGCGCTGACCACCCGAAAGCTGGCTCGGACGGCGATCCAACAAGTGCTCCATCTGCAAGATACGTGCGGCTTCCGCAACTTTAGCTTCTTTCTCCGCTTTGGGCGTTTTGGAGATCGTCAGGCCAAATGCTACGTTTTCGCGAACAGTCATATGAGGGAAAATTGCGTAGGATTGGAACACCATCGCAACGCCGCGCTCTTTGGGTTGGAGCTCGTTGACGACCTGCCCATCAACGGACAACTCGCCTTCCGAAATATCTTCAAGCCCAGCAATCATCCGCAAAAGCGTTGACTTGCCGCAACCAGATGGACCCACAAAGACGACAAACTCACCATGGTTGATCTCGATGTCGACGCCTTTAATCACGTCGACCGGACCATAGGATTTTTTGAGCTTCTTAAGAGAGATATCCGCCATTACTCAGTCCGCCTGCTCCAACAGCAAGAGACCATTAGCATCTACAAGCACACGCTGCGGATCATGGATATAGCCGCCAAACTTGTCTTTGCCGTAATCAGCAAACCCAAGAATGAAATGCTCGCCATCTTTCTCAACGATGCGGGCGGCATAGCGCTCGCACGGCAATGCCCCATCAAGGAAACCGGGTGCTGTTTTCCATGGACCGCGCGGATTGTCGGCGATGAGGTAATGGTTGCCCGTCACAGGCGGAACCCCAGCCTCGGCGATGCGGCCTTTGGACCAATGCTCGGCAGCTGTGCAGAAAAGGCAATACCACTTACCATTGATCTCAAAGACCTGCGGCACTTCGAGCTGGCCATAGTCGCCGGTAAATACCGGCGGCTGCAATTCCCACCGAATAAGGTCTTGCGAGGTCGCAAAGCCTACGGCGCCGCCGCCATTTGGCTCTTCAATTCCAGGCACACGTGCCGTGAAATACATGAGCCACCCGTCCCCTTTAGGGTCGCGCATCACCCAAGGATCGCGCATCGCACGGTCATGCCAGTGACCAATTGCATGCTCGCATTCATAGTATTTTGCATTCGGTCCAGTGAGGTCGAGGCACTGACCATCGCCAACACGTTCCCACGAATGCATATCTGTCGAAGTCGCATGACCAACGCGCTGATAGAGTGCGCTCTCGCTTTGGCGCGTTCCTGTGTAAAAGAGGTGCCACAGGCCGTCATCGTCCTGAACGACGGAGCCTGTCCATGTGGTCTTATCATCCCAAGCAGGACCATTGCGCCACGGGGTCAGGCAGGTGCCAAGGTGTTCCCAATTGGTCAAGTCGGTAGAAACCGCATGCCCTTGAGTAACATTGAAATGGCGCAGATCAGGATCGCCCAGCGATTTGTCGGCCTTGAGGAAATAGCAGTGGTGCTTTTCGCCATCGAAGGCATACCAGCTGTCCCAAATCCATTGGTTTTCAAGTGAAAGAACCATTGTCGTTTTCCTAATTAGCCTTTGACGCCCGTCGATGCGATCGACGCGATGAAGGCACGTTGCAAGAAGAGATAGAAGGCAAGAACGGGCACAGTGATCAGGCTGAGGTAGGCCATGATCTCGCCCCAAGCGATGTTGAGCTGGAAGAAGTATTGAAGCCCAACCATGACAGGACGGTATTGCTCCTGCTGCACGACCATAAGCGGCCACAGATACTGGTTATACATCGCCAGAAACTTAAGGATCGCTGCGGTCGCAAGCACAGGTCCGGCAAGCGGCATCACAATGCGGCGGTAAATCTGGCCCCAGCTCGCACCCTCGACGCGAGAGGCTTCGATCAACTCGTGCGGTAGATCTTTGAAATACTGCACGAAGAGATAGATGGTCAAACCATCCGCGATGAACGGCACAATCTGCACGCGATAGGTATTGAGCCAGCCAGTCGTAAACCCATCAAGACCGATCCACGGCAGCTTGGACGCCAGCAAAAGCATCGGAATTGCGATAGTTTCGAACGGCACGATCAAAGTCGCAAGGATGATTGAGAGCACAAGGTCTCGCCCCCGCCAGTTCAAGAAAACGATCGAGAACGCGGTCATCGAACAGATGAGGAGCGAGAGAACGACCGTAACGCCTGTGACAAGCATTGAGTTAAAGACGAAGAGTCCAACAGGTGCGCGTTTAAAAGCCGCCGAATAGTTATCAAGACTGATGTCGCCGATTGGCAGGAATGCCCGCAGCGATGCGGTGTCGAGCAAAAGTTGCTCGCTCGGCTTGAGCGACGACATAATCATGAAGACAAGCGGAAAGCAGAAGATCAAAGCGATGATCGTCAATACCGCATAGCGTGTCGCAAGGCGCAGACCGCGGTTATCAGGTGAAACAAGTGCCATCAGCGACGCTCCCGTGTAAGCCAGCGTTGGATGAGAGAAATCGACAGAACGATAACGAAGAGGATCACCGAGATAGTGGAACCGCCCGAAATGTCCTGTTTGCCATAGCCACGTTCAACTGCTTGGAAGACGATGGTCTGTGTGCTGTCGAGAGGGCCACCGCTCGTCATAACGTCGATCTGACTAAAGAGAGCAAAGGCCTGCATTGTGATGACGATGAGAACAAGAACCGCAGTATTGCGAAGCCCTGGCCAGGTCACATAGCGGAAGGTCTGCCACTTGCTGGAGCCTTCGATTTCAGCTGCCTCATAAAGGGTGGGCGAAATGGTCTGGAGACCAGAAAGCCAGATCACCATGTGGAACCCAACGGCTTGCCAGATCGACATTCCGATGATCGAGCCAAGAGCGGTATCTGGATTGCCGAGCCAATCAATCGGAGAGAACGCACCGAAAGTGAGCGAGCTTAGGATATTGTTCAGAAGACCATTGTTGCCATCATAGATGAACCGCCACAGAAGTGAGACAACCACGATCGAGACCACGACGGGCATAAAATAGATCGCGCGGTAGACATTGATGCCGCGAAGTCTTTGGTTGATCAGCAGCGCAAGTCCGAGAGCAAGACCACCTTGAACCGGAGCGACCACCAACACAAAGATCAGCGTGTTCAGAACGGCGCGCATAAAGACAACGTCTCGCGCAAGGACATAGGTGCGATTTTCACCCGATTGCCAGCTGGTCCATTCGCGCATCCCGTCTAGCTTGGGATAGTCAGGGTTCTTGCGCGTGAAATTACGAAGCTTGGGATAGGTCGGCGCGCCGCTGTCGTCGCGAATGATATCTCCGCTTGCATCGCGTTCGGGCTCAAGCGTGATCATGCCTACGCCAAGGAGCGATTTATAATTCGCCATGCCGACAAACTCGGTCGGGTTGGGAGAGATTAGTCGCTGATTGGTAAAGGAAAGAGCGATCGCAAAAAAGAAGGGCAGGATGATGAAGACAACCATCAAACCAAAGCCCGGAAGTGCGAAGAGCCATCCTGCTCGGTTCGATGAAGTGAGTTTGGAGGACGTCGCCATAATGCTGACCTTGAAGACGTATTGAAAAGCAGTTCCCCCGAGCCGAAGCTCGGGAGAACCATCCACTAGGGAGGATTAGTGGCCGTAGCCGCCGTTCTTCTCGATATCTGCTTCGATTTCATCGACCGCAGCATCAAGAGTGTCGGCAACGTCTGCACCGTTTGCGATGTCAGCAGCAGCCTTTTCAAAGACTTTTGCCTGAACAACGTAGCCAGGGGTTACAGGGCGAAGAACGCCTTGAGCTTGGCTCAGAGCAAAGAAGCCGTGGAGCGGACCACCTTCTTTGTAGTTCTCGGTCATCGCAGCAGCCGCTGGGGTTGCTGGGATCAGGCCAATGCCGTTCGAGAATGCTGCAAGGTATTTATCCTGAAGCGCGAACTCGATGAAGGCCGAAGCACCATCTGGGTGCTCAGAGCTTGCCGAAACGCCGAACTGCCAGGATGCAGCACCGATCTTCGGACCATTGCCGAGGTCAGGTGCAGGAAGGAAGAGAGCGTCGTCATAAGCAGCGAGAGTGCCGAGAGCTGCCCAGTTGCCGTTCCAAGAGAAGGCATACTTACCGGTGTTGAAACCGGTATCGCGGTCAGCACCGTCCTGAGTTGCCTGAGCGTAGCCGTTTGCGAAGAGACCCTGCCACCAGTTGCCCCAAGCGTTTGCTGCGTCGCCGTTCAGAGCGCCTTCAGCCGACTTGTAGGACGAACGATCGATGATATCACCACCGAACGACTGGAGAAGCGGCGAGAATGCATATGGGAACCATTCACCTGTCCAAGCTGTACCGAGGTCAAGTGCGAAGTCATACTTGCCAGACGCCTTTGCTGCATCAAGTGCGGCCATGAATTCGTCTTGGGTCCAAGGCTGCTCGAGGGTCGGCGTGCGCAGGCCAAGCTCATCGATGATCGACTGACGGGTTACGAGGGCAACAGCTGCGTCCCAAAGACCGATCGAGTAGAGCTTGCCATCCCAAATACCCTTGGTGCCGGGGAGGAAGTTGGCGATTTTGGCTTCGTCGATTTGCAGCGGCTGCATATAGCCCGACCACGCCCAGTTCGGCATGTTGGGTCCATCAACGTCGAGAATGTCCGGCAGGTTGCCAGCGAGCGCGCCAGCGGTGACGGAGTCGTTGTAGGCAGCTTGCGGGAACGACTCGAGCGTTACAGACCAGTCGGACTGGCTGGCGTTAAAGTCCGAAACGATCTGGTTGATGATCTGGCTTTCGACTTCATTGCCTGCGCCGTGATACCACATGGTCAGTTCGGTCTGAGCGAAGGCAGCGCCAGACATCCCTGCGGTGAGCGCCATAGCGCCAGCAGAAAGTGTAAACAGTTTCATTGGGGGTTCCTCCCGTTCGAAAGTGGAAAGCGGATCGTTTTGCCATCCGCCGAGGCATTAGCAGTCACAGAGGACCGCCAGTTCACAGGACCAGACACGAGGGTCGGGTTGGTCTGTTGGTGGGTCTCGTCATTTATGAGCGACAAAAGCCAGTCAGCTGCGCGCGCACCCATCGCCGCATAGGGCAGCTCAGCGGTGGTCAATGGCGGGAAAAGGGTTTCAGCGATAACGCGGTAGTTATCATAGCCGGCAACAGAGATATCTTCGGGCATTCGGATGCCGCGCGTGCGCAAAATGCCATAGGCGCGCATTGCCATCTCATCGTTACCGCAGCACAAAACAGTCGGTGGATTGGGCAGAGACAAGACGCGATCAATCGCATCCCAAAGGACCGCTGAGTTGCGATGCTTGTCATGCATGAAGCCTGTAGAAATCAGCTCGGGATCAAACTCGATACCCGCTTCGGCAAGCGCGCGCTTATAGCCTTCAAGGCGAAGGCGCGTTGCGTCCATCCCTTTAGGCAACGTGAGATAGCCAATCCGTCGATGTCCTGCCTCGATAAGACGCGCTACAAGATCGTGCTGTCCGCGCTCATCATCAGGAAGCACCGAAGGCGTTCCGCGATCATCATAACAATTGACAAGGACGAGTGGCGTCCCCTTAGGAGCGGGAGGCAGTTCGACGTGCTGGTGATAGTCGGCAACATAAATGATGCCCTCTGCGCGATGCTCGACAAAGGTGCGAATGAGCTCCGGCACACGCGCCGAGCTACCGCCCGTGTCTGCGATCATCAGCGTCATACCAGTCGCAGACATGACCGACTGAATGCCCTGAACGATAAGCAAGTCAGGGAGACCCTTGGGATCATTGCCGTCTGAAGTCGTGGAAATTGCACCGGTAATCAGCCCGATGAGACCTGAGCGCGAGGAACGCATCATTCGAGCGGCGTTTGAGGGGACATAGCCAAGTTCGAGAATTGCCTTTTCGACCGCCTCGCGGGTCTTCTCACCCACAGGCGCGTCCCCATTGAGCACTCGGCTCACAGTCTTTGGAGAGACCCCTGCTATCTTTGCTACGTCGTAGATCGTCGCCAAACGTTCCCCTCCCGTGGCCCAAATGGAATCGTGACACCGATGTCATGACACCGATGTCACAGTTAATCAAGTAACTTGATTTATCACTATTCTTTCGAGGGTGCTGTCAGACTAATTCTGAACTCGTCTCCGTTTGTCGCTCCACCAAGTCTTCAAATCGTGCCAAGTTGGCGCCACTCGGCGAGAGCCGCGGCGCGTAAGGTCTTAAATTAGCTTCGGCTGTAGTGCTGTCGTTCCTGATTGAAGTGATTGTGGATGGGAGAGTGAACGGCGGCGAATTTCTGCAAACATCGCATTTGCCGAAACCTCAGCATGGCACGTTCTCGTCGTCGAAACGGAAGGTGAGAATTCTCAATACGGTTGTTGAGCCACCTGCCCGTTTTCTGCTTCTCAGTATTTCCTATGTCTCTCATAGCAACGCCATAAGTCCGTAGATTATCGGTAACTATTTCCTGAGGGCTTCCGTATCTACGCATAGATTTCCTAAGGAATTTCAATGCTGCCTTACGGTCTCGGCGCTTAGTGACATAGCTTTCAAGCACCTCCCCTTCATGATCAACAGCGCACCACATGTAATGCCGCACGCCTTTCACTTTCACGAAGACCTCGTCCAGGTGCCATTGCCAATTCGAGCTGGATTTCAATCTGTCCGCTCTTCGCTTCCTGATTTCAGAAGCAAACAGCGGACCAAATCTATTCCACCAATAACGGATCGTTTCATGGCTAACATCGATCCCCCGCTCATGCAGGAGGTCTTCCACATTACGAAGAGACAGAGGGAACCGCACATAGAGCATGACCGCTAAGCGGATCACCTCTGGGCTCGTCTTGAAGTATCGAAATGGAGAGCGCCTGGTCATCCCAAAACGCTAACCACGTACCCTACCCTGCTCAAGGCCGTTTAGTCTTACAGTGCCTTGTCATCGATATCCGCACCGAGGCCATCGGCGGGGTTATTCAAGATCTGATCACCCCCACCAAAGAGGAGGCCGCTTGATCATGACCACTCCTAACAGCATCCAAATCTTTGTCCCCCTCACCATTCGGAAGCGCAGCGGGCGGCCGAGGATCGTTCCACCGGGCAACATCACTCAGGAACCCGCGGAGTCTGGCGAATGTTGCAACCTTCTCCGCGCCATTGGACTTGCTTAGTCATGGCGGCGCAGGCTCGGCTCCGGTGAATTTGAGACCGCGAAGGATCTTGCGGCCGCTATCGGCAATCACGAGCGTTACGTCACCCGGCATTTGCGGCTGACCTATCTTGCGCCCGAGGTTCTGCGGAGGCTCGTTTACGGTCGGGAGGTTCCGAGCATTACGATACGGGAGATGACCGATTTGGTGACGGCGAGTTGGGAAAAGCAGGAAGAGGTGGTATTTGGGGAGTAAGGGCGGAGAGCATGCGTAATTGGGCTGACCCTACTCAAAGGTCGAGCTCCCGTTAAGATCGCAGCATTGCTGTGAGAAGAGGGAGACAGAAAATGGAATACTTCGTTGGTTTGGATGTGTCGCTTCGGTCTTGCGCGCTTTGCATTTTGGACGGTCGTGGCAAGGTTTGCATGGAGCGAGAGCTCCCGTGTGAGGTCGATGAAATCGTCAATTGCCTGAACGCGTTCGGCCACCCGATAGTGCGGATCGGCTTTGAGGCTGGTGCGCTGAGCCAGTACCTCTTCTTCGGCCTGAAAGACAAGGGCTTCGAGATCGTGTGCATGGAGGCTCGCCAGGTCAGTGCTGCACTTTCAGCGATGCGGAATAAGACTGACAAGACGGACGCGAAAGGCATTGCTCAGATTTTGCGGACGGGTTGGTTCAGCCCGGTGCATATGAAGAGCCGAGAGGCGCACGGGCTACGGGCTCTGCTGAGCACCAGAAAGGCCTTGTTGAAGAAAACAATGGACTTGGCAAACGAAGTGCGTGGTTTGCTGAAGATATTTGGTGTTCGCCTTCCCCGGACCGTTAAGCACGGTAGCTTCGACGATCTCGTTAGGCCCATGATCGAGATGGATGAAGTTCTCGCGCATGCGGTCATTCCGTTGCTCGATGCACGTGCCGTCCTATTCCAGCATTATCTTGAACTGGATCGACGGGTGAAGCATGCGGCGTCGCAAGACGAGGTCTGTATGCGGATGATGACGGTGCCTGGTGTGGGCCCGATCGCGGCTCTCACATTCAAAGCAGCGGTCGATGACCCCAATCGGTTCAAACGTTCTCGCACAGTAGCCGCGCACTTTGGCCTCACGCCGAGGCGATACCAGTCCGGCGAACATGACAACCCAGGTCGTATCTCCAAGGCCGGTGATCAGAATGTCCGAGCGACGCTTTACGCTGCTGCAAATGCGTTGCTCATGCGAACGATGGCCGGATCGCAGATAAAGTCATGGGGCATGCGCCTAATGCGCACCAAAGGTCGGCGTCGAGCCGTTGTGGCCGTCGCCCGTAAACTCGCCGTTCTTCTCCATCGAATGTGGATCGACGGCACAGAATTCCGTCAGGAAAAAGTGGGAGGCCAGGCATGACCCAATAGCCCACCACCTGACCTGAACGGGATCGTCCATCCGGACGAGGTGTGTGGATGAAGCCGAAAATGTCTGCTGCGCAACTTGAAGCGCGCCGGAAAGCGGGGCTCTCCACTACCAATCCGACGCATGCATGCAGCGGCGCCCTTCGAACGCCAATCCAGACTGCGAAGAGAAGCGTGACCCGGAAAAACGATCCTTCTGACGAATGAAAGAAAACGAGCTTGACCAAGATGCCCAATTAGAGAAGCGGTCATTGACTCAAGGGGCAGCCAATGACCGCTTTCAGCATTTACATCAGTCCGCTTGTTCTGCACCTCCAGCGTCTTTTTCGATCGTAGCGGCGACAGGGGCAGAGCCATCAAGTTGGAGGGATACGGAGACGTGTTTGCCAGCTTGGCTGAGCCATCTTCGATGCTATCACGAAGCGGCAACGTATTTTCTTCACGCGAATTGGCAGATGTAACTGAGGCGGGTGGTGTCGGCGATACCAGTCTTCGTTTCTTTGACAGTGACGGTAAAACGGTAAAGACACCGTTGGATGATCGGGTTATCGGCATGACACTTGACGAACTTGCAAAGGTAGATCGCGTGATGGCCTTAGCTGGTGGGGAAAGCAAGACTGACGCCATTCGCGGGGCTCTGCGTACCGGCGTCATCGACCTGCTAATCACCGACAGGTTCACTGCCGAGCGTCTTATTGGGGAAGAGTACCAGGTAAACGCAGTCGAATAGTCTGAGCTATTGTCTGAGCATGCTTACGCAACGACATCGGCGGAATGCGGTCTTCGCTGTGCTTTGAAGCAATTCCACAATACTCTAAAAGAAATCAAATGCTCTCGCCCAAGACGTACAAATTTTCTACATCTAAAATATCGACTTAAACTCCCCCAAAGCGGTGCTTTCATGTGTAAACGGTGCCGTTTCAAAGGATCACGCGAGCACTTGGCAATCCTACTGCGGTGAACGGAGCGGCATATACCGCGCCATCCACGTCATTTGGTTCCGCCAGCCCTTCGCGTGCCGTCGTGACAAATAGTGTGTCAAACTCTACCCCACCAAATGTAGGACAAGAAGTGTGGCTGGCTGGAAAAGAAACAGACCGCAGAAACGTTCCATTGGGACTATAGCAGGCTACACGAGATGCGCCCCATTGCGCAGACCAGAGGTTTCCATCACGATCGGTAACTGCACCGTCGGGGTTGAGGCCGTGTTCACGAAGGTCAACAAACACATCTGGAGTGCCAACAGGCCATCCCTCTGTGTCTAATGACACGCTCATAATCTGGCCAGATATCGTATCAGCAAAGTAGGCGGTTTTACCTTTTGGGCAAAAACAAATAGAGTTCGTTATTGTGAGATCCGTGTAAAGGCGCTTCAGTTCACCTCTATAAAAACGCCATATAGATCCTGCACCTTTTTCAGCATTCTTGCCCATAGTTCCTATCCAAAAACCACCAAAAGGGTCAGCGCGTCCATCGTTTGATCTTGTGACATCATCATCAGCTTCAAGATTTGTAACGAACGAAAGATTGCCGGTCTCAAGATCCAAAATGGACAAGGCAATCTCTGATGCGACCAGTAAACTATTGTCGTCGACAATGGCCGCAGCACTAGTCAAATGATCAAACTCAAAAACCGAAACGTGACCATCGAGAGTTCTTTCAAACAGCTTCCGGTTCATTATGTCGAACCAAAATAGGCTTTGCCGGCCATCGTGCCACAAGGCGCCCTCACCAAGTTCACAAGGTGTCGGATCGAACATCATTGGACAGCATCCCACGCATCCACAATTTCACGTGCCTTACGGGCAATTACAGTAGTGCTATCCCCCGGCTTATAGATTGAAGACCCAATGCCGAAACCTGCAGCGCCAGAACGGATCCAGTCGCCCATATTTTGGGCCGATACGCCGCCAACAGCGAACAATGGCACCTCCTGCGGAATTACCGCTCTCATTGCTTTTAGACCAACTGGCCCAATCACTTCACCCGGGAACAATTTCAGACCATCAGCCCCAGACGCCAGAGCAGAAAACACTTCTGTCGGTGTCATGATCCCCGGGAAACTCAGCATATTTGCAGCCTTTGTTGCCCTAATGACTGATGGATCGTTATTTGGCGACACTATTAGTCGCGCACCGGTTGCAGCAACCTGCGCAACTTGCGACACCGAAATCACTGTACCGGCTCCGATTAGTGCCTCTTCACCAAACTGTTTCTGCATTCTGGCAATACTGGAAATCGGATCTGGTGAGTTGAGCGGAACTTCAATCTTGGTCACACCCGCATCTATTAATACTGCCGCGACTTCCAAAGCCTCATCTGGAGTTATTCCGCGCAGAATGGCAATAATATTTCTTGTCATAAAGTATCCTTAAGGTTCGACCAAGCCGCACATAATCCTGCGAGCGTGGCGTCTTCCCCTGACATTACGGAAGATGCCGCACCGATGCCCTGCAACGCTTCGTGATACAACGCGAACAAACGTGGAGCACCAATCACCATGACTTCATGTTCATCCCAATACCGCTTCGCACTTGCAAGTTCCCAACCGATCAAGAGCCCTGACAACCGATCACCAGCTTTCTCGCGCGTCAAATCTCCAACAAGTCCACCCGCACGCAGTTGGAAAAGCCTGCCGAAACTGGCTGTTGGATCGGCCAGCGCCTCCTTGACGGCCCTCATGAACTCGGCGGGATCATTTCCATCCCCAACAGAGTGCCGCAACACAGACTGATTACTCAAAAGAGAATACAACTCACCCGTCATAAAACTCTGAAAACTGATTATCTCACCATCTTCAACTCGCACCCATTTTGTATGTGTACCAGGCAAACAAACCGTCCCGGAAAAGGTGGGCAATCTCTTTAAAAGGCCTGCGATCTGGGTCTCTTCACCCCGCATAACATCGGGTGGGTCCATCTGCTTAACACCGCTGACAATCCAGACATCCTGACCAGGCACGGCAACCAGATGAGGCGAAACTAAAGTAGGCGTGGCCGTGTAAGGTGCTTCACGCCAACCCTGACGCGAACCGACCATTCCGCAAGCAATAACCGGCGCCTTGCCCCATCCATCAATAACTCGCGCAAGAACCGCGGGATACTGATCCGGCTTGAGAACTCCCATCCCATCAGTAGATGACCGACTTTCGAGAATCCTGTCGCCATCCATCGCCCAGATCCTGAGATTGGTGGTACCCCAGTCTGCGGCTATCCATTCGGGGCGGATCATACCCGCTCTCCTTCAACAACCCAAATGGACTGGGGGAAACATTTTGGCAAGGACAAGCCCTGTTGCATTAGGAACCGGCCGGACAGGACTACAGGTGCGGTCGACAGTGTCACACCTTTGCGCGAGGCCGGATTGTTACCAACCGAGTCCAGCAGAGCGACTTTATACATCGCATCGACTTCCAACCCAGACAGACGTAAGGGACGCGGCAGAACCTGCGCCGAGGTACCCGTTTGTCCGACAAACACAATAAACCGGCTACCATCAGCCGCTCGCTGTAGTTCCGCCGTGACCTCGGGATCGACCGAATCGAGACGCAAGATGTCTGCGGCAATGGTCCAGTTGCGGTTGGTCTTCCACCACGCAGTAACGTCTTTCAGAACGACCGCTTCGTCATCGGTTAATTCGCGGGGGTCCATTTCGAAACCCATATGTCGCTGCGCAGCAACCCAGGCCCGCACATGAATATCGATCACCCGGCCTGAAGTATGGCAATGGCGCGGCCCCACGTGGCTACCGGTAACGGCCATCGGAAGGAAAAGAGCAGCTTCGTGCTGGATGCGGAGCCGCTCAATCGCGTCATTACTATCCGACAGCCAGACCCGCTGGGTCCGGCCGAGAATCCCAAAATCAATTCGTCCACCGCCCGAAGAACAGCTTTCGATCTCAACTTCAGGGAAATCACACCCAAGACGTTCCAACAACTCCCAAGTGCCCTCAGCCTGTGCGGCGTCGGGGTAGGGAAGAACGCGGTTGTGGTCCCATTTGATATAATCAACGTCGTAAACCGACAGTACCGCGGCGATCTTTCTATATAAATATTCAACCACCGCGGGATTCGACATATCCAGAACAAGCTGCTGCCTACCCGTAATCTGGTCAGCATCCCCCAGCGCCCAGTCGGGGTGCGCTCGATAAAGATCACTGTCAGGATTGACCATCTCGGGTTCGAACCAGATTCCGAAAGTCATGCCCAGTGATTTGACATGACTGACAAGCGGATCAAGACCATCGGGATATTTGCGCGCATCGATGTCCCAATCACCCAGCGAACTGGTGTCATCATCTCGTCGCCCGAACCAGCCATCGTCCAGTACGAACCGTTCCGCGCCAAGTGCGGCAGCCCGCTCTGCAATCTCTTTCAGTTCGTCGAGCTTGTGATCGAAATAGATCGCTTCCCAGCAGTTATAATGTACAGGACGCGGACGGTCGGGATGCGGCCAACGCACGACATGATCCCGCAAGTGGCGCTGGAATGCGACGGCACAGCCGTTCATGCCATCCTCGGACCTCGCCGCAAACACCGTGGCCGAAGCGAAAGACGTGCCCGTCGCAAGGTGTGTTCCAGGCGCATGGCCGAACTGGATCTGCCTGCGTCCATCGGGCAACTCCTCGGCCACCATACGGTGCCCTCCGGACCAACCGTAATGGAATGCCACCACCTCGCCAGCCGTGTTTCGCGCATCACCGACCGGCAGAATAATCGCGGGGAAATATTCATGTCCTGTGCGGCCGGTGCGATTATCCCGCAAGCGCGCGCCCGGTGTCCAGGGGGTATCGACCCGCTGGAACTCGCCACACCAGCGGCCGGAAAAATCGATCATCCTGTCGGCCAGTTGCGGTGCTGGGAAAACAGGCGCAGCCAGCCAATCCAGCCAAATCGGAGAGAGAGAGCCAATCTCCGACCGCGCCTCGATCACGCTGGTCGAATGGACCAACGTGAAGACCGCCCGATAGGTCAACCCTAGCGCTGCATCCCTTGCCGTCACCGTCAGGGTGTCATCTGTATTGTCCACAGACTCCAGAGCGAAACGTGGGCGCAGCGGCGTTCCGTCTTCGGAGCGGATCGCTAGACCGGGCTGACCGGAAAAGCTTTGCGAGACCTCTGGACAGATTGACAGGTCCGGCGACCGGTCCAGCATACCGCTGGTCACATCAAGGCGCGTAGCTTGCGCTAGCACCGCCAGATCCTCGCCTTTGGGAAGTTTCCCGCCCCAATAGACGACCGAGGGCATTCGCCCGTCTTCCGACGCCAAAACCAGCGTCTGGCGTTGGTCTTCGAGTTTCCAGACCTGCATCATTTCACGGCTCCAAGGGTCAGGCCCGCAATAAAGTGGCGCTGCATAAGGAAGAACATCAGAACCGGCGGCAGCGCGGCAAGGATCGACCCCGCCGACACAAGGTGCCACGCGGCAATCCATTGTCCGTTCAGACTGTTCAGACCTGCCGTGATCGGTTGGGTCGCAGCACCGGTGGTCAGAACCATCGCCCAGAAAAAGTCGTTCCAGATGAAGGTGAACACCAGCACCGAAAGCGCCGCGATTGCCGGCCGCATCAGCGGCATCACGACATGGCGGAAAATCTGCCATTCGCTGACACCCTCGACGCGGGCCGCCTCGACCAGTTCGAACGGCAGCGCCTTGATGAAGTTGCGCATGAACAGCGTACAGAAACCGGTCTGGAACGCGATGTGGAACAGCGCAAGTCCCATGGTAGTGTTGTACATGCCCATGCTGACGGTCAGGTCACGGACCGGCACCATCAGGATCTGGGACGGAACAAAGTTCCCTGCCACGAAAATGAAGAACAGGATCAGGTTCGACTTGAACTTGTAGATTGCCAAGGCAAAACCGGTCAGGCACGACAGGCCGACCGCTCCGATCACGGTCGGGATCGTCACCTTGAAGCTATTGAGCAGATAGCGCTCCAAATCGGTGTTGCGGAACACAGTCAGGTAGTTGTCGAACGCCAACCGAGACGGGATGCCAAAGTAGTTCCCCGCAGCAAGGTCGCCAGACGGGCGGATCGACGTCATGGCCACGCCAAGTAACGGCAAAAGCCACAGGACCAACATCACCGGAAGCGCGATCTTATAAGCCACCTTCGACGCAGGCGACATGCTCTGAATGGGACGCGGAAACATCAGCGCACTCCTTTTTCGTCGCGCCACATCTTCCAGATGAAGCCCGAAATGAAGATAATCATGATGGCGAACAGAACAACGGCAATGGCCGCACCATAGCCCATACGGTAGCCGTATTCGGACAGGGCCTGTTCATACATGAAATAGGACAGGACGCGGCTCGACCCGAAGGGACCGCCGGACGTCATAATGGAAACAAGGTCAAAGCTGCGCAACGCGCCGATCACCGTCACCACAATCGCGATAAAGGTCGCGGGGCGCAGTTGCGGGATCACAACGTACCAGAGCATCCTCCATCCCTTGGCACCGTCCAGACGCGCGGCCTCGATCTGGTCGGACGCAACGGCGTTCAGGCCGGTCAGATACAGGATCATACAATAGGCGATCTGCGGCCAGAGGCCCGCCGCGATAATGCCATAGGTGACAAGGTTCTCGTCCGCCAGAATAGCGACGCCCTGCCCGGTCACCAGTTCGATCAGTTTATACAAAAGACCGAAGCCCGGGGCATAGAACCACGAAAAGATCAAGCCGACGACAACTTGCGAAATCACGAACGGGAAGAAGAACAGCGATTTGTAAATGCGGATACCGCGGACGGTCTGGTTAAGAAACAGAGCAATCATCAGCCCCGCTGGAACCGACAGCATGTATAGTACAAGCCAAATGATGTTGTTTTTCAGGCTAGTGTAAAACGCATCGTCGTCCAGAAGTTCTAGATAATTCGCGATACCGATCCATTTGGCGTCACTCAGCCCGTCCCAATCATAGAAAGACACCCAGAGCGACTGGAAAATCGGGATAATCACATAAAAGAGGAACATCGCCATACCGGGGGCCAAAAAAAGCCACGGCGCAAACGCACGAGGCCGCCGGCGGGAATTTAGGGAATCGGTTGAAGCGGACATTCTTGGACTTTCTCCCAGTCGTCTTGAAGGCCGGAGGGCAGCCAAAACCACCCTCCGTTATTGCTTTTATTGATAGACGCGGACTCGTACTTTTTCGAGGCGCTCAAGGATATCATCTAGACGTTCCGGCTTGACCATGAATTCCTGGAAGCCTTCCATACCTGCCTTTGCCATTTCAGCCGGAGCATCACGATCAAAGAACTGGGCGATGCCGCCGTCTGCGGTCGAGAGCATCTCGAAGCCAGCAGCAAGGTAGGGATCGTCACCCACGCTTGAACCGCTATTAATAGGCAACTGACCGAGGGTACCGTTCATCTTGGTCTGCACTTCCGACGAAGCAAGGAAGGCAAGGAACAGTTTAGCGTCTTCGACGTTCTTGGCACCGGCCGGAATGTGAATGGTGTCGGTCGGAGCTTCTTCGGCGCGTGCCAGACCCGGGGTGATTTCCGGGAACTGCATAAAGCCGAGATTGTCGTTGGTCAGACCACCGTCTTTGAACGCGGCCACGGCAAAGTTGCCAATGACGTAGTTCGCAGCCGATCCTTGAACGATGTTCGACACAGCATCCTGCCAGTCAATCGCGGCGTGGTTTGCAGTGGTATACGGCAGAACCTTGGCCCATTCGGCAAAGACGGCCTTCACGCGATCATCGGTCCACGCGATGTCGCCGCTGGTCAGCTGCATGTGGAAGTCGTAACCGTTGGTGCGCAGGTCGAGGTAGTCAAAGATACCGGCGATCGGCCAGAGGGCCTTGGAACCGGTGGTCAGACAGTCGATGCCAGCCGCCTGGAACTTTTCACAAGCCGAGATGAAATCATCCCAGGTCTTGATCGAGGCAGCGTCCACGCCTGCTTTCGCGTAAGCGTCTTTGTTGTAGTAGATGCCCCACTGGTAGTAGGTATAAGGCACGCCCCACTGCTTGCCATCGATGGTCATCGACGACAGAGCCGAACCAAGGCTCTCGTACAGTCCATTTTCCGCCCAGACGTCGGAAACGTCGATGAACTGACCTACTTCAACGAACGGACGCATACGGTTACCGGCGTACCAGTTGGCAAGGTCAGGGCTGTCTGCGGTCAGGAAGTTGCGGATCGCGGTCTTGTAGCCTTCGTGGTCGAAGGTGTTCACGACAACGTCGATCTCCGGGTAGGCGGCCTCGAAATCAGCCACCAACTGTTCAAACGCGGCCTTCGGCGCAGGATCCGACGCATCCGTGTTGAACACAAGTGTACGCTGCTCTGCGAGTGCCGGAACAGCGACCGAAGCTATCAGCGCAGCTACGGCAAAAGTTTTCATCGCTTTCATCATTATCCTCCCTTGATGATCCATGATTCAATATGCTAGGTTTCACATTATGGAACCAAATTTTGGATATTGAAACATTGTCGCGAATCAACCAAGCTGTCAACAGTCAAATGGAGGGGAGCCATGGCTGACGCCGATCCACAGAAATCGAAACAGGATGGAACCGTAGGCCGTACGCTTGCGGTGCTGGACCTTGTTGCGGAATTAGGGCGCCCCGTCCGGTTTTCGGAACTGATGCCCAAGGCCGGCCTGCCGAAAGCAACGCTTTTCCGTTTCATCCAGTCGCTGACCAATCAGGGCATGTTGAACTATGACGAGGATCGGCAGACCTATGCGCCGGGCCTGCGACTAGTGCGTCTGGCCCATGCTGCGTGGGCGCAAAGCAGCCTTGCCCCGATTGCCGCGCCGGATCTGGATGCCCTGTCGGCAGCCACCGGCGAAACCATCCACCTTGCCCAGTTGGATCAGGGAATGGTGCTATACGTGGACAAGCGGAACGCCAAACGCCCTGTCGAGATGTTCTCGCAATCGGGCAAGATCGGCCCCGCCTATTGCACAGGCGTCGGCAAGGCGATGCTGGCCCACCTGCCCGAAGAGAAACTCGCCGATGCCATTTCGCGCCAGTCGTTCCACCGCTTTACCGCGAACACACTGACCACCGACGAAAGCCTGCGGGCCGAACTTGCCAACATCCGCGCCCGTGGGTTCGCGTGGGATGACGAAGAACACGAAATGGGTATCCGCTGCATCGCCGCTCCGATATTGTCGTCTGCCGGTCGGATCATGGGCGCGCTATCCATCACGACCGCCGACGCATCAGACCGCGCGCGACTGATGTCCTACGCACCGCTCGTGCGCGAAACCGCCGCCAAAATTGCCGACGCCGCCAATGCCTGGCGGTTCCCGGAACAGAAATAATACGCTTGGGAGGACATTAAGTGTCAGGAGTAACGCTCAGAAATATCGTCAAACGATTTGGCGAGGTCGAAGTGATCCACGGGGTCGATCTGGACATCGAACATGGCGAGTTCTGCGTTTTCGTCGGGCCTTCGGGCTGCGGCAAATCCACATTGCTGCGTATGATTGCCGGACTTGAAACCACGACGGACGGTCAGGTCGAGATCGGCGGGGATAATGTCACCCACGCGGATGCCGCCGACCGTGGCGTTGCCATGGTGTTCCAGACCTATGCTTTGTACCCTCATATGACGGTGCGCGAAAACATGGGTTTCGGCCTTAAAATGACCGGCCATCCCAAAGCGGAGATCAAGTCCAAAGTTGATGAAGCCGCGCGTATCCTGAAACTTGACCCGCTGATGGATCGCAAACCGGCCGCACTTTCGGGTGGCCAGCGCCAGCGCGTTGCCATCGGTCGCGCTATTGTCCGCGGCCCCAAGGTGTTCCTGTTCGACGAACCCCTGTCGAACCTTGATGCGGAACTGCGCGTGGAAATGCGGACCGAGATCGCCCGCCTGCACCGCGAAATCGGCGCGACGATGATCTATGTAACCCACGACCAGGTCGAAGCGATGACCATGGCCGACAAAATCGTCGTCCTGCGCGCGGGCCATATCGAACAGGTCGGCGCACCGATGCAGCTGTATGAAGATCCCGACAACAAATTTGTGGCCGGGTTCATCGGTTCGCCATCGATGAACTTTCTCAAAGGTCAGGCCTTGAAAGGTGCCGTCAACGTCGCTGCCTTCGATGCCTCTTTCCCAACCGCGATCACGCTTCCTGAAGCCGGGGCCGATATAACCGTGGGCCTACGCCCCGAATTACTGACCGTGACCAACGACGGCTCCATGACCGTTGAACTGGTCGAGGCACTCGGCGGTGTGTCCTACATCCACCTACGTGCCGCGACGGGAGAAACACTGATCGTCGAGGATCGCACAAAGGCCGCCGTCAAAATGGGGGATCGCATGGGTGTCACATTCGATCCCGCGCGCGCCTATCTGTTCGACGCGAAAACCGAACTGCGGTTGCGCTGATGTCGCTCCGAATCGGGCTGGTCGGCCTTGGCACCATCGCGCGAGCACAGCACCTGCCTGCCATCGCCGCGACGGATGGTATCGACCTTTGCGCGGTCGCAAGCCGCAACGCGACAGCAGACGTACAAAGCTATACCAACATCCATACGATGCTGGCGATTGAGCCGTCGTTGAACGCGATCACGCTGTGCACCCCGCCTCAGGGCAGGTTCGAACAAGCTATGGCGGCGCTGGAGTCTGGCCGTCATCTGATGCTGGAAAAGCCCCCGGGCGCGACCCTTTCCGAGTTGGACGCCCTACGCCGTGAAGCCGTCCGCCAGGGCGTGACGCTCTTCGCGACATGGCATTCGCGCGAAGCAGCAGCGGTTCCTTTTGTCAGATCGTGGCTGGCAGGCAAAACAATCCGCTCCATCCATATCGATTGGCGCGAGGACGTGCGCAAATGGCATCCTGGACAGGAATGGATCTGGCAAGCAGGCGGCCTGGGGGTCTTTGATCCTGGCATCAACGCCCTGTCCATCCTGACAGCCCTCGTCAAAGATGTCTTAATGACAAAAGCGGACCTCTACGTCCCTATCGGTCGCCAAACCCCAATTGCAGCAGACCTTGTGATGAAATCGGGCTCTACCCCGATCACTGCGAATTTTGACTGGCGGGAAACCGGCGACGAGTTCTGGCGGATCACGTTCGAGACAACCGAAGGCACCCTCGTTCTGGATCAGGGTGGTGCGTTTGCAAGCATCGACGGTGTAATTGTCGCGCAAGGAGAGAACCGCGAATATGCGGGACTTTACGCGCGCTTTCGCGACCTCATTGCAGCGGGCCAAAGCGATGTCGATCTGTCTCCATTTACCCTTGTCGCGGATGCGTTCCTGAGTGGAGCTTACCATCTGACCGACCCATTCACCGACTGATCGGAGACCCAAATGAAAATCACGTCTATCGAAACCTTTATCGTCCCGCCGCGCTGGTGCTTTGTCAAAATCAACACAGACGAAGGCATTTGCGGATGGGGTGAACCCGTTCTAGAAGGCCGCGCGCAGACTGTTGCCGCTTGCGTGGACGAAATGTCGGACTACCTCATCGGCAAAGACCCTACGTTTATTCAGGATCACTGGACGGTCATGTATCGAGCCGGTTTCTATCGCGGCGGCGGCATCCATATGTCAGCCATCGCGGGGATCGATCAGGCGCTCTGGGATATCAAAGGCAAGGCCCTCGGCGTGCCGGTCCATGCACTTCTGGGTGGCCAACAGCGGGACAAGATCCGCGTCTATAGCTGGATCGGCGGCGACCGTCCGGGCGATACGGCCCGTATGGCCCGCGAATGTGCGGATCGTGGCTTCACCGCTGTGAAAATGAACGGGACCGAAGAACTCCAGATCATCGACACCTACGACAAGGTCGATCAGGTTCTGGAACGTGTTCAGGCGATTCGCGACGAGATGGGACAAGATTTCGGAATCGGCATCGATTTCCACGGTCGCGTACACCGTCCGATGGCAAAGGTGCTGACCAAGGAACTCGAACCGTTCCGCCTGATGTTCATCGAAGAACCGGTGCTGTCCGAACATGTCGAAGCGCTGAAAGAAATCGCCAACCATTGTTCGACCCCGATCGCCTTGGGCGAGCGGCTTTATTCGCGCTGGGATTTCAAGACCATCCTCCAGCAAGGCTATGTGGACATCATCCAACCCGACCCGAGCCACTCGGGCGGTATCACAGAAACCTTCAAGATCGCCGCAATGGCAGAAGCACATGATGTGGCAGTCGCGCTCCATTGTCCCCTTGGGCCCATCGCGCTTGCGGCCAACCTGCAACTGGATGCCGTCTGCTACAACGCGTTCATTCAGGAACAGTCGTTGGGCATCCACTACAATCAGGGTTCGGATCTGTTGGATTACATCGTGGATCGCAGCGTGTTTGAGTACAAGGACGGCTTTGTCGCGATCCCGCAGGGACCGGGCCTTGGCATCGAAGTAAACGAAGAGAAAGTCCGCCGCGCGGCCACAGAAGGCCACCGCTGGCGCAACCCCGTCTGGCGCCATGCCGACGGCAGCTTTGCAGAATGGTGATATGATGCGTGCCGAAACAAAACTGAACGACGACTGGACGTTTGCCTGCGGTTTTGACGCAGCTTGGACAACGCAACCGGTCAGCGGCGAAAGCGTGACACTCCCCCACAACGCAGTCGACCTGCCGCTGAACTATTTCGACGAAACCTCCTATTGGAAGACATTCACCTACCAGCGGGTGATCGACAACATGTCGGATATGGTCGCAGAGCTTCGCTTTGACGCAGCGATGGCCGATGCGCATGTTTGGGTCAACGGCGAACTGGTCACGCGTCACCGCGATGGCTACACCCCATTCACCGTGCCACTGGTGCAAGGCCGCAACCTTGTCACGGTGCGGATCGACGGATCGGAAAATCCGAAAATCCCGCCGTTCGGAGGTCGGATCGACTACCTGACCTACGCGGGCATCTACCGCGATTGCTGGCTTTGCGAATTTCCCGCGTCGCGTATCCGGAGCGTCAAGATCGAAACGCCGGATGTGCTCGCCGCCACCAAAACCGTGCGAGTGCTGGTCGATACCGATGAAGAGGCGACCGTCACGATCTGCGATGCGGAAGGCATTGCAATCGGTCAAGCGACCGGCAACGGCACCGTGACGATCACCGGCCTCGCGGCCCGCCTGTGGTCCACCACTGATCCGGCGCTTTACACGGCCGAAGTGGCGATCCCCTCGGGCGATCGGGTGATCGAACGGTTTGGTTTCCGGTCAGTCGAATGGACCCCGAACGGATTCCTTTTGAATGGCGAACCGCTGAAACTGCGCGGCCTGAACCGCCACCAGTCGTTCCCCTATTCCGGCTATGCCCAAGGCAAGCGGTCGCAGGAAAAGGACGCCGAGATCCTGAAATACGATCTGGCGTGCAACATCGTGCGCACCTCGCATTATCCTCAAAGCCATTACTTCCTGGATCGCTGTGACGAAATCGGCCTCCTCGTGTTCGAGGAAATCCCTGGCTGGCAGCACATCGGCGGCGAAAGCTGGAAGGATGAATCGGTGGCCAACGTCGAACGGATGATCCGGCGCGACTGGAACCACCCGTCGATCATCATCTGGGGCGTCCGCATCAACGAAAGCCCCGATGACCACGATTTCTATATCCGCACCAACGTCGCCGCCAAGGCACTGGACACCACCCGACCGACCGGCGGCGTGCGCTGCATTCCGGATAGCGAACTGCTTGAAGACGTTTACACAATGAACGACTTCGTGCTTGGCGAATTCGAGATGCCGGGCAACAACCGCCCGCGCACTCCGCTGCGCGGCCAAAAGGAAGTAACAGGTCTGGATCGCAACGTTCCTTATCTTGTCACCGAATATAACGGTCACATGTATCCGACCAAAGCGGGCGATCCCGAAGAGCGTCAGACCGAACACGTGCTGCGGCACGCCGATGTTCTCAACGCGGCGATGGGCGACGACCGGATTGCGGGCTGCATCGGCTGGTGCATGTTCGACTATAACACCCACAAGGATTTCGGCGCGGGCGACCGTATCTGCCATCACGGCGTGATGACGATTTTCCGCGAACCGAAATTTGCGGCCTATGTCTATGCCAGTCAGAAAGCCCCATCCGAAGGCATCGTGATGGAACCCGTCACCGTCTGGGCGCGTGGGGAACGCAACATTGGCGGCGTGTTGCCATTGGTGATCCTCACAAACTGCGACGAGGTCGAACTGTCCTATGCCAACGTTGTCAAACGCGTCGGCCCTGATCGCGAACGGTTCCCGCATCTCGAGCACCCGCCGGTTATCATCGACGATCGCCACTTCTCGGCCGAGGAACTGGGCAGTTGGGGGCAAAGCTGGCACGCAGGCCGCGTCACCGGTTTCGTAGACGGCAAAGCGGTCGCGGAACATGTCTATCCTGCCGACAACCTGCCGCAAAGGCTGATTGTTGCGCCCGATGTCACCGAAGCCGCAGCCGAGGATGGCGAAATCCGTGTGATTGTCCGCGCACTCGATCAGGCGGGCCACAAATTGATGTTCCTGAACGATCCAGTCACGGTCACGCTGGACGGCCCTGCCACGCTGATCGGCCCCGAGACCACCGTTCTTGCCGGTGGGACAGCCGGTTTCTGGCTTCGCCCAACCGGCGCGGGTACCGTCACGATCACGGTGAAAACCCCGCGCTTTGATCCCGTCGAAACGCAAATCGTCCTTCACTAAAACAAAGATGCCGGACCAAGGTTCCGGCATCTTTGTTCAAAACGCCATCGTCGCGGTGACGGCCCGTTTCCATCGGCCGTATCTGGCGTCGCGATCCTGACTGTCCATCACCGGTACAAACTGCCGGTCCCGCGCCCAGGATGCCGCGAAACCGGTGGGCGATGGATAGATGCCGGCCTTGTAACCGGCCAGCCATGCCGCTCCTTTTGCGGTGGTTTCCAGCACGGTTGGCCGGTCGACCGGCACATCGATAATATCGGCCACGAACTGCATCGTGAAATCCGACGCGCTCATCCCACCATCGACCCGCAGCGTAGTCCGCCCGTCGCCACCCCAATCGGTCTTCATCGCCTCGAGCAGGTCACGGGTCTGAAAGCCCACACTTTCCAGCGCAGCCCGAGCGAATTCCGCAGGGCCGGAATTGCGGGTCAACCCCAACACGGCGCCACGGCATTCGGCATTCCAATAGGGCGCGCCCAGTCCGGTAAAGGCAGGGACAAGCATCACCCCCTGCTCTAAATCGGCCTGTTCGGCAAGCGGCTGGGTTTCTTTTGCATCACGGATGATCTTCAAACCGTCGCGAAGCCACTGAACAGCCGCACCGGCGATAAAGATCGACCCTTCGAGGGCGTAGGTAGTCTTGCCGTCTATCTGATAGGCAATCGTAGTAAGGAGTCGGTTGTTCGACCGCACTGGAACAGACCCCGTATTCAAAAGCGCAAAGCACCCCGTGCCATAGGTCGACTTCATCATACCCGGCTCGAAGCAGGCCTGCCCGACAGTCGCCGCCTGCTGATCGCCCGCAATGCCCGTGATCGGAATCGATCTCCCAAATAGGTCGGCACGGGTTTCACCAAAGTCGGCCGCGCAATCCAGAACCTCGGGCAGCATATCAATTGGCACGCCGAGGCTGTCGCAAATTGTTTTTGACCACCGACCATTGCGGATATCGTAAAGCATTGTACGAGCTGCGTTCGTGGCGTCCGTGACATGGCGTTTGCCGCCTGTCAGGTTCCAGACCAGCCAGCTGTCCACAGTGCCAAAGGCCAACTCGCCCTTCTCTGCTCGCGCCCTTGCACCATCAACATTGTCGAGGATCCACGACAGTTTTGTGCCGGAAAAGTAAGGGTCCAAGAGTAAACCGGTCCGGTCTGTTACCGTCTCCTCAAACCCTTCGGCACGCAGTCCGGCACAGAATTGCACGGTCCGGCGGTCTTGCCAGACGATAGCGTTGTAGACCGGTTTGCCGGTTTTGCGGTCCCAGACCAGCGTGGTTTCGCGTTGGTTGGTCAACCCGATCGAGGCCACATCCCCAATAGAGATACCAGCCCGTTCGATGGCCGCACGGCATGTTGCAGCCGTGGTCGCCCAAAGATCAGCAGGATCATGTTCGACCCAACCGCTCGCCGGATAGATCTGCGGAAACTCTTCCTGCGCCGAGGCAACCACGGACAAGGCCTGATTGAACACAATCGCCCGCGTAGAGGTCGTGCCCTGATCAATCGCCAAAATGAATGTCATTTTTCCTCCCTCAACCACGCCTCCAGAGCAGCTATTTCTCCGGCTGTCATGCGCAAGCCCAGTTTACTCCGCCGCCAGAGAATGTCTTCGGCGGTTTGGGCAAATTCATGCTCGATTAGCCAGATCACCTCTGCTTCTGTCAGACTCGCGCCGAAATTCCGACCCAGATCTTCGGCAGTCTCCGCACCAGCCAGGATATCCTGCGCCTCTGTGCCATAGGCCCGAACCAACCGCCGCGCCCAGCGATCATCCAGGAACTCGAACCGCGCCAAGAGGTCCGCGACCAGAGCATCGAACTCGTCGGCATCAAAATCGCCGCCCGCCAGGGGAACACCAGCAGTCCAAGGTCGATTATGTTGCTGCAAACACTCATTTATCTGCTCAAGTGCACTTTCCGCCAGACGCCGGTAGGTGGTGATTTTACCACCGAAAATATTCAGAACCGGCGCACCGTTACGATCCACTCGCAGGGTATAGTCGCGGGTGGCGGCTGTCGCGCTGCTGGCCCCGTCATCATAAAGCGGCCGCACACCGGAATAGGTCCAGACGACGTCACCAGGAGTGATCTGCTTTTCGAAATAGCCGTTCGCAAACCCGATCAGATAGTCCCGCTCGGCTTCTGTGCAGACCGCCGGATCGTTAGCATCGGCATGTTCGGCATCGGTCGTGCCAATCAAAGTAAAATCGGTTTCATAGGGAATTGCGAAGATGATCCGTCCATCCTGACCCTGAAAGAAGTAACATTTATCGTGGTCATAGAGTTTGCGTGTGACGATATGGCTCCCGCGTACGAGCCTGACGTTGTCTTTTGTTTCCAGCCGCGCGACGTTGTGGATCACGTTGCCAACCCATGGACCGGCGGCATTCACCAGCATCCGCGCATAATGGATAGCGGTTGCCCCATTTTCGTTATTGCTCGTTTCGATGCGCCAAAGATCGCCTTCGCGCACCGCCGAAACCACTTTGGTCCGCGTCAGTATCATCGCACCACGCATTTCGGCATCTCGGGCATTAAGCGCGACGAGCCGTGAATCCTCGACCCAGCAATCCGAATATTCATAGGCCTTTTCGAACCGCGCATTCAGCGGGGCACCTTCGGCTGTGCCCTGCAGACCTATCGTCTTAGTCCCCAGCAGAACCTCGCGCCCACCCAGATTGTCGTAGAGGAACAACCCCAATCGGATCAGCCAACCGGGTCGCCGCCCCTTCATCCATGGCATGACCAATCGCAACAGCCGCGACGCAGGCGTATCGGACTCGAACAGCATATCTTTATGATAAGGCAACACAAATCGCATGGCCCAACTGATATGCGGCATAGCCTTCAAGAGGATTTCCCGTTCGATGAGCGCCTCTTTCACCAGACGGAATTCGAAATATTCCAGGTAGCGCAGCCCGCCATGAAACAGCTTCGTCGAAGCCGACGAGGTTGCCGACGCAAGATCGTCCATTTCGGCCAGGGTCACAGAATACCCACGTCCCGAAGCATCCCGCGCAATCCCGCACCCATTGATGCCACCCCCGATGATGAACAGGTCGGTCACTTGTTCGGACTGTTGGTCCATGAGAATCCCCCAAATGCGCGAATTTGTTCGCTTTATCTTCAGCAGAGGAGCGCTACGCAACTGAATTTTCGGTTTTATTCTAATTCGACGCTAAAAAATTGCGATTCCGGTTGCATTCGACATTATCTTTGGCTTTCTGAAGGGATAAGCCCACAACTCGAAAGCACACGAACCCATGTCGCAGACGTTTCGTCATCCTGAAATGCTCGAGATCGCCCGCCGTGACGGCAAAGTCACCGTCGACGGGCTAGCCGCACATTTCGGAGTGACATTGCAAACCATCCGGCGCGACCTCACCTATCTGGCCGAGGCAGGGCAATTGGAACGGGTGCATGGTGGCGCGGTACTGCCATCGGGGACAACGAACATCGGTTATGAAGAACGCAGGGTCCTGAATTCCAGCACCAAACAGGCGATTGCCCGCACCTGCGCGAGCCACATTCCGAACGATATCTCGCTTTTCCTCAATATAGGCACCTCGACCGAGGCTGTTGCGCGTGAATTGATGAACCACCGCAATCTGATGGTGGTAACCAATAATATGAACGTGGCGAATATTCTGGTGGCAAACCCGCATTGCGAAATCCTTGTCACAGGCGGTAGCCTGCGCAGGGCCGATGGCGGGTTGATCGGCAATCTGGCCGCCGACACGATTCGGCAATTCAAATTCGATTTGGCCGTGATAGGGTGTTCGGCTCTTGATGCGGACGGAGACCTGTTGGACTTCGACATCCAGGAGGTAAGCGTTAGCCAGACCATCATCCGGCAATCGCGCAAAACGTTTCTGGTCGCCGATCACACCAAATTCGTTCGCAGTGCACCAGCACGGATAGCCTCACTTTCTGCTATCGATACCCTCTTTACTGATCACCCACTTGCATCAGAACTGGCTACGTCATGCGAATCATGGGGCACAACCGTCGCCTATGCGTCCTAATACTTTTATTGGGGTAGCTTCAGTGTCGTAACGGCTCTGTTCTCAAAAGAGTTAATTTGAGGCGACACGATAGATCGAAAACATGCTCAACAAATATGAAAAGTCCCGACTTTCGCTACGGACGGCACGAACGGCCGCTACGTACCCAAGGCCATAAATTTTCCTCAATATAGCCAAACCATTCGCTAATTTTATTGGATCGATTGGCAAGGACTTTTAATCTAAAACTTTAGTAAAATAAGATTTCCCCAAGATGCTAATAATAAACAACTTTTGACCAACGACCTCAAACCCACGAGGTTCGTTGGTTTTGAGACAAATCGACGGTTGAGAACGATTTTGACCAAATATTTGTTCTCAGCAGCCCCTTGAGCGCCGCTAAGTCCCTTTGGATACAAAAGGAAATTTCGACAAGCGCATTTAGTTGTAAGTTTTGTAAAGGGGAAATGGCGGTGGCAACAAGATTCGAACCAGAGGTTCTTTGGTGACCCAAAAGTAATTCACCGGCTCGCTTAATTTCCGAGGGGCCTGTTGACCTCCCTATAGGACACCCCATCGCTAGCCAAAGTCAGCGGCCCGAACCACTCGCAACGCGGCTCTTCCAGAAGGACCCGTAGGGCTCGTGAGAGGGGCGCTAGAGAGGCAAGCTGTAATCTTAGCCACCCGCCATCGACCCACACACCACACGCACCAGAGAGCCGCTACGCGCCGCTCAGGCAAGCCATTAAATTCGGCCCGATAAAAGCAACTGGTGACCGCCCTCTCCCTC
This sequence comes from Marivivens donghaensis, assembly GCF_030410045.1. Classification (NCBI taxonomy): domain Bacteria; kingdom Pseudomonadati; phylum Pseudomonadota; class Alphaproteobacteria; order Rhodobacterales; family Paracoccaceae; genus Marivivens; species Marivivens donghaensis. The sequence goes on from NZ_JAUFRA010000005.1 coordinate 753,057, forward strand.
TATCAAAGCGAAGAATGTCAGAGGGGATTTTAGTCTCGAGATGCGCCAATATTTTCTTTCGGCGATCTAAACTCTCCACGCCCGCAGATTTCCAAATTGGTGAACGCAACGTCAGCTGGCCACCCACATCAATCTTCTGGACCTTCACCTGACGAGCAATCTCAAAAAAGACCATCAACCAATCCGGCACAATATGATGACACCCATCTAAATGCAGACATAGGTAACGGGCTGAAGTTCTGTAAGGACGAGCCATCTGGAGAGACCCTTATATAATTAAGGTTAAGTAATTGAGTAAGTTACACCGGGTCGGAAGGTTTCGGCCTACCCTTGGGCCGAAACCAGCCTTTGTGTGCACTTACTCGAGAAGCCGTGAGACCTGCGCGAACATCGCCTCACCACGCTCGTCGGAATATCGGTCTGGGTAACTGATCGCCTCGACATCCACCCGACAGGGATACTCAGCGCCTAAAACAATTCGGGAAGCTTCAACCATCAAATTACAGGTTTCCCGAACAACCCGCTCCTGATCTCCCAAAGAATATCCAACCAAGAACGCGTCATGGACAGGACAACAGACCTCGATACCTGCCTCTGTCAGCAGACACGCCGCCAAACGCATGATATCAGCTCCGGTTGATTGCATCGGCCAATTCAGCAAGCTTCTCTCATTTGGATCAGGGTCATCAGCTAACTTGATCTCCCAACCCAACGGGGTGCGCAAAGTGTCTTGCATTAACGCGTGAAGCTGATTTCTTTCGGCCCAAGCCCAGAACTCCCGATAAGTCATCTTGTGACTTTGCAGTAACCCACGCGCTTGAACGACATGAATGCCACCTGCGCCCGCCATTGCTTCAGCACCCATGCCATATCCAACACCCAGCACAATTTGCTTGCACTGATTACGGATATCTTTGTGGGTTGCCTTCGTTGCCCCCTCGGGCGCCAGTCCAGCCTGTATGGCGAATGCCATGTAAGGGTCGCCTGAGCTGTATGCCGCCCACATGTTTTGATCGCCACTCAAAGCTGCCGCGATTGCAATCTCCTGACTGGAGTAGTCCACATAGGCTAAGCCGCGCCCTGGAGCAGGCTTAATCAACGACCGAAGCCATGCCGCATTCCCAAAGATGAAGCGAGTGGTTGACGGCTGGTTGCGCCCGGTCTTCGACCCGAAGGGGCCAAGTAACGTCCGGTTGCGCCCATCCTTGCCGACAGCAAGCTTAAGGGTCTGCATTTGCGACATTGTCTTCCGCAATTCACGTAAAGCGCGTAGCTGAGGATGCTTCAACGCTAGATCGCGAAACGTTGCATCATCTAACTTAGGCTTTCCATTTGCGGTGCGAGGCCAAGAAATAGCCTGCGTTTTTAGCCACGCTTCAAACAAAGATGTCTTAAAGACGGCGCCTTGATACACACCATAGTCCTTGTCAACTTCGGCAATCAGGCGATCTTTTAAGGAAGGCCAACGTTCTACGAGCTGCGCGTGAAGCCCTACATCCATTGGGACACCAGCATGCTCCATGCGCGCGACAGCTGCTGTGTATCGACCCCTAAACAAAGCTTGCCCAAGCTTTACCTCTGTTGGGGCAAAAATGGGCCACATTTTCAAGAAGAGCTTTGCCGTGATCTCTACATCTGCTGCACAATAATCGAGGATAGATTTACGTTCCTGCTCGCTCCAAGGTCCGCCCCTTAAGATGAGGTCTCGCATCGCAGTCTTTTCCGAAGCTTCCATCGCACTGATACCAAAGCTCTTACAAGCATTGATGAGCCCATTGCCCCGAGCAAGAGCAACCCGGCCATTCATGTGTAAACGGTATTCAGCATATAGATCGATAATACGCTCAGGTATGTCCCATCCCAGCTGCAAGAAGCAGCCCCATTCGGCAGATGCAAAGTAGCCAACGAACAGATGCTCCGGACCGGTTGGTAAGGGACATTCATCGAGGTCATCTATCCAATATTGTTCCGTGGTGTTGGTGGTGACATTCGTCACCACCATGCAAACCGGAGTTGGGCGTTCACCGTCATTTGCTATGAACTCAAAGTCCAACACAAAGATCGATTTATAGATTTGCATCCAGTCCATTAGTCGCGCCCCAGCAGCTTGCGTATGAGCGGATGCTGATCACTACGAATGATCTTCTCTTCTCCAAAACCCAACTCGATTAATTGTGCCATCGTAAGGTCTGGCCAGACTGGGTCAGGCTCCGCTCCAGCGGTGTGCACTGTATAGCAACCCTCTTGCATATTGGCCGAAAGGCGCACCCATTTCGAAAGAGCGAGCTCAAGTCCCTTCAAAGCCGTCTCATTCCACAGATTGGTTCGCATTGGGCTGTCGTCTACAACGCGCGGTGCGAGCCAGAGGAACGGTATGCCCATCTTGTCTACACACAGAACGAGAAGTTTCGGTGTGGTTTCCTCAGCATATTGAAACGCGATGTTTGGCATGACGAGATACTCGTCCTTCATGCCACCACTGTCGTCTGCAATAACACTTACCGGAATACGATAAATCTCATCTGGGTGAGCGCGGAAGAAGGAAGATTTTTTAGGCTTACCAACGCGAACATGGGTCAGTTCTTTTTTGATACCATCGCCAGTAATTCCTAAGCTGTCACTGACACGGAATTGTTCTGGGTCAAACGGATTTGCGTGGTGGTCGATAGACATAAATGTCCCTCCGTTAAGGTTAAGTTTTCCGTCCATCCAACTGTTTCAGTTGAATTTTCACGGAACGTTAAAGTGGCAAATTGGGAGATTGCAGCGACCAGCCAACCTCAAACAGGCTGTGCAGAGAGACGCTCAATCAATGCATCGATGTCAGCCTCGCGAAACCCGATGCAGCGCTGGCTTAGTTTGACAGGTTGTGGGAAGAGCGGATCGCGATGCATGGCGCGATACCAGCCCGCACGAGTGTAACCTGTGCGATAAAGGGCCTCTTTCAGGCGGATAATTCGAGTTGGGCGCATAGTAGCTCCTGTGCAAGGTGAACTTTATGCGACTCATCGTAGTCACCCCCGAAGGGTCTGTGACGTCGGGATAATTAACCTTCTTTTTTCCCTACGTGGGAGACCTCAGCATTTTCTATATTTATCAATCTATTATAATCGTAATACGCTTCGAACGCGGTCGACTGCTCCATCCCAAACACTTCTGCAACCACAGCAATTGCCGTATCAGGCGCGAAATGGCTCGCATCATCAATTGGCAGGTTCGTATTCTCGTGAACAATCTTTACCAGACGCCTAAGCTCATGATTGCGAAAAGACATTGGACGCCTGCCTCGCTTCTTCTTAGCTGGCTCCAATATCTCAGCTCCGAGCCATGCAAGAAGGTCAGGAGGCACAGAAATACGCTCTTTGAGGGCTCGTGCGACTGCGCGCTTCGTTCCCTCTGTCGGAGTGCTGTGAAAATCCAAGCTCAATAATGCTTCATCATTATTGCGCAGGAAACTTAAGAGCATACTCTCCCAATCGATATTTGTTTGAACAAGATGGTCCTGACGTTCTGCCCGAACCGCAGCCACCAATTCATCCCGGCTCATCTCTCGCCAACTTGGCCGTAATTTGCTTTTTTTGATACGATCAGTCAGCGCTGACATAATCCGCCCACCTCTGCAGGACATCGCGACGCTCTTCCAACAGATCAGACCGTTGATAGGCGACGTCAAATGATTTTGGCTGATGCGCTTTGACAAAATCAGCGACAATCTTGCGGACACCATTCTCAGCCATCCATGACCCGAGAGTAGCCCGCAATCCATGGACCGTTACATCCGAGAACTCTTTGATTGCATAAAGCATCGCATTCTCCGACATCACTCGGTCCTTCGCATTCCCAAGCACATATCGTCTTCCACCTGAAACTTGTTGAAGTTCGTGAAGAAGTGCGAGAACTTGACGGCTCAACGGCTGCCGATGTTCTTTACGCATCTTCATGCCCTCTGCAGGGGTCGTCCAAATGCCTCTATTGAGATCAATATGCCCCCACTCCATATGACGGACCTCGCTTGAGCGTTTACCAGTCAACAATACAAGCATCAGCCCATATCGAGTTTGGTCACGCAATCCGACGTGGTCATTTAACCAGCGCCACATCGCGGGGGCCTGCTCTGGCGTCAAAGCGTCGAAATGCTTCTCAACGTAATTCTGCTTGGGCATCGAGCGCACTGGAGGACAGGGATTAAACTCCAAGAATTCCTGATCCACGGCATAGTCAAATATCCGCTCCACATTGCCGCGTAGTTTCTTCCCTGAAGGCGGCTTAGTGAGCCAGATATCTTTCAAAGTCTCAACGATCTCTCGTCGTTTAATTTGATTAACAGGTCGCGTGCCCAAAGCCGGAAAAACATAGTCTTCGAGCTGTTGGATTACCTGACGCTTGTAAGCACCTTCAGATAAACCAGCCTTTAAATGGTTTTCATACCAATCACGCGCAACCTCCTCGAAAGTTGGCGGGGCGTCATGGTCACTCAATCGCCCAGTGATCACCAGACGCTGCAGAGCAATTGGGTCTACAGTCACACCTAAGGCAGACTTGATAACCTGCGCACTATAACCGGCCCCAACCAAACCCTTGATCACACCGGTAACCTGGCGTGCCACATCCGCTTTCAGGTCAGGCCACGTGCCAAGCGTGAGATTTGTTCTCTTACCCCCAATAGTGATGCGGCAGACCCAGGACATCCGCCCAGAGGACCTACAAAACACATAAAGGTTGGGGGTGCCATCGGGGACCCATTGCTCTTCGTGCTGCTGAGCCAGCCCCTCCAACTCACGAAACTTCAAGGCCATTCTGTATACCAATTGTAGCCAAACACCTTACTACAGAATGCATATCATGAGACAAATTGAAAGCAAAAACCTCAACAAATTAAGGACATATGGAATTCATGCACCTAAATGGAACAAACACCAGAGTTCCCTACGGGCTGCCACTTTTCCCCAACATTACGATTAGACGACAGACGGACTGCTCCGCCTGCCTCTGGTTTTGCGTCATAGACCCAAAATAGCTTTGATCGGTGCGACGAGCGCGTCACCAATGGCCGCTGTGTTTGCAGCATCCAAATGCACCCCATCAATCGGCGACGCCTGCGCGACCGTGCCCGCGTCAAAGAACGCGACGCCCAGTTCCTCGGCGGCGGCTTTATACATCGGAGCAAGCAGTCGGGTTTCCGCGACATCTCGCCCGCTGCCCGTTTTGCCATCTGGACCAATCACGCAGGGCGGAGGTGCCACGAATAGAATTTTCGGAACAGAGCCGGACGCGCCATAGGGATAATGCCGGATGATTTGCGCCAACCGTTTCATCCCCGCAGTGGCCCCAGTTGCGGACCCACAGACGTCGGTCTTTAGGTCATTCGTGCCGAGCATAATTACGACGAGGTCCAGCGGCGAATGACTCTGCAACAGGATCGGCAGCACCACAGACCCGTTGCGATCACAGGGACCCGTGTGATCATCAAATGCCGTCGTGCGACCGCCCAGCGCCTCAGAGATCACTTCGACGCCAAGGCGTCCTGCAACGATGTTAGGCCACAGAAACTCTGGCGCATGTCGTGCGGCATCTTCGGGGCGGTGCCCCCACGTGAGACTATCCCCAAACGCTAAAACCCGTGTCATCGGCTCCCCCTTTAGACTGTTCCCACTAGGTGCCGATTACTCCAGCTTTTCGAAGTAGATGCCAGCAATATGTTCGGGGCTTAGAGAATTAGGAGAGCCGCGGGATGGATCAGCCGACGCGCTGACCCTTCACCCAAACACCGTGGATGGTGCCTGTGCCATCAACCCGTTTTACACGGATCACGTCAGCGCGTTTCCCAACCTCAATGCGACCACGATCGGTTAGACCGACGGCCTTGGCCGGTGCGGCGGTAACAGTGCGAACACCACGCGCTACATCGCCCCAAAGATCGCCCAACAACAGAGCCGAGGATAAAAGCGCACCGGGGACGTAATCCGACGACACGATGTCCAGGAGGTCTGCCTCGGCCAACACAAGCGCAGCCACATTGCCAGAGTGCGACCCACCACGGATCAAGTTCGGCGCCCCCATCATCACGGCGATTCCGTGATCGTTGCAGGCCTGCGCTGCCTCAATCGTTGTCGGAAACTCTGCAAAGGTCACACCGTATTGCTTGGACGTCACTACGTGTTCAGCAAGGGTGTCGTCATGGCTCGCCAGTACGGCCCCCAAACGACGTGCGCCTTCAACTGACGCTGCCTCGTGGGCGGTACCGAATTTCTCTTTCAGCGCCAACTGATGGGACACATGAACATCAAAGTCATCATCCGACATGCCATGCTTGCCCTGATAATATTCTTTCAACTTATCAAGGTTCCGAAACTGTCGTGCCCCCGGTGTGTGGTCCATCAGGCTGACGATCCCGACGCGGTCTTCGGCGGTGAAGCTGTCCAACTCTTCGATCAGCGTCTCAGAACAGGTTTCCGCACGCAGGTGAATATAGTGCGAAATGCGCAAGGCATTGCGAGACCGCATATCCAAAAGCTCGGTCGCAACCTCGCGCGCGTATTTTTTGTAGTCACCCGACTTCTTCGTCACCGACCCAACGCGCAGGGCGTCGAACACGGTAGTAATCCCGACAGAGCAGAGCTCCGCATCGTGCGCGATGATCGCGGCCTTATGGGGCCAATCGACCTTGGGCCGAGGTTCGAGGTGCCGTTCGAGGTTGTCGGTGTGCAGCTCGATCAAACCTGGCATCACGAGGTCACCCTCACAGTTGATCGCTCCCGTCGGGACAGAGCGCCCTTCGCTAATATCAGCGATTTCGCCATCACGGATCACAACGGTGCCCGCCACCACAGTTTCGGGCAGAACAACAGTTGCGTTTGCAAGGATTGTGTCAGTCATTTGGTACATCCTAGAATTCGGGTGTCGGCGTAGACAGGTCACATCGCATCGGTGCGTCACAGCCATATGACACGCGGGAAATTTTCATTTGAAATCGGCAAGAACCGCGAGGAAGCGCGTGATGCCTTCGGCCTCGGTGCCGTCATTGACGACGACAGTTGCATCGATCCCTTCGGGCAATTCGAACGTTGCGCGTTTGAGACGGTTTTCGATATCGGCGCGCGTTTCACGGCCACGGGCAGAGAGGCGGTCAGCGAGAATATGATCAGGGGCTGTCACGACGATGACCCGTAAACCAGGGAAAACAGACTTTGCGAGGCCCAGCGCCTGACGCGATCCGTTGAACATCACGAAGGGAGCCGTCGTCTGATCCTTTGGGATGCCATAGCATAGGCCATGCGCTTCCCAATCGAGGGCGAACTCTCCGTCAGCTTTACGGGCAGCAAATTCATCAAAGGTCACGCCTTCGAAATCTTCGCTTCCCGCTTCAGTCGGGCGGGTAATCACTCGACGCACGAATTGGATATCAGGCCGCGCAGACAGAGCGCCCGTGATCAACGTATCCTTACCTGCGCCAGATGGCCCAACGACAGCGATGATCATGCGGCCGCCTTGGGCGTAAAGCCTGTCACGTCCACCACACGGTCACAAACTTGGTTCCGCGCACCCTCATCGTGGAAAATCCCGATGATAGCCGCGCCCCGCGCCTTTGCACCCTCGATCAAGGACAGGACCACATCGCGGTTCCGTGCATCCAAACTGGCTGTCGGTTCATCGAGGAGCATCGCGGGGTATTCATGGGCAAAGCCGCGTGCGATGTTCACGCGCTGCTGTTCCCCCCCCGAAAACGTCGTGGGCGACAGTGACCAGAGCCGTTCGGGGATATTGAGCATCGTGAGCAATTCCTCAGCCCGCGCATGCGCCTCACCTTCGGGTTTGCCCAAGGCCAACAGCGGCTCTGCGACCACCGTGCGGGTCGGTACACGAGGTACCACGCGAAGGTACTGGCTGACATAACCGAGCGTTTCACGGCGCAGGCGAATGATATCGCGCGGGGTGACGGTGGCCACATCGACGCCTCCAATACGGATCGAACCAGAGGCTGCGAGGTAGTTCCCGTAAATCATCCGCATAAGCGTAGATTTACCAGCGCCCGATTGACCCGTGAGCGCCACACACTCCCCTGGTTCGACCCGCAGGTGAGCACCAGCCATGACAGGAATGACTGCGCCCCCTTGATTATGCAGGGTGAAGCTTTTTGAGAGGTTTTCGATCTCGATCATGGTCACACCTGCAAGACGGAAGAAACAAGAAGTTGGGTATAGGCTGCCTGCGGATCATCGAGCACCTGATCGGTCAGCCCGTGTTCGATCACGTGGCCATCCTTCATCACCATCAAACGGTCGGCCAAAAGGCGGGCAACCGCAAGGTCATGGGTCACGATAATCACAGAGAGCCCCATGTCACGCACGAGCCCCCGCAGAAGGTCCAAAAGACGCGCCTGCACCGACACATCCAGACCACCTGTTGGTTCATCCATGAACACCAGTCGGGGCGAAGTGACGAGGTTCCGTGCAATCTGCAAACGCTGCTGCATCCCGCCCGAGAATTGGCGCGGACGGTCGTCAATGCGTTCGCCTGCAATCTCAACGCGGCCCAGCCAATCGGCCGCGGTTTCACGGATGTCACCGTAGTTCCGCGCACCAATCGCCATCAGACGTTCGCCCACGTTGCCGCCAGCCGAAACACCCATCCGCAAACCATCGCGCGGGTTCTGGTGAACAAAGGCCCATTCGGTGCGGGACAGCACGCGACGTTCAGGCTCTGGCATGGTCAGCGTATTGCGCCCACGGTAGAGGATCTTTCCCTCGTCCGCTTGCATATGCCCTGCCAAACATCCCAAGAGCGTCGACTTACCCGACCCAGATTCCCCCACAATGCCGAGCACTTCACCCGGCCAGAGGTCGAAACTGACGTCGGCACAGCCGATCCGCTTACCATAGCGTTTGGTTAGGCCTTCAACGCGGAAAAGCGGTTGATCGAGAGATACATCATGCATGGTCATGCCGCTTCTCCTTCTGGCGACAAGCGGCCCGTGTGACCCTCGTCCTGACGGGTGGTGCAATAACTGGTGTCGGAACACACAAAGATGCGGCTGCCTTTGTCATCGGTGATCACTTCGTCGAGGTAGCTCACCTCCGACCCGCAAAGATCACAGGCGTGATCCGCCTTGCTTGGGTCAAAGGGGTGATCCTCGAAATCAAGGCTCACGACATCGGTATACGGCGGCAGCGCATAGATGCGTTGTTCACGCCCAGCGCCGAACAGTTGGATCGCAGCATTGCCACCCAGTTTCGGGTTATCAAATTTCGGGATCGGCGACGGGTCCATGACATAGCGCCCCTCGACCTTCACGGGATAAGCGTAAGAGGTCGCAATCGCGCCGTGGCGGGCGATATCCTCGTAGAGCTTCACATGCATCAGCCCGTATTCTTCGAGCGCATGCATACGACGCGTTTCGCTTTCGCGGGGCTCAAGGAAGCGGAGCGGCTCTGGGATCGGCACCTGATACACGAGGATTTGGCCCTCGGTCAGTGCGACCTCTGGAATGCGGTGACGGGTCTGAATAACGGTCGCCTCTGCCGTGGTTTCCGAGGTTTGAACCTGCGCGGTCCGCTCAAAGAATTTGCGGATCGATACAGCGTTCGTCGTATCATCAGCCCCTTGGTCGATTACCTTCAGAGTATCCTCTGGCGTCAGGCACGCCGCCGTGACCTGCACACCGCCCGTGCCCCAGCCATAGGGCATCGGCATTTCACGGCTGGCAAACGGCACCTGATAGCCAGGGATCGCGAGGCCCTTGAGAAGCGCGCGGCGGATCATCCGCTTTGTCGCCTCGTCCAGATAGGCAAAGTTATAGGCCTGATCCGTCATTCTGCGGCCTCCTTGACCTGAGCATCCGCAGCTTCGCGGCGGAGTTTTCGGATGAGTTCCAGTTCGGATTGGAAGTCCACGTAGTGCGGCAGCTTGATATGCTCGAGGAAGCCCGTCGCCTGAATATTGTCACAGTGATAAAGGACGAATTCCGCGTCTTGGGCAGGCGCCCCGACGTTGTCTTCGCCCAGTTCTTCCCAACGGAGTGCACGATCCACGAGGCTCATCGAGATCGACTTGCGCTCTGATTGGCCCATGACCAAACCGTAGCCCCGCGTGAATTGCGGTGGTTCGGATTTGGATCCTGTGAATTGGTTCACCGTCTCACATTCGGTCAGTTCGATCTCTCCGATCTCAACGGCAAACCCCAGCTCAGGAATCTCCATCTCAACTGCACAAGTGCCGATCCGCAATTCGCCGACAAAGGCGTGCGTGCGTCCGTAGCCACGCTGGGTCGAATAGGCCATCGACAGGACAAACCCTTCGTCGCCACGCGCCAAGGCCTGCAAACGCAGCGGGCGATCTGCTGGCATTTCGAGAGGCTCGCGAGTGAGGTCAGGCGGTGTTTCGTCGCCATCCGTCAGCGGTTCCATCAGCCCATCTTGATCGAGGAGCTGCAGGATATGCGGCGCGACCACGGCATCCGCCTCTTTGCGCAGCGCCTCTGGTGCCTCGCCATCCGCCATGAGTTTGAAATCGAGCAGACGGTGCGTGTAGTCGAAGGTCGGCCCGAGGATTTGACCACCCGGCGCGTCCTTAAACGTTGCCGAAATGCGGCGAATGATGTCCATGCGATCCGTCTCGACCGGAACAGACGCCCCAAAACGCGGCAGGGTCGTGCGGTAGGCGCGGATCAGGAACACTGCTTCAATCAGATCGCCCCGCGCCTGTTTGATCGCCAGTGCAGCAAGGTCAGGATCGTATAGCGAGCCTTCCGCCATCACACGGTTCACAGCCAGTGCCATTTGTTCGCGGATTTGGGCAACGCTCAGTTCAGGAACAGAACGATCCCCCCGCCGTTCATCGGCGAGCCACTGATGCGCCGCATCAATCGCGCGTTCACCGCCTTTGGTTGCGACATACATCAGAGTGCCTCCACTTTCGTGCTACGCGGAAGGGCCGACAGTTGGTTGCCCGCAGTGAAGTAACAGTCAAAACCCAACGGGAATTGCGCACTGTTTGCGACAAAGGCGTCGAGGTTGGGCAGATAAGCGGTCTGCGTCGTCTCGATCCCAGGGCCAGAAAGGGTGGCCGTCGGTGCCGAAATATCCTCGCATTCGACGATCAATGTTGCAGACCGATCTGGATATTCCGCCGTGCCGATTGCGAACTGCGATACGGGCTGCAGCGCGTCCCACGTGCCAATCGCGAAATCGGCATCACTCGCCGCGACGACTGGGGCCGAGCAATGAAACGCGATCCATCTGCGGACGGCTTCAGTATCGTGGCTCTTGGCGATGAAAATCGGTGTCGTCGCATCCGCGAGCGTCAAAAGGATCGCGCCAGCGGCGGGCGACAAAGGCGCGGGAGGGACCGCGCCTGCGATCTGCTGGATACGCCCCGGACGGGCCATCGCGTCGAGGCAGGCACGAAATGCGCGGGCGCTGTCTTGGGCTGGGTTAGAAAATCCACCCGATAGAACTTCGGCTTCGAACATCAGTCTTCTCCTCGAACCATTGTGAAGAACTCGACCTTGGTCGCTGCGGCTTTCTCTGCTCGAGAGGTGCGTTTCTCAGCCTCTTCCGCACGAAGCGGCGCGAGGATGGTCGCGTCGACTTGCTCCACGCCTTCGGTTTGCATCAGCGCATCAACAATCGCCGCGCGTGTCGCGTGGCCCTGATCGCGCCCTTGGACATAAGCGTGCCCAACCGTGCCATCGGACAGTTTGAGCGCACAGCGCGTCACGGTCATCTCGCCAAGGTTAAACGGCGCACCTGTCGCGCCGATCCGACCGCGCACCATCGTTGTGCCAATCTCGGGACGGCGCAGCCAATCGTGCGCAGGAAGATCGGGCAACAACTGTTCGAGCCGCTCTGGGCGAGCACGCGCCAGTAGGCCCATGTATGATTTGCGGGTGTCTGTGGTCAGTGTGGACATCTTGACGATTTGTCTACCTATCTATACAACTAGACAAATATTGCTAGATTCGTCGCCATTTCGCAAATGAAGGTTTCATGACACGCAAAAATCCTGTGTGGCTGTCGATTGCCCAAACTCTAAAAGATGAAATTGGCGAAGGCCTTTATCCCGCAGGAACAAAGCTCCCGACTGAGGCGCAGCTATCGGCGCGGTTCGGCGTCAATCGTCACACCGTGCGCCATGCCCTCGCGTCTCTGAACGAAGACGGGATAACGGTGTCACAGCGCGGGTCTGGCGTGTTCGTCGCTTCGAACCCGCCTGCCGACTACCAGCTCGGCGCACGTGTGCGGTTTCACCAGAACATCGCAGCGACGGGGCGTGCTCCGTCACGGCAAGTGATCCGCATCGAAACACGCCCTGCTAAAGCCGAAGAACGCGAGGCTTTGGGCGTTGATATGGTCCATGTGCTCGAAGGGATTTCGTCGGGCGATGCCCTGCCCATCTGTCACTTTATTTCTGCCCTGCCCGCCCAAAGGTTTGCGGACCTCCCCCAGATCATGGAGACCGAGCGGTCGATTTCTAAAACGCTCGAACGGCTTGGTGTGACCGACTACACCCGCCATTCAACCCGCATCACCGCGACCATCGCCAAAGGGCCGCGTGCTGGCATGTTAAAGGTCAGCGAAGGATCACCACTTTTGCGGACCGAAGCGATCAACGTCGACCGCGACGGTGTGCCGATTGAATACGGGTTAAGCTGGTTTGTCGGTGATCGCGTCGCGCTAACCGTTGCGAACGACGGACATTAGTCCTCGTAACGCTCTAGGAACTCTTCTGCCCGCAAACGGCGGAAGTCATTCAATGCGTCCTTGAGCCGATCATGGGGCCAATCCCACCACGCGAGGTCCAAGAGCCGATCCGCGACCGACTGTTCAAACCGCATTTTCACTGGCTGTGCGGGAACACCCGCCACGATCATGAACGGCGAAACGTCCTTGGTCACGACCGCGCCGGATGCGACGACGGCACCGATGCCGATGGTGATCTCTGGCTTGATGATCGCCCCATGCCCAATCCAGCAATCCGCGCCCAACGTGCTCCGCCGTGATGCGCGGTGTTCAAAGAACGCCGGATCATCCTCGACGCCGTCGAAATAATAGGACGACCGATAGAGGAAATGGTGCTGCGCCGCATTCCGATACGGGTGATCCGTCGGCCCAATCCGCGTGAAGGCCGCGATATTCGCGAATTTACCAACCGTCGTGTTCGCCACGTCAGCGTAACGGTCACAGTAGGAATAATCCTCGAACGTCGAATTCAGAACGCGGCTACCTTTGCCGATTTCAACATAGGCCCCAAAGGTGGAATTGCCGATCTCGCAGTCAGGGTGAACAAACGGTTCGGTCGCAGAGAGTTTCGGCATGATTACCCTTTGATGAATTTCTTACGGATCCAGCCCGAGATCGTGTCCATGATCATAACCGTCAGTACGACTAGGATCATGTAATAGCACACCTCTTCCCAGTCCTTTTGCGTGATGATCGCCTGCGTCAGCAAAAGACCGATACCGCCACCGACAAGCGCACCAATCACAGTGGCCGAACGGGTGTTCGATTCAAAGTAATAGAGAAGCTGCGACAGGATCAGCGGGAGGACCTGCGGGATCACGCCAAAGCGCATCCGTTGGATCATATTCGCGCCCGTGGACTGGATGCCTTCGACCTGTTTGTTGTCGATGTTTTCCAGCGCCTCAGAGAAGGTCTTCCCGAAGGTGCCCGTATCCGTCAGCAGGATCGCCAAGGAACCCGTCATCGGACCAGGGCCAAACGCTCGGGACAGAATGACCGTCCAGATCAGGCCATCAACTCCGCGCAAGAAGTCGAACAGTCGGCGGCATGTGAGGCGTAGCCAAACCGCAGGCGCAAAGTTCGACGCCGCAAAAAAGGCCAGCGGGAACGCGATCATCCCTGCCCCCATCGTGCCGATGAACGCCATCAGAACCGTTTCACCCATCGCCCAGAACACATCGCCATGGCGCCACATTTTGTTGTTCCAAAATCCGTCGATCATCGCGACGATGTTGGAATGCTCTGCGGTCACACGCGGCTCCCAGATGGCAAGCGCGATCAATTCTCCAACTGATTTGCCGTAGAACGGACTATCGAGGGTAAAGAAGAACAGCTCCCAGCCCGCTTGATAGCGGAACACTTCGGTCCGTGCGGGGGTCATAGAGAACCGCCAGTTACCTTGGTCGATCGACACGCGATTGCGAGAGACGCTCATCCACTCTGGAATGTCTTTACCGTCAGGGAGCCTGAGCACCACAGCGCGCGCATTCACTTGGGTCGTGATTTCACCAAAGTCAGGAACATTGATGACGGCCGTATTTTCAGGAAGATATTGAACAGACGCATCACCGTAGAGTGAGATGGCCGTGGTTTCACCCATCGCCACCCATTCTGGGCCTTCGCCTGCAGGGTATGTCCCTTTGCGTTCGCCCTCGACCGAAGCAACCACGTCACCAGACCGGTTATCGCGCGTGATGTGGGTCTTGTAGGACCAAAAGTCACCAAGTAGGACCGCAGCATTCTCTGGACGCGCACGAGACGCGAGCCCCGCAACGTCGAACGCGAAGAACACGTAGATCAGGTAACCGAGAATCGCGAAGGGCACCGCGATGCTGCGCCATTTGCGGAACCGAAAAGTGCCCTCAATGGACTGCTTCAAACCGACGGTATCGAAATTTTCGGATGCTGTGGTCATACCAATGCCCCTCCCTTTACCAGACGTTGACGGGCACGGTCAGACAAGTGGTCAACGATCATGATGGTCAGGAATAGGATCGCGAAAATCGCGACCACTTGATCGTATTTCCCCTGCCCCCACTGGAGCGCGGTTTTCAGGTCGTAGCCCAAACCACCAGCCCCAACGAAGCCAAGGATCGCCGAGGCGCGAATGTTAATCTCGAACCGCAAAAGTGCGTAGGAAGACCAGTTCGGCGCGACCTGAGGCATCACGCCGAACCAGATGCGCTGGAACCAATTGCCACCGACCGACGCCAGGCCTTCAACGGGTTTCAAATCCACGTTTTCTGCCGCTTCGGAAAACAGTTTGCCCAATGCGCCCGCCGTGTGGAACGCAATCGCGATCATCGCGGGGACAGGTCCGACGCCCAAGAGGAAGATCAAAACCAGTGCGATAACGATCTCAGGCACAGCGCGCATGGTATCCATGATGCGGCGGAAAACGGGTGTCAGGCGCGGCCAAAGGGCCAGACCACGCGTCGACAAAAAGGCCAGAGCCATCCCCAAGAGGCCACCGAACAAAGTTGCAATCGCTGCGATATTCAGGGTCTCGATCAGGGACGGGATTGCAGCCACGAACAGACGCGGCAGGTTCTGCCAGTTCGTGAAGGCCTCAGCGAAAATCTCTTTTGGGAAATCAAAAATGCGGTGCAAACCGTCTAGAAATCCGCCTGCATTGCGATCTTCGGCAACGGTGAACCCGCTCGCAAAAAGCACAAAGAAGAGCGCGACCAGAATGGCCCCATAAAGGCGGCGGCGGCGGACCAGAGCGAGATACTCTGCCGTGCCAGATACGGTGTGTGCCGTCATTAGTATGTCCCGGATATGAAAAACCCGAAGGCAGACTGATGCCGCCTTCGGGTCATTGGTTTGATTAGGAACCGTTAGCGATCTGCTGACGACGTACTTCGATGATGGTTTCGTAGTAGTCGTGAGTGATCGGAACGAAACCAGAGGTATCGCCAGCAGCAACGCCGTATGCGCAATCTGGGTCAGCAGCTTGCAGACCTTCGACCAGCGCGGTCATGGTTGCTTTTACGTCTTCCGGCAGTGCGTTGCGGAGAACAACAGGGCCTTCTGGGATCGGTTTCGACATCCAGATTTGAACGAGGTCGTTCATGTCAACGAGGCCAGCGTCAACTGCTTTGCGCAGAGCGCCCGAGTTGTAGCCGTCTTCCCAGTTGCCCTGACCGTCAGCCCAGGTCACGCCCGCGTCGATGTCGCCGTTGTTAACAGCAACGATGGTTTGCTCGTGACCGCCGGTGAAGCGAACTTCGCCGAAGTAGTCGCCGGATTCCATCGAGTGGCCAGTTGCCTGCGGAATTTCTACCGACGGGATCAGGAAGCCAGAGGTGGAGTTCGGATCACCGAAGCCGAATACTTTGCCCTGAACGTCTTCGAGCGAGGTGATGCCGCTGTCAGCGCGTGCGAAACCGATCGAATGGTAGGTGTAAGAACCGTCGAGGTTCGCTTTAACCAGAACTGGCGAAACAGCATCAGGGTCGGTCAGGTAAACTTTTGCGTAACCCGAAGCGCCGAGCCAAGCCATGTCGATGGTGCCGCCCAGAAGACCCTGGATAACGCCGTCGTAGTCAGCAGGAGCGAAGAGTTTAACGTCAACGCCGAGTGCTTCAGATGCGTAGTTCTGAAGGCAAGCGTAGGAGTTCATACGGTCCTGCGCGTTTTCACCGCCGAGGATACCGATGTTGAATTCAGTGATTTCCTGAGCGGCAGCAGCGCCAGCCAGAACGGTAGTTGCGAGTGCAACGGAAAGGATCTTTTTCATGGTCGTCTCCAAAGGGAACATATCATTCGAATTGGCGCGGCCATCACGCGGCCTTTGCCTGTGGCTACTCAGTCGCTCAATAGTGCGGCTGCGTATTCTGTTGCAGGAGCCAGCGACCCGATCTCTGTCGAGGTCGCACTCTCGGAAAAGCTTTCGTCTGCACCGTAGATGTCGCGAGCAACGTCTTGGGTCAGTTGACTAGGGGTGCCATCAAACACGATGCGACCGTCCCGCATCCCGATCACGCGGTCGCAATAACGACGCGCCGTATCGAGGGTATGGAGGTTCGCCATCACCATGCGGCCGTCTTCGACGTTGATGCGCTTGAGCGTGTCCATCACGATCTGCGCGTTCATCGGGTCGAGCGAGGCAATCGGTTCGTCGGCAAGGATGATCTTGGGGTCTTGCATCAGAGCACGGGCAATGGCGACACGCTGCTGTTGGCCACCCGACAACGCCTCGGCCCGCTTTGCCGCCTGTTCAGCGATACCCAAGCGGTCGAGAATTTCGAGGGCACGGGTGATGTCTTGGCTCGACCAAAGGTTCAGCACACTGGTCAGCGTTGAACGGCGACCCAAAAGGCCATGCAACACGTTCGACACAACATCCATACGCGGGACAAGGTTGAACTGCTGGAAGACCATCGCGCATTGGCTCTGCCAGTCGCGTTTCTCTTTGCCCTGCAGTGCCAGCACATCAACGCCATCAACAACGATCTGACCCTCGGTCGCATCAGTCAGGCGGTTCATCATACGCAGATACGTCGATTTACCCGCACCAGAGCGGCCAATGATGCCTACGAACTGCGCGCCTTCGACAGAAAAAGAAATGTTGTCGACTGCCGCTTTATCACCGAAGCGCTTGGTCACGCTGTTTACGTTGAGTTGCATACCATCCCCTGTTTTGCTTCGACGGGGGATACGCATGGTTTGTGACAGGAAATTCTCATGCCTATGAACCTTTAGCGACAGCAAAGATTCAGTTTTACGACACCTCAGCGCGTGGCCGCAGACTGCAAAACAGCGTGTAGATTGTGATTTTACAGGAGTGTTACCGTTGCTTTAATCAGGGGTTACACAGGCCCTTCATGCGAATTCTGTCTTTCAATTTCCGACAGAGAGTTTCGCATGACCTTTAAATCCGTCTGCATTACGTCGATCCTCGCTTTGGCTGCTGGCCAAGCATCGGCAGAGATGAACTTTAACCGCATCGCATCGTTTGCGACGCCGCATAACAACGCCGATGCCTCTGCAGAATCCTCTGCCGAAATCATCGCCGCGTCTGACGATGGCATGACATTAATCTATACCGACAGCCCGCTGGGCGTTGTTGGTCTGATCGACATCACTGACGCGACAAACCCGCAGGCCAAAGGCAAAGTGGACGTGGGCGGAGAGCCGACCTCTGTAACCGTCGTCGGCAACACCGCTTACGTTGCGGTGAACACTTCTGAATCTTACACCAATCCGTCGGGCAAGCTGGTTTCTGTAAACCTCTCTGACGGTTCAGTCACTGGTGAATGCGACCTCGGCGGTCAGCCTGACTCGACCGCGCACACCCACGCTGGCGATATGGTAACGGTCGCTATCGAAAACGAACGTGACGAAGACCTCGGCGACGGTCGCGTTGGCCAGATGCCTGCCGGCTACATGGTCACCGTTGGTCTTTCTGGCGATGCATTGGCTTGCGATAGCCTCGTAAAAATCGACGTCTCTGGCCTCAGCGACATCGCACCCGAAGATCCAGAGCCCGAGTTCGTCGACGTCAACAGCCTCGGCGAAATCGCCGTCACAATGCAGGAAAACAACTCGATCGTTATCCTGAACGCTGACGGTTCGGTTCAGAACGAATTCTCGGCTGGTTCTGTTGATCTGGTCAATATCGACGCAACCGACGAACGCGGCGCGCTGATCTTTAACGAAAGCCAGCCTGGTCGCCTACGCGAGCCCGATGGCCTTCAGTGGATCGACGACAACCACGTTATGATCGCAAACGAAGGCGACATGGACGGCGGTTCGCGTTCGGTCACAGTGTTCCACAAAGACGGCACTTTGGTTTGGGAATCTGGCAACGCCTTTGAAACCCCGATCATCCAAGCAGGCCACTACCCAGACAAACGTTCCGATGCCAAAGGCGTTGAGCCTGAAGGCATGGAAGTCGCGACCTTTGGCGACACCACCTACGCCTTTATCCTGTCGGAACGCGCCTCGACCATCACCGTCTACGACGTGACCGACGCGACCAACCCTGTATTTAAACAGGTTCTGCCGTCGGGTATTTCGCCTGAGGGCGCGATTGCAATCCCAGAGCGCGGCCTTCTTGCTACCGCGAACGAAGTTGACCTTGGCGAAGACGGCGCAGCACGTGCACACGTCATGATCTACGAACTTCAGGACGCACCAGCAGCTTACCCGCAGCTGACCTCTGAAGGCGCTGACGAACTGATCGGTTGGGGCGCAATCTCTGGCATGGTCGCTGACGAAGACGGGATGATCTACGCCGTCAACGACAGCTTCTATGGCTACCAGCCGCGCATCTTCACCATCGACCCGAGCCAAACACCTGCTCGTATCATCGCAGCAACTGACGTGACCCGCGCAGGCTATCCGGCGCAGAAGATGGACATGGAAGGCATCACGCTGGACGGCGAAGGCGGTTTTTGGATCGCATCCGAAGGCCGCACCGACCGTCTGGTTCCCCACGCGATCTACCACGTGAAGGCCAACGGCCAGATCAAAGAAGAAATCGCACTTCCAGCAGAGCTTCTGGCTGTTGAAAAACGCTTTGGTTTTGAAGGCATCACTCTGGTCGGCGACACCCTTTGGATGGCCGTTCAGCGCGAGTGGGCTGACGACGACAAAGGCTTTGTGAAACTGGTGTCGTATAACACCACCACCGAGGAATGGGGCGCAGTTCGCTATCCGCTGGACGCGGTTAAAACGGGCTGGATCGGCCTGTCGGAAATTCAGGCTCACGGCGACTACGTTTACCTGATCGAACGCGACAACCAGATCGGTGAGAATGCTGTCGTAAAGCAAGTGACCCGCGTTGCTCTGTCCGAAATGGTGCCTGCACCACTGGGCGGCGACCTGCCGGTTGTTACCAAAGAAGTCGTCTACGACCTGATCCCTGATCTGGCATCGAACGGCGGCTACGTTGTCGACAAGATCGAAGGCATGGCAATCATGCAAGACGGCACCACATGGATGTCGACCGACAACGACGGCGTTGATGATAGCTCGGGCGAGACGTTCTTCTGGTCGATCGGCCAGTTCTAAGATCGCCATATCCAGAAACACGAAAAGGGGCGCAACCGCGCCCCTTTTTGCTACTTCTGTCTGCCGTTATCGCGGCGGCAGACGCGTCGCCCCATCTAGACGGATCACTTCACCGTTCAGATATGGGTTCTCGATGATCTGGCTGACCAAGAGGCCAAACTCGTCCGGCTGCCCGAGACGCGCTGGGTGCGGCACGTTTTTAATGATCGCGTCAGTGACCTCTGTCGGTAGGCTCATCATCATTGGCGTGCCGAACAAACCGGGTGCAATCGCCATGACACGCACGGCCGATTGCGCCAGTTCACGCGCCAGCGGTAGACACATCGACGCCACGCCACCCTTTGACGCCGAATAGGCCGCCTGCCCCACTTGACCATCCTGATAGGCTGCGGACGAGGTGTTGATGATCACGCCACGCTCACCATTTTCGAGTAACGGCAGGTCCATCATCGCCCGCGTCGCATAAGACATCACGTTGAATGTGCCAATCAGGTTGACGCGGATCACACGCTCGAACAGGTCGACGGCTAGTTTACCTTCACGCCCCACCATGCGAGCAGCATTCGCAATGCCAGCGCAATTCACAACGACACGTGGTGCGCCAAGTTGAGATACGATGGTATCAATGGCGGCTTCGACCTCCGCGGCATCGCCCACATCAACCTGAACTGATAGACCTCCCACCTCGGACGCGACCGCTGCCCCTGCAGCACCGTCAAAGTCCAGAATCCCGATCTTTGCGCCTTTGGATGCCAAATACCGCGCCGTTGCCGCACCTAGACCACTGCCGCCACCTGTTACGATGGCCACCTGCCCCGAAATATCCATAAAGTCCTCCCTCAAACATCCCGCTTATTAGGTCGCCCAAGTATTTGGGGTTCAATAGTTTCCTAACGTTACGGAAAGGAAACCTTGGCGGTCAAATCGACGCACCGATCGTCAGTGAAATCGGTTCAAGCCCGTCGATCCCACCGCTAATCACATCACCTGGGACGACGGGTCCGACACCTTCTGGTGTGCCCGTTAGGATCACATCGCCAGCACGAAGGTGATAATATTTGGACAGATCAGCAACTATGTCTGCCACCTTGTGAACAAGCAAGGAGAGCGACGAGTCCTGTTTAAGGTCGCCGTTAACCGACAAATGGATGCGCTGATCGGCGGGCGTAAAATCAGTTGCCTTGGTGATGGTGGAAAACACAGCAGACTGTTCAACGTCCTTGCCCAAGTCCCAAGGCCGCTGTTTCACCCGTTCTTTCAGCTGCAAATCGCGGCGCGTCATGTCGAGCGCACAGCAATACCCATATATCGCAGCAACCGCCTCATCAGGCGTTGCTCGAGCAACGTCCGACCCGATGACCAAGGCCAATTCCATTTCGTAATGGTAATTTTCAGTACCCAGCGGATAAGCCGCCGTCGTACCCGACAGGATCGCAGCAGAGGACGACTTTGTGAAATAGAACGGAGCCTCGCGATCAACCTCATACCCCATCTCTTCGGCATGAGCAGCATAATTGCGCCCGACACAGAAGATACGTCCCACAGGATACTGCGCCGTTTCACCCTTTACGGGGACCGTGAGAGCCTCGGGCAACTGAAACAAGTGAGCGGTCATGGGAGGTCCTGATCTGGAAGGTAAAGGAACGGTGATAGCCTTAGACGTTCAATGTAAAATGATCCTATGAGAACAGGTACATATTTTAGGCCGAAAGAGTGACTCTGGAATAGATATTTATAACGAAACTGACGAGCAAAGGCGGTCTAGCGGCGTTACTGCAGCTTTCGATGGGGCAAACGCGGACAGCCCCTTTTTTGGGGTTACTAGGCACTGAATGTATTGAAGAATTTGTTTTGGTTGCGGGGGTAGGATTTGAACCTACGACCTTCAGGTTATGAGCCTGACGAGCTACCGGGCTGCTCCACCC